>CAJUDE010000029.1 GCA_910585295.1 uncultured Lachnospiraceae bacterium | reverse complement strand
GAATCAGCCACAAAAGGGGCATGCCGCAGGCGAAGAATCCAGCCAAGCAGGATTCTTAATTTTATCAGAAATGCCTCCGGATTTCCGATAAGAGAAAAGACAATGGCCGCACTGCGGCAAAAAAGGAATCAGCCGCAAAAGGGGCATGCCGCAGGCGAAGAATCCAGCCAAGCAGGATTCTTTATTTTTAAAATTCATGGAGGATATGTTATGATACGCAAAGAAAAGGATGCAAAAGGGCTGCATTTTGGGGCAAGCGGCAGCCTTAGCAAAAAGATTATTTCAAATATGGCTTTGCTGGTTGCAGCCATTTTTCTACTGACCGTTTTGATGGCTGCTTTTCTTTCTGCAAGGCCATTAATCAAGGTAAACAAGGAAAAGCTTGCGGCAGTCGCTTATGAAAATGCATTTTTAATGGCGAGCGATATTGAAACTGCCTATGGAAAGGTGGTGGGCTTTGCAGGTTCCCTTCGGAATATTTCAGCATTGGACCCAACGGAGCAAAGGGACGCGATTGACACGGCATTGGTAGGGCTTTTAGAAGGGGGAGACGGGTTCCCCACGGCTTTTGCCTATTTTGAGCAGAATGCGATTGCAGATGCAAATGGGGAGCCTTACAGCGTACATAAAAGAGATATTGCTTATGAATCTGTAGTGTACCCCAATGAAGGGCATACAGAGTATGTGTTTGAAAAACATGAAGATGCTTTTGACAATTATGAAAAAGAATACTATATGCAAATTAAGGAAACGGGCGAGCCATATGTGATGGATCCCTATATATATGAGTTAATGGGGAAAAATATTATGATGATTAGCATAATTGCGCCTGTTTGG
Source organism: uncultured Lachnospiraceae bacterium (assembly GCA_910585295.1). Lineage (GTDB taxonomy): Bacteria > Bacillota > Clostridia > Lachnospirales > Lachnospiraceae > Petralouisia. The sequence goes on along the minus strand of CAJUDE010000029.1, from coordinate 43,057 downwards.
GATGCACAAGGGGAATTCCTCGGAGTGTCTGGCGTTGACGTGGGGCTTGACAATATGCAGGAGCAGCTATTGGTCAGCACAGATTATAAGTCTGCCCATTTGGTGGCGCTTGCACAGGATGGGACGGTTCTGGTAGATTCTGCAGACAGCGCCAAAGTAGGGCAGGCCGCTTCCGATGTGGGGTATGGGGCGTTAGAAGAAGATGCAAAGAAAATCAATTCCATGGCCGAGGGGAAACAGGAAAATAGCCGTACTGTAATTCGGAAAGGCAAAAATTACTCCACAGGGAAGAATGGGATTTCTGTGTCAATCCCGCTTACTGTAAGTGGAAAGACCCAATGGACCTTGCATTTGGCGGTTGACAGAAGTGAATTTTATTGGTCGATTATTGAAAGCGCAGGAAAGCTGACCTTTATTGTGGTTTTGCTTGGGGTAGCGCTGTTGATGGTAGTGAACCGTATGATCAAGAAATATTTGAACCCTATCCAATTGATTGCAGATGGGGCGGCGAAGCTGGAGGCAGGGGATTTGAATATCCATATTGATTTCCAGTCGGACGACGAGCTGGGTCAGCTTTCCCAGGCATTTAACCATATCAGCGCCACGATGGGGAATTATGTAGAGGATATTTCCAGCCAGCTTTCCCAAATGGCGGATAATAATATGGATATTGCCATTACCCAAGACTACATAGGCGATTTTATCCCTATCCAGGCATCCATAGAAAAGATTGCCCAGTCTTTAAACGATGCGCTTCATCAGATTGTGCTGTCTGCAGACGAAGTTTCCGCCAGCTCAGAGAACGTTTCTTCTGGCGCGCAGGTCTTGTCTGACGGCGCTTCCGAGCAGGCAGCGGCGATTGACCAACTTGCGGCGTCCATAGAAAGCTTATCAGAGGATGTGGCGGCAAATGCGGCAGATGCGAAGAATGCTAATGCCATTGTTTCTGAGGTGGGCAGGTGCATTAGGGAGAGCAACCAGGAGATGGCGCATTTGGTTGGCGCCATGTAGGACATTAAGAATTCTTCCAGCGAGATTGAGAAAATTGTGAAAACAATCCAGGACATTGCAAACCAGACAGACCTCCTTTCCTTAAATGCTTCCATAGAGGCGGCAAAGGCAGGAGAAGCCGGCAAAGGGTTCGCCGTTGTGGCAAATGAGATCCGTGAGCTTGCCGAGCGGAGCGCGGAAGCGGTTGATCAGACGGCGGCTTTGATACAGAGGTCCCAGAATGCGGTGGAAAAAGGTATGGGTACTGTGGACAATACGGCAAAATCACTTGTGGCAGTGGTGGAAGGGTCCGAGGAAATTTTAACTTCTATGGATAAAATTAACAATGCCTCCCAAAACCAGAGGTTGGTGTTAGAACAGCTTACAGAAAATGTGGATTTAATCAGCAATGTGGTTCAATCCAATTCATCGTTCGCCCAAAACAGCGTTACCACAAGTTCAGAATTGTCCAGCCAGTCTAAGCGCTTGTATGAGCTGGTAAACCAGTTCCAGTTAAAGCAAGAGGAGACGCCGTCTAGCGATGATTCGGAAGTAAATGAAATGGGGATAAACAAAGAATAAAATATTTCTTAAAAGAAAATAACTCCATTGACTTCCATTCCGTTCTGCGCTACCATTAACTCCAACAGGCGTGGCCAGTAAATAAGGAGTTGGTAAAATGAAACAGAAGATGCAGCGGTTTATGGCAGGAAGGTACGGCGCAGACCAATTGGGGCAGGTATATTTAGGGATTTCCATGGCGTTGTTGGTGATTTCAGTTTTTTCACGTTGGGATATTTTTTATGTGTTGGCATTGGGGATGATGGGTTATGAGTATTACCGTATGCTGTCCAGGCAGGTGGAGAAGCGGTATCAGGAGAACCAAAAATTTCTGAATTGGCGGTATCAATTGGCAGTAAAGAAAAACCGCAGGAAAGAACATCTGCAACAGAGGAAAATATACCATTTTTATAAATGCCCTGCTTGCAAACAGAAGGTCAGGGTACCGAAAGGCAAAGGGAAAATATGCATTACCTGCCCGAAGTGCAAGGCAGAGTTTATTAAGAAAAGTTAATAGGTTACCATAGGCTGCAGCGGGGGATTTCCCTTCTTAAAGCAGTCAATTGCATAAAAGGACGTCCAGCCCCTCATAACTAGGAGGCTGGACGCTTTGTTCTCTTATAGGAAAGACCTTGTCACGCTAAAGCGTGAAAGTGCCTTTCCTATAAGATAAAAACAATTATGCACACTCGCACAAAAGGAAATATGTCGCTAAAGCGACTGTGCTCGGCGCAGCAAAGCAATTATCGCAGGGTCTGCCCCAGCGAAGCGAGGGTACTGTGGCGGAAAAGAAATATGCCGTTAAAGCGACCCGCCGCAGGCGGAGAATCCTGCAGAGCAGGATTCTTTGTTCTAGGCTATTGTATTTTTTTATGGCCTTTGAATTTTTCTTCGCAATATTTGCAGCGGTAGGTTGCAGTCTTTGCGTCGGTCAGGAGGAAAATCTGGTCTAATCCCTGTTCCGTGGAAGTGATGCACCTGGGGTTCTTGCACTGGACAATGTTCTTAACCTCTTTGGGCAGGTGGAGTTCCCGTTTTTCTACAATTTTTTCACCTTTGATAATATTGACGGTGATATTGTGGTCAATAAAACCAAGGACATCTAAGTTCAGGTTGTCAATATCGCACTCTACTTTCAGGATATCTTTTTTGCCCATTTTATTGCTGCGGGCATTTTTGATAATGGCAACGCAGCAGTCCAGTTGGTCTAGTTTCAAATAGTGGTAGATAGAAAGGCTTGTGCCTGCCTGGATATGGTCTAACACAAAGCCTTCTGTGATTGCCCCTACATTTAACATACTTCCACCTCCAATAATGTAAGAATCAGTGCCATCCGCACATAAACGCCGTATTGTGCCTGTTTGAAATAAGCCGCCCTTGGGTCGTCGTCCACTTCTACTGAGATTTCGTTGACCCTGGGGAGGGGGTGCATGACAATCATGTCTTCTTTGGCCAACGCCATTTTTTTCCGGTTTAGGATATAGAAATCCTTCATCCTTACATAATCGTCTTCATTGAAGAACCTTTCCCTCTGGACCCTGGTCATATACAGGATATCCAAATCGCCCATGGCGTCCTCTAAACGTTCCACTTCTCGGAATGCAATATTGTTTTTTTCCAGCAAATCTTCCCGGATATAACTTGGCACACGAAGCTCTTCTGGGGAAATCAATATAAATTTCATATGTGGGTAACGGATTAACGCATGGATAAGGGAGTGGACAGTACGCCCGAATTTCAAGTCGCCGCAAAGGCCGATGGTTAGATTATCAAGTCTCCCCTTTAGGGAGCGGATAGTGAGCAGGTCTGTAAGCGTTTGGGTGGGGTGCTGATGCCCGCCGTCCCCGGCGTTGATGACTGGGATGCTGGATTTTTGGGACGCCACCAGTGGCGCGCCTTCTTTGAAGTGGCGCATGGCGCAAATATCTGCATAACAGGAAATGACGCGGATTGTATCAGAAACACTTTCCCCTTTGGAAGCAGAGCTGCTGTCTGCGCTGGAGAATCCAAGGACGCTTCCGCCAAGGTTTAGCATGGCGGCTTCAAAACTTAGCCTTGTACGGGTGCTTGGCTCATAGAAGCAGGTGGCAAGTTTTTTGCCTTCACACGCATGGGCGTATTTCTGTGGGTTTTGCTCAATGTCATTTGCCAGTGTCAGAAGCTTGTCCAGCTCTTCTACTGACAAATCCAGCGGGCTCATTAAATGCTGCATAGTTTCCCTCCTAATTTATCAGTTTTAATAGCGATTTTTACTATCATATAACAGAAGGTTGCAAATTTCAAGATCAAATTTTTTAGGAATCTTTTCAATTACCTATGGAATATTAAAATAGAAAAGGAGGCCAATGGATATATTAGATATTAGCGCTTCAAGTTGAGAGGGGCTGTAACAGCGTATGCCAGCCAGCGAACGGACAGAGCCTGTACAGGCCAAAGCATGGAATCCCCTCGCAAATGAGGGGATTTGCTATGGGCTTGTTAATTAATATGCTGGCTCCCAAAGTTAAGGTGTTTTTGGAGGGTCCCCAGAAGGGCGCATTAAGATTTTTTCAAAAAGAAGCCCGGCAGCCATCCAATAAGGGGCATAGTCCAGGCGGACCACACCTTTGATATTTGCGCGTGCATTGCTGTAGTCCCATGGGCAGAGCTGATGTTTTTTTAGAAAGCTCCCGCTGGCAAATTCCCCAAGGAAAATGCAGCAGGAATATAAAAATGCCCGGGTTAAGGCAGGAAGGCGCCTGATTAAACGGCAAATGGGCAAAAGGAGAGCCGCCATGCCATAAATGGGGAACATCCAAAGGGAGGTTTTGCCCATCAGTTTTAGTTCACGCCTGCGGAAGGACTCAAAAGAGGTAAAAAGTATTTCCAAGCACCAACCGGTAAGCCCGCAGAGAAGAAAATTTTTTTTCATAGATAGTAGTATGCCATATCGTTGGCGTTTTATGCAAATTGGCTGAATTTTTTGGAGAAAAACATTGACGGGACAGCAAAAAGGGATTACTATAATACTGTAGCTAAATTTACGAAAAGGAGTAATGTTATGAAGAAAATGAGAAAATTGGCCTTGCTGCTTGTGGCAGTGTTGGCAGCGGCAGTATTAGGCGGATGCGGCGGCTCATTCGATGCCAGCGGTTATGTAAAAGCATTGTTGGATAACTCTTACAAGGGTGATTCAACGGAATTTGTGGCGCAGAAGGTTGGCTCGAAGGAAGAAGCAGAGAAATTGTATGAGGAAGGCCTGGATAGTGAAATGAGCACTATGACTACCGGCATACAGATTTCTGAAGAACTGGAAGCAGAATTCCGGGAGGTAGTGAAAGACGTTTATAAGAATGTCAAGTATACTGTTGGGGATGCTACAAAGAAAGACGATGTATACGAAGTAGAAGTGAAGTGCCAGAAAATGGATATTTTTGGGCCTACAATGGAAAGCTTTTACGCAGCAGTGGAAGCATATGACGGGGATACCTCTGATGAAGATGCACTGAATGAGCAGATTGTCATTATGTTAAGGGATGCGTTCAAAGATACATTGGCAAATGTTGCTTATGAGGACGAGCAGAGCGTTACTGTACGTGTGGAATTGAAGAACAATGTGTGGACACCAAATGAAGACGACATTAAGAAGCTGCAGGAAAGCCTGTTTGATACAGAAGCAGCAAATGTTACACCATAATAGTTCGCGTATTATGTAAGCGGCTACATAAAAAGAATCTCGCATGGCGGGATTCTTTTTTTCTCTTATAGGAAATTCCTTGGGATTTCCTATAAGAGAAAAATAAATATCGCACTGCGGCGGAATGGAATATGCCGCTCAAGCGGCACGCCGCAGGCGGGAATCCATCAGAGCAGGATTCTATGCCATATATAGGAAATTCCCTGGGATTCCCTATAAGAGAAAAATAAATATCGCATTGCGGCGGAAGGAATATGCAGATTTGTGGAAATGAAGTTTATTCCTGCGAGCAATGAGCCATACAGCCGCGCGTGCCAAAGCCCCTGCCCTCCGTGAAGGAGGGGACAGGGGCTTCGTTTTATAAATATATATTTGTGCAGGCGTCCATGGCGGCGTCAAATACTTTGGCGAAGGGGACTTTGCACTGCCTTGCAGCGGCAGCCACATCTTCATATTCTGGCTTGCATTTGCGGATGCCATACCCTGTGCTGATTTTTACGGTGATTTCACCGTAAGGGGTTCGGACTTTTCGGAACTGGGAATCCAGCGTCCTCCTGTAATAAGGCTGGATACGGATTCCGCGTGTGGAAGTATGGGTTAAAATTAATTTGCTGAAACGGGTCTCTTCTTCTAGGTTGCATAGGCAGGTCAGCAAAAGCCCAGGCCGGTTTTTCTTCATATAAATGGCAGTGGTAAAGACGTCCAAAGCGCCTGCTTCCATCAATAGGTTCACTGTATAGGAAACTGCTTCCGGCGACATGTCGTCCAGGTTGCAGGAAAGCTCCAGAATTTGGTCCAGGCTGTGGAACTGCTCTGTGTAGTAGTCAGGGTGCGTTTCTTCCTCTGCAATCCCCGCCAATGGACGTGCCGTGTAAGAGCCTGGAAGCTGGCGGGGTGATGGGACAGGCAAAATGCTCATGCTGCCCCAGAAAGCCCGCAGGCAGTTGGCGGTAGGGAAATCTTTTGCCCCCATTCCATAGCCAGTTTTTTCTACAGCCATTGGGGGCATGGCAGTAAATTGACTGGCAAAATGCTTAAGCAAAGCAGCGCCGGTAGGCGTGCATAATTCCCCTTCCACAGCCCCGCCATAAATTGGGACGTCTTTTAATATTTCTGCGGTGGCGGGCGCTGGGACAGGCAGAATTCCATGGGCGCAGCGCACGCTCCCGCTCCCTACATGGATAGGGGAGGAGATGATTTGTTCTGGGTTCAGGGTTTCCAGCAACATGCAGCAGCCTACCACGTCCATCAATGCATCCAACGTCCCCACTTCGTGAAAATGGATTTGGGAAATGTCTGTGTGGTGCGCGCTGCTTTCTGCCTCGCCAATTAATTGGTAGGCAGCTTTTGCATGCTCCTTTACGGATGTTGGGATTGGAAGGCTGTCAATCTGCGCAAGCATTTCAGGGTAGCTTGTATGGAGCGTATGGCTATGTGTTTGCCCATCTGCGTTATGGTGGTGCATATGCCCCTCAAGGTTTTGGTGTGCATGCCCTTCAGGATTTTGGGAGGTGTGCGATGCCTCTGGGGATTCAGTCTGCCCAAGGATTGCCATATTTATTTTTGTCCCCCAAATGCCACATTTTTCCATAGGCACGGCAGTTACCATAATCTTGTCAGGGAACAGGCTGTTCATAGTTTCTAAAAATTGTTTTTGCTCAGGCTCGGGCAAAAGCTCATAGAGGGCACCCATCAGCATGTCTCCTGCTGCGCCCATATTGCATTCAATAAAAAGTGTTTTCATGTCTTATTACCTCCTATATGATTGATCATGCTGGCAAGGTAGCCAGCGCCAAACCCATTGTCAATATTAACCACGCTTACCCCGCTGGCGCATGAGTTCAGCATGGAGAGCAGGGCAGATAAGCCCTGGAAATTGGCGCCATAGCCAACGCTGGTAGGCACTGCAATAACTGGGCAGTCGCTTAATCCGCCAATCACGCTTGCGAGGGCGCCTTCCATGCCAGCCACTGCAACAATTGCCGTTGCTTTGGAGATGCTGTCTGCATGGGATAACAGGCGGTGGATTCCGGCCACGCCCACATCATAAAGGCGCTCTACCTTATTCCCTAGCGCTTCGGCAGTGAGGGCAGCTTCCTCAGCTACCGGAATGTCACTGGTCCCTCCTGTGACAACCAGGATTGTGCCAGATGCGCTAATGCGGGCGGCGCGGTTTACAATCCCAATTCTGGAAAGTTTATCATAGGTAAGGGAAAAGCGTTCAGACAGGTAAGAAGCAGCTTCTTCAGACAGCCGGGTAATCAGGATGTTTTCTGGGCAATGGGATAAAAGGGACTGGATAATGCCTTCCATCTGCCTTGCCGTCTTTCCCGCGCCATAGACAACTTCCGGCGCGCCCTGGCGTATTTTCCTGTGGTGGTCAATTTTCGCATACCCAAGGTCCTCAAAAGGGCTGATTTTTAATTTATCATAGGCAGCATGGATGTCGATGGCGCCATCCTGCACTTGCTGTAAAATGGATAAGATATGTTTGGATTCCATGGCAGCCTCCTAAAAGTATTTTCCTATCATAAAAGTTTGTTTTCGCGAGGGTAAGCGCCTTGCGGGTGCAAATCCCACAGCGAATGCCGCGAAGGTAAATGTCCTGTGGGCGTAAATCTCCCGGCGAATGCCGCGAGGGTAAATGTCTTGTGGGCGTAAATCCCAAGCCCCGTGGGGCGTGCTTCCTAACAAGAAGCTAAGCCCTGCCCTGTCGGCTTGCTATGGGGTATTTGACTGATCTGCTAAAAATATAGAAATATTTTGCAAATTTTAACAAGCTAATATGAAAGGCATAGAATAATTATAGGATTTTCTCACAAAATAGTCAAGAAAGCATTGAGGCAGGCTGTTTTAGGGATGTTTGGAAAAGCAATGGAGGGTTTGTCACTTGAAGGAAACAAAAGACTTTTGAAAAATATAGAAGAATTCACAAATATATAGAAAAAACTGGCAAAACTATACAAAAGAAAGAATATAGAACTAGTTGCAAAGTATCAGGTTCCTGTAATTTTGATGTAGAAATCACTAGGTTTTGTGTTAAAATACTGTAGGTTTTGTGCGCTTTTGGCAAAAAGCTGGAAAAAAGCAGGAGTTGACAAAATCAAAAAAAGGTGGCATAATTTGCCACAAGTTCCAGGAGGGGGCTTAGCAATAAACAATCCAATCTAGAAAGGATGGTAATAAGGATGAATGAGAAAGTTATTAAATTAGCAGATGTTGAAGAAGTATGTGATTTTGTTCGTGCTGCTGGCATGTGTGATTTTGATATAGATATTTCAGACCAGCGCATGGTAATCGATGCCAAATCAATTTTAGGGGTGATGGGGCTTGGCATTAAGAAAGAGCTGACCGTGAAATATGGCGGCGAAGACATCACTTTTGAAAATGTCCTGAACAAGTACACAGTAGCCTAACAACAGAATAGACAAATGTCCAAAAAAGATGCATAATAACCTTATGCATCTTTTTTTGTTAGGAAAATTTATGTGGAAAGGGCAACAATAGATCATGGAACAGATTAAGATTTCCGTAAGGAGCCTGGTAGAATTTATCCTTCGGTCTGGCGACATTGACAATCGGCACGGAAGGGCTGCCCAGAAGGAGGCTATGCAGGAAGGCAGCAGGATACACAGGAAAATCCAAAAGCAGATGGGGGCGTCCTACCGGCCGGAGGTTCCCTTAAAAATTGAAGTGGGCCAGGAAAGGTATACGCTGGTGATTGAGGGGCGGGCAGACGGGCTGGTTGAAGAAGAAGGCCATGTGTGCGTGGATGAGATTAAAGGGATTTACCAGGATGTGAACCTTATGGAAAAGCCAATAGGGGTGCATTTGGCTCAGGCAAAATGTTATGCGTATATCCTTTCTGTGCAGAGGGGCCTTCCAGAAATATCTGTACAGATGACCTATTGCAATTTGGATACAGAAGAAATCCGCAGGTTTCGGGAAACTTATTCTTTCCAAGAGCTTGCGAAATGGTTTGAGGATTTGGTTACGGCTTATGGAAAGTGGGCAGATTTCCAATATCATGCGAAAAGGGAGCGGAATGCCTCTATCGTCGGTTTGGAATTCCCTTTCCCTTACCGGGAAGGGCAAAAAAAGCTGGCGGGGGATGTGTACCGCACAGCCCTTCGTGGGAAAAGTTTGTTTATCCAAGCGCCTACCGGGACAGGGAAAACAATTACCACTGTTTTTCCGGCTGTTAAGGCAGTGGGGGAAGGGCTTGCAGAGAAAATTTTTTACCTGACAGCAAAAACCATTACCCGGACAGTGGCAAAAGAAGCGTTTGATTTATTGCGGAAGCAAGGGTACCAGGGGCGTGTCATTATAATCACTGCCAAAGAAAAGCTTTGCTTTTGTGATGAGATGGACTGTAACCCTGTGGATTGCGTGTATGCAAAAGGGCATTATGACAGGGTAAATGACGCCGTGTTTGACTTGCTTCAGAAAGAACGTGACATCACGCGGGAGGTTTTGGCCCAGCAGGCAGAGAAATACCAAGTCTGCCCATTTGAAATGTGCTTAGACCTTTCCCTTTGGGTGGATGACATAATCTGTGATTATAATTATGTCTTTGACCCCAATGTGTATCTGAAACGGTTTTTTGCAGAAGGGGTGAAAGGGGAATATTTATTTTTAGTGGATGAAGCCCATAACCTGGTGGACCGTGCCAGGGAGATGTACAGTGGGGCATTGTATAAAGAGGATTTCCTGCGGTTCAGAAAAGTGATGGGAAGCCATAGCAAAAAATGCGCCCAGGCATTTGGGCGGTGCAATAAGCATTTAATTGAGATAAAGCGCCAGTGTGAAACCTATAAGGTATTGGATGATATTGGCGGGTTTGCCTTTGCGCTGATGCAGCTTGGCTCTGCCATGGAAGAATTTTTCCTAAAAGAGGCCAACTTCCCAGAAAAGAAAGAAGTTCAGGAATTTTATCTGGAATTGCGCCATTTCCTAAATATGTATGAGCGGATGGATGAGAATTATGTGGTATATGCAGAACGGGAAGATAGCAAAAAATTTAAAATAAAGTTGTTCTGTGTCAATCCGGCGGTAAACTTGCAGCAATGTTTGGATAAAGGGCGCAGCACCATTTTTTTCTCAGCTACATTGCTCCCAATCCAATATTATAAGAAGCTGTTGAGCGCAAAGGAGGATAATTATGCAGTGTATGCCCAGACTGTGTTTGAGGACAGCCAGCGGTTTTTGGCGGTTGGGACAGATGTGAGCAGCAAATACACCAGGCGTACAGAGCAGGAATTTCTGAGGATTGCAGATTACATTTATCAGGCGTCAAAGGCAAAGAAAGGGAATTATATTGTTTTTTTCCCTTCGTATAAAATGATGGGGCAGGTCTGGGAAAAGTTTTTGAACCGGGAAGGGATTTTGGAAGAGGTGGATTGTATCTGCCAGGAAGGCGGCATGGCGGAGCAGGAGAGGGAGTTGTTCTTAAAGGCATTTTCTGAACACAGGGAGAAGCCATTGATTGGTTTTTGCGTGATGGGCGGCGTGTTTGCAGAGGGCATTGACTTGAAACGGGAATCTTTGATTGGGGTGCTGATTGTAGGGACAGGGCTGCCGCAAATCAGCAATGAGCGGGAAATCTTAAAACAATTTTACCAGGAGCGGGAGGGGGCTGGGTTCGAGTATGCTTTCCGATATCCGGGAATGAACAAAGTGCTGCAGGCAGCGGGCAGGGTAATTCGCACCGCAGAAGATAAAGGGATTATACTTTTGCTGGATGAGCGTTTCCTGGAAGAAGGGTATCAACGGCTGTTTCCCAAAGAATGGAAGGATTGCCATCGGGTAACGGTGTCTAAAGTGCGGGAGGCGGTAGAGGGATTCTGGGGGGAGGGAGGCTAACATATGTTTGACGCTTTCGTTGACATGATATGGACTTGACGCTATACTTCTTTTAGAAAGGGAAGGATTTTCTTATCAAAAGATGTATATTAATGGATAAATGGCAGGGAGAGGAAATGACAGGTTTGTCGTTGTTTGCAAGTGCAGGAATTGGAGAGGCATATTTAGAAAAATGTAATGTGACCATTGTTGCAGCAAATGAATTAGTCGAAAAACGAGCAGAATTATATAAAGCTTTATATCCGAAATCCAAGATGGTATGTGGTGATATTACAGATAAAGAAGTTTTTAAAAAAGTAATGGAGGCAGCAAAGGGAATCGGGTTTTTGATAGCCTCACCGCCATGTCAGGGAATGAGCGTGGCGGGAAAAAACAGGAATCAGGAAACTATGGCTGCTGATAGAAGGAATTATTTGATTACATATGTTGTGGAAGCGATAAAAAAATTGGAGCCTGAATATGTACTGATAGAAAATGTCCCAGCATTGTTGAAAGTAAAATTGCAATATTTAGGCAGAACTTATTCAGTCCTTGATTTGTTGGAACATGAATTTGGAAGGGATTACCAGATATCCAGTGGCGTTGTTGATGCAGCGGACTATGGTGTGCCACAGACAAGGTTGAGGGCTATTATTAAGATGTATCCAAAAGATGTGGAATGGAAATGGCCAGAAATAGTGGGACATAAAGTAACTGTCCAGGAAGCAATTGGGCATTTACCAAGCATTGAAGCAGGGGAGAAGTCAAATGTCAAATGGCACTTTGCAAGGAAGCATGATATAAGGCATATTGAATGGATGAAACATACTGCCACGGGTACGTCAGCATTTTCAAACGAAATTTATTACCCAAGGAAAAAAGATGGAACCAAGATACATGGCTATGAGTCTTCCTATCGAAGGATAAGATGGGATACCCCAGCGCCAACTATAACAATAAGGAATGATGCGATAAGCTCCCAAAGGAATGTGCATCCTGGACGGTTATTGGAAGATGGCACATACTCGGACGCCAGGGTGTTGACTCCATGTGAGTTAATGTTACTAAATTCTTTGCCAGGCGATTGGAACCTTCCAGATGACACACCTGAAATCCTCATCAGGCAGGTGATTGGTGAGTCAATTCCCCCATTATTAATAGAAAAAATAGTAGGTGAACTTCCATGTCTAAAAAGATAAAAGCAATTTCTTTATTTTCAAGCGCCGGAATAGGAGAATTGAGGCTCCATAAGGATATCAGTGTCGTTCTTGCAAATGAGCTGGTGGAGCAGAGAGCTAGGTGTTATTCTTATTTTTATCCTGAAACAGAGATGGTTTGCGGGGATATTACAGATAAGGACATAAAAAAATATATATGTAAGACAGCAGAAAAACAAAAAGTGGAGTTATTGATTGCGACGCCTCCTTGCCAGGGATTAAGCACTCTTGGAAAAAATAAGGTGCAATGCCAGTATGAGGATGACAGGAGGAATTATTTAGTGCTTGAGGCGCTGGATATTATAGATGAATGTGATTTTACTTATGTGTTGATAGAGAATGTCCCCAAATTTATAGATATGTATTTTCCATATGAAGGAGAATATATGTTATTAGGGGAAATTTTACAATTAAAGTACAGTGGAAAGTACAATATTGACATTAGGGTTTTAAATGCAAAGGATTATGGCATCCCACAATCCAGGCCAAGAGCTATTATTAGGATGTGGAAAAAGGGTTGCTTATGGGGAGTGCCAAAAACAGAAGAAGAGATATCTCTGTATCAAGCGATTGGGCATTTGCCATCTTTGGAGCCAGGGCAGGATTCGGGGATTAAATGGCATTATGCAAAAAAACAAAACGACAGGGCGGTATTGGCGATGCGGCATACCCCTTCTGGAAAAAGTGCATTGGCAAACGAGGTATATTATCCCAAGAAAGAGGACGGAACCAGGATTAAAGGATTCCATAATACTTTTAAAAGGATGGTGTGGGATCAGCCTTGCCCAGCAAGGACTACATATAATGGGAGCATAAGTTCCCATAACAATGTGCATCCAGGCAGGCTTTTGGAGGATGGGACATATTCTGACCCGAGAGTTTTGACTCTGCTGGAAACCTTTATTGTGTCATCAATACCCGAGGACATTGATTTGCCAGGCAATCTATCAGAGACATTTATTAGAACTATTATAGGGGAGGCAATCCCTCCACATTTGACAGAATGCATTATAGGATGCATAGAGGAAAAGAGGTAAGGGTTGTGCCGGCTAAAGTTGGAAGGGAAAAATGGATTTTATATAAACATACTTGCAATTATGAATTGATAAAAGCAGTGGCTTTGGACGTAAAAAATAATTGTGCGGCTAACATAAGTGGGCAGGAACGTTACCGAATGCAGGAGCGGCTGGCAGAATTAAATTTATACCAGTCTAGGAACCCTAAATTAAGGTCATTGGATGCCATTAATCATAGGATCAATACGTTAGAATTCTATATGTTTGGGTATGAGGGCAAAGGGAGGCGGTTTATTTTCAGCCCTTTGGGGAATTTGTTCCTTCAGCATATCAAAGATGAAGGAAAGTTGCAGAAAATTTTTATAGCAATGCTGTTTGGCATTCAGTTTGAGCATCCTGCTAACGGCACACCTGCTGCATTTCAATTGTATCCTTTTCGCCTTATATTCCAGTTGTTATTAGATGAAAGGCTGGAATGCCGGTTATATCATGCTGAGTATGCATATTTGATACCATTTATAAAAGAAGTTGATGAAGAAAAATATGAGGAATTGGTTGATAGGATTTTAAAGTTTAGGGAACTTGGAAAAAGCCAGATAGCGGAATTATTAAAAAAAGATGAGCATACTTATGTAAATTGTGTTTACGAATGGCAGTATTATACCCAAAAATTGTTAAAAACGATAGGTATTATTCAAGTATATGAAGGGAAGGGCATTGTGAAATTATTCCATCCTAAAAAGCCGTTCAGTAGAAGCAACCCAACAGGGAGGATTGTGAAGGATGGGTATGTCACTTTGCCAGATAGGGTGAAAGGGTTTGTGAAGAGAATGCTAAAGGTATATTCTGCATTTCAAAAGCCCTTGTGTTTAGCCGATGGAACAAGGTTGTATATGGATGTAGTAAAGGAAATTTATTCTTTTTATCCAGAACTGTTATTGGAAGAAATAGGGGAATGCCAGGATGAATTTCAGGTAAAATTGCTAGAATTGCCAAAACTGATAGAGGAGTATGCAAATAATCCAAAGAACAGCACGGCTTATTTATTTGAAGATGTGCTGACGGAAGGATTTAATATGTTTGTAAACGTGGATGCGCAAAAGATTGGCGGTGCAGGCAATACAGATATTGAATGTCTTTACATTACAAGAAACAAGAAATTTGCTGTTGATGCAAAATCAACAGAGAATAAGTTGCTAGGTTTGAATGCAGGGAGGCTCCGTGAGCATCGCAGGAAAATTGGAGGGGCATATACAATAGTGATAACGCCCAGGTACGTCCCAGCAGCATTAAGGGATATTAAAGAAGACCCAATTGTCATTATCTTGGCAAGCACATTCAGTGAATATTTATATAACCATATATACCATGATGTGCGGGAAATAAATTATGAAGACTTCGACAAGATTATTATGGATAATTTGGGAAACGATATTAGTGAGCAAATATCGGAGATGACAATGGAAAAGTTTGCAGCACAGCAAAATTCCTGATTTTATAATGTGAGAGGACGCTTTGTTTTCCGCGCCCCTGGTGGTTTGCTAGAGGCGCGGAAATTATTACTTTTTGGCGGGAACTACTTCTAGCCAGTACCCGTCTGGATCTGATACAAAGTAGATGCCCATGTCAGGGTTCTCAAAGCAGATACAGCCCATTGCCTCATGCTTGGCATGTGCCGCTTCATAATCGTCAGTCTCAAACGCAAGGTGGAACTCACATTCCCCTAAGTCGTATGGGCCTTCTTTTTCTTTCAGCCAGGTTAATTCCAGGCTGAAATCACTTTCCTCATTGGAGAGGTATACGATAATATAGCTTCCATCCGCTGCTTCTTTGCGGCGTGCTTCGGTAAGCCCAAAAGCTTCCTGGTAAAAAGCGATGGATTTTTGTAAATCCTGTACGTTGTAGTTTTCATGGAACATTTTAAATTTCATGGAATATCCTCCTTTTATGTGGTTGTTTCATTATTGTCTGTTTTTTCTGGCAAAAGCCTTAAAAATTCCTTTGTGGATGGGGAAATGGGAAGGCTGGGATTGACTGCAGCTACCAACTGGCGTTTCGGGATTTGCTCCTTCATTTTCAAAATAAACAGTTCTGATGTATCCTGGGAGATACAATAATCTGGGATAAACGCGATCCCAATCCCGATTTTTGCAAGGTCTATCAATAAATCATTGCTGCTTAACTCTGCCTCTGGGATCAGCTCCATTTGATGCTGCAGGAATTGGTTATGTAAAAATTCACTGGTTGTGCTTTTTTTATCCAGCATCAAAATGGGATATTGCCTTAAGTTTGCAAAGGAAAGTTCCTGCCCTTCCAATGGGAAACAGGAAGGGTTGGCAAGAAACACATCGTTAAAATAGGCGACTGTTTTCTGGATGTAAGAGCTGTCCATACGGGAATTAGGGTAGTTGCTGATTATCAGGTCTACTTTTCCCTGGGACAGTAAATCTACACAGCTTAAAGAAGTTGCATTCGTCACCTTAATGGGGACTTGCGGGAACTGTTCATGGAACTGTTTTAGGTAAGGCACTAGAAAATAACGGCAAATTGTGTCGCTTGCGCCAATATGGAGCTGCCCAAGCCCCAGCGTGCAATCCATAAGCTGTTGCTCGCCCCGTTCAATCAGATGGATTGCAGGTTCAATATATTTTAACAGTAGCTCCCCTGCAGGGGCAAGCAGCACCCTTTTTGTGCTTCGGACGAACAAAGGCTGCCCCAGTTTCCGCTCCAAGGTTTTAATGGATTGGCTGACAGCCGATTGGGAAATAAATAATTTCCTGGAAGCTTCTGAGAAACTAAGGGAAGATGCCACATGGTGGAATACCTTGTACAGTTCATAGTTAATGTCCATAGGCGCCTCCTTTTTGCAAAAGGAAAGTTATATAAGTGAAATCTGCTTTTATTATAAGGACGCATTATAAATATGTCAATAGAAGAAATAAATTCCCTTCCTGTAAACAGAGAGGCATGGTATAATGTCGTCAGACATGATGCGCGCCGAAGTGCGCATCGGCTGCCATGCCATGGGTTGCGCAGCAATCATGGTATAATGCCGTCAAACATGATACGTGCCGAAGTGCGCATCGGCTGCCATGCCATGGGTTGCGCAGCAATCATGGTATAATGCCGTCAGACATGATACGCGCCGAAGTGCGCATCGTTTGCCATATCATATCGCGAAGCGATTATGGTATGGCGTGAATAAAAGTGAAGTGGCGGAGGGAATATGATAAATAAGAAAATAATATAAATAATATTAAATATATTAATTATACTTATTAGAAACCTAATGTTATACTGAAGGAAACAAAACAAATGCAGGAGGGAACCTATGAGCAATGTAAGACGAATTTTCGTGGAAAAGAAACCAGATTTTGCAATTCAGGCCAAGGAGCTTCAATCAGAAATCAGAAGCTATTTGGGCATTCAGTCGGTGACCAGGGTACGTGTGCTGATTCGTTATGACGTAGAGCATATTTCAGAAGAAACTTACCAAAAAGCCCTTTTTACAGTGTTCTCTGAGCCACCAGTGGACAAAGTGTATGAGGAGACATTTGAAGCTGGGGCGGCACAGATATTCAGCGTAGAATATTTGCCTGGGCAGTATGACCAGCGGGCAGATTCTGCAGAGCAGTGCGTGAAACTGCTAAATGAAATGGAAACCCCGACCATACGCACTGCCACTACCTATGTGATTGAGGGGGAGGTGGGCCAAGAGCAGTTAAACGCCATCAAAAGCCATTGCATTAATCCGGTGGATTCTAGGGAGACAGGGATAGAAAAGCCTGTAACGTTGTCTGAGGATTATGAGGAGCCAGAGGATGTGAAGGTTTTGGACGGCTTTATGGGATTGCCAGAGCCACAGCTTTGCGATTTATATAAATCCCTGGGGCTTGCCATGACATTTAAAGATTTCCTGCATATTCAGAATTATTTTCAGAAAGAAGAACAACGTGACCCATCCATGACAGAAATCCGTGTGCTGGACACATATTGGTCTGACCATTGCCGCCATACTACGTTTTCCACGGAGTTAAAGGAAGTTGTTTTTGGGGAGGGGTTCTATAAGAAGCCTATGGAAGAGGCTTATGGGGATTACCTAAACACCCATAAGCAGATGTATCAAGGCCGTAAGGACAAATTTGTCTGCCTGATGGACCTTGCTTTGATGGCAATGAAACGGCTGAAACAGGAGGGGAAGTTAGAGGATCAGGAAGAATCGGATGAAATTAACGCATGTTCCATTGTTGTCCCAGTGGAAGTGGATGGGCAGACAGAGGAATGGCTTGTGAACTTTAAAAATGAAACCCACAACCATCCAACAGAAATTGAGCCTTTTGGGGGCGCAGCCACTTGCTTGGGCGGGGCGATCCGCGACCCATTGTCCGGGCGGACATATGTATACCAGGCAATGCGGGTGACAGGGGCTGCAGACCCAACCGTATCGGTAAAAGACGCATTAGAGGGCAAGCTGCCCCAGAAAAAGCTGGTTCGGGGGGCTGCCCATGGCTATAGTTCTTACGGCAACCAAATTGGGTTGGCGACTGGGTATGTGAAAGAGATTTATCATCCTGATTACGTGGCAAAACGTATGGAAATTGGCGCAGTGATGGGGGCTGCCCCAAGGCGCGCAGTGCAAAGGCTGACGTCTGACCCTGGCGACGTGATTATCCTTCTGGGCGGGCGTACCGGACGTGATGGGATCGGCGGGGCTACAGGTTCCTCAAAAGCCCATAATACAGAATCCACTGCAGTATGCGGCGCGGAAGTACAGAAAGGGAACCCAACCACAGAGCGGAAAATCCAGCGTTTGTTCCGCAGGGAGGAAGTGGCGCATATTATTAAAAAATGCAATGACTTTGGGGCGGGCGGCGTATCGGTGGCAATCGGTGAGTTAGCTGCAGGGCTGCGTGTCCAATTAGATAAAGTCCCGAAAAAATATGCGGGCCTGGATGGGACAGAAATTGCGATTTCTGAATCCCAAGAGCGGATGGCGG
This sequence comes from uncultured Lachnospiraceae bacterium, assembly GCA_910585295.1. Classification (GTDB taxonomy): domain Bacteria; phylum Bacillota; class Clostridia; order Lachnospirales; family Lachnospiraceae; genus Petralouisia. The sequence goes on along the minus strand of CAJUDE010000029.1, from coordinate 24,759 downwards.
TTGTAATCTCCCCAAAAGAGAAAGAACAGTTCCTTGCTTATGCCAAAGAGGAAAACCTGGAGGCAGTAGAAGTGGCTGTGGTCACACAAGAACCCAGGCTTGTGCTGGAATGGAGGGGGAAAGAGATTGTAAATATATCCAGGGCATTTTTGGACACGAATGGCGCCCATCAGGAAACATCTGTGAAAGTAGACATTCCTTCCCAGGATGAAAATTTCTTTGAGGAAAAAGAGATCCCAGAAGTTGTGGAAGCGCTGAAAAAAGGCGATGTTAAGGCGGCATGGCTTGCTACTTTGTCAGACCTTAATGTGTGTTCCCAGAAGGGGCTGGTGGAAATGTTTGACGGTTCCATTGGCGCAGGAAGCGTATATATGCCATATGGTGGGAAATATCAGTTGACAGAGACGCAAAGCATGGTAGCAAAGCTTCCAGTGGCAGAAGGGAACTGTGACGCGGTCACTATGATGGCATATGGGTTTGACCCCAAGCTGTCCTCTTGGAGCCCTTACCATGGGGCAGTGTATGCAGTGTTGGAATCCATGGCAAGGATTGTGGCTGCAGGGGGCGATTATAAAAAGATCCGTTTTACATTCCAGGAATATTTCCGCAGGATGAGTGAGGACCCAAGCCGTTGGAGCCAGCCCTTTGCAGCCCTTTTGGGAGCATACAGCGCACAGATTGGTTTTGGGCTGCCTTCCATTGGAGGAAAAGATTCTATGTCTGGCACCTTTAATGAAATAGATGTGCCGCCTACGCTGGTATCTTTTGCGGTAGATGTGGCAAAAGAGCAGGATATTATCACCCCTGAATTGAAGCAGCCAGGAAATAAGCTGATGATTTTTAAAATTGCAACAGATAAATATGATTTGCCAGTCTATGGACAGGTTATGGAACTCTATGAAACATTCCATAAGCTGATTAAACAAAAGGCGATTGTGTCTGCATATGCTTTGGATGGGAAAGGGATTGCAGCGGCAATAAGCAAAATGGCGTTTGGAAATAAATTGGGCGTTACAGTGGAGCCTGATGTATGCGGGGACTGCATGTTCTCCCCACATTTTGGCAAACTTATTGCAGAGGTTCCAGCAGATAAAACAGGCCTGGTAGAAAGGACAATGAAAGAGGCCATGGAGCCATATGTAAAAGAAGAAGCAGAAGGCAGCGGCTGCGGGCATCCGTCCTATTGCAGGGTGATTGGTGAGGTGAACAGCCTGCAGAAATTTGTCTATGGTTCGGTAGAGATATCCATGGAAGAAGCAGTCCATGCATGGACTGGGACTTTGGAAAAAGTATTCCCTACAATTGCAGTGGAGGGGAAAGAAGAGATAGAAGAAAATTTGTTCCATACTGATAAAGTTTATGTGTGTAAGCATAAGGTGGCAAGGCCTACTGTATTTATCCCAGTATTTCCAGGGACAAACTGTGAGTACGACAGCGCAAAAGCTTTTGAGCGGGCTGGGGCGGATACGATAGTGAAAGTATTCCGGAACTTAAGCGCTGAAGATATCCAAGAATCTGTGGATGTGTTTGTAAAAGCCATCGGGCAGTCCCAGATAATTATGTTCCCAGGAGGGTTTTCTGCTGGGGATGAGCCAGAAGGGAGCGCTAAATTCTTTGCCACCGCATTCCGAAATGAGAAAATGGCAGAAGCCGTAAACAAGTTATTGCAGGAGAGGGACGGCTTGATGCTTGGCATCTGCAATGGTTTCCAGGCATTGGTGAAGCTGGGGTTAGTGCCATATGGGGAGATTTGCCAGCAGAAGGAAGATTCCCCTACCTTAACATATAATACAATTGGCCGCCATATTTCCAAAATGGTTTATACAAAGGTTGTATCGGATAAATCACCTTGGCTGTCACAGGCAGTATTGGGAAAAACCTATTGTGTTCCAGCTTCCCATGGGGAAGGGCGTTTTGTGGCGCCACAGGAATGGATTGAAAAACTTGCTGCAAACGGTCAGGTGGCTACTCAGTATGTAAATGAGGCAGGGAAGCCAACCATGGATGAAGAGTGGAATATTAACGGTTCCTATCTGGCAATTGAAGGCATTACCAGCCCAGATGGCAGGGTTCTTGGAAAAATGGCCCATTCCGAACGCCGGGGAGAAAGCGTTGCAATTAATATTTATGGCGAGCAGGACATGAAACTGTTTGAGAGCGGCGTGGCATATTTTAAATAGGGGCTGGAAAAGGCATTGATAAGTAATTTCGATAGTCTGTAAAGATAAAACAACCTGAAATATCAGGGATATACGTCCTTAAAATAAGGGAAGGTTACCTTATTTTAAGGACGTTTTGATTTTCCAAAAAGTGTTTAATAGGATGAAGAAAGCCGATTAATATATTTCCAGCTTAAAGTATAGAACCCAGAGGAAGTGTTTTTATGGCGTTCTACTTTAATATAATAAGTTCCTGTATCTAAACCAGTTGTTTGAGTGGTTGGGTATCCATTGTAATAAATCCTTTTGAAATATTCGCTCCATGTAGAATTGGTAGAAGGAGATGCGTAATCATCGCCAAGTTTTTTTCCATCACTTTTGTAGACAGTGTATTTGATTCCACTGAAATCTCCATCCCCTTGCCCTGCTACAGCGCCATTTGTTTTTGCAGATAAAGAAACACGAATCATTTTTTTGTTCTTGATATTGAATTTGTACCAGTCGGCTTTGTTTTCACCCGCGATGATAACTCCATTTACCTTTTTTCCAGGATTTAAGTTTTTAGCTTTGCCTTGCGTGTTAGCATTGCTCTTACTTGCAGCCTTAATATTTGCAGTAACCTTAACCCCGCCGCCTCTACTTTCTACGGCTAAATAGTATATTTTATTTTTTCGTACGCCAAAAGTCCTAGTATAAAACCAAGATTGAGAACGGTTAGTTTCATATTGTTCCTTTTTGTGGCTGATAGCTTTTTTCTTATTATTGCAAAGATACATAAAGCCTGCAGCGTCCCTTACAGATGACGCATTTGTCATTTTTACAGTAATATACCCTGTTACTTTGGGTTTAAATTTAATATAGGCAATTTTGTTTGTTGCCCCAGTGCATTCTCTATCCGAAATAGTGACAGTTGATTTCCCTTTACCATTTTTAAAGCTTAAGTTCAGGCTTCCAGCGGCCTCTGCCTGCTGGGGAATTGATACAGCAAATACGGAAACCATCATAAATGCCGTAAGCACAAGGCTTACAATTTTGTTGCGTTTGATCCTTTTTCCCATAATACATTTTCCTTTCCTGTTTTTTATAAACTCAAAATATTTTATGGGCTATATTCTATAATAAAAAATCTTAAATTGTCAAGAGTTTGTGAAAATTATAAGAAAAAAGTGTGAAAATTATCAGAAAATTGTGACTAAAGTACTAGAAATTTCTAAGATGATAGGGGTTTTTGTTAATGTATTGTCTGGATATGGGGTATGGAATTCTAAACAAAAAGGAGAGAAGTGACAAGAAAACGATCTCAAGCTAAATGGAAGTATAGATATAGAACGTGAAATATATTTTGTAAAGACTAGAAATTGTTTGGGTAAAACACATAAAATATTTGAGTTATTTAGGAAAAGAAAATATTTTGGTAACAGTCACATAATCAAATGCTGGGAAAAATGAATCTGAGCAAACTTACCAAGGGAAGGGGCAGGCAACACAACGCCTGTTGACGGCCGCCCCTTCCCTTGGTAAGTTGTTATGGTTCAATCAGAACCCTTCGGTTCCGTTCGTTTACTTATATTTCCAAGATAAAGTATAGAACCCAGAAGAAGTATTAGTATAACGCTCTACCTTGATGTAATAAATTCCAGTGTCAATACCAGAAGTTGCGCCTGTATAGTTGTTTTTCATAGAGAAAGTGATCCCTCCAGGGCCAGCCATACATGCATAATCATAAGCGTCGGAACTCCAAGGCTTCCCTTTTTTGTCATAGAAAGAGAATTTAATGCCGTCCCGGATTCCCCTGATATAATTGCCTTCTACTGTAGCGCCGTTTGTCTTTGCAGTTATATTAACGCTGACTTTCTTTTTCTTTTTCACATTGATTTTGTACCAGTCAGCCTTATTTTCACCAGCGATAATAACGCCGTTTGCTTTTTTATTAGCATTCAGGTTCTTTGCTTTCTTCCTGGTATTTGCTGTGCTTTTGCTTGCAGATTTGATGTTGGCAGTAATCTTTACGCCGTCTTCACTGTTTACTGCCAGGTAGTAGGTTTTCCCTTTGCGGACGCCATAAGTCCTAGTGTAAACCCAGGAATTGTTAGCGCTGGTCTGGTACCTTTCATTGACGCGGCCAATGGGTTTTTTCTTATTGTTGCAAAGAGTGATATATCCGCTTGCATTTGCAATGGATGATGCATTAGTCATCTTCACAGTGATATATCCAGTTACGGAAGGTTTAAACTTAATATAAGAGATCTCTTCTGTAAAATATGTACAATCTTCGTCTGAGATGGTAACGGTTGACTTCCCTTTGCCTTTGTTAAATTTCAATTCATTGGCTGCCTCTGCCTGCTGGGGAACTGATACAGCAAATACGGATACCATCATAATTGCTGCAAGTACTAGGCTTACAATTCTGTTGTTTTTAATTCTTTTTCCCATGATACATATCCCTTTCCTAAAATATTATAAAACACAAAAATAGCTTGTTTACCGTATTTTATAATATAGCAATACAGATTGTCAATAGTTTGTGAAAAATATGCGGAAAAAATGTGAAAAAAGAATGAACAATTGTGAATAAAGTACCAAGCGTTACAATAGCCCTGAAAAGGCCAGGGCTATTGCAGGTGTTTTTCCAGCATGGCGGCAACCCCATGCATATCGTTGCTTAAAGTGACGTCGTCTGCCTGGCTGCAGATATCTTTTGGTGCATTTGCCATGGCAACCCCAAGCCCTGCGGCTTTTATAATATCCAGGTCGTTTTCGCTATCCCCGCAGGCAATGGACTGTTCTATGGGAATGCCCAAATAATTGCAGAGCAAAGACAGCCCTTTGGCTTTGGTGACCCCATTTTTGGTGAATTCCAGGTTGCCATAACCGCCGGAAAGGTATGTGACCTTTGGGTATTGGTTTAGGGTTTGTATGGTTTCTTCCCGGTCAATATAACTTCCGTCTTCCTTTTTCTGGAAATTCAAGGTAAGCTTTTGGATAGGGGGTTGGCCTTTCTGTAAAAAAGCCATAATATCCGGGACAACTTCACGGGTAGTGAGGATGTAGTGTTTCAAAGAGCTTGGAAGGCTATGGATATTTCGCAGGGTTTCCCGGCATTTTGCTGGGGTATAGGCGTCTCCATGGGTAAATATGTCCATATGTATTTCCAGCTTCAATAATTTTTCCAGGATGCTGCTGACCAAGCTTGCTGGCATACAATGTTCAAACAGGCAGTTTTTTTCAGGGGCTTGGTAAATGGCTGCGCCATTGGCTGTGATGGCGTATTGGATGCCCAGCTCTTCCATAACCTCCAATGGCAGCCCGCAGTAGGGGCGGCCGGTAGCTATGGCAAAAACAATGCCCTGCTGCGTGGCTTTTTTGATTGCAGCTTTATTCTCTTCTGACACACAGCCGTCAGAATTCAGTAAGGTCCCATCTAAGTCCAGCGCGACAAGCTGGAAAAGTTTTTTTGTGTCCATTCAAAATTTCCTCCATCGTTAAAGATTGCGGCAGCGCAGCTACAGTGTAGCATACCTGCCCGGAAACCTCAACTTCCTCAAAGTATTAATTTTTCCACAGAATGCCTTTATTTTTGCAAAAGCGCGTTTTTCGCGGAGTAACGCTTGATACAGAGGGCCGCATACAGTATAATCAGAAAAGCAAATCTCGAAAGGAGGAATATATTGAAATGCTGTTGTCTTTTTTTCAGCTTTCCCTGGCCATCCGTAATGTATGGCCAAAACGCATGGGCTTAAGGGCGTTCCTTGCGCTTTATATGCTTTTGCTGCTTGCCGGGCTGCCTGTAACGCTCTTTTCTTGTATACCCTACGGCCTGTTTGGGATTCTGGTGGCGGCTTGCGTTTATGGGTTGGTTACCTGCCGGGATACCGCGGCCCAGAATGTTTGTATGGGCATGCTTGGGTTTGTGCTTGCCGTCATAACAGATAATTTTCTGGTAATTTTTCTGGATTTGTTGATTCCCGCGGCGTTATTAAATCAGCAATATTTTTCTTTCGGCGTCAGCTTAATGCGCATTTTGCTGTTTTATTTTATTACGCTGCTTTGTGGCAGGCTGCTTAAAAAATTGTTACTGTCAGGCAAAGGCATTTTACGCTTTTTGCAGACATGGTATGTGGTTGACGCCGCGTTACTGCTGCTGATAACCATCTATCTGTTTGATGATTTGATCCCAGGCCAAGACGGCTCTTTTGGTAAAATGATATATAATAATGCGCTGCATATTTCTGGGTATCTGCTGGTTATGCTTTTTTTATGCCTGGCTATGCGCCGTTTTTGGCTGGAACAAATACACACAGAGGAAAAACAGAAAGCCCTGCAGGATTTGCAAGGTTACACACATAATCTGGAAGCCATGTACAATGGCCTGCGTTCCTTTAAGCATGATTATGTGAACATTTTGCTTTCAATGTCCGGCTATATTGAAAATTGCGATATGGAAGGGTTAAAGGAATTTTTTGAAAATAAAATTTTCCCAACTAAGAACCTGATTGACCAAGGGGATTACAAGCTGAACCAACTGAGCAACATCGGCGTGCTGGAAATCAAGAGCCTGCTCTCTGCAAAAATGATTTATGCCCATGAGTCAGGAATTGACGTCGCGATAGATATTCCTGACAAAGTAGGCGGCTTTCAGATAGACACCGTTGACCTTGCCAGAATACTGGGGATTTTTTTGGACAATGCGATTGAGGCTGCATTGGAGGCCCAAAAGCCGCAAATAGGGTTAAATATCATTCAGAATCAGCCTGGCGTGTCAATTACCATAAGCAATCATTTTCAGGATAACGGTTTGGCGCTGCACAAGTTAAAGCAAAAAGGCTTTAGCACAAAGGCTGGGCATCAGGGGATTGGGCTTTCCAACGCTCAGAAAATCATCAGTTCCTATGATAACGTGCTGCTGGAAACAACAATGCAGCCTGGTTATTTTATACAGCATATGGAGATTATTTAGGCGTTTGCGAAACTCAATCGTTTTATGAATTTCATATACAATTCAAAAACTTTGAGAAGAAATATTTCAATAAAAGTGTAGTAATTGTATATGAAATTTTGATCATTTGGCAGTTTCATAATTACTTAGGAGATTATCGGCAGAAAGGAGTGGCATTATAATGCTGTATGTATTCGTTTGTGAAGACCATGCCGCCCAGCGGCAGGCCATCGTGCAGACCATCCAAAATACGATACTGATAGAAGAACTGGATATGGAGCTTGTTTTAGGCACAGGGGACCCTTATGCGTTGCTGCAAAAAGTGAAGGGCAGCCAAAATACAGGCGTTTATTTCCTTGATATTGACTTGAACAGCAGCATGGACGGAATGGGGCTGGCGCAACAAATCAGGTTGTTTGACCCCCGCGGGTTTATTATATTTGTAACCGCGCATTCTGAACTAAGCTACATGACTTTTCAGTATCGGGTGGAGGCAATGGATTTTGTATTGAAAGATAACCCTGCAGAAGCGAAAGTAAAAATCAGGGAATGCCTGTTAGATGCAATAGAACGCTATGCCCTTGAGACAAATAAAACACATAAAGTCTATACGGTTGAAGTTGGCGGGCGGAAAATCAACATAGATTATGATGATATTTTGTTCTTTGAAACTTCCAATAACGTCCATAAAATCATCCTCCATGGGAAAGGCCGCCAAATTGAATTTTCCAGCACCATGAAAGAACTTACAGGCACATTAAGCGGCAACTTTGTGCGTTGCCATCGGTCATTTCTGGCAAATAAGGATAACATAAAAGAAGTGGACACAAAAAACCGAATGGTCTATTTTACGAATGGGGAAACCTGCCTGATGTCCGTACGCATGATGAAAGGGCTTTGAGGTGGATTTTAAGTTTGGAAGCGTTGCCTTGGCGGGAGGAAAATAAAAAATAGAAAAAATTTCAAAAAAGTATTGACATATTGCGTGGATTGATATTATAATAGACAAGCAGTCAACGAGAAAGACATTGACCATGGGATCTTAGCTCAGCTGGGAGAGCATCTGCCTTACAAGCAGAGGGTCACAGGTTCGAGCCCTGTAGGTCCCATTTTTGTGAGTATTCACAAGAATTTGTCAATCTTATGGCGGAATAGCTCAGTTGGCGAGAGCACACGGTTCATACCCGTGGTGTCGGGGGTTCAAATCCCTCTTCCGCTACTCTGGACCTGAATAGAGCCAAAGAGTTCAGTGATAGATATATCTTTTTGCAGAATAGGAGCAGTTCTGTATAACCTTAAAGTTAATATTTAGACATCATTGGAAGCCCAAATACTTGTGTTATATAAGTATTTGGGCTTTTGTGCGGCGGAGTAACCGCCATGCCGTATGCCCAGGGCAGCTACACTTGCTCCAGGCATAGGAGGTCACCCACGGTACAGCCCAGGTAAACACAGAGCTTTTCTAACACATCAAAACTGATGCGGGTTGTCCGGTTATGGTTTAAGTTCCTGAGCGTGGAAATTGAGATTCCAGTATCTTTTGCTAATTTATTTTGGGAAATCCCTTTTTGGTCTAACATCTGTCCAAGCATAATTTTCATTTCGATATCACCTCGTATTTGCATATAGGATAGAGTTTGTCCAGAAAAAACAGGAATATGTATTGGAGCTTCCATAGAGGGTGGAAAATGAAGGGCAGTGGTTTTCAGCCATATTTCCCACAAAAGCGGTATGGAATGGAGAAGCTTTGGGCATGCTATCCTTGCCAGCAGAATGTTCTGGAGGTTCTGCAAGGGCAGGAGGGATGCTGTGATGGTAAAAATTGAATTGGATTATTTGATGGAAAAAGTGGAAAATAAGCTGCAGGAAGGGAGCCATAACCGTAACAGAAGGGAAGATTTATATGAGCTGGACCAGCAAATTAGCGGCCTGCACAAAACCTTTGAGCTGATTGACAGCGCGCAGGAAAGGGAATTGCACCGTCCAGTGGAGGAAGCAATGGCAACTCTTGATAGCTGCATGACAATCAAAGGGTAATGTCAAATGGGCGCGGGCATGCTTGCGCCCATTTTCCAGTTGTTAAGGGAGCCTTGCCTTTTGCCAAGGATATACAAGGCGCTTTTGCAAGGGGCGCCCGGCAGGCGGGGTCCTTTCACCGCCCGCCGCTGTAAAGGGCTGCCCAAGGGTTAGGATTCCCCTTCTTGCACAATTTCTTCCAGCACATGGATTAAATCCTGCAGGGTATGCAGCCTGACCTCGCGTGCCAGAATGCAGTTTTTTAGCTCAGGCGACAGCGTGTCAAATTTATCCTGTATGCCGGGAGCGATATAAGACGCCATAACATCACCTCCTAGTAGGTAAACCAAGTTGCAAATCACATTATATCCGTTATGCTAGTTAGTATGGGCAAAATGGGAAAAGTTATTCTTTCTTTGTAAGTATGGTTGTTTCTAGTGGCAGAAAGTATTATAATGGATGGCGGAAAACAGAGTAAAGGAGAGGTAAAATGGATGAAGAAAAGAAATATGCCCTATTGATTGATGCGGACAATGTATCTTCAAAATATATCGAGATTGTTACAAAAGAAGCGCAGACATTGGGCAATGTAACCATTCGGAGGATCTATGGGGATTGGACTTCCAGCTCTAAAAATTCCTGGAAGGATTCCTTGTTGGAGAATTCCCTGACCCCAATCCAGCAGTACAATTATACGGTGGGGAAGAATTCTTCAGATTCAGCAATGATTATTGATGCCATGGATGTTTTATATACTTGTGATGTGGATGGGTTTATTATAGTGTCTTCAGACAGTGATTTTACCAAGCTTGCCATGCGCCTAAGGGAATCGGGGAAGCGGGTGGTGGGCATGGGGGAGAGCAAGACCCCAACGCCTTTCGTAAGGGCATGCGAACAGTTTAAGACATTGGACGTTTTGTATAAGAACAATAATACGAAACCCAGGAATAATAACCCGGAACCAAGAAATAATACACAGGAGAGGTGGAAACGGCAGTTTAGCAGGAACTTTGAACCAGAGAAAACAGTGGCAAGGGACGATGCGGAGCCTATCACGAACCTGGAATCCATTAAGGCCACGGTGATTTCCCTTTTGGATGAAAATTCAGATGAAGATGGATGGATGTATTTGTCGGAACTTGGGAATATGATCCAGAAAATGTACTCTGATTTTGACTGTAGGAATTATGGGTTCCATAAATTTGGCAAATTAATTGAGTCTTTTCCAGAATTACAGACGAGGAAAGACGATTCCAGCAATGGGATCACTAAAATTGTGCTGGTTAAGAAACGGGAAGATTATTTCTAAACTGCCATGCCTTTTGATTGATAGAGGAGGCCAAATGCCCCATAGCAAGCTGGGGCTGTCCTAGCTTGCCCTCCCCCAAGGGGCGGGGGATTTTCCCCGGCGGCATTTAGCAAATATCCGCGTGGGCGCGGCCGCTTGGCCTATTGCCGCGGGAATAAGTGTAAAAAAGCATGGAAAGAACCGGCAGTGTGGCTGCCGGTTTGCCATAGAGTAAAATTCACTTTTGTACGTTGCGTAGAATTAACTTTCTGTACGTTGTATGCGTACCAGACGCCAAATGGTGTCGTGCATCCAGCCCACGGTATCGTTTAGTTTTTTATTTTCTTCTATTAGAAGCCGGTTCTCGATTTGTAATTTCTCTAACAGTTCCATATTGTCTGAGTTGAGAATATTGCTAACTGCCATTTGAATCACCTCAATGCCATTATAACAGAAAATAGGCAGGTTGTGTGTTAAAATTTTGGAAAGAATTGGGGTTTTTTTCATATATTTTGCGGAAAAATATCTTGTGAAAACCAGTTTGTTATACTATACTGATAAAGAAACGCCAAATATCAGAGGGGTTGGCGTGTTGAAAGCTTTGGGAAAGGGCAGAAGGAGAACGGATGGGAACATATGATTTTTTGATTGTAGGGGCTGGGCTGTTCGGCGCGGTGTTCGCACAGGAAGCTAAAAAAGCAGGGAAGAAATGCCTTGTCATAGAGAAACGCGGGCATATTGCCGGCAATATTTATACGAAAGAGGTAGAGGGGATCCAAGTGCATGAATATGGGGCGCATATCTTCCATACTTCCAATCAGGAGGTGTGGGGCTATGTGAACCAGTTTGCAGAGTTTAACCGGTATACCAATGCGCCAGTGGCAAATTATAAAGGGGAAATCTATAATTTACCCTTTAATATGAACACATTCCACAAGCTCTGGGGGGTGGTGTCCCCAAAGGAAGCTAAGGAAAAGATAGAAAGCCAAAAGCGGGAACGGGCAGTGGGGCGCCCGAAGAATTTAGAGGAGCAGGCAATTAATTTAGTTGGGCCAGACGTATATGAGAAACTGGTGAAAGGGTATACAGAAAAGCAATGGGGGAGGCGCGCCACAGAGCTTCCTGCCTTTATTATAAAACGCCTTCCGGTACGGTTTACTTATGACAATAATTATTTTAATGACAATTACCAAGGGATCCCTATAGGCGGCTATACCAAAATGGTAGAAAAAATGTTGGAAGGGACAGAAGTCAGGCTGAATAAGGATTTCTTTGCTCAGCGGGAGCATTATCAGGGGCTGGCTGGGGCTGTCGTATACACCGGCATGGTGGATGAATATTTTGGCTATTGCTTTGGGGAACTGGAATACCGTTCCCTCAGGTTTGAGTCAGAGGTGTTGGAAGAGGAAAATTATCAGGGGAACGCGGTGGTCAATTATACGGAATATGAGGTTCCCTATACCAGGGTCATTGAGCATAAGCATTTTGAATATGGGACTCAGCCAAAGACAGTGGTTACCAGGGAATACCCTAAGGCATGGAGCAAAGGGGACGAGCCATATTATCCGCTGAATGATGAAAAAAATGCAGAATTGTATGGAAGGTACCAAGAGCTGGCAAAGAAAGAAGGGAACGTAATTTTTGGCGGCCGTCTGGGCCAGTATAAATATTATGATATGGACGATACCATTGAGTCGGCTTTGGAATGCGCCAAAGAGCATTTGTGACAGAAGAGGAATTGGAGGAGGAAAATAATGAAAAAATTAGACGATTATGTAAGAAGCATACCAGATTTCCCGGAACCAGGCATTATATTCCGTGATGTGACCAGCATCCTGCAAGATGCAAACGGCCTGCACCTTGCCATTGATAAATTGTTGGAAAGCCTGGAGGGCGTAGAATACGACGTGGTGGTAGGGCCTGAGTCCAGGGGCTTTATTTTTGGGGTGCCAGTGGCTTATGAGGCACATAAGAGTTTTGTCCCAGTCCGTAAAAAGGGCAAGCTGCCTTGTGAAACGATTTCTGCAGAATATGACCTGGAATATGGGAGCGCAGTGATTGAAATCCATAAAGACGCCATACGCCCTGGGCAGAAGGTCGTAATTATTGATGACCTAATTGCCACAGGCGGTACGATTGAAGCAATTATTGGGCTGATTGAGAAGCTGGGCGGCCAGGTAGTTAAAATTTGTTTTGTGATGGAGCTTGCCGGGCTAAAAGGAAGGGAGAAGCTGTCTGGCTATAACGTCGACAGCATTATTACATACGAAGGGAATTAGAGGGAACTGGATGAGAGTTGGGACAGGCTATGATGTGCATAGATTGAAAGAGGGAAGGAAATTAATTTTGGGCGGGGTGGAAATCCCGCACGCCATGGGCCTGGATGGGCATTCCGATGCCGATGTGGTAGTGCATGCGATTATGGACGCCTTGCTTGGCGCGGCTGCCCTTGGGGATATTGGGCAGCATTTCCCGGATACGGACGAGGTTTATCGGGGGATTTCAAGTTTGGAGCTTTTGGCGAATGTAAGGGAGCTTTTGGCAAAGGAGGGCTATGAAGTGGGGAATATAGACGCAACGGTGATAGCCCAGAAGCCTAAGCTGCGCCCTTTTATTGGAGAGATGGAGGAAAATGTGGCGCATGCGCTGCATATTTCCAAGCGGCAGGTCAATATCAAGGCCACAACAGAAGAAGGGCTGGGGTTTACCGGGAGCCAACAGGGGATTGCAGCCCAGGCGGCATGCCTGATTCTATAAGGGAATTGTAATGGAACAGATACGTTATGTAAAACAGCACGAAAAACAGAAGGCAAGGGCAATGTATGAAGCGGTTTTTCCTGAGGACCCCAAGGAATTTGTGGATTATTATTTCCAATGGAAAACCAGGGACAATCAAGTGCTTGTGATGGAAGAAGCGGATATGGTTCAGGTAATGATGCACCTAAACCCATACACGATCCAAATCTATGGGCATTTGCGGAAACTTCCGTATATTGTGGCGGTCGCGTCCCATCCAAGCTGCCGCAGGCAGGGGAAGATGGGGCGTGTGATGGAATATGCGCTGCAGGATATGGAGCGCATGCAGGTTCCCTTTACGTTCCTTTTGCCTGCGGACCCTGCCTATTATAAGGGGCAGGGATTTGTATTTTTTCCCTGCCAGGGCGTCGCGGGGGCAGAAGCAGAAGCAGACGTTCCCAGCGGGTATACGTGGCAGGAAGCGCAGGAAGGGGACCTCGCCCAGGCGGCAGAATTTTCCAATAATATTCTGGAAAGGGATTATCATATATTTATAAAGCGGGATATGGATTATTATAAACGGCTGATGGCAGAAACCCATGCGGAGCATGGCAGGCTGCTGCTGTTAAAATACCAAGGGCTGCTGAAAGGGATCCTTGTGTATGGGGTGGAACAAGGGGAGCCAAAGGCGGAAATCCAGGAACTTTTGTTAAGCCCAGAAATTCAGGGGTGGCGGGATATGTTATGCCATGCCGCGCTGCCAGGGCTGGAAATTCAGTTCTGTGAATTTCAAATGATGTTCCGCATTGCCAGCTTAAGGGAGTTTGTGTCCCTGCTAAAAAGTGAGGAAGGCCATTCTTTTGAAGTGATGGTCCAGGATGCAATGGTCCCAAAGAACGCTGGGGCATACCGCATTGAGATTGATAGGGATGGCGGCAGGATAGAAAGGATGTCAGGGAAGCTTCCTGAAAAAAAGATGGATATCCAGGAGCTTGCGCAGGCGCTTCTGGAACATACCCGTGTTTCCCTAAGGGAATGGGTGTGAGGTTAAAAAATGCGTTGTGGTTAGCATACCTTTGAAAGGAATTTGCACTATGGGATTTTGGAAGCATGTAAAAGAAGAATTTGAAGTGATACGAGAGCGTGACCCGGCAATCAAATCCCCTTTGGAGGTGCTGCTATATCCCAGTTTCCGTGTGATGCTCAGTTACCGGAAAGCCCATAAGCAGTATTTAAAGGGGCATTATTTCCGGGCAAGGAGAATTTCCCAAAAGGCAGCCAGGAGAACGGGGATAGAGATCCATCCAGGCGCCGTGATAGGGAAAGGGTTTTTCATAGACCATGGGAGCGGCGTGATTATTGGCGAAACTACCATAATCGGCGACAATGTAACGCTGTACCAAGGGGTGACGTTAGGCGGCACAGGAAAAGAAACAGGCAAGCGCCACCCTACGTTGTGCGACAATGTGATGGTCAGCGCCGGGGCAAAAATTATTGGTTCTTTTACAATTGGGGAAAACAGCAAGATTGGCGCAGGCAGCGTCGTGTTAGAAGAAGTGCCGCCCAATTGCACGGTGGTAGGGGTTCCGGGAAGGATTGTAAAGCGCGACAATGTAAAGGTCCCACGGAGCGATATGGACCAGGTGCATCTGCCTGACCCTGTGATGGAGGACATTACTGTGCTGCAGCATGAGAATTCCGCCCTGTGCAACCGTATGATAGACTTAGAGAAAGAGGTCAGGGAATTGCAAAACCGACAGTGAAGGCGATGGTAGTTACGGAAAAAGGAGGACTTATGAAAGTTTACAATACATTGAGCAGGAAAAAAGAAGAATTTATCCCTTTGGAGGAAGGGAAGGTGAAAATGTATGTGTGCGGGCCTACGGTATACAACTTAATCCATATTGGGAATGCCAGGCCTATGATTGTTTTTGACACCGTAAGGCGTTATATGGAATACAAAGGGTATGAAGTGAATTTTGTCTCTAACTTTACCGATGTGGACGACAAAATTATTAAAAAGGCAGTAGAAGAAGGCGTCTCTGCCCAGGAGGTTTCCCAGCGTTACATTGCAGAATGCAAAAAAGATATGGCGGGGATGAATGTAAAGCCGGCGACCACCCATCCATTGGCGACAGAAGAAATCGACGGGATGCTTGAGATGATTTCCATGCTGATTGAAAAAGGCTATGCATATCCGGCGGCAGATGGGACGGTATATTTCCGCACCAGGAAATTTGAGGAATATGGGAAGCTTTCCCACAAGAACCTGGACGATTTGCAGGCGGGGCATAGGGATATTAAAGTGACAGGGGAAGAGAAAGAAGATTCCCTGGATTTTGTTTTGTGGAAGCCGAAGAAAGAAGGGGAGCCTTATTGGGAATCCCCCTGGTGCCAGGGGCGCCCGGGCTGGCATATTGAATGCTCCGTGATGTCCAGAAAATACCTTGGAGAAGAAATTGACATCCATGCGGGAGGGGAGGATTTGATTTTCCCCCACCATGAAAATGAAATTGCCCAAAGTGAGGCCTGCAATGGGAAGCTTTTTGCAAAATACTGGCTCCACAATGGATTTTTAAATATCGACAATAAGAAAATGTCGAAATCCCTGGGGAATTTTTTCACTGTGCGGGAAATTAGTGAAAAATATGACCTCCAGGTCCTTCGGTTTTTTATGTTAAGCGCCCATTACAGAAGCCCGCTGAATTTTAGCGCGGACTTGATGGAAGCGGCAAAAAGCGGCCTGGACAGGATTTGCAATGGCGCCGAGAATTTGAAGCATTTGTCAAAGAACGCCCAGGCAGCGCAGATGCAAGGGACAGAACAAGGGCTGTGGGAAGAAAGCGGCGCGTTTGTCCAGAAATTTGAAGCGGCGATGGATGATGACTTCAATACTGCAGACGGGATTTCAGCAATCTTTGAGTTAGTAAAATATATCAATACAAATGTGGATGGGAATTCATCTAAGGAGCTGCTGGACCGGCTGTACCAAAGGCTCAGCGAATTATGCAATATTTTAGGGATTATTGTGGAACGTAAGGAAGAAATTCTGGATGAAGAGGTTGAAAAGCTGATTGAAGAGCGCCAGGCGGCCAGAAAAGAAAAGAATTTCGCCAGGGCAGATGAAATTCGCGGAATGCTCCTGGAACAGGGAATTATCCTGGAAGATACAAGAGAAGGGGTAAAATGGAAAAGGGCATAAATGAATATATTTTAGGAAAGTTTGGGATGGAGGGGCTAGACCCCCGCAGCTATTCTTCCCTTGCATTGGCTTATATCGGGGATGGCATTTACGATTTGGTGGTTCGGTCTATGGTGGTTGCAAAGGGGAACGCCCATGTAAATGACCTCCATAGGATGACCAGCCAGTTGGTGAAGGCGCACGCCCAGTCTCAGATGGCTGGGGCGCTCAAGCCAGAGCTTACGGAGGAGGAATTTGCTGTGTACCGGCGTGGGAAGAACGCAAAATCCTATACGATAGCAAAAAATGCAACTGTTGCAGATTACCATAGGGCGACGGGTTTTGAGGCGCTGATAGGGTATTTGTACTTGAAAAATGATTTGGACCGGATGATGGAGCTGATTTTGACAGGTTTGGACAGGCTGGAAAAAATAGCCCATGGGGCGGACGGCCAAGGAGGGAGCCAAAATGAGGTACGAGGAACTGACAATTGAGGGAAGGAATGCTGTGTTGGAGGCGTTCCGGGCTGGCAAGACAATAGACAAGCTGTTTGTGTTAGACGGCTGCCAGGATGGGCCAGTGCGCTCTATTATCCGGGAGGCAAAAAAGCAAGGCACGATTCTTACCTTTGTCCCAAAGGAAAGGTTAGACCAGCTTTCCGAGACAAGGAAGCACCAGGGGGTGGTTGCCTTTGCGGCTGCTTATGAATATGCAGAAGTGGAGGATATATTAAAAATAGCAGAGGAAAAGGGGGAGCCTCCTTTTTTGCTATTGCTGGATAATATTGAGGATCCGCACAATTTGGGGGCGATTATCCGTACTGCCAATTTGGCAGGGGTACATGGCGTTATTATCCCAAAACGCCGGGCAGTGGGGCTTACGGCAACTGTGGCAAAGACATCTGCTGGAGCCATTAATTACACCCCGGTTGCGAAGGTGGGGAACCTTTCTAAAACAATCCAAGAGTTAAAAAAGAAGGGCATATGGTTTGCCTGCGCCGATATGTCCGGCACAAAGATGTATGAGCTTGATTTGACAGGGCCTATTGGGCTGGTGGTCGGAAGCGAAGGGGATGGCGTAAGCAAACTGGTGAAGGAAAATTGTGATTTTGCGGCCTCTATCCCGATGGCGGGGGAGATAGATTCCCTGAACGCTTCTGTGGCTGCTGGGGTGCTGGCATACGAAATCGTAAGGCAAAGGTTAGGGGCTGTTAAGAAATAAATGTCTATATTTGACCCTGTGCCAAAAACAAAGTTATTTCTTAACAGTTCCTTAGGTTCTTAAGTTTCAGAGGGAGAATAAGTGCATAGGAATACCGATTATCAAAACCACACAGATGAAATGTTGATTGAGGAATTAAGGGGTGGGCAGCCGGAACTGATGGATTATATTATGGAAAAGTACAAATATTTGGTGCGAAAGCGCGCAAATGCAATGTTCTTGATTGGTGGGGATACGGATGACTTGATCCAGGAGGGGATGGTTGGCTTATTTAAGGCAGTCCGGGATTACCGAAAAGAGAAAGACGCTTCTTTTTTCCATTTTGCGGATTTGTGCATTACCAGGCAAATCTACCATGCAGTGGAGGCTTCCCAGAGGAAAAAACATCAGCCCCTAAACAGTTATATTTCCCTGAATGCGGCTATGGGGGAAGAAGGGGCGGACACCTTCCTGGATTTTTTGGAGACATTTGAGAGTGCCAATCCAGAGCAGCTTTTGATTGACCAGGAAAACGCCAGGATGGTTCAGGAAAAAATAGAGCAAAGCTTAAGCACCTTGGAGCAGAAAGTTTTGAAACTTTATTTAGCAGGGATGCATTACCGGCAAATCGCCGAGGCAATGGAAAAGGAACCTAAGGCGATTGACAATGCCCTGCAGCGTATCCGGGGGAAATTTGCAAAAATTTTGTAAAAAATATTGACAAGATAAGTAGAATATAGTATATTAGATAAGTCGGTTGGGGCGATAGCCAATAGACAAGCCTAGTTGCTGCTGTGGCTCAGTCGGTAGAGCGTCGCATTGGTAGTGCGGAGGTCACGGGTTCGATTCCCGTCAGCAGCTTTTGATGGATAAATAGAGGTTTTCCAAGGAATTTATTCTTTGGAAGGCCTTTCTTTTTGTAGGCAACGAGCCAGCCCGCGCTTGTGCGGGTATTTGATTTTTTGATAATATTGGAATTTGACGGCGAGGTGATTTTCAATGGAAAGCGATATTGAATATGTAAAGCTATTTATGCAATATGAATCTGATGATATACCTGTAGTATACTTTTATGAAGTGGATATAGAAGATGAAAGATTGGCTATTAGGGAGATAGAGGTCTTTGCGAACGGGGAAGTAAAGCTTGATGATGACCCATATGCGGATGTAATAGAAGTGTGTTCAATCCCAACAGTTGAGGAACTTAATGCAAGGGTATGGGGAGAAGGCTTCTATGCAACTATTATTTCTAGAGAAGAATTTAATGAAATATGGAACACTGGAATTTATAGGGGGAATTTGGAATTTTAAGCAGTGGGAACACTATAGTTAAAAGAAATTGGTTGATAGGATACCGTATTGTTGAAGAGGGATTGAAAGGAACCACCCGAACAGACAACTACGGAAAAGAGATAATGAAAGCATTGTCAAAGTCTTTAACAGAAGAATATGGAAAAGGTTTTGATGTTGGCAGCTTATACAAATTTAAGAAGTTTTATGAGGTTTTTCCTAACATTTTGGACTCATTGAGTCCAAAATCCTCTGGACAGATTTTGTCATGGACACAAAAGCCTAATAATTTATAAAGAATCCGTTCATAGCAGAATTCTTGGGAATGGCGCAAAGTAATGGTTTTACGGAAAGTGATTTGGAATCAAGTATATTATCTAATTTACAAAAGTTTTTCAAGGAACTTGGAAAGGGATATGCTTTTGTTGCAAGGCAACAGCAGGAAAAAGAGGAACAGGATTAAAGATATGTAAAATACAAAGGATGAATGTTGGAGGGCAATAGCAGATGCAATTATCAGAACAATGGTATCAGGAATGGAATTATTTAGGAAATTCCCTTGAAAATGGCTGTTGCCCAAAGTATAATGGACAAAAGGCATACTGGAACATGGGTATTCCAAGCAGACACTATATACTTGCAACGGAGAGGGAAACACATTATGAAGAAAATTTTTACCAAACGGCTGTTTATTTACATGTTGGCTGCGCTTATCCTTACGATCACGGCCATTTTTGCATTGCAGACATTTGTGAACCAGAGGGGGAATAAGGCGGCGAGCCAGGAGAAGCTGGAAGAGGTGAAGGAGAAGCTGGCGACAAATGAGGACAATATTGCAAAGCTTACCCAGAACCTCAGTGAGGATAATTTGGCAAAGACAAGGGCGTTTGCCGACATGCTTGCCATGGACAGTTCCATGGGCGGCGATATTGGGAAACTGAATGAAGTGAAAGACAGAATTAAAGTGGATGAGTTACATATTATTGACGAGGATGGGATTATCACTGGTTCCACTGGCGAAGTTTATATTGGGTTTGATATGAACAGCGGGGAACAGTCCAAGGCGTTTATGGAAATTGTGGATGACCCATCCCTGGAAATTGTCCAGGAGCCGCAGGTGAATGCTTCTATTGGGAAAATGATGCAATATATTGGCGTGGCAAGGAAAGATGCAAAAGGGCTTGTCCAGGTAGGCGTGCATCCAGAAGTGCTGGAAAATATGCTTGCTGGGACAGAGATTGGCGTTGTGCTGAAGGGTATTGAATTTGGTGAGAAGGGCTATGTGTATGCCATTGGAAGCGAAGATGGCGTGATATTGGCGCATCAGAATCAGGAATTAATTGGCGCTCCCGCAGTGGACGCCGGGTTTCCCCAGGCGTTAACAGGGAGCGGCAAGGCAGTGGTGGATGGAGTGAAGGGCTATTATCAAGCAGAAGAATATAATGGCCAAGTGATAGGCACGTTTATGCCGGCAAACGAATATTACAAAGAGCGGCGCAATCAGACGATTGTGGTGTCCCTTAGTATGCTGGTTATCTTTGGCGTGCTGCTGTTGACCATTAACCAGCTTGTGGACAGTAAAATTGTCCGTGGGATCAACCGTATTACTAATTCCATGAAAGAAATTGCAGAGGGAAATTTTGAGATTACGGTAAATGAACAGGGGAACCCAGAGTTTGCATTGCTTTCAGACAGCATAAATAAAATGGTAGGGAGCATCTGCAGCAGCATAGAAGAGAACGCAAGGCTTCTGGAACGGCAAAAAGAAGATATGGAACAGAACCAGATTTTAATTGAAAATGTAAAAAATGCGTGCGTGGATTTAAATGATGTGTCTGGGGAGACATTGGAAAATGCAGATGATATCCAACAGGGGACTGGGGAACAGGAACAGGCTGTGGAAGGGCTGAAACAGATTATGGACCAATTAATGGAGGAGTTGAACAATAGTGTGAACGCCTCTGTGAATATCACGGCTGAGAATGGCAATGTTGCTGCGCAAATTGTGCAAACCCAGTCCAGGATGGGGCAGCTTAGGGAATCTATGCAAAATATCAGTGAGATGTCTATGGCGATTGAGAAAATTATTGATGAGATTAATTCCATTGCCCATCAAACCAACATGCTTTCCTTAAATGCTTCTATTGAAGCTGCCAGGGCAGGGGAAATGGGGAAAGGATTTGCAGTTGTGGCGAAACAGGTGGGAGAGCTTGCCGCAAGAAGCGCACAGGCGGCGAAGGAGACAAATGAGCTGATTACCAATTCCATGTTGGCTGTGGAAGATGGGAAAGTAATTACACAGCAGACGGTGGAAGCATTTGGCATTGTTGTGAAAGATATTGAAAGGGCTAACCAGGATGTGGAGAAAATAGCAGAGATGGTAAGGCAGAATGTGGATACTGTGGCATATGCGGTAAGCCAGATTGGGAAGATTTCTGATGTGGTGGAAAAGAATGTGCAGGTATCCCAGAACACCAAGCAGGCTTCTTCTAACATGGCAGATATTACAGGTAAGTTGTTGGAAATTGTAGAATCATAATAGAAATAAGCAGGTAAAGGCTGCTGCAACATACAGGGATTCTATGATATATAGTTATGGCATAACTATATATCATAGAATCCCATTAAATTGTGCAGCTTTCTTATATATGGGGCAGGGCTGATGGCATGTATAAAAAGGCTGCATAGGGCGGGGATCCCAGATACAAGGTTTACTGTTTTAGGTTATTTTATGCCAGGAACCCCACATATAAGGTTTGCTGTTTTAAGTTATTCCTTAGCTGCACCTACCTGAATGATGGTTGCGCCATTGTCATAAACTACTTCGCCCATAGACCGGAGCAGGCTTTCATTTAAATTTAAGTATTTTTCCCGTTCCATTTGCCCAATGAAAATATAGGACACCTGGAATTCATCCAGAAGGCTTCGTACCTCTGCCTCGTTTGTGGAGGTGTATATCGTTTCTATCTGTGCAGTTTTAAAGTTTAAGTCCTCGGTGTCCCCACGCCAGAGATGCTCATGGGTATACCAGCCAAGGACAGTGGGCAGCCCAGTCATTGCGGATACCCGGCAGTAGTTGCTGTAGCTGGTCCCAGGGGCTTCTAGTACCACAGGGGTTCCTGTAATTTGGGTTTGCAGCCAGCGGATGGCCGGTTCATCCTGTGGGAATTGGCTTTCTAAAAAAGCAGTGGCGTCCAGCCCTAGGTAGCCTTCCCGGTTCCAGATTTCCCCATTCCATTGTTTGATTGCTGTTGCTGTGTAGCCAGAAGTCAATAGCAGGCATGCCGTCCCTAAAATACCAGTTACACGGATCCATTTGCAGGGTTTGTCTGTAAGGAACCTTATTAACAGGAACCCCATACATATGCCAAACAAGATAAATGCCTGGTAGGTCAGCTTAAACATTGTGTTGGAGCGGGCAGCAACCTCTTCATAAATATCCCTCAAATAGATAACCTCAGGCAGAAGGATTAGCCCTAGGGCGCACAAAGCCAGGGTCAGGATAAAAAGGTCTGGGGTTTTCATGCCTTTCAGCCACTCCATAGGGTGGGATGGCTTATGTTCCAGGAAGAGTTTTACCAGGAACACAATTACAATGGCAACGGGAAGCGCCCAAAGCACACAGAGCTGGTAAAAAGCAGAATGGTTTTTTACCAGGCGTATTCCCTGCGCCATGCCGCTGTCAAACTGTAAAGTAAAAGGCAGCGCAGCCAAAATGCTTAAGACAAGCACTTCAACCCATTGGGCCACGCTGGTGAAAATCCCATCTTTCCAATTTTGGGACCATTTCAAATTGGTGAAAAAGCATATGCCGCAAATAATGACATAGTAAATTGCAAAATCCCAGGCGTTGCTCCATTGGAAAATTCCAAGGAATATGCCGCACATCAGCAAGGGCATTTGAAATAAAGCTTTTCTCCGGCTGCACCCCTCCCTTTTCATCCAGGCATATAACAGCCCTAAAACAGATAATACAAAATAAATGTTTACCATATGGGCGTGCAGGTCTCCCTGGATAAAAGAATAGGCAGGGAACTCGTGGATTGTCTGGTCATAGGTTTCCGGGTTATGCCCAATATAACGGGTGGATTCCGGGAACCAGAAATCAGAACCTGTAACAAGCGGCAGGATTATCCCATAAATTACATAATGCATATTCCCGCATAATGAGACAGCTAAGCCAGCAAGCAGGCCAGACCAAACGGCACGGCGCTTCCCCTTTCCATAATAATCTTTTGCTGCCTGCCTTACCAGGGAGAAGGGCAGGGCAAATGCCATGCCTGCCACCAGCGCCCGCATTAAATTATAGGTGGAAGACGCCTGCGCCAGGGTTAGCTTTGTTAGGAAAACAGCATAATATTGCCCTCCATAGTAGTAATTGACTGGGGACTGGCTGTACCATATATCGGGGAATGGAAGCTCAGTGCCTCGCATCATTGCCGCCATAAATCCAAAATCCATAAATTTCTCTTCCCCATAAGCCTGCGGCCGGAAGCCAGCTACATAAGCCCAGAAAAGGAACAGCGCAACAAATATAAGTTCTTCTTGCACCATTAGGCGGCAAGAAGGTTCCGTAAGGGGGCAGGTTTTTTGGCGATGCTGGATAAATGCCAGCAAGGCGTTTGCCCCTATGCAGAGGAAAGTAATTGCTATGCACGAAGCGGAAGTGAATTTTAGTATGCCAAGGGCAGTGGGAAGCCAGGTAAGGTATCCTGCAATGGCGATGGCGATAGCTTTAGAAAACAGCCAGCCTTTATCCTGGAAGCCAGAAAATAGCAGGCCTGTAAAAGGCATAAATGTACATCCAAGCACAAGGACAGCCAGCCACCATGCCAGGAAAGTTTTGCTGTCATCCCCTAAGAGCCACACAGACAGCGCGGCAAGGGAGGCGCTGGCAAGAATTTCAAATTTGTATTTTAAAAATGTATTCATAAT
Organism: uncultured Lachnospiraceae bacterium; assembly: GCA_910585295.1. Taxonomy (GTDB): domain Bacteria; phylum Bacillota; class Clostridia; order Lachnospirales; family Lachnospiraceae; genus Petralouisia. The sequence goes on along the minus strand of CAJUDE010000029.1, from coordinate 1,018 downwards.
AACCTCCTTTATTCCCACGGCAATGAGCCAAGCAGCCGCGCTTGCGAGGGATAATTGGCGAATGCCGCGCGGGGCGCTGTGTGTCGGCGGCACACAGCGCCGACCGAAACGGAGTGCAGACCAAATACCCGCCCCCTTTAACGCCCAATTTTTCCTCGAAGCCTCCAAAATTGGCGCAGCGCCCGCATTCCGATAGAAATGATTTTCCTAATATTAATGGAGTTCTGCCCTCCCTGGCGCTGCAGGAATGTAATAGGGTAATAATGGACTCCCAGATGCTCTTTAGTGTAAATAACCGTGATTAACACATTGGAAAGGAAAAAGTTTTTGGGTACTTTCCTAAGCGCCTGGCGCAGTTGGCTGCAGCGCATCAGCCGGTAGGGGGAATTTGCGTCTTTGATATTTGCTTGGAATATGGCCAGCAGGACAAGCCGCAGCACCCAAGTGACGAAGAGCCGGGAAATGCCGTCTTGCCGCCAGGCACGTCGGCCAATCAGCAGCCCGCAGCTTGCGCGGTTTTTCCAGAATATCGGGAATTCAGAAGGAAGCGTCTGTCCGTCCGAGTCTGTTTGGAATACATAATCAGCGCCGTGGCAGATGGCATATTTGTAACCGTATAATACAGTTGGGCCATGCCCTTGGTTTTCTTTGGTGAGGACTGTTAATTGGGGGTATTTCTTTTTCAGCTTGCATGCTGTTTTGTATGTATGGTCCCTGCTCCCGTCATCTATTATCACTAGGCGGCTGTCTGGGCCTGTTTGTTCTGCCAATGGGTGCCATTGGGCGATTACAGATGCAATGTTCTCTTCTTCATTGTATGCGGGCATGATAATATATAGTTTTTCCATAGTTTCCTCCATTGTGCCACTTTATCATAATACCATGATTGCTGTGCAATCCATGGTATGGTGCCTATGCGCACTACGGCGCGTATAATGTCTTACGACATGATACCATGATTGCTGTGCAATCCATGGTATGGTGCCTATGCGCACTACGGCGCGTATAATGTCTTACG
>CAJUDE010000028.1 GCA_910585295.1 uncultured Lachnospiraceae bacterium | reverse complement strand
TATCGGTGGGAAAGGACCTGCGCAGATAGCAAAAATCCTCAAAGCGGATAATGTGCTGATAGCAAAAGCGTATTACGCAAAGAAAAAGGGGAAAGCACTCCCCGACAGCCCTTATGACTGGAGAGATAGTACCATTGTCGGTATTTTAGAGCGCATGGACTACTGCGGGCATACGGTGAACTTCAAAAGCTATTCCAAATCCCACAAACTAAAAAAGCGGATTCCAACCACAAAGGAACAGCAGGCAATTTTCTATAATACCCATGAAGCGATTGTAGCGGACACTGTTTTTGAACGGGTGCAGGAAGTAAGGGCTAACAAACGCCGCCCCACAAAAGCGGACAGACAGGGATTGTTTTCCGGCTTGGTATATTGTGCAGACTGTGGAAGCAAGCTACATTTCGCTACTTGTAAAAGTTTTAACGGCTCACAAGACCATTACCGCTGTGCAAAGTACAAGAGCAATACGGGAAGCTGTACGGCTCATTTTATCCGCGAGGAAGTGTTAAAGCAGATAGTATGGAGCAGAATATTTGACGTGACCGCCCTTTTCTTTGATGACATCATGGCTTTCCATGAAATGATGTATCAGCAACGCTCCGCTGAAACAGAAAAGGAAATGAAGCGCAGGAAACGTGAAGTCGGACAGACGAGGAAGCGGATAGCGGAACTTGACCGTATCTTCAAGCGGATTTATGAGGACGACATAAGCGGTGCAATCAACCATGACAGATTTTTGAAGCTGTCCGCAGAGCATGAAGCGGAACAGCGGGAACTGGAAGAAAAGGTCAGGGCAGACCTGCAGGAAGTCGATACCTACGAACAGAACAAAAGCGATTTTGACAGCTTCGCCGCGATTATCCGCAAGTATGTAGGGATAAAGGAACTCACCCCCGCAATCGTCAATGAATTTATCAAGAAAATCATAGTCCATGCACCGGAAAAGGTGGACGGGAAACGGGTACAGAAAGTGGATATTGTTTTCAACTTTGTAGGGGAAATCAATTTCCTTTCTGCCACGCAACCGGAACGGCAAGGCGCATAGGAACTCAAAAAGACGGTACAGCCCTTGTAATCGGGGCTATACCGCCTAATCTGAAATTACTTCCCTCTAACCGTAAACATTTGATTTTCCGGGGTTTTTGAGCAATTTTGATACGGTTTGAACAGCCAATTAACGCTTGCTGAACTACAAGCAGCGTAAAATAAGGCTTTACAGGATTTTTGTGTGCTACAAGTGCGTTACGAAAAAACATTTTTATCTATTTTTGAACACTTACAGACACTTTCCTTAACCCCACGTTAATTTGTATTCCAACACATGACTTAACAATTTTCTTGGTTCAACATTAAACTGCTTTGCTAATTCCTGTATTCTCTCATCCAGCAAATGAATATTTTCTTCCTCACATCTACGAATATCCGCTTCCTCATGCAACAAAAATTCTGAAATACCATTAGGCTCTGCCCCCAGTTTCTCAAATAATCTTTGACTTGGATAATTTTCAGCATCAATTCTTACACGAAATTCCGACACATTCAGACGATTCTTTATTGCATCTAACATAATGCTAATTGCTCTATATCCAATTCCTTTGTGTTTCCACTTATTCAAAATTTCTATCGCTATCTCCCATTGTTCATGCGTAGTATTCTTTATACCACAATATCCGACATATTCATTATCCACGACTATCGAAAACATTAATGCTTTATACTCTATATGTTCATTCCATAACATATTACGATAGGCTTCTTCTTTCATCATTGACTTAACGATATTATTTTCCTTTTGCAATTCAATAAATATGTCTTTATCCGAATCCTGTACTTTTCGTAATATAATTTCATTTTCTGTAATAATACACTCTCCCATTTCCCAGAACTTCTTATAAATCTTTTTCCCCATTTCATCATTTGTAGCAATATCAATTAAACGTTCTGCCAGCAACGTATTCTCTTTATCCTTAAGAAAATTGATTGCTTCTTTCTTTTTTTCTTCAAAGGTTCTTCCATCTTCTTTTTCTATAATGTCCATAACTTTATGTATTGAATCTTCTATTGAAATTTTCATACCGTTAGCAGCTAATGATTGATTTTCCATCTTAACGACCTCTTCCATATAATGATAATTTTTATTTTATCACAAAACCGCCTTTTTGCATATTTTAAAAATATTTCAGAATGGCAGCAGGTCTAAGCCTTTTTGAAAATGCCTGGCAGTTTGACACGCTTACTACCACTATACGACATTTTGCTATAACCCCCACCCTATGCTTATTTTGGGACAAAATAAAAGGGTACACACCAAACGTATACCCTTAATGAAGTATTATTTATTTCTCATTCTTAACTATTTCAATATATTTTTTTAACGTATTTCTGCTTACATTATGTTTCTGCATCAAATCTATTTGCTTTATACTTCTATCTTTAATGAATAGTTGTATATCCGCTTTCAACTCGTCTGACATTTTATCAAGCTTCCCTGTTGCTCTGCCACTACGTTTGCTACTGGCTTCTATTCCATCCTTAATTCTTTGAACTGTTATTTTTCTTTCCTGTTCTGCTCTGTCCAGCTCCACAATTAACAATAGCTTTACAGTGCTTTCAAGGCTCGTCCTTGCTACTAGATTCTGCGCCTTTGCCACATTTAATAACTGCTTTATATATAGCGTGCTTACTGTCTGATTATCAATGAAAATCAATTCAACACCTTTATTCAAGAGTTCCATATACTTCATATACCCAACTTCTGCTTCTCTTGTAAATCGGCATATATCCTTAAAGACAATCGTATCTCCCGGCTGTACTATGCTCTCTAGCTTTTGCCATTGCTTACGCTCTGTAAAGTTCTTTCCGCTTTTATCTTCCCTAAACTCTAACAGATATTCAATATCATTTTCCTTCGCATATCTTTGTAATGCACTTTCTTGACGGGTAAACTTCTGTAAATCCCTTTCCTCTGATGTGCTTATTCTCATATAGCTATATACATTACACATAATAATACCGCCTTTCTTATGTCAAATAAACTATAGATATTTTAATAGTTTTATTGTGCTGTCATTTAATCTATTTGTCAATATATTTTGACGGTTATTATAACAACAATAACAAGAAAAGATATTTTGACGGTTTACACACCACAAAAGAACGATTGATAAAATTTAATAGGGAATTGTCACAAAAGAAAGAATATGGTAGACTATCAGAGAGGAACAATCGTGTTGCAAGGTGGTAGCCTCCCAAAACTTCATGCCCGGTTTGCCGGAGTACATAAGAGGGGAGGTGGCGCAAATGACAGCTTTTGAAATCATTTCGATTTTCATAGGTATATTGGCTTTGCTAATTGCCTTTGGTAGTTTTGTTATAGCGTTGCTTGCCTTTCTCGATAAGAGGAACAAGCGAAAATAAATAAGCCTACCTTGTTACTTGGCGGTACAGGTAGGCTTATATAGTCATCTGGAGGTCAACCACTTTGTGGGCGGTTGTTTCCTCTTTTGTATCTATACTATATCATGTTTCGGCTTTTGTTTCAAGAACAAATTCCGTCAATGCAAACCGTTAGGGAAGTGATAGACTGCTGTCCTCTGTGGCTCTACAGGCTTGAAATACTCGTCCGGGTTTTCTCCGGCTTCTATCAATTCCTGTCTGCACTGCTCTATCCGCTGTAAAAGTTCTTCCCGGCTCTCCCCGGTTATTGCCATTACATCATCTAAAGAGAAATACTCATGCTCATTAAATGCGGATGCAAGGCTCATTCTCAAACCGCTGTAGATAGCTTCTAATGACAAATCATAATTCTGTATGCCATCATCTATAATTGGCTCTAATTCTGCTCTGGTAACGCCGTATTTGCCATAATTCGCAAGCAGATTATTTATAAGCGCATTTTTATCCATAACACACCTACTTTCTATCTTGTATAATGTGCGATAATCGCCATTCTTTCTTTCTCGCTCATGCCCCGACTGCCTAACTTTTTAGCAAGCCTTACCGCCGCCAATTCCTCCGGATTCTTTTGTGTAGGCTGTCTTGGTTTTCGGTAGAAGATAACCGCCCCGGTATGTTCAGGTGTCCTCTCCAGCCCGATTTCCTTATATCCATTCCGCAGGGCTTCAAGTGCTTCATAATATCCCATTTTATACTTTGTAACAAGTTCTTTTGTCGCTTGCCCCTCGGTAACGCCGCTTTCTCCTGCTGCTTCAATTATTTCTGATAATGTGGTTTTAATTGCTTCCATTTCCATAATATTTTCCCCTCTTTCTTTTACCGTCCGAATAATGCCATATTTTCAGAAATTGCTTTGTGTCTTGTCATTGTGTCGGTGATCTGCAAAATTTCACTACGCTTTTTCTTTTCTTCATCCATCCGCTTTTTATAATCCTTTGCTGTTTGTGGATTTTGATATTCAAAGTCAATTACACGCCTTTGTTTTTTCCCGACATTGCTTTTCTTTAAGGTTTTCCATTCTAAATAAGTCATATTGTCATACCCTCCTATCTAATTGAAAATGGCTTGTTTTTGAATGTGTTTTCTGTCAGCCGCCTATTATGTAGCCTTTGCTGTTCGCTTCTCTCTGCTTGCCATTTCTCCCGGTACTGCTGGTATAACTCCGGGGATTTCATAGCGAATTGTGCTAACTCCTGCATTACTCCCTTTTCATTACTTTCTGATTTCTTCACAAACTGCTCATAGCTTATAGTTCCGTTTGATTTTTGTGCCATTTCTGCAATCTCCTTTCTTGTGATACGCCCAAGCATATAATCTTTTTCAAGACTAAATACCGCCGCCCGTTCTGCTTCACTTAATGAATTTATGGCTTGCTCTCGCTCCGGGCTGTTTCGTGGTGTGCTAAAAACTTTGTTGTGTAGCTTTGCTATTCGTGCGTAGTCCATTTCTTATACCTCATTCTCTCTTTATGAAAATTTTAATAGTTACCAAAAATCATTTATTCGGGAAATATGCAATCGGATATCCCTTCACATCCAATCCATAAAACCGCTTCAAATCGTCCGACATACGCCTTTTCAGTAACGACATTTCGGGATAGATTCTTCTAAGCGTCTCTCTCACTATGTATAAGGAGATATTGTATTTCTTACATATCATAGTACAGATTTCAGTTTCAAGAACATATCCCTGCTGCCTAACCACACTTAAAACCTCATTTTGCAAGATTTCTTCAACATATGCTTTAAAACTCATTTTCTCCCTCCTCATAATCCAGCTTCATTCCCAATTTCGGCAAATCCTCGCCTTGTGTCTTTGTAGGCTCCCCCAGTTTGGGCAGTTCGGCAGCAGTCAGAATACGCTTTGTCTCTTTGTTTGGTATGCTTTCTTCAATACTGATAGCGTCTTTATAAGACAACCAATTTTTCATTAAGAAAATGCCGCTCGGAGGGCTTATTTTGCCGCCTAACATGGCTTGATCAATAAATGCCCCTATAAACGCTTTTGCCGATTGTATCAACTCTTGACGCATCTCACTGCATCCTGTTCCGTTATTCCAGTTGAAAAGCGTTGTCCTGCTGATATGCAATGCCATACAAAGAGATTCAATGCCCGGACGAATACTTGATTGCTGACAAAATGAAAAATATTCATCAATCCGCTGTTTGATTTCTTCGTCCGTTTCCGGCTTCCCCCTGTCATGCAATTGCTTTAATGATGTTACAAGTTCCTGTACCGTTGACGGCTCCATACCTTCAATCTGCCCTTGTGGATAGCTGTTTCTTCCCATATTTTTACCTCTTTTCCGCTGATTTTCAGCTAATTATTTTTCTTTTTATGATGTTAAGATTGTGCGCTGCACCTAGTCTTTCACGCCCTCCTACGGCTATAATAAGCGTGTATCTTCTTATGGCACGAACCGCAAAGAGTACAAAGGTCTGTCAGCACGTTTTCATTGCCTAATCTGGCATACGTGATATGATGCACCTGTACGCTCCTAATCCCGCTTATCGGCCTGCCGCACATCAAGCAACCGCCATCTATGGCTATTCGCTCCTGTTTCTTGGCTTCCCATTCCTCACTACGCATATAATCCTTATACTGCTGTGTCTGCATTTTTCATCATCTCCTTATAAATCCGTTCCAGTTCATCAATGACCGCCAGTAATAACGCAATCGCAAATTTGTGGTTATCATACTTCTTTGCTATCTGTCCGCTTTCATCAACTACCGCTTCCCAGTACGCATCATCTGTCTGCACCTTTGAATATTTTTTGTGGAAATTCCACACATCTTTATATAAATTCCAATAATCCATATTTCACCTGCTTTCTGAAATACCGTTACAAAAACCGTAAAATTGCTTACATTCATTTTGCACACTTCAATCTATAAGGTGCTTGAAACCATTGATTTTACTGGATTTGTGCAAAATGTTCATTTCATATGTAATGTTTTGAAAGTAAGCCCTTATAGGGAATTTACATTTACTTTGCACAAATTTACACATTCCCGTTTTTGTCAGTCGAAAGGTAACGGTTCCTGCCCATCATATTGAATAAAATCTGTTTCCACCATATAGCCCTTTACGATATTTCTTACCGTCTTGCCCTCCACCGTTCCGCTGTTCATAAACAATCCTTTTGCTTTAAGTTCCGCAAAGAAATTACCTTTGTTTTCGCAACCGTAACCATTATCATCACACCACTTCGTATAGGCTTCATAAACATCTTTTGCCTTGCTATTCCTGCCAGTCTTAGCCAGACATTCATTGATAAAATTGCCTACCTTGTCACTATCCGTCCTGTAAGTGTCCGTAGCGGTCTGTACTGCTGCCGGGGGCTTCAATCCCTCTTTGTGGTATAACTGCAAGCCCTCAATGCACCAATTCAAGATGCCCGACACTTCACTTTTATCCCTCAATCGGTTCTTTAGGTCTTTATCCTGCTCCTGCGGCTCAAAGTGTCGGTCAAAACTGATAACATTGATTCTGCCGGAACTAAAAACCGTATCATCTGTAATCGTTGGTAGAAAATTCGTATTTACCACAAGTTTAAATTTGGGAATAAATGTTGTTTCTCTCTGATACAGATGCTTTGCTGTAATGCTATCCCTGCCTAACAGTGATTTTAATAAAGCTGTGTCAAATAACATTCGCTTTGGCGGCTCACTGGCATTACAGAACCTACACCCTGCCAATCGTGCTATATCTCCACTTTTTGGAGATACAATATTTTCTCCTTATCGTCCTGCATGATTTCCAAGAGAAATTTCTTCCATTCTCTGCAATCGGCAGCAGGATCATATTCCGCATTGCATATTTTTGAAAGAAGCATATCGGGGCTGTGGCTCATAAATACAGGCTCATTCCCGGATAAATCCAGTGTGCCGTTCTGCACATTCAAAAGATAATCATTCACATCTAACTGCTCATTGCTAAAAAAATATACATCTTTGCTGTCCTGTAACATATTGTTTCGGTTTCTGATATTACATAATGCCGCTACTGCTTTGAGATACTTGCCCTCTGTATCAACATTTACTGCATATCGGACAAGCGCATCTGATAAAACCTTTGCTGACGCTCTCGCAGACAAACCCTCAATATCATCAATCCACCGTTTGCCGTCATACCGCATAAAATCTTTTCTGGATGGGTTATATCTGTGCTTGTCCTTAAAAACATCCGCAAATAGCCGCCCGAAGCCTTTATCGCTTGTTTCATACCGTTCAGCGTGTAAATCCTTTAATACCTGCTCTAAGCGGCTGTCCTGCTGCCCCTGTGCCTTTATAGGGGTGTCGTGTTTCGCTACACCCTCCCTTACGGCTTCTTTAACGGTACCCTGCTCCTGCTGTAGCATCTGCTCAAACTCCTGCTTGCTGTGTCCTGCACTGAAATAATCCGTTATATCCGCTTTAGGCGTATCCGGCATGGGTACAATGATTTTGCTGCTCTTTGCAACTGCCTTAATGTCATTCTGGATAGTTTCAGCAACACGCTTTCCAGCTTCATCATTGTCCGCAAGAATATAGACATCTGCTCCCTGCACCAATGTAGCAAAATCCGATTGCCAATCATTCACTCCGCCATAAGCAAAAGCTGTGTAACCCTGCTTTATCAGCGTATCAGCGTGAATATAGGTCTGTTCTCTGCAATCGCCTTATTTATGGCTTGTAGGCTTCCATAAATGGCTTTATAACTCCTTCTGCCTACATCATGCCCTAAACCGTATGTAAAACGGTCATTCTGTAATTTACCATAAATAATTTTCTTGCCCTCAAGCCTAATCTTTGTAAAGGCATAAGCACCGTTAATAGAAACGTAATTGTAAACTGCTTCAATCCGGCGTTTCTCCCTAGCTTCAACATAGGCTTTCCAGTTCGGACTTCTCGGCTCTGTATCATAAAATAAATCTCTTATCTGCATCCCCATTGCTTGCACAATATCCTCTTTACAGCAACCAGCATGGTCATATATCAATGTACATTTCCTACCCATTGTCATTGTTAGAGAGGCATGTTTGTCATTATGGCATGGACAAAAGGCTGCACTTTATTCCCATGTCTGGATTTAACCTTAACTCGTGATACATGGTCATTAAACTGTTCCTCCCTCGTCATTTCTCCCACCGCCCTTCTAAAATTCCCAGGATATGCTCGGCTTCTTCATCAAGGGCGTCCATTTCTTTTTGTGTGTAGTGATAAAAATACTCGTCTTCGCTGTGTTCTGTCTGCAAACGCTCATATATCTCACGCTTTTGCATTAACGCCTTTTGTTGCTTCCTCAATCGGTATCTTTTCAAAATATTCATTCTGATGTACCCCCTTTATAAAGGAAACCCGTTTCTTCATAGAATTTCTTAGGATAAATCAGATAAGAATATTGTCGGCTCTTTGGTGTCCTGTGGTATGCAATTCCTCAGTTTACCGCACCACTTTGAAGCAACAGCCTTACCGTCTGACAATCTACTTTTAAGGCTTTAGAAGCGACTGCAACAGGGATATTTGCACATTCAAAAATAGGTTCACTCATAATTCCGCCGCCTTACTGTTCTGCTGCCAAATCGTCAATAATTGCTCTAATTTCTGTTTTCTTTTCCTCTGGTAACTCGGTTCTCAATTTCCTACTGAAATTTCCGTCATTGATACCAAGTTTTAATGCTATCTGCCATAAACGCACATTTCTTTTGTTTGCGTATTCTCTTATATCCTTGTTACACATAAGAATTACCTCCGCTTTATTTAATGTTGTTGTTGACTTTTACCCTTTCAAGTTTTAATATTCTTATATGGAATATTTTAATTTATTTATTCCATATGTTCCTAACTTTTTATACTATATCACAAACAATAAAACAACAACCAAAATAAGAAAGGAAATCCGCTTTTGGAATAATTTATATTTTTTATTCCATATTGGAATATCGTAAAATGAAGAAAGAAAATGTCTATAAACAACTAAGAGAAAATACAGAAACTATTGCTAGACCTGCACTAACACAAGGGGAATTAGCAGCAATATTTGAAAAAGAAGGCAATCCATTAAGCCAGTCCGTAATATCAAAATTAGAAAATCAGCAGAAAGAGCCTCCTACTACATCGCCAGATGTAATAAAAGCATATGCAACACATTTTAATGTAACTGCTGATTATTTACTTGGTATTCGTGACAATGCTATTGCTGATGAAAATTTAGCAATGATAGGAAGCGTTACAGGATTGTCTGATAAATCTATACAAGTATTAAAAAAATGGAACTCTTTAAAAAAAGAGCCTATGAAGATTGCAACAACTTACGGCAATGGTGATCTGGAAATGCTAAATCTGATATTAGAAGATTACTATGATCTTTCTAACAGAGTAGCAGAGAGCGGTTATATTGCCGGATATTCTATCTTTCATTTTATTAGAAGTTACATCTTTTCTGATTTATTTAAGCGTGAACCACAAGATAGAATACGTTATAGACATGGTACGAGATGGGATGATATAAAAATAGGCGATATCCACCAAACAGACAATGAAAGTAATGTTATCGAACAACTTGACGCTATTGGAAAATCTGGAGCATCAAGCTACTCCGACAAACTACACATATACAATACAGAAAATGAACAAGAAACATACACTGTTGATTTTCAAGCATTATACAAGAATTTAAGCAAGCAACACATAATCGAAGTTATTGACAAAATAAAAGAAAGGATTGATAAAAAAAATGAAACTACCTAACGGCTTTGGCTCTGTCTACAAGCTATCTGGCAACCGCAGAAAGCCATACAGGGCGATTGTAACGGAGCGTTGGCAGATAGACACAGAAACAGGCAAATGGAAGCAGAAACGAAAAACAATAGGCTATTATGAAAGCAAAAAAGAAGCCTTGCAAGCACTAGCAGATTATAATAAATCTCCATATGATGTAGATGCTTCAAAGGTTATATTTCAAGAAGTTTTTGAGCGTTGGAGTGAAGAACACTTTCCCACCGTATCAGAAAGCAATGCAAAAGGCTATCGGGCAGCTTATTTATTATGTGAGCCTATCGCAAATAAACGCATGGTAGATGTGAAACTGGATGATTTACAGTATATTGCCGATACCTCCGGCAAGAATACGCCTACCCTACGCAAATACAAGGTTCTTGTAGGTTTGATGTTCAAATATGCGGTTATCCATGACATAATACCGCCCGACATGAACAAAACACAATATATAGATATAAAGAAAGCAGGAAACCCCAATGCATACAACAGAGAGCCATTCAGTAAAGCAGAGATAGAAAAAGTTTGGAAATGGAAAGATACGAACGGTTACTTTAACGTGATTTTAATGCTGATATACTCCGGCTGTAGAATATCTGAATTACTGGATTTAAAGAAAGAACACGTTAATATAAAAGAGCATTGGTTTGATGTGACTGCCGCCAAAACAGAAGCAGGAATACGGAAAGTGCCTATTTCTGATAAAGTGCTACCTTTCTTTGAATACTGGTACAATCTGAATGATTGCGAATATCTTTTAAGTACACCAGAGGGCAAACATTTTGAATACAGAAATTATTATGACAGCTACTGGAAACCGTTAATAGAACAGTTAGGAATGAGCCACCGCCCACACGATACAAGGCATACTTGCATTTCGTTACTTGCCGAAGCTGGGGTTGATGATAGGCTTGTTAAAAAAATTGTAGGTCACAAAGGGCAGGGGGTGATACAACAAGTATATACCCATTTTGAAATTCAAGCCCTTTTAGAAGCCATAAACAAAATCTAGGAAAGGAGTTGATGCAGATTGATTGTATCAATTAAAAAGGCTCTACAGTACCACAAATACCATAGAGCCGCTACCCAATAACCGCCTATCAAAACAATTAAAGGGAGTATGTTCATTGTAGCATACTTCCCAACCAAAAGAAAGGAAGATTTTACAATGAAAAAAATTAAGAACATGACCGCCGCCGAAGCAAAGGAAGCCTTTACCAAATGGGAAGTAAAGCATCACCGGCATGATGATTTTGATTTTAATTCCGCACAGATCGGAAATTACAAAGAACTTTTCAGACTGGCAGACAGAGAAAGCATTATTGATTTGATTTATGACCTTTTTAATTATGGCTTTATGGCAGGATACAAGCAATCAGAAGCCGAACGGAAAGCAAAGATTGATAAACGTGTAAAAGACGATATGCACCGCCACCTTTTGGAACTTGTTTATTATTTGCCTTTTGGGTACAAAGCAGAGTATTTTTATTACATGATGTCCTATTTGCTGCCGAAAGATTGCTTTTATCTTATGCCAAACAGAGTAACAACACCTATGCTTGAAATCCGGGCAGAACATGAGGACAGAAAAGCAAAAGAAGTAGAGCCGGAGCCGGAACAGACCGCAGAAGAAAAGCAAGCCGGAGAATACCGTTGTAATATCGCAAGAATGGTATATGATATTGAAAACGTAGATATTCTTATGAAGATTTACACCGTAGCAAAGACACACCTTGAAATTTTACAGGAGAAAGAGGGTGTCGCTGATGAATAGAAACGACATAGCAAAAGCAATAGCCAAAGATTTACTGAATAATGATGCACTGGACGAACATAATTTCTCTTATGATACTGCTGCCATTCTTGAATATGTCCAAAATATCATTTTAGAGCATTTAAAGGATTATTCCTTGCTGTCTGGCACAATCTTCTAAATATAAGGAATAACCGTTACATAAAACCGTATCAAAGGGTGTCTGTAAAATGAAGATGCCCTCTGTTCGAGAAAAAGGGAGGTAAACAATGAAAATAAAAGAAAACATAATATCTGCAATCAATAATTGCCCTGATATGTCCATTCTAAATCAGATTTATAATGATACGCTTAAATGTAATGACAATTTACAGAAATCTTGCAACGACTGGATAAATCAACAAGCTAGCGAAGTTTTCGACTTACATATGCACTCAATGATGTACGAGGATTTATTTGATGATATGTGCATGGCCAAATCTTCCATAATGGGAAAATATTTAGATACTCCACAGGGAAACCTGAAAGAAGATACCTATTATTTGAGCATTGACGCACACTATTATAAATTTATAGTCACAGAAACAACTGAAAATGGCGAAACAGATATTTTTGAGCGAACAATAAAAATCAATCCCCAGTTTGTGGATGATAAGAACATAATATTACATGAAATGATACACGCACATGAACATATCTTATCGTTAGTAAATCCATTACTAAAAGAAACGCTAATAGTCGAACTCTACAAACATCTTTTTCCAAAATTCAAAGACCTTGACTGCATTATTTATAATCATGCCAATATTTCACACAATTCTGACTTGGCAGAATTAGGCGGCTATCATGGGTTGCTGTTTATGCTCAAAAGCCTTGACTTAGATTTTAGATGCGGAAATGAGCCATTTACCATATTTGGATATGACTACAATCGCACTTTTGCAGAATTGAATTTGATATAGTATCAAGACCGCTATCCTTCTACTTTGGGTAACGGCCTTTCTTATGCGTTTTCCCTATAATCCGCCGTACTTCTGATGTTTTCATGCAATGTATATTCCTGCTGCCTGTCACGTCATTTATATAGCCCTTTTTCAGATAGATAAAATATCCCTCGTCTTTGGTATAGGATAAATCTTCTATCATTTCATAATATTTTCTTGGTACTTGCCACTTTTCAAGCATCCGCTCCTGTTCCGCACTAAAGCCCTGCTTTTTCTCTGCCATTCTGCTTGTACCGTCCGCAAGGTCATTACACACAAGCATATAAAGATATTCATTGACACTTTCCCCTATTTCAGAGCATACGCCCTTTATCCTGTCCTTTTCGCCTTTGGGAATAACAAGGTTTATCCTGTCGTAATGCCCTTTGATATGCCGGTTCTTATACGCTGTTCTATCCATGAAAACACCGCCCTTTTCTTAATAACCGCATTATACAAAAGTCTTACGCAAGACACAAGGTTTTTATGCCCTCGTTTGTGTGCTACTTGTGTGCTATGTGTGTGCTACGCTTCAAAATTCAGCACTTTTTACCACAATTTTAGAAAACTTTAGATTAAAGAAAACCCTTGAAAATACTGGACTTTCAAGGGTTTTACAAAATCTCTTATTCGTCTTAAAATTATCGCTTGCTGAACTGCGGAGCGCGGCGTGCTGCTTTCAAGCCGTATTTCTTTCTCTCCTTCATTCTCGGGTCACGGGTCAGATAGCCTGCTGACTTCAATACTGGCCTGTAATCTGCATCTGCCTGCAGCAAAGCCCTTGCAATGCCATGGCGGATAGCGCCTGCCTGTCCGGTATAGCCGCCGCCCCTTACATTTACCAGGACGTCAAATTTATCAACGGTATCTGTTGCAACTAATGGCTGACGTACAATCACCTTCAAAGTTTCCAGCCCTAAATAGTCGTCAATGTCCCTTTTATTAATTGTAACCTTGCCAGTACCTGGCATTAAATATACCCTGGCAACTGATTTTTTCCTTCTACCTGTTCCATAATATCTTGCATCTGCCATCTTATTTTACCTCCTTAAAATGTTAAAGCTTCTGGTTTCTGAGCTGCATGTTTGTGTTCCGGCCCTGCATATACAAATAACTTCTTATACATCTGCCTTCCCAAAGGCCCTTTCGGGAGCATTCCCTTAACAGCAAGCTCAATCACCCTTTCCGGCTTCTTTGCTAACATCTCTTTTAATGTGGTTTGCTTCAATCCACCCACATACCCGGAGTGATGGTAATAGATCTTCTGATTTAATTTCTTGCCAGTGACTTTCACCTTTTCTGCATTCACAACGATGATATAGTCCCCAGTGTCGATATGCGGCGTAAAGATTGGTTTGTGCTTCCCTCTTAATATTTTTGCAATTTCTGATGACAAACGCCCTAACGTTTTCCCTTCTGCATCAACTACATACCATTTTCTTTCCACTGCCGCTGTGCTGGCCATAAAAGTCTTCATCAAATGTTACCTCCTTGAATTTTACAATGCTACTCTGATATCCAGATGCCGTCCGCTGTTGCTAAGAAACTGGGTGGCAGTAAAACGCTGTTTCTGCCCCGCTTTGTAAAAGATTCCATCTGTTCTATCATTTTCGCACCATTTACATTTTTCTTTGTACATCAAAGCAAAAACGCTTCGCCGGAGAAAGGCTCGCATTTCTAACTCGCCATACCTGTCCATTATATTACATACGCCTTCCAGTGTCAATTATTTTCTGCTGCCTTTCTAAAATTTGCCCACCTTAAACTGCTGGATCATGCCTTTCAAAACCTCTGCCTGCGCTGTCATTTCCTGGCTGGATGCAGCGCATGCCTCAGAAGTTTCTGTATTGGTCTGCACCACATCATTTATCTGATCCACACCCTGATTGATCTGGTCGACTGCGTCTGCCTGCTCTTTGGAAGCCGATGCAATCAAGTTCACTTTATCAATAATTTTTCTTGCGCCCTTTACCACATCCTGCAGCTGAGTTGCCGTCTCATTCGCAATTACCATCCCTGTCTCAACTGCTCGGACAGATTCTTCAATCAATGCTGTGGATTCTGTAGCAGCTTCTGCGCTTTGGGACGCCAGGAGGGATACCTGGTCTGCCACCACCGCAAACCCTTTCCCGGCTTCCCCGGCACGCGCCGCCTCTATGGAGGCGTTTAATGCCAGGAGATTTGTCTGTGCAGCAATTTCATTGATTGTAGCAATAATCTTGCTGATTTCATTCGAGGATTCACTGATTCGGTTCATGGATTCCACCATCTCCTGCATTTTGCCATTGCTGTGCTCTAACTCCCTACCTACCTGCTGCACTTCTTTGCTGATGTCAATCGCTTCCTTTGCATTGCGGTCAATCTGTTCCGAAACATTGTCAATGGTTGCAGAAAGCTCCTTGGTCACCCCTGCCTGTTCTGTCGCCCCTTCTGCAAGCTCTGCAGAATTTGAGGCAATCTGCTCGGAAGCAATTGTCACCTGGTTTGCCACAGTCTGGACATTTTTCACCATATCTGCCATATTCTTTTCAAAATTTAGAAAGGACTCTTCAATCCCCATAAAATTCCCCTGGTACTCCACCCCCGCCTGGACGTCAAAATTCCCTTCGGAAAATTCATGCATCGTCCGGTCAATATCCTCCACATAAGAACTTAACCGTCCAATGGAACTGCGCAATGCATGCGCCAGTTTCCCAATCTCATCTTCACTGCGGTATGTAACGTCTGTGTGGAGGTTCCCTTTAGAAAGCTCCACTGCGGCATCCTCAATTTCCTTTAAAGGATCTGAAATGCTGGCAACAATCCTGTTCCCAACCTTGATTGCCGTAAATATCGCAAGCACAAGCACCAAAACCATACTGGCAATTACATAAATCACTGTCTGCTGGTTAATTTTGATGGACGCGCTTTTCATCTCATTTGTGTCTTCATCCATTTCTTTTGCAATTCCCACCGCCGCTTCCAATGCTGGGGAGCATTCCGTCAAAATTAATTCAATGGCCTCCGCTCTGTCCCCAGCTTCCAATTTTTCCACAATATTATTCCCAAGTTCCATCCAATTGTTCAAAGCTGTCTCGTATTCTTGGTTCAGCTCATCTTCTATTACGCCTGTCTGTTTTAAGTCCTCCAAAGCCGCTACAATCACAGCCATGCTTTCTTGTATATCCCCCTTATATTCTGACGCCATCTCTTTATTGTCATTCAATACAAGTTCCCGGATTATCCTGCCTGCAATATTTGACTCAATCCTGCAGGTTTTCACTGCTGTGTCTGCGGCCTGCGCGCCCTTAATATAAGAATTCATCTTTCCCTGTACAAGAAAAAGCCCAACTATGGCGACTATGGTTATCACCACCATTAGCCCAATCACCAGGCTGTATCCAAACTGCAGCTTTTCTTTTATTTTCATCTGGTCCATCTTTTTTAACATTTCAGATATTCCCTCCTCCGTATTTAATCCCAATCATGGTAAGCCCATGCGCGGGCGCTGTCGGCCCCGCTGCGCTTCGGTCTTTTTTCTTTAAAATTTCTGGAATGGATTCTGGCGCAATTTCCCCTATTCCCACAGAAATCAAAGTCCCGGCCATAATCCGCACCATATTATAGAGAAATCCTGTCCCAGTTACGCGGAAAATAATAATATCCCCTGAAATTTTTTCGACGGTACAGGATAAAATAGTTCGGACAGTGCCTTCCGCACTGCTCCGTACAGAGCAGAAGCTTTTAAAGTCATGCTCCCCTACAAAATAGCCCGCTGCCTGCTGCATTTTCATCAAGTCCAGGTCCCGATAGTAAAAATATGTGTTCCGGCGTAAGGTAGGGATCGGGATTTTCCGGTTTAGGGTACGGTACTCATATGTCTTTTCACTGTAGCAGCGGCGTGGGTGGAACCCATCCGGCACCTGGCAGGAGCTTTGCACTACGATATCCTCAGGAAGCCTTTGGTTCAATGCATAGCATATTTTTTCCGGCGGGATTTTAGCCCTTGTATCAAACACCGCCACATTCCCCAAAGAATGCACCCCTGCATCTGTCCGGCTGGCTCCTATTACCTGAATATCTTCCCCCAACATCTTTGATAACGCATTGTTTAACACTCCCTCTATTGTTATGCCGTTGGGCTGTACCTGCCAGCCACAATACTCTGTGCCTTCATAGGCAACTACAAGCTTAATCCGTTTTGCCTCCCCGCCTATCCCTGCCATGGCAAAGCCACCCTCCTCAGTAAAATAATCCCTGCAAAGTATCCGGCTTCCACCAAGTATGCTACCATATCCCTTTTACCATATATTAAAGGCTTCATTTTCGTCCTGCCTTCCCCGCCGTTGTAACACCTCGCCTCCATTGCTAGGGCAAGGTCATTGGCTCGCCGGAAAGCTGAGATAAACAGCGGAACCAATAATGGTATCATTGCCCGTATCCTTTTTACCAGGTTCCCGCTTTCAAAATCTGCCCCTCTTGCAAGCTGCGCTTTCATAATTTTATCTGTTTCTTCTATTAATATTGGGATAAAGCGCAGGGCAATGGACATTATCATAGAAACCTCATGCACTGGAACCCCGATTTTATTCAAAGGGCGCAATGATTTCTCCATGCCGTCCGTCAATTGGTTCGGCGTGGTGGTCAATGTCAATACAGAGCTGCCTAAAACCAGGTAGCTTAGGCGAACCACCATAAACCCTGCATTTTTAATCCCTTCCTGCGTAACCCGAAAGGCCCAGAAAGATACCAACGGCTCCCCAGGAGTCAGAAGCAAATTAAAAATTGCAGTAATCACAAGGACCACCATAATTGCTTTCAGCCCTTTTACCATATAACCAAAAGGCACCTTTGAAAGCTTGACCAGGGCAATAAGCCCAAGCGTGGCCGCCGCAAACCCAACAATGCCGCGGAACATAAATAATGACAGCACATAGGCAAGCGTACCCATCAGCTTAACCCTGGGGTCCAGTCTGTGCAGGATGGATCCCGAAGGATAGTATTGTCCGATTGTAATATCTCTTATCATAATATTCCCTGCTTTACTCCCTGTCCCTGTTTTTCCTGCGTTCTGCAAATAACTGCAAAATACAACCCTTTGCTTCTTGCAATGTCGTTGCCTCCACATCGGCAGGAATCCCATGTTCCCTTAATTCGTGCATTAAGTAAGTGACCTGCGGCGCTGCAAGGCCCACTTTTTCCAGTTCCTGATACTGGGAAAACACCTCCCTAGGCGTGCCGTCCATCAAAACGCTTCCCTGCCCCAGAACAATAATCCTGCCCACGTAATTCGCAACATCCTCCATACTGTGGGAAACCAAGATTACTGTAATATTCAATTCATGGTGCATGGCCGCCACCTGCCCCAGAATCTCATCCCTGCCTTTGGGGTCTAACCCGGCAGTAGGCTCGTCTAAAATCAGCACCTCTGGGCGCATGGCAAGCACCCCTGCAATGGCAGCCCGGCGTTTCTGCCCGCCAGACAGCTCAAAAGGCGACCGATACCAATATTTTTCTGGAAGCCCAGCGCTGCGCAATGCGCTAAAAGCACGAAGCTCTGCATCCTTTCTAGAAAGGCCTAGGTTGCGCGGGCCAAAACATACGTCAGAGAAAATAGTGGCGTCAAACAATTGATGCTCTGGGTACTGAAATACCAGCCCTACCTTGCTGCGCAATTGTTTTTTATCATAATCATCTTCATAAATGTCCCTGCCATTATAATAAATGCCCCCGGAAGAAGCACGCAGCAGACCGTTTAAATGTTGGATTAATGTGGACTTCCCAGAACCTGTATGCCCAATAATCCCAATAAACTCGCCGTCTTTAATCTGCAGGTTAATGTCTTTCAATGCCTGGGCTTCGTATGCAGTTTTCTCACTGTACACATAATTGACTTTATCTAATATAATTGACATAATGCTTCCACCAGTTCCTGCCTTGTAAGGATCCCTTCTGGCACAGCCAGCCCTGCCTGCCTTAATTCATAGGCCAGCAACGTAACCTGAGGTACATCCAGGCGATATGACTTTAATTTCTCAACCTGTGAGAAAATCTCCCGGGGCTTCCCCTGCATCACAACTTTCCCTTGGTCCATCACGTATACTTTATCAGCCCTTACCACTTCTTCCATGTAATGGGTGATCCAGATTACCGTAACGCCCTTTTTCTGGTTCAGCGCCTCCACAGCGTCCAGGACTTCTTTCCTTCCATTGGGGTCTAGCATGGCGGTTGGCTCATCCAACACAATGCACTTCGGTTCCATCGCCATAACTCCGGCAATGGCAACCCTTTGCTTCTGCCCGCCAGACAATTTATTGGGGGAATGCCCCCGGTACTGCAGCATCCCAACTGCTTTCAGGCTCTGTTCCACACGTTTCCAAATCTCATCGGTTGGCACCCCTATATTTTCTGGGCCAAATGCAACATCTTCTTCCACCACGCCTGCAATAATTTGATTATCTGGGTTCTGGAACACCATCCCGGCGCTTTTGCGGATATCCCACAGGCAATCCCCATCCTGCGTATCCTTCCCATCTACCCAAAGCGTCCCGCCCCCAGCTTTCAGCAGTACGTTAAAATGCTTGGCCAGCGTGGATTTCCCAGAACCATTATGCCCTAAAATTGCTACAAACTCCCCTGGCTCCACATCCAGGTCAACGCCGTCCAATGCGGTAAGGATCCCCTCTACGTTCCCTTCCTCGTCACGCCTGATATATTCAAAAAGCAGCTTCCTGGCTTCAATAAACTTCATGGTTTCCATCCTCCCAGCTTAACCGATGGAGCTGCCCCTCCAGCTTCATATTGGCAAACTGGTTCTGGCGCAGGGCTTCATATAAAATAATTGCGGCAGCATTAGAAAGGTTCAAAGAGCGTGTCTCACCCACCATAGGGATCCTCACGCAAGCTTCTGGATGTTCCTTTAAAATTTCTTCTGGGATACCCCCGCTCTCTTTGCCAAATACCAAATAGCAGTCTGGCTCATAGGACACCTCTGTATACAGGCGGCGCCCCTTTGTGGTTGCCATATAGAGCTTTGCCGCGGGATTCTTCTGTAAGAACTCCTGCCAGTCCACATATCGGCTCACATCCACATCTTTCCAGTAATCCATCCCAGAACGCCGTACGGCCTTTTGGGTCAATTGGAACCCAAGCGGCTCAATCAAATGCAGCCGTGTCCCGGTCGCCACGCAGGTACGCCCGATATTGCCCGTATTTTCTGGAATCTCAGGCTCATATAGCACAATATTCAACTCAGCCATTTAGCACCTCAACTTCTGGATAAATGATTCTAACCTGTCCAATGCTTCTTTTAAACTGTCCAGGGAATAGGCATAAGAGATCCGAAGGAAGCCTTCCCCACAATCCCCAAACGCTGTCCCAGGCACAACTACCACCTTTTCCTCCTGTAGCATCCTGGTGGCAAACTCCTCTGACGTCATGCCGAATTCCTGGATGCAGGGGAACGCATAGAATGCACCGAAAGGCTCAAAGCACTTCAGGCCCATCTCACCAAACCGGTGCATAAGGTAACGCCTTCGCCCGTTATACTCTTCCCGCATCCCCGCCACGTCGGCGTCCCCATTCCGCACAGCCTCCACTGCCGCATACTGGCTGGTGGTTGGGGCGCACATTATGGCATATTGGTGGATTTTCAACATTTGCTCCAAAATCACTTTGGGGGCGCAGGCATAGCCCAGGCGCCATCCTGTCATTGCATATGCTTTGGAAAATCCATTGATTAGCACAGTCCTCTCCCGCATCCCTGGCAGGGATGCGATAGTCACATGGCTTTTCCCTTCCAAATACGTCAGCTCTGCATAAATTTCATCACTTAGCACAAACAAATCATATTTTTCCACAACCTCCGCAATGGCTTCCAGGTCCTCCCGCTCCATCACCGCCCCGGTAGGGTTATTCGGGAATGGCAGTACCAAAAGCTTTGTCTTAGGGGTAATGGCATCTTCTAATTCCTGCGCCGTCAGGCGGAACTCGTTTTCCTCTTTTAAATTGATAGCCACTGGCTTCCCATTTGCCAGCACCGCGCATGGCATATAGGAAACATAGCTGGGCTGTGGGACCAACACTTCATCCCCTGGATCCAACATAGCGCGCATCGCAATGTCAATGGCCTCGCTGCCCCCCACTGTAATCATCATTTCTGTATCATAATCGTAAGAAACCTGGAACCGCCGTTCCAGATATTTCCCAATCTCTGCCTTCAGTTCCTTTAACCCCGCATTGGAGGTATAGGCAGTCTTTCCTTTTTCCAGGGAATAAATGCCCTCATCCCGAATATGCCAGGGCGTGTCAAAATCTGGCTCCCCCACCCCCAGCGAGATGACGTCATCCATCTCTGCCGCAATGTCAAAGAACTTACGGATACCAGAAAAAGGAACCCCCACAATGCGTTCTGATAATGGGTTCCTCATTAGCTCACCAACATCCTTTCATCTTCCTGGGGTTTTGCAATTACAGTTCCATGGTCCTTGTATTTCTTAAGGATAAAATTTGTCTTTGTGCTAAGCACAGATTCCAACGGAGACAATTTATCGGAAACAAATTGCGCCACCTCGCGCAATGTTTTCCCTTCCAGAGTAACCAATAAATCATATCCGCCGGAAATCAAATACACGGCATTGACTTCTGGATAATTATAAACGCGCTCCGCAATGCTGTCAAACCCCCTGCCCCGCTGGGGCGTCACACGCACCTCAATCAAGGCATTCACCTTTTCAATGCTGGTTTTCTCCCAATCTATCAAGGTATGGTAGCCGCAAATCACATGCTCTTTTTCCATAGCCGCCATCTCATTTGCCACAGCAGCTTCATCCACCCCCAGCATAATTGCCAGCTCCTTCAAATCAACCCTGCTGTTTTTCTCTATAAAGGTTAAAATTTTCTCTCTCATTTCCATCCTGCTATCCTTTCTGCCATAAGGCTGCCTTGCCCCGCCCCATGTTACACTATGCCAAAACAGGCTGCCTTATACCACTTTATAGAGCTCATCCGTTTTCGGCGGCTCTAAAAACCTCTTTTCTTCTTCATTTAACAAGATACGGTCGTTCCCGTCCACTGCTTTTCCAATCACCACTGCATGGATCCCATTTTTTTTCAATTCCCGGGCAAGCGTATTTCCGTCCGAGGACGCCATCAGCATGCATCCGCTGGAAATCAGCCCATAAGGATTAATGCCAAAAAATTCACATACTTCTATTGTTTCCTGCTTCACAGGTATTTTCTTTAGGTCAATTTCAAGTCCGATGCCAGAGCTTTCTGCTAACTCCCAAAGGGCGCCAAAGACCCCGCCCTCTGTTACGTCATGCATAGCATTGACGCCGGACTTAACGGCCGCTTCAGCCTCTGGCAACACAGACAGGTAACGGTCAAAGGACTGGGCTGTTTTTATCAGGTCCATTGGATAGCGTGCGGCAAGCTCTTGTTCCTTTTCTTTTGCGATAATGGACGTGCCTTCCAGCCCAATCCACTTGCTTACCAGAATGTCATCCCCTGGCTTTGCCCCGGCTGTGGACACCAATTTTCCAGCTTTCGCTTTGCCCACGCCGCACACATTGACCAATGGCTGGCAAACCGCCCTGGTAACTTCTGTATGGCCGCCCATAATTTGGACATTTGCCTGGGCGCAAGCAACCTCCATCTGCCCCATAATCCTTTTGAGTTCCTGTTCCTCACTCCCCTCTGGAAGAAGTATTGTAAGCATAACGCCTATTGGCTCTGCCCCGGCAGAAGCCAAATCGTTCATTGTAATGTGGAATGCAAGCGTCCCAATGTCTGTGGCAGTTCCAGTGATAGGGTCTGTGGACACCACAAAGACCTCATCTTCCGCAAGCTTTACCGCTGCGCAGTCCTCCCCTACGCCGGCCCCCAGCAGGACTTCCTGCCTTTTTGTATGGATTTGTTTTAAGACAGAACGCTTCAATACGCTTTCTGGAACCTTCCCTACTTTCATCCTTTCACCCTCCTGTACACGATAAGGCTGTCTCACTTCTGAAACAGCCTTATCATCTACCATTTATTCTTGACCTTCTTCCTCAGAACCACCATCGCCATTGCCCTCATTGCCGTCATCACCGCCGCCGTTGCCTTCGCCGTCATCTACTGGTTTTTCCGGCTCCTTGTCTTTGTCTTTATCCTTATCTTTGTCCTTATCTTTATCTTTGTCTTGCTCCTGCTGTTGCTGTTGTTGCTGCTGCTGTTGCTGCTGAGCCGCCGCTTCTGCTGCCGCCGCTTCTGCCGCTGCCTGCTGGGCTGCTGCAACAGCCGCGTCATTCCATTGTGCCGCCGCCGCCCTTATCGTCCCTTCATTCTGGGACGCAATGGCTGCATGCATGGCGCTTACCGCCTCTGGATTGCCGGAAGCAGTCCCAACCGCTACAATTCTTGGCGACGCTTTATAAGTACTTTTATTAAATATCTCCCGGCTTTCCTCTACGCCATTTACAGTCACCACTTTCCATAACTGTGCCGTATAGCCGGTATGTGAAGACTGGGTTTGCCCCATATAGCCAATTCCATGCGCGGAAGACGCCTGATACTGCGTGCCTGGCTCTGTTGTGGACAATGTTTCGCTGACAAAGCTTACTTCCCGGTTGGGGTCCCTGGTCTCTTCCCCAAAAATATTAAAGTAAAGGGACCTTCCAGAAGTATACCCCTCAATATAAATCGGTGCATTTGTATTATTGACAAACTTTAAATCCTTATAGGTCCCTGCGATTGCAGCGTCTGCAGAAGGGTCCACATAGCCTACAATCATGGAATGGTTAAAACGTTCTGTCACCTCAAGTTCCGCACGGATCACTGCGTTGTACAAAGTGGTCGACACCTGGCATATCCCTCCGCCATAAGTCTCCACAGTAGTGCCGTTTTCATAAGACCCTGCCAGCTCATATCCATTCTCTGGCTCAAATGGGCTTACAGATTCATATACGGAAAAGCTGTCCCCTGGATAAATAACGGAACCATTAATCTTATTTGCCCCATTTTCTACATTTTGGGAACGCCCTGCGCCAGAGGATGCATAAGAGGTGTTAAACCCTCCCAGTAGGTCTTTGACCTTCCCAAGCTCTTCCTCCGTCCCTTTGGGGTCCACGACGTCCGCTACAATCTCCACCGTGCCAGACGTCCCATCCCATTCTGTGGAAAAATATTTTTCCAACACATCTGCAGATTCCTCTACATTCACTGTCACCCCCTGGCTGCCTGGGATAATAGTAAACTGGCCGTTCTCCCTCGTAAGCCCTGCGTTCACAGCTTCTGTGTTCAGGACCTCCGAATTATTCTCCAAAGCCTTAGTTACCATCCCACGGTCAACCTGGAAGGCAAGCTCATATACTTTATCTTCATTTTCAAGGTCTTTCATCGCTTTATAACGGGTAATTAAATTGCCGTTCTTACCAAGCCCTACGGCCTCGGCTGCAATCTCTTCATTCCCCCAGGAAACCCCCATCTGGGAAACTGGGATTTGCACTGTGTTCTTGCCAGCCTGCAAAGTGACCGTCTCGCTCTGTAGGCTCTCCACATATTCCTCCACTGCCGCTTTCGCCTCATCCTGGGTCATGCCCCCAACTGAAATATCCCCAAAATACACACGCTGGGGAATGGTGTCAGTCTCTTTTGTCTCAGCCTCCACTGGAACGGCAACCACTGCCGCCAATGCCAATGCGAAAGCTGCGCCGGCAACGGAAAGATACATTTTCCAATTTCTCTTCATAATCTATTCTCCTGTCAACTTTGCTCAATTATCTCCTACCTAAATAATTTTATCAATAAAACTGCATTTTTGCAAGATACGAAACCACGAATTTCGTTGACATAATACTGTTCTTTCTGTATATTATGAACAGATGCAGGCGCCGCTTACATAAACGCGGAAAGGAATACGGACACTACCATGGACGCCACTAAAACCAACGCTATAATGGCAGCAAATGTTTTCTTTGTCTTGGGGTTATTGAAATTAAGCACAAGCTCACCTCCATTCATTATCATTGTAAAGCCATCACATTATTTTTATGAAAATATCATCACAAGAAAGGAATCTGAATATTATGAGAATCCCTGTATTTTTTGGATGGGTCTTAATCTTTGTCGCAGTAGTTTCTTACAAACGCCGCAAGGCAGACCGAAGCAGCAAAAAGACGGAGCGTGATTTCTGGGAACGTGAAAATAACGCCAACGCCACTAGGAAACAGGATATTTCTAACCTGGATTATGTGGACTTCACTTCCGTCACGCTTCCATTTGCCCTATTTTCCGACAGCCTTTTGCAGCAATGTGAAGAACAGGTCCTTAAGTTAAAAGATGAAAAAATCCTTAACCTGACAGGCATCAGCAATACCGATTTAAAGCTGGCTTATGGCGCTGCAAACCTGCCGCTATTAACCCAATACGACCAGAATTTCACGCTGCTGGCCCGCACGTTGAACACCTGGGGGCATCGCCTGCAGGAGCTTTCCCATCCCCAAGAGGCAATCGCTGTATTGTCTTTCGCCGTATCCATTGGAAGCGACATCAAGGCCACCTGGCAGCTTTTGGCAGAGCTTTACCAGGAACATGGAGAGGCCGAAAAGCTTCAAGGCCTCCCCTCCCAGGCCGAAAAGCTAAATTCCCTGATGAAACAGCCTATTCTGTCTATGTTGGAACAAATTTAAGCCCCTAACGCCTTACTTCCACTTAACGAAAGGCACGTTTTGCGCCTTACTTCCGGGGCGCTTTGCCATAAGCTTTCAGGACCCTATTGGTAATCCTGGAAGCTTCGCTTCTGGTCAGGCTGTCAATTTCAACATCCAAATCTATTTTATGCCATGCCTCCAGTTCTTTCAAGTATTTTTTCTGTCTTTTGGTTGCTGGGCTTTGTTTTTTTACCTTATACAGCAATGGCTTTGGCAGGAAGGCGCCTGGCTCTGCTTCTCCAAATTGCTCAGACAGGTACCGGAACAAAAAATCTGCTGCCATGGCGTCTTCCAATGCCCGGTGGTTCCTGCCCCTGGGTATGTTTAAATATGCGCATAAATATTCCAACGTCTTTTTCTCAGCTTCCGGCAGGAATTCCCTTGCCAGCTTCAATGTGTCAATCCCCTCCTTTTCAAAAGCAATGCCCTGGTTTACCGCGCATTGCTTTAGGAAGCTATAGTCAAACATAATATTATGCCCAACCAATGGGAACCCTTGCGCAAACTCCACAAACCCTGCGACTGCCATCTCTGTGTTGCAGCCGTATTTTACCATTTCGTCCGTAATTCCCGTAAGTTCTGTAATTTGTATGGGAACTTTAATTTTAGGGTCCACCATCCTGTGGAAAACGCTGCTGCATTTGCCTTTCTCCACTTTTACCGCGCCAATTTCCAATATCCTGTCGGTTTTTGCATGAAGCCCTGTCATTTCCAAATCAACTGCCACATAGCTTTCTACCATACCCTATTTCCCCTTGCCTCCTGCCCGGCACAAGTCGCTCAAAAAGCATTCGCCGCATTTGGGCGCCCTGGCAGTGCAGATGCTCCTTCCAAATGTAATAATTTGAATATTGTACAAAATCCAATGGTCTTTGGGAAGCGCTTTCATCAACGCATACTCCACCTTCACCGGATCCTCCTCCTTTGTAAGCCCCAAGCGTTTGGAAATGCGTTTCACATGGGTATCCACCACAATACTTGGCTCATGGTAAATATTCCCCCGGATCACATTTGCCGTTTTGCGTCCCACGCCTGGAAGGGAAACCAAATCCTCCAGCTCTTTTGGGACTTCCCCGCCAAATTCCTCTACCAGCTTCCTGGCGCACAGGATAATATTCCTGGCTTTATTGTGGTAAAAGCCAATGGAATGGATATCTTGCTCCATCTCTTGTAAGTCTGCATATGCAAACTTTTCCAAAGTATCATATTTTTGAAACAAATCTTTTGTCACAATGTTCACCCGTGCATCCGTACATTGGGCGCTTAGGATCACAGCGATCAAAAGCTGCCAGGCGTTTTCATGGTTCAGGTAGCACCTATATTCCCTCCCATACTCCTCATCCAGCCGTCCCAAAATCATTTTTGTCCTTTTTGTCATGTATTTTCCCTGCTTTCGCTTGCCCTGTCAATGGATCCCTTTCTTCATAAGAAAACAGATAAAACTGCCTTGCTGGCTGCCTTTTAGGATAATCATCCAGCGCCCTCCCCCGCCTTATTTGTTCCATGTCATACCAAAAAGGCTCCAAATGGGACAGCTTCCCTTTCTTGCAATATCTTCTTGCCATCTCTTTATATTCTGATAAATCCGGCGCCCATTTGGGGCGTGTTTTCATATTTTCCCGGCAGTATAAATCAAATATCAGCGTTTCCTGATACAGCCCTAAATGCGCTAAATCCCATTCCCTCGCAAATTCCAGCAAAATTTCACTTCTCCCCATCCGGGAATGGCTTATGGCAAGCAGCCCATGGCGTTCATAATATTCCCCCAAACGCAGATAGAGGAAAAATGGATTTTCCACGGTAAGCTCCAAAGCCTTTATGGTCAATTCAAACTGGCCGCTGTTGTAGTATACCTCCAGCATTTCCTCCACCAGCTTAATCTTTAACAGTTCCCCATAAGACAGCCAATGGGTTTCCATCACTTCATAGGGAGGGTATTCCTGGCACACAATCCCATATTCCTTTTTATGCCCATAAATCCAGGAACCTTTCAGCACTTTTAAGAACCCAAGCTGCAACTGCTGCGGCTTCCACTGGTATACCTGCCGGAATGATTCCGAAAAAGCCTCTAACCCTTCCTTGGGAAGCCCTGCAATTAAGTCTAAATGCTGGTGGATATTCCCTGCCTGCCGCAGCCGTCCTACCGCTGCCCCTAACCGCTGCAGGTCCATTGCCCTATGGATTTCCTGTATGGTTGGCCCATATGTGGACTGTACGCCAATTTCCAGTTGGGCTAAACCTGGCCGCATAGAAGCAAGAAGGCTCAATTCCTCCTCCGTCAGCAAATCCGCTGACACTTCAAAATGGAAATTTGTCACGCCGTTATCATGTTCTTTCACATATTGCCAAATTTCCATGGCATGGCTATGGCTGCAATTGAACGTGCGGTCGACAAA
Source organism: uncultured Lachnospiraceae bacterium (assembly GCA_910585295.1). Taxonomy (GTDB): domain Bacteria; phylum Bacillota; class Clostridia; order Lachnospirales; family Lachnospiraceae; genus Petralouisia. The sequence goes on along the minus strand of CAJUDE010000028.1, from coordinate 64,773 downwards.
TTTCACTTGCGGCACTTGGTGGTCCAAAAAAAATTGCAGTTCCGGCGCCACAATGGAAAAAGAACGGAACCTCAGCCCTTTCTCTATGGAAGAGAGGCAGTAACTGCAAGAAAAAGGGCAGCCCCGGCTTGTCTCATAATAAATAATCCTATTTTGAAACTCTTCCAGATGGCTATAGCAGAAGGGAAGGCTGTCCATCGGCAGCGTCTCCCGCCTGGGTCCCCGAAGCAGGCTCCCCTCCTTGCCCCGGACAATCAGCCCCGGAATTTGCCCCAACGGGCGCCCTTTCCCCACCTCCAAATAATAACGGCATAATTCCTGGAACGTTGCTTCTCCTTCCCCCAACAACACCCCGGACACCGCAGGGTTCTTTTCCAAGAAAATTTCTGGCTCATAAGACACTTCCGGCCCGCCCGCCCAAATAGGCAGCCCTGGAAGCAGCTTATGGATCTCTGTGGCTAATTCCTGTACATACCGAAAATTCCAAATATAACAGGAAAAGCATAAGACGTCTGGGTTTTGTTTGTAAATTTCCTGTAAAATATAATTTACCCGGTGATTAATGGTAAATTCTGCAATCCTGATATGTCCCTGATATTTTTTTGCATATGATTTCAGGCTATAAACAGCAAGATTGGAATGGATATATTTTGCATTGATTGCAACTAATAAAATATTCATATATATTCCTTAAAAAAGAGCTGCCGCACCTGAATGCGGCAGCCTATCCCTTTTATTGTTACGCTGGCAAATATCTTACACCTGTACGAATGCAGGAGTGTCTGCAGGCGCAGCCAAATATTTCTTCAATTCATCGTCTAATTTCAACAATGATACAGAATATCCAGCCATGTCAATGGAAGTCATGTAATTGCCAACCAAGGTTTTTGCAACTTTAATTTTTTTCTCAGCTAATACCTGGGATACCCTTAAGTTCGCAAGGTACAATTCCTGCAGCGGCGTCCCGCCAAGCCCATTGACCATAACAGCCACTTCATCTCCCTCATGGTACAAATCTTCTGCAAAAATTTTGTCCAGTAAGGTGTCCGTCGTCTCATTCACTGTTCGGATTTCTTCTCTGTGCGTCCCAGGCTCGCCATGGATTCCCATTCCGATTTCCACCTCGTTCTCACCCAGTTCAAAGCTTGGCTTGCCTGCTGCCGGAACAGTACAGGGTGCAATTGCCATGCCCATAGTGCGTACATTTGCGATAACCTTTTCTGCAACAGCCTTCACTGCCTGTAAGTCGCCGCCTTCTTCCGCACATGCGCCCGCAATTTTATGTACAAAAATCGTGCCTGCAATCCCTCTCCTTCCGGTTGTCCATGTGCTGTTCTCCACAGCAACGTCATCATTCACTACAACCTTTTCTACTTCAATGCCTTCATCTGCAGCCATCTCTGCAGCCATTTCAAAGTTCATAACATCGCCAGTATAATTCTTGATTACCAGCAATACGCCTTTTTTGCCGTCGCATGCCTTAATCGCTTCATATACCTGGTCTGGTGTTGGGGATGTGAACATAGCCCCTGCAACTGCTGCATCCAGCATCCCTTTGCCAACATAACCGCCATGTGCCGGCTCATGGCCGCTTCCGCCGCCGCTAACTAAGGAAACTTTTCCCTGGGACCCGCCTGCCCTCACGATTACATCGCATCCGTCTACCCGTTTTACATATTCTGGATGTGCGGCTACAATCCCCTGTAACATTTCCTCCACTACATCATCTGGTTTGTTAATCATTTTTTTCAACGCCAATTCCTCCTTCTCCTTATGCCCATCCTTAGAAAGCCTTCCGCCTCCGCAGCATGGTAATTAATGGCTATATTTTTACAGAGAAAAGCCCCTATCGGCTTCCCCTATAAATTTTCATTTTTTGGAAAGCTGTTTCGCCTGTTCTGCCGCTTCCACCACTTCTGCAAGGGTGCCGCCAATGGATGCCTGGACTGCCGCGCCAATCGCGCCCTCCAGAATCGGAGCGTCCGCTATCACCACTTCAATATCTTCTTCCAATAAATCTATGGCTGTCTCAGAACTTAACACGCCGCTTCCCAGGTCTGCTAAAATTGCCACTCCATCCCCATCATTTGCATCCAAGATCCCTTGAAGGATCCGCATGGCGTCTGTCCCAATGCTCCCGTCTTCCATACCCCCTACCGCTATCATCCGATGGTCTTCCCCCACCATCTGTGCAGCAAGCTCAAAAATCCCTTCCGCAGCTTTTTTGCTGTGGGATACAATCAATATACCTACCATAATTTCCTCACTTTATATTCTCAAGATAAAACGCCCGAATCGCTTCCAATGTAATCAAAGAAGAGGTTGCGCCTGGGTCCTGATGCCCAATGCTCCTGTCCCCTAAATAACTTGCACGCCCTTTTGTCGCACGGATTCCCTTTGTATACTCCACGCCTTCTTTTGCGGCTTCACACATTTGGTTCAGGCAGTTTTCTATAGATTCCCCTGCTTCCATGCCTTTATTCAACGCCTCCATTGCCGGCTCCAACGCATCCAACATGGTCTTTTCCCCGCGTTCCGCCTTGCCGCGCATTTTAATGCCGCCAATAACAGCTTCCATGATATTCTTCCCGTCTTCCAGTGTAATTTCCTTTTTCCCAGTGACGGCGCCGGCTGCCTTCATATATGCAGTGCCATAAAGCGGGCCAGACGCCCCTCCTACCTTTGAAAGAAGCACCATGCCTGTTTTCTTCAATATTACACTGATGTCTTCTTCCTCCTGGGGAAGCTGCTGAAGCACTTCTGTAAATCCCCTGGCCATATTAATCCCGTGGTCTGCATCTCCGATTGCAGAGTCTAAATCTGTCAAGAATTCTTTGTTTGCAATAATATCTTCCCCAATTTTTTGTATACACTGGTATATTTTAGTTGCCATGTAAATCAATCCTCCTGTCCCTCGTTCTAATAGTAGCCTATGCGCACTCCCGCGCGTATAATGCCTGTCGACATTATACCATGATTGCTCCGCAATCCTTGCTATGGTTGCCTATGCGCACTCCCGCGCGTATAATGTCTGTCGACATTATACCATAACCTCACGGTTATCTGCAATGAGACAATACTCAGGATGTGTCTATTTTAAAAAATTTTTTACAATTCTTTTGACACTTTTCCACTTCTATGCTATTTTTTATATAGGTAAAGATATTATCCCCCATAAAAAGAAGGATTACACATGAACCAAAATGAATTTGAAGCATTAGCAGAATTATTTAAAATATTTGGGACTCCTACCAGGCTCCAGATTATGTATGCCCTGGTAGACAAAGAAAAATGCGTATATGACATTGCGCAAGAGCTTGGGATGTCCCAAAGCGCAATTTCCCATCAACTCAGCATCTTAAAGCAAAACCGCCTAGTCAAAAACCGCAGGGATGGCAAAGCAGTCTATTATTCCCTGCTGGATTCCCATGTGTTGACAATTATTGACCAGGGGTTAGAGCATATCCGTGAATAAATCCCTTTTTATCAACAACGCCCCGCCCTTATTTCCGGGTGCAGCCTCGCCTTTTTTATATTCCAGGCAGCCCTGCCTCCCCACATCCTATTTTCTATCATAAACAATCATTTTAAAAAGAGGTGCTATCCCATGTCAAACACAGACCTAATACAGCTATGCTCTTCGCATATCAACTCCACAGCGGCCGAACAACTCAAAAGCTTCTTAAAACGGATGAAACAGCAATATACCTCAGACACTCCAGGAATCCTCATTAAATTTCTAATCACGGAACTTTCTATCTTCTTCTTTTTCTCCATCCTAACAGGGCGCCCATCCTTAGAATTATTCCTTTCCCTCCTCCCCTTTGAACTTATGGTCCTGGCTGCATATACCATTACATTAATCGCCGTTATCTTCCATAATGCCCAAACATTGTCCAGAATTTCCCATGCGCTCTCGCATCCAGAATCCATTATGCACTGCCCAAATCCCTGCACATTCCTTTGTGAAAAAAGAGAACGTATAGGGGCTGATATTTCTTCTTCCCCTATACGCTCTGCTTACTTCCAAGGGCTTTCCAACCACCCGGAACATACTTTTTATGTCAGCCTGAAAACCCGTTCCATACTTTTTGACCTTCTGGAACCAAGCTGCCAATACCACTTATTTGCTGTCGATGGAACCTATGTTTGCTTTGTAAAATGCTGACTCCTTCATCTTACCGACAAGCTATCCGCCAATCTTCCACCCCTTTTTGTAGCCTATGGATTTCTATATTCTAGATATGCCCTGAAATATTACTCCATCCCGCCATCCAAACATGGATCTGGAATCTATCCTATTCCTCCCCCCCTTCCTTTATTGCCTCTGTACGGAGGATGAATTTTACAGAGCCTTTCGTCCCATCCGCCACCTTGGTAAAGGTCTGATAGCCTTTCCCTGCCTCTGCCACTGCTTCCAATTTACTTAAAAGCTCCTTCACATCGCCATTGTACGCATCTAATAGCTTTTGGATCCCTTCTTCATCAAATTGCACCATGCCGTCCATCAGCTTTTCAGAGCCTTCTGCCAGCTTGCCCACGCCCTCGTCAATTTGGGAAGTGGCGCCGGAAAGCTTCCCTGCCCCATCAATCAGCGCGCCATTGTTGGAAACAAGGGCTGCTGCCCCATTGGTCAACTGGGAAATCCCTGCAGCCAACGACGGGATGCTGTCTTTCATAGTCTGGGTTCCATTGCTTAATGCCTGCATTCCGCTGACCAAGCTATAGCCACTTGCTTCATCCTTGGCATTAATTGCTGCAGAAATTTGGGATTTTGTTCCAGAAACCGCCGTTAAAGTTGCTGTCTCCGCCGCTGCCTTTGCTGCAGTTTTGGCGGTATCTGCAACTGCAGACCCCACCGTATCCTTGGCGCCAGATGCAATCCCCTCCACAATTTGGGAGGCTGTGGCATCCATGCCAGCCTTTAATTCCTCGTTCCCCATGGCCGATGCAACTGTGGAAGACGTCAGCCCTGAGGCAGTTGCCTGGATTTGCGCCTGGCTTTCCGGTGACTGAAGCCCTGCGTTCACCTGACTTTCCAGCCCCGCCATTGCCTGGGCTGCAATTGTTTTGCCATCCACCTGGGCCAAAACCCCTGCCTTAATCTCCGTATTGCCTGCCGCTGCCTCTCCTGCACCCTGGCACACTTGCGCAACCAATGCCCTGATTTCGTCTGGGCTAAGCCCCTGCAGCGCCTCATCCGTTAAGGTTTCTGCCAATGTATTGGATATTGCCCCCGCCGTCTGCTGCGCCGTAGCCGCCTGGGTGCCGGTTTCCACGCTCTCAGCCACCGACCCGACAGCCTGCTCTATTGCACCAGGCGCATATGTCACCATTGCCTGGTTTTTCGCCCCTTGTGCCGCCACCTGGCCAAACGCCTGCCCCAAAACAGTGTTCAGCACCGTTTCCGTATAGGTTTTCAGCCCTGATGATACCTGTGATTTTGCGCTGCCATTGTTTGCAAGGCTGTTATAGAATACAGAAGAAGCCTGGCTTTTAATTGCCTCTGTTCCAGTTTCTGCGTCCTGAAATGTGGCGTCAATTGCATCATCCGCCTGCTTTATTAAAGAACGTTTCTCTTCCTCCGTCATTTTCGCCTTTAATGTCTCATCCAGTTTTGCAACGCCCTGGTTCAAAGTTACAGCGCTGTTATTCAAAGTCCCCACGCCGTCTGACAGTGTGTCAGAAGAGCTTGCCAGCGTATGGATCCCATCATTTAATTGGGACGCGCCATCGGTATATTTGGAGATTCCGTCCCTTAGCGTGGCAACGCCTGCCGCAAACTCCTTCATGCTGCCTTTTAACGTATTCAGCCCCTTAGAAAGTTCTTCTGTCCCATCCAGTAATTGCCCGGAAGCGTCTGTCAAAGTATCCAAATCCTCATCCAGCTTGCTTAAGTCAAACCCTTCCCCCAGGTTCGCCTGCCCAACCAAATCACTCATAATAATGGACATCGTAAGTTCCAGGGAAAAATTCTCCACGTCTGCTGTCACTTCCACGTATTCTGGAATTTCAAGCTCCCCGTCCAAATCCCCATCCTTTATCCCAAGGCTCTCTTTCAGGCCAGGCATCGCCATGCCAACCACCATTTTTTTATTCCCATCCGAAATGACCTTCCCATTTACGACCTCAACATTTGCGTAACTTTCTGGCAATACCATTCCAGTCATAACGGTAAACGGCACATATACTTCATGCTCTTTCCCATCTACCACCTGAGTGGTTTTCTCATGGTTGGTATAATCAAAACGGATTGTCGCTTTCCCGCTTTTTCCTGCCATTTCCTCTGGGGACATTTCCTTGCCGTCTAAGAAATACGTCACTTTTTCAGTAACCGGAAGCTCCTTGTCTATTGTCCCCTGATAATAAATGTCCTTCCCGTCTGCCTGCCATGTAATGTTATCCCCATCCTGCGTGAATGTTTCATCCCCTTTGACATTTTGGATATCTTTTAAGTTAGATGTATCCTCTATAGAGGATGAGCCGTCTTTGTTTTTCAGCCATTCGCTTACAATTACATTTTTGGAAGTGCCGTCAGGATTTGCAACAATATATACTGTCTCTTCTTTGCCTGCTTCCACATCCTCTTCCCCAATGGACAAAGCCTTCCCTAATGTTTCCTCTGCCTGGGACTTTTGCACAGCAGAAGGGTTTTCTGCCTGCACAGTATACAGATTTACGCCTGCGCTGGTTCCAAGCACTGCCACTGTGACAACCCCTGCCGCCACACGGATTGCATATTTATTCCTGAATATTTTCTTTAACTCCAAATTTTTCATGGTAATACCTCCTGAACTCTATATTATACCGTTTTTATCGCTGCTTTTGTTTTTTCTTTCCTGCCGCCAAACCCTAGGCTCGTTTTGCAAATCACCTTGTCAAATACCATAAACATTGCCGGAAGGATAAAGATTACCACAAACATGCTAACCAACGCCCCCCTCGCCATTAAAATGCACAAAGAGCTGATCATGTCAATATTGGAATACATGCCAACACCAAACGTCGCTGCAAAAAAGCTCAATGCGCTGACAAACACAGATTGCACCGACGCTGAAAGGGCGACCGCAACAGATTCCCTTTTATCCCTGCCCAGGTTCCGCTCTTTTTTATAACGGTTTGTCATCAAAATCGCATAATCCACAGTTGCCCCCAACTGAATTGTGCCAATTACAATCGAAGCAATGAACGGAAGGGTGGACTTTGTGTATGCCGGGATGCCCATATTGATAAAAATGGCAAACTCAATGACAGACACAAGGATAATCGGCAAAGAAATAGACCGAAACACCAATAGAATTATCACAAAGATTGCCCCAATTGAGACAACGCTCACTGTCTGGAAATCTGTATTGGTAATAGAAATCAAGTCCTTAGTGCAAGGAGCCTCGCCAATCAGCATCGCTTTCTTGTCATATTTCTTGATAATATGGTTCAAATCATCAATCTGCGCATTTACTTCGTCGGAGGCAATCGCATATTCCGAGCTGACCAGCATCAACTGGTAATTTTCATCCATCAGCGCTTCTTTCATGTCCGCCGGTATCATCTCTTTCGGGAACATAGGCCCTACAAAGGAATCCATGCCAATTACCGCCTTAACGCCGCCCACCGCTTCCATTTCCTCTATCATTGCCCCCGCGTCCTTGCTAGAAAGGCCGCTGTCGGCCAATACCATATGGGTGGAATTCATCTCATATTTATCTTCCAGCTTCTCTTTTGCCTGAATGCTTGCCAAATCCTTTGGGAGCGTGCCTGCCAAGTCATAATACACCTCAGTGTTCCGATAGCCATAAACTGCAGGCCCTAAAACCACCAAAAACACTATAATAAATAACGGGAACCGCTTTGCCACAAAGTCCCCAATCCCTCCCAGGTCTGGGATAATTGGTTTGTGCTTTGTCTTTTCTATCGCCTTATCAAAAATCAAAATCATGGATGGCAGGATTGTGACGCAGCCAATCACGCCAAACACCACGCCTTTTGCCATTACTACGCCCAGGTCCATGCCAAGGGTGAAGCTCATAAAGCATAATGCCACGAAACCTGCAACCGTTGTAATGGAACTTGCCACTACAGAAGTCAATGTGTTTGACACTGCATGCGCCATAGCCCGTTCTTTATCCCCTGGGTACTTTTCACGGTATTCTTCATAACTGTGCCACAGGAAAATAGAATAATCCATTGTAACCCCTAACTGCAGCACCGCGCTTAATGCCTTCGTCACATAAGAGATCTCCCCTAAAAATATATTGCTCCCCAAGTTATATAGGATTGCCATGCCAATACTTAATAGGAAGAACACCGGAGCCAGAAATGAATCCATTGTCAATGCCAGCACCAAAGAAGATAGCAGCACTGCAATCAACACATAAACGGGGGTTTCTTTGTTGGACAAATTCTTAATATCTGTCACCACTGCCGACATGCCGCTCACGAAGCACCCCTTATCCGCCAGCCCGCGGATTTCTTCAATTGCCCCCATCGTCTCATCTGCCGACATGGAAGTTTCAAACAAAATAGCCATTAACGTAGTGCCTTCCGAATTAAATTTATCCACCAAGCCTTCCGGCAAAAACTCCATAGGCAGGGATAAATCTGCAACCGAGTCATACCATAGAACCGCCTTTACATATGGAACCTCCTCAATCTGCGCCTTTAGGGCTACCACATCTTTATTATCCATCCCCTCAACCACGCACATGGAAAATGCACCAGTCCCAAAGTCATCAACCAGAATATCCTGCCCTACCATCGTCTCAATATCTTTTGGCAGATAAGTTAAGATGTCGTAATTGACCCTGGTGGCCGCCATGCCGATTGCCGCTGGAATTAATAACAATATACTGATAGTAAAAATCAGCGCCCTGAACTTTACGACCCCTTTTCCAAATTTAACCATACTTTTTTCGCGCTCCTCTTTCCATAATATTTATTCTCAAAGTTTTTGGATTTTTATAAATCCATAAAACGATTGAGTTTCGCAAACACCTATCATATTTATCCCTGGGCAACGGCAGGCAGCTATGCCTGCACGGGCCTTTGGCAAATGCCGCGGCCCCACGCCCTCAAACAGGATTTTATTGGTTTCATGTAGGAGTATATAAAAAAAGATTGAATAAATGAATATTCAATCTTTTCCCTCTGTATATTTGAACGATACATTTTGCCTTGTATGTAGTTTTCTGTAGACATTTCCATTGGTTTGTAGCTGCATTTCCATTCGTTACAATTCCTCAATCACCTGCGCCATGGAACGTGTCATCATATAATTATAAATCTCTATAATTTCCTTTGGCTCCACCGCCATCCTGCCCCGAATCCAGCTTATCACCACAAAGCACATGGACTGGGCATAGTATTGCGCGATATACTCTGGAGTCAGCCATAGGTGATGGTTTTTGCCAGGCGCCCTTTTGCTCTGTATAATTTCCAGCAGGATATCCTGAATACATTTTTTCACAATCGCCTCAAAAGAATTCTGCCCCTCTAGACGGGCTGCATTTTCATAAAACGCCTTTTCTTTTTTTACTAATGTAAAAATCAACAGCAGCGCCTCGTCCACCATGCCTGCGTGGATAAGCGGTTTCGTAGGCTCTAAAACCTGAACCCGGATAATCCATTCCAGCAGCTCATATTTATCTTGAAAATGATTGTAAAAAGTAGGGCGGATGACCCCAGCCTTATCTGTAATCGACTTAACTGTAATCTTCTCAATCGCCTGCTGGCATGCCAGTTCCTTAAAGCTTTCTGCCAACAGGGTATCTACCGTTTCCTTCTGTCCTGCCACGCTCTCACTTCCTGTTACATATATAATTCCACAATTGCCAGTTCCTTCGCCCCGTCTGATTTTAAGTCAATCATTTCCCCGTCTGGCAGCGCCTTCACTTTGGGGCGCAGCACAGATTCCGGGCAATTTTCCACCACCAATGCGTTCCTGCCATCCGACAGCGACACCTCGCACCCTACCGGATAAATTGCAATTTTATGGGCAAACAAGTCGGCCAGGTCTGGGTCAAACTCCACCCCCGCGTTCCCCAGGATATAATCTACCGCGCCAGAAGGGGAAATTGGGTCATGGTAGGGCAGCTTGGACGTCAGCGCGTCAAAGACGTCCGCAACCTTAATAATCCTTGCATAATAAGAAATATCATACCCTGACCGCCGCAGCGGGTAGCCGCATCCGTTATACCATTCATGGTGTTCCAGCACGCCCGTGCAGAGTTCCGGGATAAATTCATAATTCTCTTTCAGGAAGTCATAACTCAATTTCGGGTGCTGTACGACAAGAAGCCGCTCTTCCTCTGTCAAAGCGCGCCTTGCATTCAGCACATCCGACTCCACATAACGCTTCCCCACATCATGCAGCAATGCCGCCGTGGTCAATAGATTCAGCTCTTCCAGCCCCAAATTGCCAGTTTCTATCCCAAGCATTGCAGAAAGGGCCGCAACATTGACAGAATGGAAAAATGTATAGTCATCAGCAATCCTTATATCTATCATATTATACATGGCATTCCTGGCCTCAAGGGCTTCCCGGGTAATTTTCCTGGCAACCTCCTGTATATACTCCTGCTCCACCTCCCCGGACTCTTCCTGGAATAAATCATGCACCAGCCGCAGCGCTTCCCGCTGCAGCTCCTCGCTAACCAGCCGCGGGACTTTAAGCGTTTCTCCAAACCCATTGTCCACATAAATCCCTGGCAGCCCTAAGTTCAGCACTTTCTGGATAGCGTCCCCATCCATCATAAGCCCTTTGCCTAACAGCACTTTCCCTTCCCCATCATAAATATCCTGCCCTAACACCATTCCTGTGTCTGCTTTTATTACAGGTATATAACGCATAACCCAAATACCTCCTCCCTACTTATTCCAATCCTTCGGCCTTCCCTAGAAGAAATACATATTGTTATTTTAATGCTGATATGCGATATTTTAACATATTTCCTATAAAAGTAAAATATAGAAACCAAAGGATATCAAAAAATTTGTGGCCTTTCCTATAAGATACAGAATGCGCACAGCGCATTCTCCGCGCGCGAGCGGATTGCGTAGCAATAAATCCCCTCTCCGCGAGCTGCGCATATTTTTTTTATCTTATAGGATTAGGGCGTCAAAAGATGGGATAAAAAACTTAAACTGGCAATTTGCACAATTATGTAGAAGGGATTGTGACTTGTTCCGCTATTAGATATTTCTTAGTGGTCTGACGGCTCTCAGCAATTCCCAAACATGATGTTTGGGGAAGGCTTATGCTGAGCCATGGAGGGCGAATATAAGCCGGTTGCGTCAATTTTCAATAAGCAGCTCAGAACACTTAGAAATTCTTAGGGCAGGGAACAATCGGAATAATCTTTCTGCATGATTGTGCAAATTGACGATAGAAATTTTAAAAACCACCTTTTGACACCCTAATCCTATAAAAGAAAAAAGCCGCCCAATGGCCCAAAAGGAACCATTGGACGGCGTACGCCTTATTAAACTATCTTATCTAATTCACACTGCCAAAATCATCCCAGGTAAACTCTTTCCATGGGATATCCACGCTCGCCCCCTCGTTGATAATCGCATCCACATGCATCAGCAAAGGATAATCGCTCAGGGAAACAACGCCCCTTTCCGCCAATTTGCGTACCGCCCTGGCTGTCCTTGTAGCGATTACAATAGATTCCAAAGTCACGCCCTGCAGTTCCTCCATAGCTTCCTTAAAAGAAAGCCCGCGGCCAAGAAGGGTGCCGATTTTACGGGTCCTGCCGCCAAATACGGTGACATACAAATCCCCGGCGCCATGGACAATATTTTCTGGCTTCCCTCCAATCAAAGCTAACAGGCGGGTCATTTCTTTTACGCTTTGCCCAAAGAGCGCCGCCTGGGAATTATAATGCTGAACGCCGACTTTCCCTTCCATCTTCTCAGAAAGCCCCACAGCCAGCGTAACGCCAAGGGCATATGCATTTTTCATTGCAACCGCGCATTCCACGCCAGTGATGTCAGTAGAAAGGCTGATATGGTAGTAATCTGTCTGCAGAAGGGAGCGGATTTTTTTCAATGTCTCCACATCTTTCCCACAAAATGCCACATGGCTGTCGTCGTGGTCTGCCAGCTCATAGCTGGTGCATGGGCCGCCAATGGCGTTAAAGTTAATATTTTTGCCCTTTGGCTGACGTTCGGCAAAAATTACTGGGTAAGGCACTAAAGTCCCGTCTTCTAAGTCAACCATCCCCTTGGTAACTGTAAGGAGCGGCACATCTTCCGGGATAATTGGAAGGATTTCATCACAGAACCAGTCCAGCCCAAAGCTGCTGACGCCTCCCAAAATTAAATCTGCCCCCTCCAAAGCCTCAGCAAGCTCCTCAATATGATAATATTTAACCCCATCATGAAGCGTCCGTTTTAAAGTTATGTGGAAATTATCTTTCCGCAACCCCTCAATAATGTCACGGTCCAGAGGGGACCCAACCAAACGGACCTCATGCCCATTTTCAAAAGCTGGAAATGTGATAGCTGAATTCATCTGACCTGCACAAATAAAAGTAATAACGCCCATATTACATCCTCCTGTAAAATTGTTTGAATCGTGGAACCTGTTGTTTTGATGAGACCATTAAAGCACAGCAAACGCATCTTGTCAAAGGGCAAAAACCCTTAAAACACGGCGTTTTTAGTGGTTTATTGTTAATTATTCCCGAATGATTAACGCCCCCTCCTGGAAAAATGCAAGCAAAAACGCAAATTTCCAGCCATGCAGCCGCCGCCGGGAGCTGTAAGCCTAACGCAACAGGCAAGCAGGTTTGCCTGTTTATCTACAAGCCAGCGCATTTTCCCCCACTTGAAAAAAATATCAATCAAAGTTATAATATCAGTAATCAAAAACATATTTGAGTAACAGAACGGCATTCATAAAAATAAATCGAAATTATCTGAAAATCAATAGATAGGCGAATAATAATTGAGGTGCAAAATGGGAAAACGAAACAAAGTCACCACCAGGGATATTGCTGAGGAACTGGGCATTTCCCAGTCTACCGTATCTATGGTGCTAAGCGGGCGCACAGGGGTGTCTTTTACGCCAGAAACCATAAAACGTGTGAAGGAAGCCGCAGAAGCCATGGGCTATACCAAGCCAACGGCCTCAGAAAAGAACCGTGACCGGGCATTGGAAAAAACAATCGTAATTTTATGCCCAATGGCCACAAACGGCTATTATTCCATGATGATACATTCCATCACAGAATATGCCCGAAATTATGGATATACCGTATTGACGGCCACCACAAACAGGGATGGCGCAAATGAAGGGATTTACCTGGAACTGCTGAACAAGACCCGCCTGGCAGGCCTGGTGTCACTGTATCCCTTAAGCCAGTTTCGGGAACTTGATGCATTGTCTAAAACCGTGCCTGTGATTTCTGTGGGGGACAAGCCGCCGTCCTGCCATTTTGACTCTGTGGAGTTAGACAGCAAAAAACCAGGCTACCTAATTGGGGAACACCTGCTCTCCTTAGGGCATACCAGGATTACCTATATTTCCACGCCTATCCGTTCTAGGGAAATCAGCCGCGTCAACCGCCTAAACGGCGTAAAGAACAGCTTCTGCAATTATGGGGTCCCAGAGAGCCAGCTTGAGGTGCGCTATCCAAGCCAGTCTGCCTTTGGCCAGTATCCCCGGGAAAATGCAGAATACCAAAACGGCTATGCCCAAACGCTAAAAGCCTTGGCGGATGGCACAAAGTCTACCGCCTTTATTGGAAATAACGATATGGTTGCCTTTGGGATTATGGCGGCGCTTTGTGACAGAGGGTACCGCATCCCTAACGATTTTTCCGTTTGTGGGTTTGACAATATCCCCCTTTGCGCCATGCCGCAGATTTCTTTGACCACGGTGGACCATGCCGCCATGCAAAAAGGCAGGGAGGCAGTAAATATGATTTACCGCAAAAACCAGCAAAAAAAGCAGGGATTGGAACGAAATTATGTAGTGCGGTTAGAATATGAGCCTCAATTGATTGTGCGTAAATCCTCTGGAAAGCAAAAAAAGCCACTGCACTAGGGCCTTTGCCACCAACAACAAACACAAAAACAGCCGTAAGCAAAATGCTTACGGCTGTTCATTATTAGAGCGATAGACGGGACTCGAACCCGCGGTCTCGACCTTGGCAAGGTCGCGCGTTACCAACTACGCCACTATCGCAGAAGCGGGTGATGGGAATCGAACCCACGTGTCTAGCTTGGAAGGCTAGTGTTCTACCATTGAACTACACCCGCATTGACCCAATTGTCAACAGGAATGCCCAGTTCCGGAATCGAACCAGAGACACGAGGATTTTCAGTCCTCTGCTCTACCAACTGAGCTAACTGGGCTCGCTGTTTTTCAGCAACGATATTATTCTACCCGCTAATTGGTAAATTGTCAATACCTTTTTTTATTTTTTTATACTTTTCCATGCCGCATCCCCCCTTGCAAGGCAGCCCGGCAAATATTCCACCCAGCCCAAATGCCCACAGGGGGCAAACAGCCAGCCCAGACGGCGCGCCAGCGCCATCCAGGCCGTTGTATGTAATAGGCGTCCCTTTATTTCCCTGGGATCATACGGGCAATCCTCCCAGCAAACTCATTAAAGTTCTGGGTCTGCAGGATAACCCTCCCCGGCCCTGTCAGCCTAGTTAGGAACAAGCCCTCGCCGCCAAAGAAGATATTTTTCAGCCCTTTCACTGTCTCCACTTCATACTTCACTGACTTTTCAAAAGCAACCACATTTCCAGTGTCCACTTTAATCACTTCCCCAGGCGCAAGCTGCTTTTCCACCTTATTCCCGTCAATTTCAAGGAACACCATGCCGCTTCCAGAAATATCCTGCAAGATAAACCCTTCACCGCCGAAGAATCCTGCCGACATTTTCTTAGTAAGCGCCACGCTTAAATTCACGGTCTCTTCCGCGCAGAGGAACGCGCCTTTTTGGCAAATCATCCCACCGCTTGCCCCTATATCGACTGAAAGCACTTCCCCTGCAACCGTGGAGGCAAACGCAATCATAGCCCCTGGCCGCTCCGCCTTATAGGTCGCCATAAATAAAGACTCCCCGGAAAACATCCTGCCAATGCTTTTCCCAAGCCCCCCTCGCATATTGGAATCCATGGATACGCCTTCGGACATCCATGCCATCCCTCCAGATTGTGTGTACATTGTTTCCCCTGCCTTATCAAAAATAACTTCTACTGCCGGCATGGTATCCCCAATTACCTGATATCGCATAACTGCCTCCTCCTTTTTCTTGAAATAAATCATTCTATAACAGTCCTCTGCACATTATTATAATACAAAACAAAAAATACTTCTACTATTATATTTTTGTTTGTAAATTAATGCACAACTTATCCATCTTAACAATAGGAAACCATTGACCCTTAACAGGAAAGATGCTAATATGAAACTATGTTACATATTTAACAATATCATTTTTATCTCAGGGAGGTTTTAACCATGGATTACACACAGGAATATAAGCAGAAGCTTGTAACTGCAAAAGAAGCTGTAAAAATCATCGAATCTGGGGATTGGGTAGATTATGGGTGGTGCAACGGCACACCAGACCTGTTGGACCGTGCGCTGGCAGAACGTACCGATGAGTTGGATAACATTAACCTTCGTGGCGGCATTCTTTTAAAACCACTGGCAATTTTTGACCGTGAAGATGCCGGGGAGCATTTCACCTGGAACTCCTGGCATATGTCTGGGATAGAACGTAAATTAATTAACCGTGGCTGCGCATATTATGCCCCCATCCGTTATTCTGAACTGCCGCGGTATTACAGAGAATCCCCTACCCCGAATCATGTGGCAATGTTCCAGGTTGCCCCCATGGATAAACATGGTTTCTTTAACTTCGGCCCAAATGCTTCCCATTTGGCGGCTGTCTGCGAGACATCCGCAAAGGTCATTGTGGAAGTAAATGAAAATATGCCGCGCTGCCTGGGCGGCTTTGAAAATGGTGTGCATATCTCCGACGTAGATTTTATTGTTGAAGGCGAGAACCCGCCTATCGGGGAACTTGGGGCTGGCGGCCCTGCCACAGAGGTGGACAAAGCAGTTGCCAAGTTAATTGTTGAAGAAATCCCCAATGGCGCTTGCTTACAATTAGGGATTGGCGGCATGCCTAACGCAGTTGGCTCCCTCATCGCAGAATCCGACTTAAAAGACCTTGGAGTCCATACGGAAATGTATGTGGACGCTTTTGTTGACATTGCAAAAGCTGGGAAAATCAACGGCTCTAAGAAAAATATAGACCGTTTCCGCCAGGCCTATGCTTTTGGCGCAGGGACAAAGAAAATGTATGATTATCTGGACGACAACCCTGAACTGTTAAGCGCCCCAGTAAGCTACACCAACGATATCCGCTCCATTTCTGCACTGGATAACTTTATGTCCATCAACAACGCTGTAGATATCGACTTATTTGGGCAGGTAAGCTCTGAATCTTCCGGCATTAAACATATCAGCGGCGCAGGCGGGCAGCTTGACTTTGTGCTGGGCGCATACCTTTCCAATGGCGGGAAAAGCTTTATCTGCTGTTCCTCCACCTTCAAGACCAAGGACGGGGAGTTAAAATCCAGAATCCTCCCGACCCTGCACCCAGGCTCCGTTGTCACAGACACCCGTGCAAACATCCACTACCTTGTGACAGAATACGGGAAAGTAAACCTGAAAGGGCTGTCCACCTGGCAGAAATGCGAAGCAATTATTTCTGTGGCACACCCAGATTTTCGGGAAGAATTAATCAAAGAAGCAGAAAAAATGCATATCTGGAGAAATAGCAATAAATAACTTTAGGGCAGCATGTATGTGATATTGCTACCCAAGCCCCAGACAGACGCAGGGGCTGTTGCAAAATGTAGCTTATATATAATATATGGCAAAGATTACAAAGTCTTGAATACCATATCTTTATGTAACAGCTATTTTGCAACAGCCCCTTTTTTACCTATTACATGGTTGGCTGTACCCCTAGCTTCATTTTCTTTTGGTAGGAAATATAACAAACCGTAAAAAATAGAATCCCATAAATCGAAGTGATCGGCACTGCAAGCCCAATTGTGACAAGATTTGCCCCTGGCTGTATGCTGAACAAATACGACAACGGCACGCGTATCAAAAACGAGGACGTAATTCCCTGGACCATAACAGGCATGGTCTTCCCATGCCCGTTAAAATAACCAATGTAGCTGAACACCAGGCAAGTCAGCACTGCCTCTGGGCTAAACCCTTTTAAGTATTCCGCCGACCTTACAATATACCCTGGGTCAGAAGTAAACAAGGCGGAGGGCAAATCGCCCCAAAAGAAACTGAAGGCAAAAATAAAGGCCCCGATACACACGCCAATTAACATGCCCGTCCCCATCGCCTTCTTTGCGCGCCCTTCTTTCCCCGCCCCTACATTCTGCGCCACAAACGCCGACATGGACTGCATCAGGGAAGACGGGATTAGCATAACAAATGCCGTGACTTTCTGGGCAATCCCATACCCGGAAGAAGCCTCCAGCCCAATGCCGTTCACAATGGCGCAAAGGATTAAAAATGAAATATTCACCAGCATATCCTGGAGCGCGATAGGGAACCCAAGCTTTAAAAATGCCTTTATTTCAGGATGGAAGCCAATATCCTGTTTTGTCACAGAAAATGGGAGCGGCTGGTTTTTAATAATAACCAGCGAGATTACCACGCTGACCAATTGCGCCAGGATTGTAGCAAGGGCGGCGCCCGCCACGTCCATTTGGAACGCTGCCACAAACAGCAGGTCACCCAAAATATTCACCACGCATGCCACTGAGACAAAGATCAATGGAAGCCTTGAGTTGCCAAGCCCCCGGAAAATGCCGCTGATAACATTATAGGCAACTACAAATACCAGCCCCGCCCCGCATATCCTCACATAAGACACTGTTAAGCCATACGCTTCCTTAGGCGCATTCAGCCACCTTGCCAGTTCTGGCGCAAACACCAGCAAAAGAGCCATCAAACATATGGTAAGCAAGAAAAAGAACGCAATCGCCCCGCCAATCACTTTTCCTATTTTCTCTGGGGACCGCTCCCCCAAGTAACGGCTAATTAAGACGGTAACCCCCATGGTCAGGCCTGCCACCACAAAAGTCACAAGATTGATAATATTGCTCCCTGTCGCAACGGCTGAAATGCCTGCGCTGGTTCCAAATTGCCCTACCACCAAAAGGTCTACCGCTCCATACATTGCCTGTAACACTAACGCCCCTAAAATCGGCACCATAAACTTTATTAATTTCCCAGCAATATTCCCTTGGGTAAAATCATCGGACAGCCTCTGCCCTTTCTCTCCCCCTTGCTCCTCTGCCTCCGTCAATTGTTTTTCCTCCATTCCAACCAGCTCCCTATTTTATATAAAAACGGTAGCTTGTCTTGGTCGTAAACGTCTCCCCTGCCTTCACAACTGGGGATGGGAAATTCTCCTGGTTCACCGCATTGGGGTAGAACTGGGTTTCTAAGCAGAACCCACACCTATCACAATAAGATGCCCCTGCTTTCCCCGTCTGGCTGCCAATAAAGTTCCCTGCATAGAGTTGGACCCCGCAGCAGTCAGTGGAAGCTTCCAAGGCGATGCCCGTTTCCTTACAATATGCCCTTGCCATTACCTTCATTTCC
The DNA here is from genome assembly GCA_910585295.1 of uncultured Lachnospiraceae bacterium. GTDB lineage: Bacteria > Bacillota > Clostridia > Lachnospirales > Lachnospiraceae > Petralouisia. Next base: position 46,103 of record CAJUDE010000028.1, on the reverse strand, counting down.
CCCGCTTTATCGCTAAGCACGTAATTGTGGTCATATCCCCCTGTAAATTTCAACTGCTCAAACTCCGCTTCAATATCTCTTCCAATCGGCTTCATTTCCCTAAAGTCCATGGGGGTCCCTTCTACTGGGGCAACTTCCCCGGTAGGGATAGATTTTGAATCTTTCACCGGATTGTAGCCGTCTGCCAAAATCTGCAGTTCCTGCCCTGCCACGGAGCCGCTTCCATGACCGCCCAGGTTAAAATAAGAATGGTTGGTAAAGTTCATAACGGTCGTCTTATCCGCTTTCCCTTTATAAAAGATCTCCACGGCATTGTCGTCTGTCAGGGTATAAGTAACCTCTACCTCAAGGTTCCCTGGAAACCCTTGTTCCTCTTCCAGGCTCAAATGGGAAAATGTAATGCAGTTTTTAGTCTGTGACTTTACCTTCCATAACGCCCGTTCAAAGCCATTTGGCCCACTGTGGAGGTTATTCTCGCCCTGGTTTGCAGCAATTTTATACGATTTCCCGTCTATTTTAAACTGCGCATGTTCAATACGGTTCCCATTCCGCCCAACAGTCGCCCCAAAATAGCAGGTGCTTGCCTCATAATCTGAAGCGTTATCATACCCCAGCACCACATCCTTTACATTGCCCTCTTTGTCTGGCACCAGCACAGACACCAACGTTGCCCCATGGTCAGATACCTTCGCCACCATATGGTTCCGATTCTCCAACTGGTACAAAGACGTCTCTTCTCCTCTGCTGTTCTTCCCAAATGAAACTATTTCCATCATGCCTCCTCCTCTACTCTGTAACGCTTTCGCGCAATGATTCTGCTATTAATTTATCTGACTTCAAAATATGGTTGGACAGCCATCCAAACAAGAACCCCATCAGCTCTTCTAAGTATCCCTGCTGGTTCTGGTCCACCTGATCCAAGTCAATTTCCTCAAGCTTGGACACAAAAGCACGATGCGCCATCCTTTGCGCCGGCAGCCCAAGGTAATTAATACTTTCCATATATTCTTCTTCATCCTGAAAATGTTCTTGGGTATAATTCTTTAATTTATCTAAAATCCCAACGATTTCATCATATTTATCATGAAGAAGCTCCGCCTTCACCAACTTATTTGCATCCCCAATAATCTCAAACAAGGTCTCATGCTCCCCGTCAATCAGCGGTATCCCTGTCATATACTTCTCTGTAAACACGCAAGGGTCCTGCTCCTGTTTCCATTCTTCCAAAGACGGCATCTTGCCAATCAGGATATCGCTGCTTAAAATATGCTGATACAGCCAACGGATTAAATACTGCAGCAATTCCTCTAACATCCCATGCTGGTTCTCCAATTCATCTATATTAGAAAAGTCCATTACATCTATTTTCTCACGGAATGCAGCGTGCTGCTTCTTTTGCCGTTCTAATTCTGGGTCGTTGATCGCCGCCATATATGCTTCTTCATTGGCAAAATGGGTATCCGCATACTGTTTCAGTTCTTCCATCACCTCCCGCACCTGATGGTATTTATCCTGAAGCACTTCGTTATGTAACAGCTCTATTGTCTGGTTAATTAACCCAAATAACCTCTCATGCTCATTGTCAATCTGTTCAATCCCTGTCAAACAGTCCTCTGTAAATCGGTACATTTCCTGTCTCCTTTCCCATTCCATGCAGCACACGCCCCCGAAAAGGCCTGTTCCATCTATGCATTGCATAAAGACATTATAGCATTACAGGAAACAAAATCCAACTGCCACTTTTACATAAGTGCAAAAATACACACTTCTTTTTTTTGAAGGTTATGGTATAATATAAATAAGCTGTGAATTTAAAAATATATACAGAAAGGAAAGATCGCATGGCCGGAATAAACCCTACCAATATTTTTCAATTAATGGGGGCATGGCAGAAATTTACTTCTAACCACCCAAAATTCCCCAAATTCCTTAAGGCAATTGCCACAGAAGGCATAAAAACAGACACCATAGTAGAAATCAACATCACTACGCCGGAAGGCAAAACATACTGCTCTAACCTGAAAATCACCCAATCAGACCTGGAATTATTCCAGCAAATGAAAAATACTTTATAACCTTTGCCCCTATCTATCGCAAACGTATGGGGCAGCGCACAAACTCATTGCCGCCTGCTAGCTTGCCCTTACAGCAGGACGGCGCCCTCTACACAACGCGCCGGCGCTGTCCAAATCCACCTCTGGATTCGTTCGCTTTTCCCAGTTCTGGCGGCTATTTCTATGTAGGTCAAGAATCCATTGGGATATTTTCAGGCCTGATATGGAGATAAGCACAGATTCGCAAAAAATCATCCGCATCCAAAAACCTCCCTGTCCCAACACAGAGATTTTCTAAGGGAATCCCTAAGACATCCGCAACAACCTCTACGGAAATATTGTTTCCTTCCATCTGCCCTGCAAGCCATTTTTTTACCTGCTCCCCCATATCTTCCCTCCCATTCCCCATCTCCAATGTTCTTTTTATTGTCTATTATATTCTCTTTTGGAGAGAATATCAATATATACTTTTGCTGATTAAAAAGAATTATTTTCAATACATTGACGGGAATTTTCGCGTAGTCTATGATTAGGTTAAGAGGTGAGAGCATGAAAAATCCAAATATTTCCAAAGTTTTAAAGGCATACCGGAAATTAAACCATTATTCTGTCAATGATTTAGTGCTAAAATTGGAAGACCACCACCTTCCTGTTGCCCCAAAAACAATCTACGGATGGGAAAGCGGGCAGACACAGCCAGACGCCGACACTTTACTGATTCTTTGCAAAATATATAATATTGATAATATCCTGGGTACCTTTGGCTATAATGATTCTTTAGACAACTTTTTCCTTTCTGAAGAAGAGCGCACTTTAGTCCTTCAGTACCGCAGCCACCCAGAAATGCGGGCTGCCGTTAAAAGGCTTTTGGAAATAGAATAACATTAAAAACCAGCGCCCGGCGGATATATTCTTCGGAAAACTGGTTTTTTCTTTGTTCCTGCCCCCCATTCATTGACTTCGGTTCAGAAATATGTATAATTAAGGTATCAGTCTTTTTACAGTGTGAATTAATTTGGAAGGTGGGGTTACATGAAAGAAAAAATGGCAGATACAATGCAAGGTACGAAAAAGTACCGAAGCCTGACCGTGATGCTAATGTTAATCATTTGCATTTTGGTCTCCATCCCTACAATTGGGTTGGCGTGCCTGGGCATTCACTATTTGAAGCAGTCTATGGAGGAATCTGCTCAATTGTATGAAGAATCCATGACAGAAGGTTATGAAATGGAAATTAAATCCCAGGTGCAAGGCGCACTTGCCCTTGTGCAAAGCTATTACGACAGAAGCCAAAACGGCGAATTTTCAGAAGAGGAGGCCAAAAAAAGGGCTGCGGACACCGTCCGCGCCATGCGCTACCGCGATGACGCGTCAGGTTATATCTGGATAGATGGCGAAGATTACGTCCTGGTAGAACATCCTATTTTGACTGACCAGGAAGGCACTAACCGGTACGACCTGACGGACCAAAATGGTGTTAAAGTTACGCAATGCGTGGTGGAGGCCGCGAAAAACGGGGGCGGTTACAATGAATTTTATTTTACAAAATCAGACGGCGTGACAGTCGCCCCAAAAATCGCTTATTCCCAGATGTTTGAGCCATGGGGATGGGCTGTTGCCACTGGCAACTATGTAGACGAAATGAACGAAAAGATTGATGCGCAACAAATATATATTCAAAAAGAATTCTCTACTATGCTGACAATTTATGGCATTGCGGCAGCGGCAATGTTGATTGCAGCATTGATTATCTCAGCCCTGAGCAGCCTTAGGATCAGCAAAGGCATTAAGCTAGTGGAGGGGCATCTACGCCAGGCGGCAGTGGGAGACCTGAGCTTTACCGTCAGCCCTTCATTGCTAAAACGTAGTGATGAAATCGGGGAAATGGCACGCTCTTTAGACCATGTGCGCCAGTCATTGGCAAATATGATCGGCAGTGTACTGCATACTGGGGAAACTTTGAGCCAAAGCAGTGAGAAATTCAGTGAGAAATTCGGATACATTTCACAGAGCATCCAAAACACCAACCAGGCGATTGACGACCTGGCGCAGGGGGCTACCAACCAGGCCAATGAAACAGAGACAATGAACGAGAAAATCGTTGAGCTGGGCGGTGTGATTGAAATAGAAAAGAGCGGCGTGCAGAAACTAGAAGAGGCTGTATCCGCCATGGCAAAGTATTCTGCAGGAGCTTCCGAGAGCATCCGGGAATTAGAGAGAATCACCAAACTGACCATTGACACCATTGACATCGTGTCAGAACAGACAAACAAGAACAACGATTCTGCCGCCAACATCAACAAGACAATTGAAATTATTAAGGGACTGGCGTCCCAGACCAACCTACTTTCCTTAAACGCCAGCATAGAAGCCGCCAGGGCAGGCGAAGCCGGCAGGGGGTTTGCCGTTGTGGCGGAGGAAATCCGTAACCTCTCAGAAGAATCTTCTGGAAATGCCCAAGAAATAGAAGGGATTGTAAAAGAATTAGTTGGCAATGTGGAAATTTCTGTCAGCAAAATGCTGGAAGTGACAAACAATGTACAAAAACAGCAAAAATGCCTCGACGAAACCAGGGCAGCTTTTATGCATCTAAAACAGGAAGTGGCTTTAGTGGAAGAAGTGACCAAAGAAATCGGCGGGCAGACAGTGATTTTAAATTCTCTGAAACAAATTGTGACAGATTCCGCCAACAGCCTGGCAAGCGTAGTGCAGCAAAATGCTGCCTCTACAGAAGAGACCAGCGCAAGCATGACGCTTTTGTCCCAGACCATAGACGAATGTACCGAAGATACCCAAGGGCTTGTAGAGTTAAGCCGCAAGCAAAACGACCAGGCAAGCAAGTTCCAGCTATAAGTACATACTGCCAATATAAAAAGAATCCCAGAAATGGGATTCTTTTTATTGTCAAATAATTAGCAAACGCCCTGGGCAATCATAGCTTCCGCCACTTTTTCAAATCCGGCAATGTTTGCGCCTGCCACATAATCGCCTTCCTTGCCATAGCGTTTTGCAGCGTCGTCCAGGTTATGGAAAATATTCACCATAATGTTTTGCAGCTTGCTGTCCACTTCTTCAAATGTCCAGCTTAACCGTTCAGAATTCTGGCTCATTTCCAGCGCGGAAGTTGCCACGCCGCCTGCATTTGCAGCTTTCCCAGGGGCAAACAATACTTTGTTCTGCTGCAAATATTCTGTCGCCTCCATAGTTGTAGGCATATTAGCGCCCTCTGCAACTGCAAGGCATCCATTTGCCACCAATGCTTTTGCGTCATCCAGCAGCAGTTCATTCTGGGTCGCGCACGGAAGCGCCACATCACATTTCACGCTCCACACGCCGCGGCCTTCATGGTATTCTGCGCTTGGCCTTGCAGCCGCATACTCCGTCAGGCGTGCGCGCTTGACTTCTTTCACTTCTTTCAATAAGGCAACGTCAATCCCTTCTGGGTCATATACCCATCCGGTAGAATCGCTGACTGTGACTACTTTTGCCCCTAACTGGTGTGCTTTCTGGGTTGCATAAATTGCCACGTTCCCAGAACCGGACACGCAGACAGTTTTGCCTTTCAAGTCATGCCCATTGCATTTTAACATTTCTTCTGTAAGGTACAAAAGGCCGTATCCAGTAGCCTCTGTACGCGCCAGGGAACCGCCGTAGGAAAGCCCTTTACCAGTCAGCACCCCTTCATACGTGCCACGGATTTTCTTAAATTGCCCAAACATATAGCCAATTTCCCTTGCGCCTGTCCCAATATCCCCTGCCGGAACGTCCGTATCAGCGCCAATATATTTGCAAAGCTCTGTCATAAAGCTCTGGCAGAATGCCATTACTTCCCGGTCGGATTTTCCTTTCGGGTCAAAATCGGAGCCGCCTTTGCCGCCGCCGATTGGCAGGCCGGTCAAGGAGTTCTTAAAAATCTGCTCAAACCCAAGGAATTTAATAATCCCAAGGTTTACAGAAGGATGCAGCCTTAAGCCGCCCTTATATGGCCCAATGCTATTGTTAAACTGTACACGGTAACCTGTGTTTACCTGCACCTGCCCGTTATCATCCACCCATGGGACGCGGAATTTAAACTGCCTGTCTGGCTCTGTTAAACGCTCTAATAAAGCCTCTTTCCTATATTTTTCCTCATTTGCCTCAATCACTGGCCTTAAGGAATCCAACACCTCTTTCACTGCCTGATGGAACTCTGGCTCCGCCGGGTTCTTTGCAACTACACGCTCTAACACTTCATCTACATAGCTCATTTCCATTTCTCCTTTATAATTATGTCTTTATTCAGCACCAGGTATATTTTAGTCTTATTTTTTCAATTTTGCAATCTTTTTCTTTTATTCTTTACCATTTTATTACGTCAACGCATTAAATTAATCAAATAGGTTTTGTTTTAAGCCCTCCCTCCTGCTCTGCATCGCATATAGCCCTATGCTCCGTTCCATCCAGCCCGTAGGCAGATGACACCAGCCTGTCTACCCTGTTATAATATTCCATCCATTTCCCGCTATTCCCCTCTTCCATAATTTTTTCCACAACAGCAATGATTTCCTGCTGCCTCCCCTCTGCTGCCAGTGGGATTGGTATCTGCTCCAAATGGCTCCGCAGCACCTTCAAGGAATGGAACATCTTGTGGTAATAAAAATTTGCAGCCCTGGAATTTAAAACTGCCAGAATATATTTTATATGCAAAGAATCCACATGTGGGATCAAAATATTGCAGCTATTCAAAGACAGCCTTTGCCTATTATCATAGGCAAACACAAGCTGGTTGCCAATAAAACGGTACAGCAGCTTTTCCTTCGCCCGGTACAGCCCTGTTGGGGCGGACTGCTGGAATTTCTCTGGCTCATAAACCAGGTATGTGCCAGAGCCATTGATTTGATACCTCTGGATATCCGCCCCCTTAAGCACAAGTTCGCTCCCTTCCACCTTTCGTCCCTGGAGTATCTTTTTATTATTGCCTGTCACAATCCCCAGGGCAAACTCTGCCTGCCCTTTTAAATATGTTGTGTTACCCTCATTTGCCATTTTTTGCACCATCCTGTATTCCCAATCCTCCATATGGAAATTAAAATTCCCTGCCGTAAGGTTACGGCTGGTTAAAATTTGAAAATTTTTCCCTTGGGCAGAAACTTTTATGCCATAGGTATCCATTGGCTCCGTTGCCTTTCTCATATTCAATATAATCGAAGGGCATTGCACCGCGTCAAACACATCCCCTAAATATATAACCTCTTCTATTTGCGCCTGTTCCAGGATTACCCTGCGGGCCTCCATATGGGACTTTACATCCAGCACCGCCTCCGGCAGCACAAAGGCAACCCGCCCTCCGTCGGCTGCACACCGCAAAGACTGCTCTAGAAAAACATCATAAGACTCCACATGCTTCCCCTGGGCTGTATGGAATTTAGCCCTCAATAACCGCTCTGCCTCTTCCCCAAACCGAAACCCCCAGGGCGGGTTCCCCAAAATCAGGCGGTAGCCCCGCCCCTCCTCCCCCAAAAGGAAATCCTGTACCTTAAGCTGCTCTTTAATCAGGGAAACCGGCGCCCCTTTAAATTTCAGCGCCATATTAATCCTTGCCAGCAAAACGCTGACCTTATCAATATCTCTGCCCGCAAGCTGCCCAATGGAAAAACTTTCTGGAAGCCGCAGCAGGAAATTCCCTGTGCCGCAGCAAGGGTCCATCACCTTCCATCCGTCAGCGCCTCCCACCTTAGGGTCTGGAAACAGGCTGCAAATTAATTTTTCCACAATGTGGGTCGGCGTATAATAGGACCCTTCCGCTTTCCGGTTCCCTATGCCTTTCAAAGAGCTATAAAGCATGCCCAAGACGTCTGTATTCCCCTCCCAAAAATATGGGACGCAAAATACGCCTGGCAGTTCGCCTTGCACCTTCTGGCACTGCTCTGTTGTGAATTCCCCTGAATCTAAAGCCAGCTCTTGGACCAATGCGCCATACTGCCCTAATTGTATTTCCCCTTGGCTATAATGGAGCAGGTAATTCTCCCTAACCCCCGATTCGATCCCATAAGCCTGGCATAGCAACTGCAATGCGCACTCAGCTAAAATTGCCCTAACCTGCCCCTCTGTCAGTATTTTTTGCCCCAGAACCCCCATTAACGCCTCTACGCTCCCAGAATTTTGCGAGGGCTGCGGAAGATAGTTCCTATATAGGCTGTTACCGCTGATATACGCCTTATTCCTTCTTGTTTTCAAGGATTTCCCCGTCCTCAGGCGTTCTAGCATTTCATTGACATATGCGCTGGAAAAATATGGCTTACCTGATTTTATTTTTGTGGGCTTGATTTTCCCCATCCTCACCCAATTCCTTCCTGTAGCCACAGAAATAGACAATCTGCCACATACTTCTGGCAATGAATACTCTTCTTTTAACCCACAATCCCCCGGCTTTTCCATGGTTCCCTCCTGCATAACACAATTGCTTTTTGGATATATTGAAAGAATAACATACCTGCCGCAAGAACGTCAAAGCCAAATACCCTGCCACAAGGCTGTATCCGATTGGCTTGCCCTTTCTGGCATGGATAGAAATCGTTTAGAATAGAATATTATAATTTGAGAAAGAAAAAGAGGAATCACATGTGTACCAGTATTGCAATGAAAACAAATGACTTTTATTTTGGGCGCACAATGGACCTGGAATACAATTTCAATGAATGTGTCGTCTTTACCCCGCGCAACTACCCAGTCCCTTTTCGGAAAATGGGCATGATGAAACGCCATTATGCGCTGCTTGGCATGGCAACGGTAATGAACGGCTTCCCCCTTTATGCAGAAGCCGCCAACGAAAAAGGGCTGTGCATTGCCGGGCTGAATTTTCCAGACAACGCCTACTACCCTCCTGATGAAAAAGAAAATTGCAGCAATATATCGCCATTTGAGCTGATCTTATGGCTGCTGGGCAAATGCGCCTCTGTGCAAGAGGCGAAAGAACTCCTTGCCACCACCCATTTTATCCATATCCCATTTAACAGCGACACCCCGCTAGCGCCCCTTCACTGGCACATTGCAGACAGGGAATCCTCTTTTGTGTTGGAACTTACCAAGGATGGGACGGGGGTTTTTGACAACCCATTAGGGGTGCTGACCAACAACCCTGCGTTCCCATTCCAATTGACGAATTCCTGCCAGTACATGAACCTGACCGCCAACACCCCATCCAACTGCTTTTCTGTCGATGTTGGGCTTAAGCCTTTCGGGCAAGGCCTTGGGAGCTTTGGGCTGCCTGGCGACTTTTCCCCTGCCTCCCGGTTTGTAAAAGCGTCTTACCTAGCCTTAAACTCGGTCTGTGAAGAAGATGAGCAGAGCAGCATTGCACAATTTTTCCACCTGCTGGACTCAGTATCTATGGTCAGGGGAAGTGTTGTCACTAAGGAAAACCGCTATGACCTTACATTATATTCTTGCTGCATCAACGCGGATAAAGGGATCTACTATTACAAAACTTACTCCAACAACCAACTATCTGCTGTCTGTATGGGGCGTGAAAACCTAAACGGCTGCAAAATCAAGAAATTCCCTTTGCGGACTACCCAGCAAATCGCCTGGATGAACTAACCCAAACCCTGCCTTGCCGTTTCTGGCCTAGACAAAGAATCCTGCTATGCAGGATTCTCCCCCTGCGGCGGGTTGCTTGGCAGCAGATTCCATTTCCGCCATTGAAACATATAAAATTTTTGCAAAAGGGCATAACCTGTCCGGCTCATTTGATAAAATATCATTCAAGATGAGAAAACAAATGCCCATACCTTTATTTTTTGTCCGAAAAACCCAATACGTAATCGGCCGAGACGCCATAGAATTTACATAGCGTTACCAAGCATTCTATCGGCATGGGCCGCTTATACAATTCATATTGTGAATATGTTGTCTGCGCAATCTTTAACAGGCCAGCAATTTCTTTCTGTGTCAAGTCTCTGTCTTGGCGCAGCTCCCGTATCCTCTCTGGGTATTTTAAATTGCAAGTTATATGCTTTTTGTCCACAAACATTCACCTCATGGTGATAATTTTAGTATATTGAATAATTAGCCCTTGCTTTTTAAGTCACTACGAGTTAAACTTACCTCAATCCATAGAATAGAAAGAATAGAAAAGTTTATAGAAAAGGACAGATATTGTCCTTCTGATTCCATATAATAAAGGCAGTACAAATATGGGAGGTACAAATTATAAATGGAACACAATGATAAAATATCCAGAATACTTGATTTATATAACAAATTTGAAAATGGGGAAACTGTCTGCAAGTCCTATGAAGCCGCCAAATACGGTGTAGATGAACGTTCCATCCGCAGGGACATTGACGACATTAAAAAATATTATGACCGCAAAAAAGTAGACGGAAGCGGCATTTCCAACCGCATTGTATATAATAGGGACAAAAAAGGATATTGCCTGGAACACGACCATAGCAGAAAACTCTCAAACGCGCAAATACTTGCTGTTTGCAAAATTCTTTTAGACGGGCGCGCATTCACCAAAAAACAGATGGACAACATACTTGGTAAGTTAATTGACTGCTGCGTGCCAGAATATAACCAAAAGCTCGTAAAAGAGCTAATTGCCAATGAGCAATACCATTACATAGAGCCACAGCATAAAAAAGAATTCTTAGATACCCTCTGGGCATTGGGCAAGGCAATCCATAACCGCCAATATATTGAAATCAGCTATGGGCGGATAAAAGATAAAAAGACTGTCAAAAGGAAACTAAAGCCGGCGGCAATTATGTTTTCTGAATTCTATTTTTACCTGACAGCCTTTATTCAGGATGAATCCACCCGGGAAGGGTTTGAAACCGCTGGGGATGCCTACCCCACGATTTACCGCATAGACCGGATACAGGATATCACGCTTTTGGATGAACCCTTCCGTGTGCCATACCGTGACCGTTTTGAGGAGGGTGAGTTCCGAAAACGAGTGCAGTTTATGTTTGGCGGGAAGCTCCAACAGATTAAGTTCCAGTATTCCGGGGCTTCCCTGGAAGCAATTTTGGACAGGCTCCCAACTGCCAAAATCTTGTCAGAAGAAAATGGCGTCTATACAATTTCTGCTGAAGTGTTTGGGAAAGGGATTGATATGTGGATTAGAAGCCAGGGGGACGCCGTGAAGATGCTGCGCTATGAAAAAAGCCCTATCCAGCCATTGGCCCCATAACAAGCAGCGGACGGTTTTCCACAAAATATATGCAGGAATCGAAACTGCAGCCGTACTGACGCCATATCACCAAAACACATAGGAGGAAACATATATGGTTATTTTAGTAATTATTTTTCTGGCGCTCTCCATAGCCGCCTTCTTTATCTATAGGAGGCGAAGACCATCTGCAAATAAATATATCCGCCAAATTTACGAAGCAAAAGAAGGGAGGTTTGTGGTTGGCGGCAAGAAAAATAAATTTAAAATATGCAAAAATAACAACATTGAATTTTTAGTTGAAAACGGGCAAATCGTCGCTTGCAAAGATAAGCGGGTCAGCAACGAATTCAAGTTCTATGGAGGTAAATAAAATGGGATGGCTTGATAACGTATTAGATTGGGCTGCCGATAAAGTGCAAACTGTCACAGGGGAAAAAGAAAGAAGGGAAAATGTTGCAAAGGTAAAGGAAACCTACGAGACCTATAGATGGCAGGTGGAAACTAATATAGACAGCGTGAACAGTTCCATCACAGAGCTTAATAACTCTATCACGGAACTTAATGCATTTCGGGCAGACGATGTGCCTCGAAACCTTATTTCCTTGGGAAGCTTTTTAAATGAGTTTGGCAATGTGAAGGAAATCGGGGAATATGCAGAAGAAGAAACTGCCTGTTATTTGGAAATCCCCACCCACCGCTTTATTTCAATTGAAGATTACATATCCGATATTGACTGGAGCCAAGTAGACGTATTTGTTGATTCCTTTATTTTAGGCCCAATCGGCATGAAAATGAAGACGCAAAAGCAAAATTTATCCATACAGGAAAAACTCAACGCCTTAAAAATTGAATCAGAGCAAACCCTTTTTGAATTGCAAAACTTAAAGTTAAGCGCTGAACAAGATATTGAAATCGCCAACCTGTATATTTATTGCGTTAAGGGAATCATCCATTACATCGAAACGGTTATTATACCAGAATTAGATGTTGTCGAGGGCTTCTTCCAAGCATTGGCCATTAAAAATAAAGTGATCGCAGAAGAAGCGCTGGCCAATATCCCTTTTAAGAACCGCCTTAGTATTATACAGGATACGGCGTACCAAGACCATTACCACTTTGTACGGAATGCTTTTTTATTCTATGTGGTCGCTTGCAAAATATATAACACGCCCGTACTGACTAATTTGTTTATGGGAAATACATCAGAAGAAGATTATATAGAAATAACGCAGGAAAAAAATGCATTGGAGGAGCAAATGCAAGTAGTAGGAAGATATGTTATATTTCAGAGAGGTGGCATTTGATATGGAAAAAAACATAGAAGAGCTTATTAAAACAAGAAATGCCATATCACTGCAGCAAAGGGAAATGTTCCTTGATTCTATTGAACGGATAAATATGAGAAACAGGGAACTGCTTACGAATGATTTTGGGGCGACATTGGCTCAGAATATCAGCAGGGATTTGGCGGGCGAAGTAGTGCGGCGTTACTTTGATTTGGGGGATTTTTACATAACTGCCGACCAGTTAGCGGATAGGTTCCTTCATTTTTCATATGATAACGACCCAGATTTCCTGATGTCCAATGAAGAAACCAGAAAGTCGGTCTACAATTATACTGACTCCATGAATTCAGGCTCAAGGCAGAAGATACTTTCTGATTGCCAACAATTCCAAAGCCAGTTATTTACCACGAACAGGGCAGAGGATAGGTTTGACATTAATGGGAAAAAGAATTACCGCAACAGCCAGATAGAACATATCTATGAAAAAGATGGGAAGTTCTTTGGGACAATACGGGACGAATTGTCTGGGAGGGAATTTGAAACAACCACAAAACCCCAGAACAAACATGACTGGTATTCGAGGGAATTGCAGGCTGACCATATACTGCCAAGAGAAGCAACCACATATAATGCAAGGTATATTAAGTCTTCGGATGAAATCCTCAATAAATACAGGGAATTTTACAATTCAGACGCTAATATGCAGATGATGCTGGCATCCGCAAATGGGTCTAAAGGGGATGCGCGTGTCTGCAAGGTAAATGGCACAATAAAATACATGAACCCAAAATCAAAAGATTACGACCCCGCCACGGATATCACGGCTAACGCAACCTCCGACCAATTGGTGGAAGCCGCAGTCCACCAGTGGGAGACCGCGGGGGCGTCGGCTAGCGAAAATATGAAAAAGGGCGGATATTTAGATGAAAATGGAAAAGTAAAAAAAGAAGTTAAAGAGAACTATAAAAAGCAGGTAGAAGAAATGCTGGCGGCTAGGAGCCGAACATTAGGGGACTTAAAAGACCTTAACTATCAAAATATTACGTCTGACGCCGCAAAAGCTGCAAAAAAATCTGTTGGGAAAATCATTATGGGCCAATTTATCTATTATGTTATGCCGCCAGTAATATTTGAGGCACAGCAAATTATAAGAAAAAAGGGAATGTCCCTTGAAAAGTTTCTCAAGGAATTGAAAAAATCATCAAAACGGGTGATAGCATATGTTAAGGATAAAATGTCTGATATCCTAATAAATATCGTAGGCAACACTGTCCATAAGTTCGTAAAAGTATTCTTTGACATAATTATTGAGATGGTCCGCACTACTATAAAAAGGATGCTTAAAATTGTCAAAAACCTTGTGCTTTCCCTTGTCAACTGCTGCAAAACTATTATGAACCCTGAAACGTCAGCCGCCCAAAAAGCAGATTCCATTACTAAAATAATGTTTACAACAATAAACACTATTGTTTTGGAAATCATATTTGAATATTTGGAAAAACAGTTTTCACTGCCAGACATTATTATGGAACCATTGCAACTGATTGTAACCATTATTTCTACCAATGCAATTATGTTAGTTTTGGATAAGGTGGACCTCTTTAATGTCCGATATGGGTTGCTGTCTGCAAATATTGAAAAAATATTCAATGAAGAAAACGCAAGATATGTTGAGGAGTCTAAAAAATTATTGGCGGAAGGTTATCAAGCCTCAAGCCATGACCTGAAGCTGATAACAGCGAATATAACTGAAATAATGGAATCCATGAAGTTGTTAGATATGCAAAAAGACGATGTGCTTGAAAGCCTAGAAAATGTGAACCATTTGTTTTCCATGGGCATTGATTTTGAAGAAGAATGGTATTATTTTTCAGGGCAAGAAGTTGCTATCGAAGCTTGACGCCCAGCTTCTTAGCAAATATCCCCAAAGGGGCGGGGTATTTGCCCCTCCCTGCCATTCGCCAAATATCCGCGCAAGCGCGGCTGCTTGGCTTATTGCCCACGGAAATAATAATAGCGGGAGCCTATTGGAATTACAATTCCATTGGTTCCTTTCGCAGAAAGGTAGATTACTATGAGTCTTATATTTATATTACTATGCATTGTTTTATTCTTTATATACCCTCCATTAGCTATACTGCTTATCATTATCTCCTTTATATGCGCTGCCCTGAATGCAAGGGGGTGACATGATGGGACAATTCCCTATATGTAACCATAAAAAAGAAACCGCCCCCAAATTATTCGGAAAGGCTTTTCCTCTTTGCTGGAGATGTTCAGGGGTTTTTCTTGCTTTTCAAGTGATGGGCATTTTAAATTTGATTGGGGCAGTCAAATACCCCGCCCCAAGGGGCTGGGTATTTGACCCTCGCGGCATTCGCCAAATATCCGCGCAAGCGCGGCTGCTTGGCTCATTGCTCGCGGGAATAAATAGTGAACCTATCCATGTTAAGCTCGGAGTTCTATTATGCGTCCCTATGGCGCTAGATGGCGGAATACAATATTTTTTTAACATAAGGAGCAATAATATCCGAAGATTTTTGTCTGGCTTCCTATTCGGCATCGGAGCCGCACAAATTGTTTTATTTATATTTTAACATTCAAATCTGTATGGCAGCAGGCAGCCCAAATTTAATATGTTTTCCTTTGAAGGGACTTTACTTTTGTTGACATTCGCACATTATCTTGTTATGATGGATTTGCAAGGGAGGGGAGAGGGGGAAGGCTAAAATCCAGATTGCGAACAATGGGGAAAGAAATTGGGCTGAAACAGGAAAATTTTGCCAAACGGCTGAGTATGGAAAAAGTATAGCCAATTATAAAATTGGCAGAAACGGATCCATAGATGCTATCATCCCTTTTATTTGCCAGGAATCTAAGGTTAATGGGGCATGGCTCCGTACTGGTAATATTGATATGATGAAAGCATATTTTTAAATTTTGCACAGAAATTATAAAACTATCCATCCACCATGGGTTCTTTCTGAACTTTGGGTATAGGCAACAAAAATTATAGGTTGAAATCACATCTGATTTCAGCCTAAATTTTTGCCTATATCAGTTTAGATAATTCAAATCCTTTCATCTTGGGCATAAAAGCAAGAAAACATTTTTTTGAAAGGTTGACTAATTTCGCTCTGCCATATACAATACGTTTGATGAGTTTGAATTTGTTGTTGTTTCCTTCAACAAATCCTGAACTTACTTCTAAAGATATCGCGTTCTTGACCGGGGCGATATCTTTTTTTATACATTCGCCAAACCCTTTGAGAGAGGAATCTGTATATTTTTCTAAAAAGTCATCTATTTTAGATGGTTCTTTTTCCATCAGTGCAGAATGGAATGTTTGGAATACATCCTCTGTCCATCTGACTGCGGGATAATGCTCCTTTATCAAGTTTATATGTTCTTCTACGGTTTTATTTCTTTTTGACTTAGGATTTTTTGTGAGTATGTACTTTAATATCTCATCCCTTTTTATTACAGTAACATCGTCCGGATAACAGTCCTCCAGCATTTTCATGGAATGTATCTTTTTTCTGCCCGGAAAATTATTCTGACTTATACATGACAGATAAAACCATATGGTGGTTGAGGGATCTTTGATGCCTGTATGCCTCAGATAAAAATAGATGGTATCGTCAGCATGCCCGTCACGCATCATCTTATAAATGATATTTACATAGGCATTCCCCCTCCGCCCGGCTGAATGTTTTGATTTACGTGGCCTGTCCATTCCCTGTATTTCTTCTGCCGGCATTTGGATATACCTTCGGGCAGTCGGTCTGCTTATTTTATATTTGCTGCAGATGAGTGCAATGTCTTTTTCCGGCATTTCATTCCACTGGCTTTGTATTTCCTGTATCATCTTTTGTTTTTTTTCCTGTTTTCTGCCTGCCGTTTTTTCTCGGCACTGTTGTAGTTATTTGCCGAATCGTCGTAATCAACCGGATTTCCATATGCATCTGTTGGCGGCGTATTGTCATAGTTTAACTGCTGTATGACAGATTCATCCGCTTTCTTTTCCCTTGAAATTTTCTTTGGAGGGGTATCAAGCGCCTGTCCGCCCCTGATAAAGATTTCCGGTGGCAGCTCATTTTTAAAAATATCCTTCAGGTGTTCCATCAGATTCTGCAGCAGATGGAAACGGTCGGCAACCTGCACGCATTCCGGCAGGACTTCGCTGACCGCCTTCGCGTATGAACTGGCGCGGTCTCTTGCAACCACTTTGATCTTTTTGTGCTTTTTGAGCCATTCCTTTAATGTCGTGCCATCCCTTCCGTCCAAAAGCGCAATCATGTGGTGGTCTTTCAGATCATAAACTGCAGTTGCATAGGTCTGTCCTTTCCTGGTTGCAACATCATCGATGCCAACTGCCTCAACATCCGGATCATCTTCAAACTTTATCCTGTTGTACAGGCGCTGTATGGTATCATTACTTACAGTAACGCCCAGGAGCTTTAACACGCTGCTTGCGCCTTCGTTACTCATGAACATGGCCATTCCAAGTATCAGGGTATTGAGGGCATCCGTTCTTACCTGTGATGTTCGCGCAAAAGAAAGCGGCTCTGTAAACACTTTTGTCCCGCATTCAGGATTATCACACTCATATTTATAAACATTGATATGAAGGCAGGTGGGTTTGCAGCGGATCGGAATATCCTGGACCTTCCGCATATAGGTTGCGTGAAGATGCCGGCTTTCTTCCCCGCATTGCGGACAGGCACAGCTATGTTCTCTTGATTTTATAAATATATCTAAAGAATTCGTTTCTGAATAATCATAAACATAATGATCCTTGTCCAGAAAAAAAGAACAGTCTGTAATTTCTTTATATTTCATATGGCGGTTCTCCTTACAGTATTTGGTGATACTATTGTATCATTTATACCCAAAAATAAGAATAATATAGGTAATAAAAAAACAGATCTTTGACCTGTTCTTTTATTACCTATCATACCCAAAGTTCAGAAAGAACCCCACCATGAAATATATCCTTATTTTTCCAAAGTGATGACGAACCGGTATGATTAATTTATCAGCCTGCAAAGATTAAACCGCGAAAAGCGCTTTAATAAAAACCAAACCAAAGAAAGGGGAATAAAGAAATGCAGAAAAAGAAAGGCGGAAAATTAAAATGGATTATCATTGCAATCATCGTCATTGGAGTGATAGGGGCTGTTGCTGGTGGAAGTGATGATAATAAAGTAAAAGACGTCACCGAAGAAGTAAAAAATAATGAGGATTCAAAAAAAGAGGAAAAAGAAAAGAAGAAGGAGCCAAAGAAGGAAGAGGAGAAAGAACCAGAAGAAGAGGAAAAAACAGAATTTTATCCAGGTGAAACTGCAGAACAGAAAAATATCCAAATTACACTTGTAAATGTAACAGAATCTTCTGGAGGTGATTTTGTAAAGCCAAGCGATGGAAATATCTTTTTAATTTGCGAATTTGACATCGCAAACAATTCTGAAAAAGACATTGCCATCAGTTCCATTATGAATTTTGAAGCATATTGCGATGACTATTCGTTGAATCAGGACTTAATGGGGCTGCAAGCGCCAGAAGCAAAGGGAAAGCATCAGCTAGATGGAAGCGTCGCCGCTGGGAAAAAAATGAATGGTGTGATCGCCTACCAGGTTCCAGCAGATTATAAAACTATGGAAATCAATGTAGCGCCTGAATTCTGGTCTAGCAATGATATAAAATTTATATATACAAAATAGGTTAGGGCGCCAAAAGGGCACGCAGCACCCGCTCTATACCATATATTGTGTTATACAGACAGTGTAGCCTAGCGGCTACGCTGTTTTTCTGTACTGGCTTGAGTTTCTGTTATGCATCTGCCCAAAGGGCAGCTCTTCCAGCGCTGTCAGAAGAAAGGATAACAATACCACTTTTAGAGTAACCCAGAGATATCTTTCTCCTTTCGATATCTGCACTAATCATCCTCAAATTCCTCGGTTCCAGGAGAGGGCTTTCCTTGTCTTGGATGAAAATAAAAAGTAGGTGGTAAAAGCCAGTCAAATACCCCGCAGCAAGCTACGGGGCATGGCCTAGCTTGTTCTTTTGGCTCCAAGGGGCGGGGTATTTGGTCTGCACTCCGTTTCGGTCGGTGCTGAACGTGTGCCGCCGGCACACAGCGCCCCCGCGGCATTCGCCAACTATCCGCGCGAGCGCGGCTGCTTGGCTCATTGCTCGCGGGAACAAAGCAACGGGAAGGGGCAGGGACATCATTATGCCTTACACAAGCTAATGCATTATTTTGCAAACTAAATGTCAGCTTTGAGCGTTCCAGAAGCAGATATACTTCAGATGGGAAACAGGCCTCATAATGAGATTCGTGTACTGGCATTCTATGATGGAAAAGGAAGTAAATGCAAATAGAACTGTTAATCAATAGCTTCGTCTACTATACAACATATTTCCTCAGTACTGGGATCTTCTGCATAATTTCTGATGTTACAAGAGAAAGCCCAAATACAAGTATCCAAAATAACAAAATCCCACTATATCCAACTTCCAACGGCGTAATATGGAATAATTTATAAAAAACATTCAAAAAGAACGTATGCACAAGATAAATTCCAAAACATACATTTCTTTTTGCCGAAAGACCAGCATTCCCTTTCTTCAAATTTCTAAATGTTAAGAATAAAAATGCTGAAGCCGCCGCAGTAACCAGCGAATTATATTGCACTTCCATACCCAGCCCCATTACTTGGTTCAGAATTATGATACATTCCAGAACTGTAAACAGGCCTGCACACCATCTCCAATTAAATGTACCATACTGATGCAAATAACACCCTAATACATAATAAAACAAATAAACACCTGACAACTGATAAACAATTCCTATATGTAGGCCAAATATCTGTTCTATAAATGGGAATAGCATACTAAAAAGGAAACTTAGAGCCAAGCCATATTCCACAAAACGCTTTCCTCCATAATTCACGGCAAGCTTTATAAACGGTGTAAGCAGATAAATCCCTACAAGCTCATATAGATACCACATACTTGCCCATGTATTTCCTGAAAGTGTCAAGAAAAAACCTCGTATCACCATCATCCAAGAAAAACTGCCTTCCTGTGCAATTAACTCCATAATTGCATATGGAACGCCAAATAAAAATAATGCCAAAAGGATTCTTGGAACATATCTCTTTAGAATTTTTTCTATTCCTATCTCTTTTTCTGGATTCAAAAATAAAGAACCAGAAATCATCAAAAATACTGGCACGCCAACTGTCATCATATTTTTTATCATCTCATAGATAATCTGTTGTTCTACCGTCATTTGCTCTGGTATAGTATCCGCAATCCCCGAAACAACATGAAGCATCACTACAGCGCTAATAGCAATCCAGCGTAATATATCCAAATAAGCAGTATCCTGACACTTTTCACTTTTCATATTTATATCCATTCCTTTCTCCCAAGGCACAAAATTCCATATTTTTGTTGGACCTTTGTTGCCCCTCCCCTGTTCTTTATCCCCACGCATCCACTTCCAAAAACAAAAAAAGATAGGAAAATCTCAAAAAGAAAGAAGTTTCTGGCACTTCATCCAAGCTGTTCTCAAAGGCCGTTAATTGAAAACTAGCTCGTAATTTATCAAAAATGACAAAAGATTTCAGACGGTATAACATGAAATAAAAGAGAACCAATGAGCCTGCGGATCCCTACCAGACATCACTTGCAGAGCAAGTAAGGGTACAGGGCGCAATCCTGGCATAAGAGCTGTGGGGTATTTGACCCTCGCAGAAGTCGCCAAATATACGTACAAGCACGTCTGCTTGGCTCGTTGCTCGTGAGGATAATGGAACAAGGCATACAAAAACCGTGCAACCCTACATACCCTCAAGCAAAGAGTTAACTTTCCATTAATTGCTTGTCCTTGTTGTAATCCAAATTTTATACTTTTCAAAAACTTCATCGGGAGATACTATGCCGTCCACAGAAAGTGACTGGTTAGGACCATTACCTATTAAGCCAAGGCTTTCCTGAAGTTTTGCTTCCTCTTCACCAGAATGCTTGCCCCACTGATATGCACCTGGCATTTTTATCCCATTTTAAAATTATAGAATATAGTAAATTATTTGTCAATTTATTTTTTCGGCATACTCCGGCAAGCCCTGTCTGTTTCCATCCTAATTTATCAATCTTATAGCAGTCCTATTGTTTGAAAAATGAAATGCTTGCTAAGCATGCTCTCAATAAGTAATATAGACATGGATGAAGCGTTGGGCAGTATGGAATCTATGGGAAGCAGAAAAATATTAAAGAATCATGCGCTGATTAATGAAAGTCATTGATGAAAAAGCAGTATTATAACATGGCTGCCCATTATTCGTTATTTTCAAGTATTTTAGGGGATAGATTTTTCCATTCCAATATTTTTCTGACTTTTCCCAAAAATTATTTTGTAGAATTTTCATAAAAAACGAGCCAGCCATTGTGTTGTAAAATCCCCCAAATATGTTATAATCCAATTAAGCAAAGGAGCTGTTATGGAAAATACAAAAATACAATGGCATCCAGGATTTGTCGCTGCCATGAACCTGGAATTTAAGGAGAACCGCAACGACCTAATTTTTGAAAAAGAGTATAACTTGAACACCAAACCGCTGGAAACTGATTTACTGATCATCAAAAAGAATCCATCTGCCAAACTGAAAAACGAAATAGGATTGTTTTTCCGGGGACATAATATCATAGAATACAAATCCCCCAGGGACGAGCTGAACATCAACACATTTTATAAAGTACAAGGATACGCTTGTATTTATAAAGCTGCTGGAACTGCATCTGCCGAAATAAATGAGGATGATATTACAACAACAATTATCCGGGAAGGAAAGCCAGAAAGGCTTTTTAAATACCTTACACAAAAAGAATTTGAAATATCTTGTTGCCAAAAAGGATTATACCGCATCCATACAGGCAACTTGTTCCCTATGCAAATCATTGTAACAAAGGAATTAGAGGGAGATGGGCATGTCTGGCTAAAATCTCTTTCCGAAAAACTTCAAAAAGAAGACGTAAAACAGTTATTGAAACACGTAAGCGGGCTGACAGGAGAATTTGACAAGGAGATGGCAGATTCTGTCCTAAAAGTCAGCATAGATGCAAACAAGCAGCTTATTCGGGAAATGATGGAGGATGAGAGCATGTATGAATCATTAATGGAACTTATGGAGCCACAGTTAATATTAAGAGATAAAACAAAAATAGAAGAAGGCATGCAGCAAGGGCAGAAAATAACGGCTATCCGTATGTTAAACTCCGGCAAATATACATTAGATGAGATTGCCAATATATCAGGGCTTTCCTTGAAAGAAATAAAACTGTTGAAAGAAATTTGAATTAATAAAAAAGAAATGGCAGAGGATAAGAGCATACATGAAGCTTTGATGGAACTTATAGAACCAAGGTTAGTCTCAAGGGATGAAGAATTACGAAAAGAAGGGATGGTAAAAGGCATCCAGGGAACGTAGAAATACTTGGGGAGTTTGGTCATGGAGATACGGAGATTAAATCTATTATCATAAATAAATACGGGCTTTCTGAAACAAAAGCAAAAATATCTGCAATAGCTGTTGTTGATTCAATGTCATAAAAACAAAGTGTTAAAGCTAACAAATTCCATCTTAAAAGTCTGCGTAGATACCGCCAAATAGCTTATTAGAAAAATGATGGAGAATGGGAGTATGTGTATGAATCATTGATGGAACTCCAAATACAAATATAAAAAAAGAGTTGGAATAATGGTAAAAAACAATGGCGATAACAATAGTTCCAAGGAACGGTAAAAAATTACCAGAATTTGGTCATAAAAATTCATAAATATAAATTGCTATCATCAAAGAATATGGGCTTTCTGAAAAGCAGCAAAGAAATACCCTTAAATTTGCCATTTCTATCATCAGGTTCTTAGAAAACAATGCAGTATATAGAATCCTTACCCAACACGAACCATCCCTTGAAAACAGTAACTCAGCAACATCACCAACAAATCTCTGATAATTCAAAATGTTAAAAAAGAATGCAGGAAATCTTAAACCCAAAAAGGGATTCGTCATTCTTTTTTCTGCACTTATATGCAATGGTTTCCTATAAGTTTTTCGGTCATCATTACATACATAGAGAATCCCGATAGACACCCCTCAAATTTATAGATAAAAGATTTTTGAATAGGACAGGAACCGTCCGGCCTGTTTGATAAAATAATAGCCAGAAAGGAACCAGGAACAAATATTTTTAACAGAAGGAGAAAGTCACTATGGTAGATTGATCCTAGCACAGTCACAGATGAAAAGAAAAAAGTAATTGCGAAAGCACTCTTTAGAATCGGAGATGCATTGGACAAGCATAAAAAATGGAGATTTTTTTCATATATACATGCATCGGCTTCGTTGCTATTCTTGCGTTTTTTGCTAAATTGCTGAATGCTGCAATCATCACCAAAGATAGTTTGGACTCCATGGGGATGTCAGTCTTCATAATCGTAATTATAATTGGCTTTAAATATAGTTTTGTGTGGAGCAAATTGAATACAGCAACACGCATATTGCAGGGCTTGTTAGAAATGAAAGATGAAGAAGTCTGGAATTCCTAGCATATCCTCTTTATAATGCAAACGGGTGGCAAAACCATTTTTAGATTTTGCCGCCCATTATGGTGTTTCACTAGAAGTCCATATGGTGTCCTAATCTAGCATCTATCCTGATATGTGGAACGATTTAATCATCAAATTAACAGCTTCCTCAACCAGTTCCTGCTGGGAAAGCTTCTGTATCCGCGAAAAATTAGATAATGTATATCTCTCACCACTGCTTTCCTGCCCAAGCAGGATGAAATCTGCCGAAACTGCCAGGACAGTACAGAGTTTAATGATAGTGGCAACTGACATTCCTGTCCCCCCGCTCTGCATCAGATAAAAATTGCGTGGAAACATCAATCTTTTCTACTAGCTGCTCCTGTGTATATCCAGATGCATCCCTGACCTGCCGGCACCGTTCCCCTATCTGTATATTCAATTCCTTCGGCTTACGCCTGATCTTTGATTTCTCTATATTATTCATATGAATACCACCTTTATTATTCTTTCCGTAACTAGTCGCACACTTACTCAACATGTGATATCATTATTTTAAAAAATAGTATTGCATTTATAAGCAGTATGGATGATGGAAAAATTAAAATGAATCTGTCTATAATTATCCCCACATACCAAGCTTGTTATCGCACAAGTCATATGGCTTTTCTTACTGTAAATTAACCTGTTGTGCTTGTTGATATAGAAAAACTTCAACAAAATATACGATGTTATAGTTGTAAACCACTACAGACTATGAAAGGAGGCACATTATGTTGAAGTTTCAAGATGATGATACCACTCTCATAGCAACTTTTGAAGATTTTATTTTACTCGTTTACACTATTATTGATGACTTGTACCAACAGTTTGTCCCTGCCTGCGTTTCACATAGGAGAAATGTGGATACCGCCAAAATGTCCGATTTAGAAATCATTGCCCTGAGTATCTGTGGCGACCTTATCGGGATGGATTCTGAAAATGCCTGGTGTTCCTTTGTAAAACGTACTTACCAGCACCTCTTCCCCACGCTTTGCTGCCATACCCAGTTTAACCGAAGCAGGAGGGCGCTTTTATAGGTAGCAGAACTGCTTTGGCAGAAACTAACCCAGTTCTTTCCCATAGCATCCAGCCGTTATTTTGTAATTGACAGCTTTCCCCTTCCGGTCTGCAAGTTTGGGCGTGTGCGTTATTGCCATTGATTCCGTGCAGATGGGACAAACTACAGGAAGTATCCTTCCAAAAAAGAGACTTATTTTGGCTTCAAGGTTCATACCCTGGTCACGCTGTAAGGCTATATCACGGCATTTCAGATCACTCCAGCATGGGTAGACGACCAGGAAGGACTCCAGGTTCTTGCGGAGAACCACCTTGGCCTGGTAATCCTTGGGGATAAAGGTTGCACCAAGGAAGCCCTTTTTGATGACATACGTAGGAAAGGGATATGCCTGATGTAACTAAAACCTTCTAATTATAAAAATAACTGGGCCACAGAAATCCGGCAACTGATCTTCCGCTTTTGGCGAATGGTAGAAACGGTATTCTCACAGCTTAGTGAGCAGCCGAATGCAGAATGGGCTCGCCAAAAGGTTTCGAGGATTATGCACCCAGCTGCAGAACAAAATATTGGGGCATAACCTGTGCATGGCATTCAACAGCATATTCCGTGCCCCCTGTGACATCGGAAAAATCAAGAAGTTAATCTTCTGAAATACTCAGCTTTCAGAATTAGTAAGGGACTTTTGGTCATTTTTAGTCCCTTCAACAAACTATACAGTTTGAGTTATATAAGTAGCACAAGGGGTTAAATTAGAGCCAGAGACTTTTTAACATTATCCAAAATACATATTTTTTATATATTTTTCCCAAAAGGACTTATACTGTCCACCCTTTTTGCTAAGTGGATGAATGCGGCATTGACACATACCTGTAACGGAAATACGGGTATGCCCTGCGGAAACAGAAAGTGTTCGGGCAGGGCAGCAGACGAAAATATAAACGCTGTGGCATTGTCGCCGCTAAAACGACGGATAAGATTCTCGCGCCGTTTCAATATAGCGGGACGATGGACAGCAGCCTTTTTGACTTCTGGTTTTCCAATCAGCTTCTACCATCCCTTGAAAAAATGCACAGTGATTGTAATAAACAGCGTCTCGTTCCATTCCAAAAAACGGCTGTTTTCTGCTGCCCAAAATGCCAGGTGCAGGTTGCTGTTCCCGCCCCCTTATTCCCCGAAACTCAACCCTATTAAAAATTTCTGGGTCTGGCTTAAACGAGCCTTGCGCAAAATCCTTCCCACTCGTCTTTTGATGCCACTTTTCAACTGTGGTGACTATATTATGTGTCATCTTCTCCAGAATATAAATTTATAAGAAACATTTTTAGCGCTTTTGGAATTGGGACACCTAAGCAGGAAGCATTTTCAAAAATAACAATCCCTTCATATATAATATAGAGTTCAAGAGTAATCTTTCGAAATGCATTGTCAATGCCAACTAAATAGGCATCAATCATGTGACTTACGCCAACTAATAGAAACAGCGCGATATTTTTATATAATAATTTTGAAATTGTTTGCATGGATAATTTACCCTTGGAAATAAGACATAATATGCTTGTTAATAAATCAATTAGTGTAAATATTATAAGAACTAAAAATAAATTATCTGTAGTTCCCCAAAACCAATGAATTATTTCTTTTAGCAGGGATATCATACTGGAAAAGTTTGATTTTCCAATAATATTTTGATATAATAACATAAAAATTCCTCCTTTATATGATTTTGTATTGTGTGATAAAAACAATCAGTGGTATATCGCACGATAAAAAGTTTATGATGTTTGTTATCATGCTTTCAATATACAAGTCAAGACTTGGTTCGTCTATGGAATGCACCTTGACTGGAACTTGATTTACTTGGATATGGAGGAAAAGTTATGAAAAGAATTGAAGCAGATAAAACGAAGGAGGGGAATAAATGATATTTTGTTATGGTATCTTTGTAAAAGTGCTTAATTTATGTAAAACAGGAAAACGAAATCCAACGCAAAAAGAGCTGCATAATAGAATCCTCTCATCCGTTTATGAACCGTATTGTAATGTCGGTATCGCTGATGATGCATCCACTAAGTTGTTACAATGCAAACAAGGTTTATCAGAGGACGTTGTAAAAGAAGCTAGAAAAATGATTGATAGTGGAGACATGAAAAAGGTAGCTGAAAGGTTTCAGAAAAAAATTTTAGAGGCACACTTGCTGAAAAATGATGACAGGACGAGACATGTACTTGTGTCAGCGATGATTGATCTTATTAGTAAAGACACAACTATCTCAGAAAATACTGTTGTTGATCTTGTGGGGTGTGTTGCAAAGAAAGATCTACTACTTCAAAAAAGATTTGTCCTGTCTAATTTTTTGGCAGGCGTGTTTCTTTACACAGTGGTTGCAGTTGATAATAGGCGCGGGATAGAATATTGCCAAAAGGTTGACGAAAACTATTTGACAAAATTTTACAAAGAAAAACCACAGCTGTATATAACGGATCAGCCAATCAGTTTAGAGGAAGATCAAATATTGGTATTAGAAATGGACAGGACTAAAAAAGATAAAATGATAGAACTATCATCCGAACTAGATTCTATGATTTGCGAACATAATCGTATTCTTTGTGATGCACAGGATAAAGTGAGGGTTTACTCTTGGGATGAATTAGATTTTAGTTCCATATATGTGGTTCCACTTCTTGAAAAGACGCCAACTTTTGAGGAGCAACAGTCTACATTTTCTGATTCGACACAATCTGGTAAAAATAATTTAGCGTGGGAAAAAACAGAAGATGTGATTGAAAGCTTAGAGGCTGATGAAAAGAAAAATGATAATGATGTGCAAAGAAAAGGCATGGAAGATGAAAAAGGAATTTTTGCTTTGGATTTGGTAGAGCCTTATCCTATAATACTTCCATATAGAAAATTTATTAAGAACCTACGAATATATTTTCCCATGCTAGTAGATCCTGAGTTACCCATGCAGGAACCTACTATTACAGATCGCAAAAGAATAATTAGTCACATATTCGAATATGATGATATTATATATGTCGTTGGCGGGGCAGGTTATGGAAAAAGTCTGTTTTTGAAAAGTCTTTGTGTGAACCCAGATATTTTAGTTGATTTTACGGAAAAACCCCAATTAATTATCAGAGGAGATATTAAGAGGTTAATCCGATCTGATGGTACATTTCGATCTATGGAAGAATTTTTGGAAGAATGTTTTACTAATAATTCTTTGAAACGTTCTAGCGATGTTTTTCCTAATTTCCTGGCAAAATGTTTAGAGGAAGGGCGATGCCTTGTTTTACTTGATGCCTTGGATGAAGTCGGAAACGATCAAAGAAACGAGCTACATAACTTAATTGTTTCATATTTTGAGAATACATATCCTAAAAATAAAGTGTGTATTACATCAAGAGAGCGCGGATTTATCCCTCGAAAAAATATTACTTGTTTTTATATTCGACCAATCACTTTCTATGATGTTCAAGAGTATGTTGAGTGTTTTGTAAGATTAAATAAATTTGCAGCAAATGAAAAGAAAAGGTTTTTTGAACAGGCGAAAAACCTGGTAGAGAAAGGTTTTATCAGGGGATTTCTCACATTGTCTTTACTGTTGGTGATATATAAAAATGAGGAAGAACTTCCGACAAATAAGCTTTTATTATACGAAAAGTGTTTCGAGTATATTGCCACCACACGGGAAAAAAGCAAACGCCTGTTGAAAAATAGCAGTACTGGCGAAGAATATGACTGGAAAATATTGGGGAAATTTATGACAGATGCGACCTTTATGGAGTTGGCACGTCTTGGGACGCCCAATAACAAAGATATACCAGAAAGAGCAATTAATAAATTGATGCTCGCTCTGTACAAAAGTCGTTTTGACGGTGAGGCAGAATGCAGATTGGCGACTGAAATGTTTTTAGATTTTTGTTCGGACAGAACGGAAATTTTTATCCCTTCATCCAATAGTAATTTAGATTACAGATTTTTTCATCGTTCTTTTTACGAATATTTTTATGCCAAATATATTGAAATGCGTACAAGAGACGTAGATGAGACATATCAAAAATTAATGAACTTTGATATCGATTCTGAGATTTTTGAACTTACGATTACGCTATATGAACGCAGGAATCCTTATTATTTAAAAGAACTTGTCTTAAGAGTATTTCAGTATGCCGAGGCGGAAATTCGGTCGAAAGAAATGACATATCGGGGGATAGATATTCTCGTAATGGTAATGCAAGTAGTAGATGACAAGGAGTTTATTCACCGCTTTGTTGAATTGTTTTTGACAGAGGGGAATACTATTTCCCAATTAGCCATTTCCGTTGATTTTGGAATGATCAATGCCGTTTTTATGAGAGATGCTGAATTTACCAAACAACAAGTTGCTGACAATAACGATGTTCTCTTAACCAAAATAAAGAAGGCATTATTCAAGTTTCTTACAACACAAAAAGTATGCTGCAATGAGATACAGAAAAAAATGAAACAGAAAGAGAAAAAAATTATTACAATAGACGATGTAAAACTGCAAAAGGGATTTTCATACCCTCGATTACTAATTTGGTTTTCAGAGCCTTATGTGAAAATGGAGAAGTTTTTCGAAAAGTTTTCAGACCGTAATTATCTGATTGGAAGAGAGCGGATCGATTATCATGAAACTAACAGAATACTTACTTTCATTGCAAAAGTAAATGCTCTTTCTAAAAAAGAACGCATTCAAGTTTATAATGAGATTCTTATGAAAGCTTAGAAAAATTTTACAAGAGGGTGTCAATTTTTCTATTTCTATGAAGGAAAAATCCTTCCGATAAAAATTAGATATGTATATTTGTTTTGTCGAATTGTGATTCTGTTTTGCTATTGAGAACCCTTGAAATTATTTCTGTAAATTCAGAACTTATATGATAATTTAGATTTGGCAGTCCAGAGTTTTAGTAACTCATCGGACAAATATAATATAACCAGGCCAGAAACATATATCAATATTTTTTGTGTTCTCGGCTTTGGTTTTAGGGCATAAAAATCCCCTGCGCAAAAATGGCATGCTGTCAATCTGTCAGGATACATGATAACCAATTCTCCACGGATTTTCCCCCAGTTGCGGATTGGCATGATCCATTTCTTGATCACTTCGTATGTTGAGAGATATAGCGCCCTCATAAGAGCCTGCGGGCTCGGAAATACACTCCGTTGCTTGTTGAGCCTGCGGTAACATGAATTCAGGCTCTCTATGACATTGGTCGTGTAAACAGCTGTCCTGGCATCCGCTAGAACTTAAAAATAGGTGTAATTACATCCCAGTTGTCATGCCAGCGGCTCATTGCGGACGGATACGCCTGGCTCCATTTTTCCGTGACGGACACAAGGCGTTTATGAGCCGTTTCCTCATCAGCAGCGGTATAAATTGTTTTAAGATTCCCTTGCAAAGGCTTTCATGTCCTTATTTGCCACACATTTGAGCGTGTTTCTGACCATATGAACCATGCAGCGCTGATACTCTGTCTTCGGAAATGCTGTTTGTACAGTTTCCTTAAGCCCGAACAGACCATCAGAGCATAGTACCAAAATATCCTACACGCCACGATTTTTCAGGCTGTTCAGGATACTTAACCAGTATTTGCCGCTTTCATTTTCTCCAACAATAATGCTGAGGACTTCTTTATGGCCGCCCTCACTTATTTCGAGGACGACATATGCGGCTAATTTACTAATAACACTGTGAAGCAAGCAAGAAACACAGCTATCAGAATAACATAAATAATTCACACAGCAGATATTTAGCAGATTATCCAGATGTTTTGACACCAACAGAATGTATGAGCATTCTTTGCATTGGCAGAAATGCTATTTATAAACTGCTGCAAGATGATGTTATAAAATCTGTAAAAATTGGTAAACAGCACAGAATACCAAAATCCAGCCTAGAAAATTATCTGAAGCTATGCTATAGTAACAACTGTATTGATAACTCTGCTTCGGCTTAGAAAGGAGAAGACAATGAAAGAATGTAAATCATGCAGAGTTATTACAAAAAAACGCAAAGGGACAGAGTATTTTTTCCCGCGTTTAAATCTTGTAGATTCTGAATCTGATACAAAGCAAAAGAAATACACAACAAAAGATATCGCAACTAACCTTATAGTTTCCAAACGCAACCAGTAAAAAGCTAATGCAATGTTTGAAGATGCCGTAACGCTGAAATATATTGCTGATAGTCCTGCTGCAAAAATCAAGACACCACACAGAAATGTAGATATTCAGCAAAAAGCCTATATCGGTTCGGATGATGTAACTATCTTTCTGAATGCTATATCAGGGCAAAGATTGGAAGCTGCGTTCCTACTGGCACTGTACTATGGATTGCGAAGGGAAGAAATCCTTGGATTGAAATGGAGCGCAATACATGATGATGGGAAACTATAGATTGGACACACTGTATCGAGGGTAAGAAACAGAAAATTATTTGGAAACAAATACATAGATTCTGATTATGTTTTTACATGGGAAGATGGTCATTGCTGCAGTCCAGACTATCTTACAAAATCATTCAGAAAGATTGTGCGTAATGATAATAGATTAGATGATAGTTTGACATTGCATAGCCTTAGAGCATCTTGTGTGAGCATTTTAATCCATAGTGGTACAGATATTAAAGATGTGCAAGCATGGGTTGGACATAAAGATGTACAGACAACACTAAATATCTATGCTAGAACAAACAAAAAACAGCA
Source organism: uncultured Lachnospiraceae bacterium (assembly GCA_910585295.1). Lineage (GTDB taxonomy): Bacteria > Bacillota > Clostridia > Lachnospirales > Lachnospiraceae > Petralouisia. The sequence goes on along the minus strand of CAJUDE010000028.1, from coordinate 15,209 downwards.
AAATAAGGTTGCTAATAGGATGGCAAATACGTTATTTTCAATCTGATTGCGAAAAATTCATGACAAAATTCGTGACAGAATATTTTTGAGGATAAAAGGAAATAGCCTAAACACTCTGTAAATCTAGTGTTTAAGCTATCTTCATGCCCCTGCCAAGAATCGATGCGACAGGATTTGAACCTGCGGCCTCTGCGTCCCGAACGCAGCGCTCTACCAAGCTGAGCCACGCATCGACATCACTATGGCATAATAACATAATTTTCAAGATTTGTCAAGATTTCAATTTTTTGTTTGAGTTTCCCCATTTTTATAATAGCCTATATTATTGCGCCAAAAGGCCTTGCTGCCCTTGGCAGCATAGGCATCTTGCACAAAAAGTGTCTAGAAAGCTAGCTTTCCATAGTACTTTTATGTGCAAAGTGCTTCCATCACAAAGTGATGGAAACCTTTTGGCTCTATGAATTGCAAAATGGGGAAACTCAAGTTCAATTTTTTGGGCTTCCCATTATTCCTTTTCTTCCATAACGCTCATATATGCAGGACGGATGATCTTATTCATCCCAATCAATTCTTCCATACGGTGCGCGCTCCAGCCCACAATACGGGCAATGGCAAAAATCGCTGTATACAGTTCTTTCGGAATCCCAAGCATTTCATATACAAAACCACTGTAAAAATCCACATTCGGGCTTACGCCTTTAAAAATCTTGCGCTCGCCGGCAATCAGCTTCGGCGCAAGCTCTTCTATGCTGTTATATAAGAACATATCGCCCTGGCGCCCTTTGGCAGCCGCAAGCTTCTCCACATATCCCTTAAATACAAGCTCCCTAGGGTCTGAAAGTGAATATACCGCATGTCCCATGCCATAAATTAAACCTTTCTTGTCAAAAGCCTTTCCAGCCAAGATCTTAGCAAGGTAAGCCTCTATTTCCTCTTTATCATAAATATCCTTAATATTTTCCCGGATGTTCTCCATCATCTCCATTACCTTAATGTTGGCGCCGCCATGCTTTGGCCCTTTTAGGGAAGACATAGCCGCAGCGATGGAAGAATATGTATCAGACCCAGAAGAGGTCACCACCCTTGTAGTAAAGGTAGAATTATTCCCCCCGCCATGCTCCATATGCAAAAGCAATGCCACATCCAGCACTTTGGCTTCCAGCTTACTATATTTTTTATCTGGGCGCAGCATCATTAAAAGGTTCTCAGCCGTGGAAAGTTCCGGTTCTGGGCGGTGTATATACATGCTGTCGTCATTCTCATAATGGTTGTAAGCATGGTAACCATACACTGCGAGCATAGGGAAGATGCTAATCAGTTCGATGCATTGCCTTAAGCTGTTGCTGATTACATCTGGAGAATTCACCTGACTGTCATAAGATGCAAGCGTTAAGATGCTCCTTGTCATAGAATTCATAATGTCCTGTGTGGGAGCCTTCATAATGACATCCCTGGTAAAATTCGTAGGCAGAGTCCTGCAATTTGCCATAATTTTGCAAAATTCCTGCAGTTCCTCTTCCCCTGGCATCTCCCCAAATAACAGAAGGTACGCGGTACGCTCAAACCCATAGCCATTCTCCCCCATCTTTTTAACCAGGTTCTGCACATTATAGCCCCGGTACCACAACTGCCCGTCACAAGGCACCTTCACGCCATCAATATCCTGGAAGGATACAATCTTAGAAATAGTCGTAAGCCCTGTTAAGACACCTTTCCCATTCATGTCACGCAGCCCGCGGTTTACCCCATATTCCTCAAATAACGCGTCCGAAATGCTGTCATTTTTCCTGCAGACCGCTTCCTGCTTCATGGCATAATCCATCAATTGATTTTCATTCCTCATAGATTTCATCCCTCCTAAACCTATCATCCTGTTAATTGTTTAATTTTAAACTATTTTAGCACAAATGCCTGCTTATGCCAACCGATTTTAGAATTATTTAAGAATTGCGTAATGCATCCCTGATATTCTGATTCACCTTCCTAGAGACTTGAAGCAATACTTTGCGTTCTTCCTCTGTCACCCCTTTTAGTATGATATTTCGCATCTGCCCCCGAAGCTCCGCGGCCTGCTCTATAATGGAAACCGCCTGCTGCGTCAGTACAAGATGCACGCACCGACGGTCCTCTTGATCATGCACAGCATGGATTAATTGCTGTTTCACCATTCTGTCTACTGATTGGGAAATGTGCCCTTTGTTAAATAAATTTAAGTTGCAGATATCTTTTGATGTGTTGTGGTCCCCAGATTTATAGAGAAAGTACAGAATATCAATATCAATTTTGCGCAAATGGTATTCTTTACGCAAAGCTTCGATTTTCCGGTTGTATAACGTTTGAAACTGAGTCCCTTGCAGAAGCCCTTCCAACATCCAGTCCATCGGTACCACCTCATAGTTTAATTTTAAACTAAATATACCACTTTGATATAAAAAAATCAAGTGGTATATTTAGAAATGCTTTCTAGCTGATGTGCATTACAATTTATGCCAAAAAACGGTAAATGCAAAAAGCACAGCGCCAACCCCTGCAAAAACTGCCCCTAGCCCAAAGCAGTCTGCCAAAGCCCCTGCCATTGGGAACATAATTATCATAGCTACTGAAAAAAACATGCTGTTCACCGAAATAAGCGTTGCCCTTTGCCCGGATGGGATCCGCTGGTTCAAGGCATCTGACTGGATTGGGTACAACATAGCATTGCAAAAGCCAGCCAAAGCAAACACGGCAATTGACAGCGCCGGATTTTGGAATCCATAGCACAGCAAAGCAAACGCTATGGAACTGGATGCCGCCACAACAGCTTTCTTGCCGCAGCTTTGATAAATACGCCCGCTCAACACCGCCCCCAGGCAGGAAGCCATGCCAACCGCCAGCAAGGCCAGGCTTATGGATACCCTATGGAAACCCATTTCAAAATAGTACTGCTGGCTGTAAAAAAACAATAAGGCTTCAGCCGCAAAAACCACCGAATAATATACAACCACCCTTACTATTTCCCGATCTGATTTTAGGATTTGGTAACTTAATTTGAAATGCCCTGCCACCACTTCCCTGACAGCCTTTTGCTTAATCCCAAAACCATCCCCTTTCACAAGCTCAAGCCCATCTATCCTGGCAGCCCCTGGCGTTTCTGACATAAATAACACTGGCACAAGCGCCAGCAGCGCAACCGCCAGGCATGCCAAATAGCACCAAAAATAAGAATAATCCGAGAGGATTCCTCCTAACACAGTTGCAATTCCCTGGGACACTTCTATTATAACATCCAGGTTCCCGCAAACCTTCAAATAGCCTTCTTCCTGCCCCAACAGCTTCATGCTGTCATATACAAGGGCTTCCTCTGAACCTGAATTCAAATTGTTCCCTAATGCCTGTATTGCAAAACCTGCTGCAAACAGCCAAAAATTTCTGGCAAACAGCATGACCACACAGGAAATTGCTGTACATACCCTGCTGCAAACCATGCTCCTTTTCCTGCCAAGCAAATCTGCCACTGCCCCTGATGGGATTTCAAACAAAATACTGGTTGCATGGTAAATCCCTTCCACTATGCCAATCTCTGCCAAGCTCAAGCCACAATATGCAAGGTACAGCACCCAAACAGAACTTTGCATATTCAAATTTGTTATAAAGGCAGTGATATAATCCAGTGGGATATTCCGTTTCAACTTATTTTTTAATTGTCTGTCCATTTGTAACTCCTTTTCTTTCCTGCCACCCTATACCCAAGCCCAAAATTCACAAACATATTTTTTCAGGCTGGTTTGGCACGCAGGAAAAGCAGTGCGGGCAAGCCACATCCGCTTCCCGCCTTTCTTTTTTATGCAACAAAAAAACAGCCTGGCTACCTACGCTAAACCAAACTGCCTTCGGAATCACTGCATGGTTGGGGCATCTTATGGCCTCAGGGCAAACTTAACAATCTGCCTATAAGAAAAATCCTGCCCATTTCACTAAAATCTCCCTAAAAAAGGGCGCAGTAATCCCGTAAATCGGAATTATGTATGTTTTTACTGCTGAACTGCTGCTGCAAACTGGCACATAACCAAATCCGCCCATTCTGCGCCCTCCTTCCTAGGCCATACTTACTGGCGCTATTTTTTATTCTCTAGTAAGAATGCTTATATAACCCTTACTTTACCCCCACCCTTTCTGGTTGCTCCCTGTCTCATAACTAAACGGCGGGATATGGGGGTATCTGTCCATGCTTCTCCTGTGTTTTAACGCCCAGGCTTTGGAAGGGACATAAAGCAAGGACTCAAACTCCATGCCCCAGAGGTCCTTTTTTCCGCCCTTTTTCACTTCCTCATAATATCCAGGGCCATTAATCAGCGCCACACATCTGGCATACAAAAACGTGTCGTCACACATATAAGGGTCCACCTCCTGGCATTGGTCCGCCAGCCTCCTTGTGTCAAGCCCATACAATAGTTCCGACATCAGGTCCTCAAACTGAAAAATTACATGGTCTTCCTGCTCAGACAGGCACGTAACCACAGGTTCCAATACCTTTACATCATCCCCCTCATAATCCCAATTGCACAACTCCATGGTATCCCAGAAAAACTTATATTTATCCATATTGGCCTCCCTCATGACCTGCTGCCCCGCCTGCCGTTAAACAGCTAGGTTCCCTTTTGTTTACTGATCCGCCGTAAAAAGCACATACCGCTTTTGTGACGCAGCCCTTTGCCAGAATTCCAAGCTTCCCTGCATCCATTCCCAAGTATATGCGAAATCCTCTTCTGACAACGGGAAACCATAATCCTCTTCATTAATAGAACCATAGGCATGGCGGCACTCTTCTTTGTCCTGATGCGGCAGTAATTTAGCTATTTCAGAAACCTGGTCAGGAGTTTTCAATACCAAAATCCCATCGTCTTCCTCCCACTCACTGCCATACAGCACCTCGCCCCCTAAAATTACATTGCATAATGGCTGGCATTCGTCCCCATATAAAAGCGTGCCATCTGTAAGCATCCGGTGCATGGCGTCCCATGACTTATCCAATTCCTGTTTAAACTCAGGATACTTGTCAAAATAAATATCCTCAATATTCTCATACATATAGTTAAAACGCCCGTTACGTGGCACTGCTTTTAACTGGGCGGCTTCTTTTTCCGTCAATGCAAATAGAACTCCTAAACAGCTCATTGCCTTCCTCCTTCCTCTTCTGTGCTTTTCCTGTTAAGCTCTGTCAGCTTACTGCAGGGTATTTGGCTTTCCCCTTTCCATTTCCCCGCTATTTTTTCAGGGATTCCTCCTGCAATTTATCAAACTCTGCCATACATTCCTCCACTGTGGCGCCATTTAACAAATTCCGAACAATATTGCAGGTATTGCCCCACTGCTCAACCTTCATGCCTGCATTGGAGCCTAGCACATAAACCCCCTCATTCACCCGGTCATTCAGCGGCTTCAAAGCGTCAATGCAATCCACCTGCACATTTTTGGAAGGGGAAATCACCTTATTCGTCTCTGTATACAGTTGAAGCGCTTCATCAGAAAGAAGCACATCCAGCACATCCATTGTATCCTGCATATGCTCCGCCTCTGCGCTGACGCCATACCCAGTGACAGAGACCACTGGCATTTGCCCAAGCTTACTGGGGAACCCAATGACCTGCATATTGAAATCTGGTTTCCCATAAGCAGTGTCTGCATTTGCAGCCCCCCAATATGCCATAACAATAGGGGTTTTCTGTGCTAGGAAATCTGGCCCCTCCCCTTCTATAGCCTCATAGGTATAGGCGGCTTTCGCATCAATATAACCTTTATCTATCATCTCTTGAAGAAATTCAAAGCCGGGGCGCATATAATCGCTATATTTTGCTTCCCCGCTGTTCAATGCGGCAATTTCCTGTTCTGTATTTCCCTTATTATACAAATCTGCATAAGCCTGTGCAAAAACAAAGTTTTCCAACCACCAGCGGTTGGCGCCGACAGGAGTCTCAATGCCATTTTCTTTAAACACCCTGCAGCACTCCATCATATCCTCCGGTGTATTTGGCAGCTCCAGATTATATTTATCAAACATATCTTTGTTCACAAATAAGCCATTGACTACCACTTCCTGGGGTATGGACACCAGCTTCCCATTTACGGTATTGGCAATCTTCACCACTTCCCGTAAATTCTTTGCGCTATCCAGGCCAGATAAATCTGCCAGTTCCCCCTCCTCGCCCAAAATCTGTATGGTATCTGGGTTCAACAGATAGAAATCATCCATATGGTTCCTAGCCCGGTCAAGCGTAACCTCATCATACGTTTTCTCTTGGTAATTCTCCGCCGTATATGTCCTGTATTCTACTGTCACGCCTAATTTCTCCTCTGCCATCCCAACTGTAATGTCAAATGCCGTCCTGGAAACATTTTCATTATCTGGGTCGGATTTCTCCATAGGCGCAAAAAGCATTACGGTCTTTACCCTGTCCTCTTTATTTTTTACAAGGTTATCCTCCAAGACGCCCTCCTGCCCGCAAGCACATGCCAAAGAAGCCGTCACCCCTGCCAGCAAAACGGCAGTTATTTTCTTCATCCTTTTTCCCATCCCTTATTCCTTTCCCTGCACGTATTGGCTTACTGTCTTTTTCAACAACCCCATATCAATGGGTTTCGCAATATGGGCATCCATCCCTGCATCCAGGGCGTCTTTCACATCCTCTGCAAAAGCATTTGCCGTCATAGCAATGATAGGCACTGTTTTGGCGTCCTCACGCCCTAAATTTCGGATCGCCCTGGTAGCGTCATACCCATTCATGTTAGGCATTTGGACATCCATCAATATCGCGTCAAATTCCCCTGGCGCAGCCTGCGCAAAGCGCTCCAACGCCAGCTTGCCATCTTCTGCAATTTCACAGGCAGCCCCTTCTATCTCCAAAAGCTGAACCAAAATTTCCGCATTGATCTCATTGTCTTCTGCTACAAGGAAATGGCGCCCTTCCAAGCTGCTTTCCTCCTCCGGCCCTGCCTCCCCCTCATTGTTCCTTAGCTCTGCATGGACTTCCAGAATCTTTTCCTTCAATGCAGATACAAAAAACGGCTTAGGCAAGAACCCGTCAATCCCCGCTTGGGAAGCCTCCTCTTTCAGTTCCTCCCAATCATATGCCGTCAAAAACAGAATGGGGATATGGTCTGCCACCAAAGCACGGATTTTCCTTGCCGTCTCAATGCCATCCATGCCAGGCATTTTCCAATCCAGTAAAATCACATGGTATGGGGCGTCCCTTTCACTAGCCTGGCGCACCTGCCCGACCCCTTCTTCCCCGCTCAAGGCTATATCCACGCTGACCCCTGTATCCTCCATCAATGCCTGCACGTTCCTGCAAATCCCCTCCTCATCATCCACAACGAGGACTTTTGAAATCCCATGCCTATTCCAGAACTGTCCATCCGCCTTTTCTTCTGGGATGCGGATTTCCAACTCCACCGTGAACAGGCTTCCTTTCCCCATCTCACTGGAAACTTCAATGGTGCCGCCCATCAGTTCCACAATATTTTTGGTGATGGCCATGCCAAGCCCTGTTCCCTGAACTTTATTTGTAGTGCTGTTTTCCGCCCTGGTAAAGGCCTCAAAAATTGTCTCCAGATATTCCGGCGTCATGCCATACCCATTGTCCTCCACCTCAATCCTGATGTGTTCATACTGGCTGGAACGCTGTTTTAACCCAATAATCCGAAACCAAATGCTTCCCCCTTCTTGCGTATACTTGACCGCATTGGAGAGCAAATTGATTAGGACCTGGTTTATCCTTGTCTCATCCCCTACTAAGCGCTCATTTTTGACCCCTGTTACAGATACCTCGAAATTCTGCCCTTTTTCCTTTGCAGCCGGGCGGATAATCGCATCTATTGCAGATACCATGCCGCTCAAGGTAAACTCTCCAATCGAAAGCACAACTTTTCCGCTTTCAATCTTTGAAACATCCAGCACATCATTGATCAGGCTGAGCAAGTGCTGCCCTGACGATGTGATTTTCTTGGTATATTCCCGAACTTTCTGAGGGTCTTCTGCATCCTTCCCCAGCAAAGTGGTGAACCCAAGGATGGCATTCATGGGCGTCCGGATATCATGGGACATATTGGACAGGAACATTGTCTTGGATTTGCTTGCCACCTGCGCTGCCTGCAGCGCCTCCGCCAATTGCCTGTTGTGTATTTCCCGCTCCTGTTCCTGCTCCTGCCTTACCTTCCGCTGCTGCTTCTCATTGATAAAATACAACGTACAGCAGATGAAAAACGCAATCAGCATAACGGCAACCACGAGAAAGATATTCTGGTTCACCGTGCTGCCTTCCCTCTGTATGGCCCCAATCGGCACATAGCCAACCAAATAGATAGACCCATCATTGACCGCCCACATATAAATCAAGGACTTCTTTTGCTGGATGTCATGGTAGAACATAACGTTTTTCCCAGCCTTCACGCACTCCGTAACCTCCTTTTTCACATCTTCTTCTAAGATCTGGTTTGCACGGTAGAAATCTTCTAGGTTCACATGCCCAGCTTCCCTCTCCCCCATCCCTTTTGGCTTTAACACAAGCCTTTCGTTTTCCGCATCCATAACATAAAGGGACGCATTTCCATTATAAAACCTGTTTGGCAATGCCTTGTCAAAAGATTCATAGATATATTCTATATAAAGCGCGGCCGTTTCCCGCCCTTCCTTTACAATTGGGCATTGGATAGTATAAGCCCACGCCCCCATATGGTTTAAATAGGACTCGGAAACAGGCAGCCCATCCACCATTTTTCCAGCCGAAAAATCTAAATCCTCTATTGAAAACGCCTGCCCTGTATTTGAAATTCCTTCTGTTTCCCCCGCCGGAACAAGGGACAGTTTCACCATAGTCTCATTTCTATTATAGGAACGGATAAACCCCTCCGGGTCCTCCATTGCCTCAATCTCCCTTGCAATTAATTTCTGGAAATCTGCTTCCTTCTTCAAAATAGCCTCAATCGTCCCCCGAATCAAATCCAGGCTTTCGGTCAAATTATCCACTGCAGATGCAGACATTTCCTTCGACGTCCTTCCCGCTACATAAAACACAAACCCGCCTAATATGCAGAAAACTAGTACAATTGGGACAATCAGGGCCATTCCATTCCCTGTTTTTCCTCTTTTTTCTTTCTTTTCCATCTCATAAATCACCTTTTAACAAAAACTTCTTTATATGCCCCTTATTTTACCTTGAAAAACATGGCAAAGTCAAGATTTCTCCATCCTTTCTGCCAGAAAACCCACACCTTATCTGTTGCTGGCGCCAAAACCATCCAATTTGTCTGTTTCCTGATAAATTTTTCCCTCCACCCTGCACCCCCTCCCACTATTACTGTATTCCAACCAAAAAGAATCTCCCCTTCCAAACTCTATATAAAAAGAAAAAGAGCAGTAAAACATAAACTGCCCTTTTTCTGTCCCCATTAAAGTTGGAACCACATTTATTTTCTTCCGCAGCACTGCTTATACTTTTTCCCGCTGCCGCATGGGCAGGGGTCGTTAGGATATACTTTCGCAGATGCCCGTTTCTTAGGCCCTTTTTGCATAGATTCATCCCGGTTTGTCCCGGTCACTTTCGCCACTTGCTCCCGCTCCACTTTCTGCTCAATCCTTACATGGAACAGCAGGCGCACCGTGTCTTCCTGAATATTTGCAATCATGCCGTCAAACATATCATAACCACTCATTTTGTATTCCACCAGTGGGTCGCGCTGCCCATATGCCTGCAGCCCAATCCCCTGGCGTAACTGGTCCATATCGTCAATATGGTCCATCCACTTTCGGTCAATCACTTTCAGAAGGACCATCCGCTCCAGTTCACGGACAGCCTCCGGCTCTGGAAATTCTGCTTCCTTCATCTCATAAGCTTTCACTGCCTGCTCCTTCAATCGATGCTTAAGCTCATTTACCTGAATATCCTTCACATCTTCTGGAGCCACAGGCTTAAGTGGAATAATTGGGATTAAAAGCTGGTTTAACTCAACCAAATCCCACTCTTCGCTCCCCTGGTCGGCAGAGATGCAGGTATCCACCGTATTTTCCACCCGGTCTGTAATCATCTTATAAATTACATCCCGCATGCTCTCGCCATCCAGCACCCGGCGGCGTTCCGCATAGATAATCTCCCTCTGCTCATTCATTACTTGGTCGTATTCCAGCAGGTTTTTACGGATCCCAAAGTTGTTGCTCTCTATCTTCATCTGGGCTTTCTCAATAGCGCTTGTCAGCATCTTATGCTGGATCTGCTCATTTTCCGGCACGCCCAGCGCATTAAATATGCCCATTAGCTTCTCAGAGCCAAACAGCCGCATTAAGTCGTCTTCCAAAGAAATAAAGAACTGGGATTCCCCCGGGTCTCCCTGACGTCCAGAACGCCCGCGGAGCTGGTTGTCAATGCGCCTGGATTCATGGCGCTCTGTACCAATAATTTTCAGCCCTCCGGCCGCCTTCGCATCCTCATCCAGCTTAATGTCCGTACCACGCCCTGCCATATTCGTGGCGATAGTAACCGCCCCATGCTGCCCGGCTTCCGCTACAATTTCCGCCTCTAATTCATGGAACTTTGCATTCAGCACTTTATGCTGGATCCCGCGCCTTTTAAGCATTCCGCTAATCAGCTCTGACGTCTCTATCGTAATTGTGCCAACCAGCACTGGCTGCCCCTTTGCATGGGCTTTTTCAATTTCTTCCACCACTGCCTGGAACTTTTCCTTCTTTGTCTTATAGACCGCATCCTGCAAATCTTCCCGGATTACAGGCATATTTGTGGGGATCTCAATAACGTCCATCCCATAAATATCACGGAATTCCTGTTCTTCCGTCAATGCGGTACCTGTCATCCCCGCCTTCTTGGTATATTTATTGAAGAAATTCTGGAACGTGATGTTAGCAAGGGTCTTGCTCTCCCGCTTCACTTTTACGCGCTCTTTCGCCTCAATCGCCTGATGCAGCCCATCAGAATAACGCCGCCCTGGCATAATCCGCCCGGTGAATTCGTCTACAATCAGTACCTTTTCGTCCTGCACCACATAATCCTGGTCGCGGAACATCAGGTTATGGGCGCGCAACGCTAAAATTACATTATGCTGAATCTCCAGGTTCTCCGCATCCGCCAAATTCTCAATCTGAAAAAACTTCTCTACTTTCTTAACGCCTTCTTCGGTAAGGTTTACCACCTTGTCCTTCTCATTTACAATAAAATCCCCAGTTTCCTCATGCTCCACGCCCATAATAGCGTCCATCTTAGAAAACTCTGGCATATCCTCCCCGCGGGTAAGCTGCCTTGCAAGGATGTCGCATGCTTCATACAGGCTGGTGGATTTCCCGCTCTGCCCGGAAATAATCAAAGGCGTCCTGGCTTCGTCAATCAGCACAGAGTCCACCTCGTCGATAATCGCATACTGCAGGTCACGCTGCACAAGCTGTTCTTTATAGATAACCATATTGTCACGCAGGTAGTCAAAGCCCAACTCATTGTTGGTGACATAAGTAATGTCACAATTATATGCTTCCCGGCGTTCATCATTGTCCATGGAATTTAAGACCACGCCGACAGTCAGGCCAAGGAATTCATGCACTTTCCCCATCCATTCCGCATCACGGTGCGCCAGATAGTCATTCACCGTCACAATATGCACGCCCTGCCCCGTCAATGCGTTCAGGTACGCCGGCAATGTGGACACTAACGTCTTCCCTTCACCTGTCTTCATTTCCGCAATACGCCCCTGATGGAGGATCACGCCGCCGATTAACTGCACGCGGTAATGCTCCATGCCCAAGGTACGCCTTGCCGCCTCCCGTACTACAGCATATGCTTCTGGAAGCAGGCTGTCCAGAGCCTCCCCTTCTTCCAGCCTCTTTTTAAATTCTTTGGTCTTTCCTTTTAATTGCTCCTCGGGCATCTCCATCATGGCCGGGCGGTAAGACTCAATTTTGTCAATAATTGGCTTAATCCTTTTTAATTCCCGTTCACTATGGGTCCCGAATACTTTATCAATAATACCCATATCTATGCTCCTATTTCCATTTCCAGCAAAAAACTGCTGCCAATTCTACTCCGTTTACGCGGACAACTTCCTATATTGTACCACTTAATGGCTCTATTCTCAATACTTTATCCCATGAACGATTTATGAATTTTTTATGAAATTCCCTTTCGCTCCTGCCGCTTTTATGCTATACTCTCTATTAATGTTTGCAAAGTCAAATACCCCGCAGCAAGCTGGGGCTGGCCTAGCTTATTCTTTTGGCCCCAAGGGGCAGGGTATTTGGTCTGCACTCCGTTTCGGTCGGCGCTGTGTGCCGCCGGCACACAGCGCCCCTCGCGGCATTCGCCAAATATCCGCGCAAGCGCGGCTGCTTGGCCCATTGCTCGCGGGAATATAACAAACGGACAACATTTCTTAATAAGGAGAGGAAAGAACATGAGCTATATGTATAAAACAAGGGGAACCTGTTCCACATTGATTGAAGTTGAGCTGGACGGCAATGTTGTGAAATATGTGAAATTTACCGGCGGCTGCAACGGCAACCTGCAGGCAATCCCCAAGCTGGTGGAAGGCCTGACCATTGAACAGGTGGAAGAAAAAATCGGAGGCATTTCCTGTAATGGGAGGGCAACCTCCTGTGGGGACCAGCTTGCAAAAGCCTGCCGGGCCGCATATGAGGCTGCCCAGAATTAATACCTGTTTTCAAAAAAAGGAGCCAACCGCCCAACCATAAGGGGTTTGGCTCCTTTTTTTGCGCCGTCCCCAATGCCATTGCTTGTAAATTTTCAGAATATTTTATAGCTTATTTATATTATTCCAATTATAAGTACCTTTAATATAAAATTTTAAAAATAAGTGTTGACTTTTTCTTTTTTGTTAGATATAATAAACACATCAAAACAAAAGAAACACAGCACCACTAAAAATCAAAAAAGGAGGTAGAGGCCACCGGAAAGAGGATGAATTACCCCATAATCTAAGAAAGAGAGGTACGGTCCACCAAAATACGAATCTAACTCCCCCTCAATTATCTGAGGTACAAGACAAACAGAACTAAGTTTTCATTGCAAATAGTTTTGAAACTGCAGGGAACGGAAGAATTTCTGAAACAGAATAATTTCTTAGGTGTCTATATTCAGAAGTTACATTTTCGGAATGGGAAATTATAATAAGGTTACTATCCAACCTGCCAATATCCGTAACTGGAGAGAAGCAAATGTGGTAGCATCCGACCTTATACTTTCGGAATGGGAAGATGGGCTGGCTAAGCTAGAAACCGTAAGGAAGGTTTCCGTAGAAGGTTTTACGAAGTGATTTGCAGGTTCCAAAGCCATAAGCAGCGAAGATTAAGGAAAAGAAATCGGAAGGATTTTCAAAAGAAGCCCTGAATTAACAGTCAAAAGAAAACAGTGTATGATATTCCAGTAAGATTTGTTGATCATATGGATACATACCATTCCATTCAGAGGTGGCGAAATTTCTAAGAAAAGAATCGAGATTTCGGAAAGAACGAGGTAGAGTCCCATGGACAGCATAGCATAGAAGGCTGCACTAGATGAAGTTGATATCAGTGCAGCCTTTTTATTTGCTTCTTTCGCTTAATATGCTTTTCCCCAATAAACAAGTTTATGTGCTGGTTTCCCACAACACGCACACACATCGGAAACTGCTTCTTCGCCTTCTAATGGCATGCACCGGGAAGTAGCCGTCGTATCCTCTTTGATTTTATTCTCACATTCTACATCCCCGCACCACATCGCGCGTATAAACCCAGGCTTATGTTCCACGGCATCTTTAAATTCACCATAAGAAGCCACATCGGTAATATGGGATTTCTGATGTTCTTTTGCCCTGCGGAACATATCTTTTTGGATTGTTTTTAACAGCTCTGCTGCAACAGCCCCTGCCTCTTGCAATTGGCACACCGTCTTTTCCCTGGTATCCCTACGTACCAGCACGCAATTGCCTGCTTCTATATCTTTTGGCCCTAATTCCACCCGGATTGGGATTCCACGCATTTCCTGTTCTGAAAATTTCCATCCTGGGCTTTTGTCGCTGTCGTCTATCTTTACACGGATGCCTGCATCCTTTAGGCTTTCCATCAGCTCCGTGGCCTTATCCAGAACGCCTTCTTTATGCTGCTGTATTGGAATTACCATAACCTGCACTGGCGCAACCTCCGGCGGAAGCACCAAGCCAGAATTATCCCCATGCACCATAATAATTGCGCCAATCAAACGTGTGGTCAAGCCCCAGGAAGTTTGATGCACATATTGCAGTTTATTATCTTTGTCTGTATACTGGATTCCAAAAGCTTTTGCAAATCCATCGCCAAAATTATGGCTGGTGCCAGATTGGAGCGCTTTCCCATCATGCATTAAGGCTTCAATCGTATAGGTTGCCTTTGCCCCTGCAAATTTCTCTTTCTCTGTTTTCCTTCCCCGTACTACTGGCATTGCCAGGACTTCCTCACAGAAATCGGCATACAGGTGCAGCATTTGCAGGGTCCTTTCTTCTGCTTCCTCTGCTGTTGCATGTGCAGTATGCCCTTCCTGCCATAAGAATTCCCTGGAACGCAGGAATGGGCGGGTTTCTTTCTCCCATCGCACTACAGAACACCATTGGTTGTAACATTTGGGCAAATCCCGGTAAGACTGGATATCATTTGCATAGAAGTCACAAAACAACGTCTCTGACGTAGGCCTGACGCACAGCCGCTCCTGCAATTGGTTTAAGCCGCCATGGGTGACCCATGCAACTTCTGGGGCAAACCCTTCCACATGGTCTTTTTCCTTCTGCAGCAAGCTTTCTGGGATAAACATGGGCATGTATACATTTTCCACCCCAGTCTCCTTAAACCTTCTGTCCAGTTCTTTTTGGATATTTTCCCAAATGGCATAACCTGCCGGCTTAATCACCATGCATCCCTTTACACTGGAATAATCAATTAATTCTGCCTTTTTCACCACATCCGTATACCATTGTGCAAAATCCACATCCATGGATGTGATGGCTTCTACTAATTTCTTGTCCTTCGCCATGCTTTCCTCTCCTTTTCTATTTAAATACTATACTAGTGTCTTGTCTCGTTGATAATTAGCCAAACTCACTTGTCTATTTGCCCATCTGCCGTGTTAGATTTTCTAGCCGTAGCCACCGCTACGCCGTCGAAAATCCGCCTTGCAGATGAACAAATATCCTGCGCGATTTCACTAAATATC
>CAJUDE010000027.1 GCA_910585295.1 uncultured Lachnospiraceae bacterium | reverse complement strand
TGATGAAGCATTTGAATATTCCTTATCAGGACTGTCACCAGACCGGAACAATTATCCACATGGCAATTAATGGGAAATATGCGGGTCATATCGTAATTTCCGATATTATCAAGCCTCATTCTAAGGCGGCTATTGCGGAATTAAAGAAGGCAGGCGTAGATAAGACTGTCATGCTGACGGGCGATGCAAAGAAAGTGGCAAATCAGGTTGCTTCCTCGCTTGGGATTGACGAGGTTTACAGCGAACTTCTTCCAGCAGATAAGGTGGATAAGGTGGAGGAACTTCTGCGTGTGAAGTTAGGCAAGGCAAAGCTGGCATTTGTGGGTGACGGTATCAATGACGCACCTGTGCTTTCCAGAGCGGATATTGGTATCGCTATGGGGGCAATGGGTTCCGATGCGGCAATCGAAGCGGCGGATATTGTCCTGATGGATGACGATCCGATTAAGATTGCAAAAGCAATCAAGATTTCAAGGAAGTGTCTGAGGATTGTGTACCAGAATATTACGATGGCGCTTGTTGTGAAATTTGCCTGCCTTGCATTAGGGGCTGTGGGAATTGCAAATATGTATCTGGCGATTTTTGCAGATGTAGGCGTTATGATTCTTGCTGTGCTGAATGCAATCCGTTGTCTGTTTGTGAAAAAACTATAAGGAAGGAGGGGTTCCTTTGGCGGAATATCAGGTCGGCCAAATTTATGAAGGGCTGAAAGAAAGCGATTTATACATTCTTACGGAATTTTTTAAGATGCTTGGGAACCCTACCCGTATCCGTATCCTGTTTCTTTTAATGGAACAGGATGCGAATGTCGGTGATTTGGCGGAGCGGCTTGGGATTACCCAGTCTGCGGTATCGCATCAGCTAAACTTGTTGAGGTCGAATAAATTGGTAAGGCGGCGCAGAGATGGAAAAATGATATTTTATGCTTTAGTGGACGAGCATGTGCAGATGGTTATTGAAAAAGGGGCGGAGCATATTTGCGGGCAGTGCAAATGAGGTTAAAAATGATAATAAATGATTTAAAGTCAAACCAGAGCATAAGGAAATGCCAGGTTTTTCAGACAGTTTTTCATAGGTCAGTTTCTGGTCAGTTCTAGCCTTCTTCAGACGGAATCCCATTTCCTTGTCAACTTTCTTTTTCCCTGCAATATTTGCACCTCCATGTATAGTGTATATTTAGGTAATTGCGAAACTGCCAAATTATCAAAATTTCATATATAGTTCAAAAACGTTAAGAAGAATTATTTTCCCATGCAAAAGGTAAGGAATGCTTGGCGCGCCTAGCATTTCAGGCTTTTGTAGGATGAAAATATATCCAAAAAAGTGTAGTGATTGTATATGGAATTCGTAAAACGATTGAATTTCGCAAACGCCTAGTAATAGTTTGAAAGAGAGGGTTGGCTATGGGGCGTGGAAGGGTTAGGATTGTTGACATTGCCGAGGAGCTAGGGGTAAGCGCCGCTTCGGTATCAAATGTTATCCATGGGAAGACAAAGAAAATATCAGATGAAACAGTAAAGCGTGTGCAGCAGCTTTTGGAAACGAGACAGTATATTCCGAGCATGGCAGGGATACTTTTGGCTCAAAATGATTCTAAAATTATCGGGGTAGTTATCAATGGCCATAAAAAATATGGAGGGCATATACTGGAGGATCCGTTTATTTCCGCATTGGTGAACGCGCTGGAAAGGGAGATTGGGCAGGCAGGGAAATTCCTTATGCTGAAGGTTACTGATAAATGGAATGAAATTCCCAAATTTGCTTCCATGTGGTATGGAGGGTATGGTGCTGATTGGCTATTGTAAGCAGGATTATAAAAAACTGAGGGAACGTATGCATATCCCGTTTGTGGTTTACGATGGATATATGGAAAGCCCTGAAAATATTGTAAATATTGGGGAAAACCATTTTGACGGCGGGGTATTTGACTGGCAGGAACCAGAGGAATGGTGGCCAACGATACGTGAATACATACCCGCTTACGACAAACGTACCGCACCCACTAACACCATGGGCGCTGTGGCAGAAATGTTCCGGCAGTGGCCAGGGACGCTTAGGAGCAACCACCCCGCAAGGTCAGTGGCGGCGTGGGGCATTACGCACGGTATTTGACAGAAAACCATGGGCTGTCGGATATTTTTGGTGACAGTTCACCTATTGGCAGGCTATATGGGCTGGATGGCTATGTTTTACTGATTGGCGTTGGCTATGACAAGAACACTTCCCTTCATTTGGCAGATGCAAGGGCTGAATACCCAGGCAAGCATACAGTGGTAGAAAGCAGCGCCATACAGCTTAATGGGCAGCGTATATGGAAATCCTATGAAACATTAGCAGTGGATGGAGAGGATTTTCCAGCAATCGGGGAGGCATTTGAGCGGACAGGGCAGGTGCGCCATGCATCTTTAGGGAATGGGGTCCTGTCCATGATGGGGCAAAGGGCGTTGGTGGATTTTGCTGTGAAATGGATAGGGGAAAACAGAAAATAGTGGCATACCAATGACACAGATTACGCTGCTTATTACATTTTATTTCGGCTTACAACTGCTGGTGGATATTCTGTCGGTGGCATTTGTCGATAGGATAGGCTACCGCGCGTCAATGGTTATTGCGCATATCTGCGCAGTGGCAGGTTTTATATGCCTGACTATCCTGCCAGATATGCTTGCAAGCCCATTTGCAGGGTTGATGGCTGCCGTTGCGATATATGCGGTGGGCGGCGGGTTGTTAGAGGTATTGGTAAGCCCTATCGTAGAAGCCTGCCCTACAAAAAATAAAGAGAAAGCCATGAGCCTGCTGCATTCCTTTTACTGTTGGGGCCATATGGCAGCCGTGTTTGCTTCGATCGCATTTTTTACCTGTTTGGCATAGAAAACTGGAAAATAATGGCTTGTATTTGGGCGGTTATCCCATTTGCAAATATGGTTGTTTTTACAAAAGTACCCATTGCTTCTTTGGTGGATGAAGGGAAAAATGGTTGACGATCGGCCAACTTTTCCATAAAAAGATATTCTGGGTATTGATGGTATAGGTATTTTAGCAGGGGTGGCGTTTCCTGTGCTATTACTGATAGGGATATATTTATGCCAGATATGGGATAGAAAGTGCAGCCGGATATCAAATTAAATTGGGAACATGCAAGGCGCATATGGAACTGGATGCCGTGATAGGGTATCTGAAGGAAGCGGCCTGACGGGAAGTTAAAAGATATACTAAACTTTTTTCTTTCGGTTTATCACTTTATCTACCCATAAATCAATGAAAATTTCTGCAATATCTGCAAACATATTTATTACAAAGTCAAGCATCCCACAGCCCTCCAACGAAACCTAAATTTAAAGAAATGTAATAATGGGATAAATTAGGGAACAATATGCTTGCCTGCCTAAGCAAAGCGGCATGCCGGCAGGCGCTTACAGTGAAATGGCTTGGCTATGGATAGATTTTCACTTTTGCCTGCCTACCTTATTTTAAGGCAAACGGGCAAAATCTGCAAGTACTGTTATCATCTTTTCCATAGCAAGATGTAAGGGCGGCAGGCATACATGGAAAACCTGCTGCCAAGGGCAGCAAGGCCTTTTGGCGCAATAATATAGGCTATTATAAAAAATGGGGAAACTCAAAATATACAATTCTTGAGAATAAATGAGATTTACAATATAATATCCCATAGAATAGCTGAAAATTGCCATTCCAATTCCATAGTGCAATATTCGTTCTAGCACGCTGGGTTTTATCATAGTTTAGTTATAAAGATAGCCAGGTGAAAGTGTATGAAAAAAAGGATAGAAGTGGTTATGGCAGTGCTGTTGCTGGTAGGTGCTTATTTTTTTGCACGGGAGGGCGCCCATATGGTGGAAAATATGAGGGCCCAAAAAGGGGAAGTGTGCATTGTAATTGATGCAGGGCATGGGGGATATGGGCAGCGCAAGCAGCAATCCCTTCCCATGGGAAGGTTCACACCATAAAAAGGCCTGTTTGCAATATTTTATTGACGGGAAGCCATTGGGGGCCGATATACTATATTAGGTGTTTGCGAAACGCAATCGTTTTACGAATTTCATATACAATATAAAAACTTTGAGGATAAATATTTTCTCATGCAAAAGCACAAAATACAGGACGCGCCAAGCATTCCACCAAGCCTTTTACTGCCAAAATTATGTTCCGCAGAGGCTTCCATGATTTTAAAGTCTTGGTTCCATGGCGCTGAAATGTATTTCTTAGCTATTGTATGAGAAAATATTTCTTCTTTCATTTGTTGAATTATATGTGAAATTTGTAAAATCATTGAGTTTTACAGTTACTAAATTATATTAAATGTTCCGGAGGTGGAAACGTGCAGATTGGCGTATGTGATGACCAGAAAGAGATACGGGAGATGATAATGGATAAGGTCAGGGAATTTTATCCAGCGGGGGATATTATCCCTTATGCGTCGGGGCAGGAGGTATTGGATGCCATGCGCCTTCCAGATATCTTGTTCCTTGACATACAGATGCCGGGGTTGGACGGGCTGGAGGCTGCCAGAGCCATTCGTGAACGGGATCGGCAGATGATAATTATTTTTGTGACTGTGGCAGAAGATTATGTGTTTCAGTCCTTTGATGTAGGCGCCTTCCATTATCTTGTGAAACCTTTTGAGGACAGGAAATTTGCAGAAGTTTTGCAAAATGCCGTCAGGCAGTTTCAGGGCAGGGGGCTGGGGCGGGCGGGCATGAAAAAAGAGATGCCAAGCCTGATGGTCACATCCAAGGGGGAACATATTGCTGTCCCAATAGAGGATATTGTATATGCGGAAATATTCAACCGGAAAATAATCATCCACACCATGGATTCTGACATAGAATATTATGGCAAAATGAAAGACTTGGAACGGCAAGCAGGGGGGGACTTTTACCGCACCCATAGGGCATACTTGATAAATTTTAATTTTGTCAGGAAATATAACGCAGCCACAGTTTATTTAAAAAGGGGACAAGCCTTGATGGCAAAGCAGAATTACCAGAATTTTGTCAAATCTTATTTAAGGTTTAACCAGAGGAAGGGAAAGGAATAGGGGCAAGGATGGTGCAGGAAGGGATTTGCAGGCTGGAGGGCATAGTAAAAAATTTTCTGCCATTTGCAGAGGGCATGGTAAAGGGATATTGTATGTATCGGTTTGTGGCGCCTTTTATGGCGCCTATGGACAAGGTGGACAGAATATGCCCTGAGGATATGGGGGCGTCCGGCCCCAAAGCCCGAAAGCTTCCCTCTGCCCTTTTTGGCGCTTCCAGGAACAAAGGGGCAGGCTTCGGCGGCGCGGCATATTTTTTTACTATGGCATTGTTTTATGCTATGGGGCTTTCTGTTGATTATTATGTGGTCTATGGCATGGCGAGCCTTGCCATGTACCTTGTTATCTGCCAGGCGGACAAGAGGAATTACAGGCAGAAGGCATTTCTGGTGGCGACATTTTTCTCCTTAAACTTGTTTGCGGCGTCAATGGCAGAGATATTATATGATTTTCTATACGGCTTTATGTTAGATATGGATTATTTCAGGAGCCATCCTTCGCTGTCTCCGGCGCTGTTTATCGCGATGTGCGGGTGCGACTTGGCGATGGAGTTTGCATTTACTGCCATTGGGCTTTGGCAGGCCCAAAGGGTTTATACAGGCAAAGGGGAGGAGATGGGGAAAAAAGAGCTGGCCCTGCTGGCGCTTCCATCGTGCATGGGCGTCATAGGATATGAAATTATGCGGTATTACCGTGTGTTTTATGCCTTAAGGGTAGGGAAGATGGAGCGGGCATATGACAGCTTGACGTTCCTGTTTTGCATCGTGTCATCTGTTACAATTATTGGGGTGGTTATGCTGTACCAAGACATTAAGGCAAAACAGGAAGAGCGAGAGCAGGTAAAATTCCTTGCTGTGCAGGTAAACAGCATCCAGCGCCATATTGAGCAGGTGGAAGCGCTTTACCATAATATCCGCAGCATAAAGCACGATATGGCAAACCATATCCTTACCCTGGAACGGCTATATGAAGTGGGGGATATAGGGGAAGCGGAGGCATACAGTAAGGGGTTAAAGGCGGAACTTGCCCAAATGGCAGGCGGGATAGGGAGCGGGAACCCAGTAACGGATGTGATTTTGCAGGAATTTGCGAAAGAAGCGGGGGACAAGGGGCTTACCTTCCATTCAGAATTCCATTACCCGGCAGGGTTTAAGGCCAATGTTTTTGACATTAGCATAATATTAAACAACGCTTTGCAAAACGCGGTGGAGCATACAAAACCAGGGGCAGGGAGACAAATTTCTATTGCGTCTTACCAAAGGAACCATGCCTATATGATAGAAATATGCAACAGTTTTGCGGGGGAATTGGAATGGGATGCAGAAAGCGGGCTGCCAGCCACATCCAAAGAAAAGGCGGCTGGCCATGGCTATGGGCTGCCCAATATCCGCCGGGTGGCAGGCAAATATGCCGGCGATATAGACATAACGTTACAAGATGGGTCGTTCTGCCTTTGCATTATGCTGATGATGGAATAGTTGCCTAAGGGCAATACATATGGGAAAAGCCCTCCTGCATATGCTTGAACAAAGATACCACAAGTAAGGGAGGAAGGGCAGATTTGGAAAAAAAGAAGCCAGTTTTATACATCATAGAGAGAGAATATTTGAAGAAATATTCGGCAGAAGAGCTTCTTGCCCGCATTATAACGTCCCACCTTCAGAAATTGGGCAGGTGAAAGGATGGGGCAATCAGTCTTATTCCATGCAGCAATCTATATTAGATTGTCAAGGGAGGATGGGGACAAAGAAGAAAGCGACAGCATAGGCAACCAGAGGAAGTATCTGGAAGAATATGCGTCAAAGGCAGAAGGCCTTACGGTGTATGACACCTATGTGGACGACGGCTACACAGGCACCAGCTTTCACCGCCCCGGTTTTCAGAGGATGCTTGCCGACATAGAGGACGGGAAGGTGAATTGCGTAGTTGTAAAGGATTTATCCCGGTTTGGGCGGGACTATATTGACACAGGCCGTTACCTAGAAAGGGTGTTCCCGGAACTAGGCGTGCGGTTTATCTCAGTGTCAGACGGGATTGACAGCATCCGGCAGGCATATGACATGCTGCTGCCAATTAAAAATATTTTCAATGAGCAGTATGCCAGGGACATTTCAAAAAAAATCCATGCAACGGTGGCATCCAAGCAAAAGGCAGGGGAATTTATAGGGGCTTTTGCCAGCTATGGCTATAAAAAATCCCCCATAGACAAAAATAAGCTGGTGGTGGATGAATATGCCGCTGGGGTAGTGAGGGAAGTGTTCCGTTTATATGTGGGCGGGATGGGGAAGCAAAGCATTGCAAAGCGTTTAAATGCAGAAGGAATCCTTTGCCCCTCTGCTTACAAAAGGGCAAATGGCGATAATTATAAAAACTGCAACCGCTTGGGCAACGCTTCCTACTGGACCTATGCTACCATCCATGCCATGCTCAAAAATGAAATGTATCTGGGCAATATGGTGCAAGGCAAAAAGCATCAGCGCATGAGGGGCAGGCAGAAGGTGGTGGGCAAAGAAAATTGGGTTATTGTCAATGGCACCCATGAAGCAATTATTGACCTGGAAACATGGGAAAAAACTCAGAAACTTTTACAGAAGAAACATAAGGATATAGATTTAGAAACCAATAAAAATATTTTTGCCGGGTTCCTCCAATGCGGGGACTGTGGGCGCTCCATGATGAAAAATACCTGGCGGCGCGCGGATGGCACGAAAGGGTGTTCCTTTTATTGCGGCACCTATAAACGGCAGGGAAAAGCATACTGCACGCCGCATGCCCTGCCCTTTTCTGTTTTGGAGCATATTATCATGGGGGATTTAGAGGAAATTATAAAGAACATTGAGGATTTGCAAAAGCTTGTTGAAAGCCAGCCGTTTCCTGGCTCTAAGGGGAAGGAGGTTACTAAGCAGGAAATTGCCAGGGTAAATGGGGAATTAGAGCGGGTTAAAAAATTAAAAAAATCCGTCTATGAGGATTATAAGGAAGGCCTTGTCACCAAGGAGGAATTTTTGGCTTACCAGAAAGATTACAGGGAGAAGGAGGCGCTCTATGCCAGGCAGGCAAAGAGCCTAGAGGAGAAAAGCGGGGATACTTCGATTGGGGATATCTTTATGGAGCCGTGGATAAAAAGGCTGTTAGGGCAAAAAAATGTGGAAAAATTAGATAGGGAAACCGTGGTGGAAATGATAGACCAGATAATTGTATATGAAGGCAATCGGATTAAAATCCGCTATAATTTTGGGGATGAGCTGGGGCGTCTGTTTCCTAGCGTATCTTACGGCGGAATAGATTGACAGTTGCGCATATAACATCCGGCACATGGGGGAGATGACCCTGGGAAAATCGGCATCAATAAAGAGAAAGAAAAAGACATCAACTTGAAAGTGGCAAAAGAACTGCAGCGGCTTTTAGAGGAAGAAGGCTTAAAAGTTATTATGACGCGGACGGATGAGGGCGGCCTTTACCAGGAGTCCTCCAATAATAAAAAAGTAGAAGACATGCGCAAACGGTGTGAGGTTATTGCAGAGGCAAAGCCTGTGTTTACCGTGAGCATCCATCAGAACAGTTACCCAGAGGAATCGGTAAAAGGGGCGCAGGTGTTTTATTATGGCCAGTCCCAGGAAGGGAAAAAGCTGGCAGAAACTTTGCAGAAGGCGATGGTGGAGCAGCTAGACCCCCAAAACCACAGGCAGGCGAAGGCGAATGAAAGCTATTACCTCCTGAAAAAAACGCCAAGCCCCACTGTGATTGTGGAGTGTGGGTTTTTAAGCAATTCAGAGGAAGCAGCGCTCCTTGCAACCGAGGATTACCAGAAAAAAGTTGCCAAGGCAGTAAAGGCAGGGATTTTGGAGTATTTGGGGCCAACAGGAAATGAAAGCAGGTTGGAAAATAACTAAGGGCATAAACGAGGAGGCATAGCCGCCCTATGGCAGGAAAGTTAGCCAGGCATACTTTACATACAGAAAGGATTATGCTAGTATAGATAAAATAGCTGAAATAGTCAATTTTATAAAGATCCTTCCCTATTGGCTGCAATAGGGAAGGAGATTTATTCGCGCGGGCAATGAGCCAAGCAGCCGTATCGGCACGGGAATTTGGCTTTTTGAAAGACATCTAATTACCAAAGTCATAACAGCAGGTATTTTTATGGAAACAGTGATTATTAAAATAAAAAATACAGAGATGGAATCCCAAAAGGCAATACAGACGGCAGGGGAAGTAATCCGAAGCGGAGGGCTGGTGGCTTTTCCCACGGAAACAGTATATGGTTTGGGGGCGGATGCGCTGAACCCCCAGGCTGCCCACAAGATTTATGAAGCAAAGGGACGGCCCTCGGATAATCCGTTGATTGTACATATTTCTAATTGGGAAGATTTGGGAAAAATTGCGGCAAACGTGCCAGAGCAGGCAAAGAAGCTTGCAGACAAGTTCTGGCCGGGGCCGTTGACGATGATTTTTGAAAAAACAAAGGCTGTGCCGTTTGAGACTACGGGAGGGCTTAAGACTGTGGCGGTGCGGATGCCGAGCCATCCAGCGGCGTTAGCCCTGATCAAGGCAGGCGGGGGGTTTATTGCAGCCCCAAGCGCCAATACTTCTGGGAAGCCCAGCCCAACACAGGCGCGCCATGTAGCGGAGGATATGCAGGGGAAGATTCCAATGATTCTGGACGGCGGCCCAGTAGGGATTGGGATTGAATCCACGATTGTGGATGTTTCAGAAGGAATCCCTACTATATTAAGGCCGGGCTATATTACGTTAGATATGGTGCGGGAAACGGCGGGGGAAGCTCGGATGGACCCTGGCCTTAGCGCTGGGGATGTAAATATCCCTCCAAAAGCCCCTGGAATGAAATATAAGCATTATGCGCCGGACGCAGACCTGATTCTGGTAGAGGGCGCTTCCAGGAACGTGCAGGAGAAGATTAACAGCCTGGCAAAAGAAGCCTCTAAGGCAGGCAGAAGCGTTGGCATCATAGGAACCGATGAATCATGCTGCAATTACCAATATGGGATTGTGAAAAGCATTGGCACAAGGAAGGATGAAGATACAATAGCGCGCCATTTATATGGGATTTTAAGGGAGTTTGACGGACAGGGCGTAGATGTAATTTATTCCGAGAGTTTCTCCACGCCTGGAATAGGACAGGCTATTATGAACCGTATGCTGAAAGCGGCGGGTTATCAGGTAATAAAAGCATAGGAAGGGGAAATGAAAGGGGGCAGTTATGAAAAGGTACAGAAAAATTATTTTTGTATGTGAGAGCGGCACGGCACGCGCGCCTATGGCAGAGGCTGTTATAAAAGAATACCTAATCAAGTATCCAGTGGAAATCGTCAGCCGGGGGCTTGTGGTACTGTTCCCAGAGCCATTGAACCAAAAGGTAGAGGCAGTGCTAATCAGCAATGGGATTACTGTGGCCAACCAAATGTCACAGCAGCTTTCTTTAGAAGATTTAGTTCCAGGCACATTGGTCCTTGCCATAGAAACTGCCCACAAACAGAAAATATTAGAAGAATATGGGGAGATTCCTGGCGTGGATGTGGAAGTCCTGACGGATTTGACAGGGGATGAACTGGAAATACTAAACCCATATGGCAAATCGCTGCAGTCTTATGGGCTTTGTTACGAGACGTTAAATAAGACAATACGTAAGCTGGTGAACTTAATGAACGAGGAGGAAGAATAGAATGGAAAAAGTAAAAATTATGGACCATCCGCTGATACAGCATAAAATTGGATGGCTGCGCAGAAGCTCTACAGGTTCTAGGGATTTTCGGGGAATTGTAGGGGAGATTGCCATGCTGATGTGCTATGAGGCGACCAGGGGGTTAGAGTTGGAGGACATAGAGGTTGAGACCCCAATCTGTGCCGCCACAGTAAAGGAACTGAAAGGCAAGAAGCTGGCGATTGTGCCAATCCTCAGGGCAGGGCTTGGGATGGTGGACGGCATGCTGGCAATGATCCCAGCGGCGAAAGTAGGGCATATCGGCCTGTACCGGGACCCTGATACATTGAATCCAGTGGAATATTATTGTAAGCTGCCGGAGGACTGCCCAGAACGGGAGGTATTTGTAGTTGACCCGATGCTGGCGACTGGCGGCTCTGCAGTTGCAGCAATCCAAATGCTGAAGGACAAAGGGGTTGTGAATATCCATTTTATGTGCATTATTGCAGCGCCGGAAGGTGTGGAGGCGATGAAGCAGGCGCACCCAGATGTGGATATTTATGTTGGGGTGCTGGATGAAGGGCTGAACAGCCATGGGTATATTGTCCCGGGGCTTGGGGATGCCGGCGACCGAATATTTGGCACAAAATAGGCAGGCGGCGCTTTTTACTTGCCAGCCAGGGCAGCAGGCTGCATGGCAGAGGCTGGTATAAGGCTGGTGGAAAATGGAAATAGTAACAAAAGCAGGAATTTTATAAAGGTTTGCCAGAGCCTTCCACAAAAAAGTAGCAAAAATAGACGGAAGGAATGGACAATTGGAAAGAAAATAGATATAATAGCTTCATATCTTGGAAATTAGTGGAGAATTCCCGGAATACAATTTTTAATCGGGCAGTTTGGCGGAGGTACCCATGTGAAATACAAAAAAAGCGTATATCGTTCCCTTGCATTAATTACGCAGTTTGGAATTAACATGCTGGTGCCTATTTTTTTATGCGTGATGGCAGGCATATATATTGGGGAGAAATGTTCCATTGACTGGATTACAATCCCATTGTTTGCCATAGGGGCGCTGGCGGGGTTCCGCAATATATTTATAATGGCGAAGAAAATCTATTCAGAACCGTCCTCTAAAGACACCTCTGTACCCAGGGGGCAACGTAGGGATGGGGAAAAGGACTCAGGGCATGTTAAGAAGGATTAACCAGGCGCTTCCAGAATTGGTGCTGGGCATTGTAGTATATGGGGTATTGGCCCAGGTGGCTGGCATATGGTTTGCGCAGGATAAAATATTGTATACCACAGGGCTTTGGATGGGGGTTGCCCTTGCCGTGGGGATGGCGGTGAATATGGCGATCGTGATTCTGGATACGGTAGACGCCATCGCTGAGGGGCGTTCCGCCCGCAAGGCGTCTTTGTATTCCGTATTGCGGTATCTTGTGGTTGTCCTGGCGTTTGTGGTTGTCTGGCGTTTTCGGTTGGGCAATGTGATTGCTATGTTTGCAGGCGTGATGGGGCTGAAAGCATCTGCTTATTTACAGCCTGTTACACATAAATTTATTGTTGCTATACAGGGCAAAGGCCTTTGTAGCCGCAGGATTAAAAAGAGGTGATATGTTTCAGGGATAAAGTGTACAATTTTATAGAGTAGCAGAAAAGGAGGTGAGAGAGTGCAGAGTTCAATTTTACTGTCTTCTGGCGCAGATATTGACATTATGGTGCATGGCTTGTTTTCCTACGAGCTATTTGGGCATACGTTCTGGATCACTACGACCCATGTGAGCCTTTTGATTGTCATGATTGTGCTGATTGGGTTCTCCGTTGCGGCAAACCGCGCCATGAAACATGCATCAGAAGTTCCAGGAGGATTCCAAAATGTAGTGGAGCTGATTGTGGAAAAGCTGGACGGCATGGTACACGGCGTTATGGGCAAAAGCGGAGGGAAGTTTGTCAATTATATTGGGACCATCTTTATCTTTATCCTGATTTCAAACTTATCCGGCCTGTTTGGCCTGAGGCCGCCTACAGCCGATTATGGCGTGACGCTTCCACTGGCCTTGCTGAGTTTTATACTGATTCACTTTAACCAGTTTAAGTACCAGACGCCAAAAGCCATCTGGACGGATATGTGTTCACCGCTGCCGCCATGGCTGCCAATCTGGTTCCCCATTAACCTGATTAGTGAAATCGCAGTGCCGATTTCGCTGTCATTGCGTTTGTTTGCCAACGTATTGTCGGGGACAATCATTATGGCGTTGATTTACGCTTTGCTTGCAAAGGTTGCTTATTTCTGGCCAGGCGGACTGCATGCATATTTTGATGTGTTCTCAGGGTGCATCCAGACCTATGTGTTCTGTATGCTGACTATGACGTATATCAGCAATGCAATTGGGGAAGAAGAGTAACGGCTGGCAAGGCAGCCGCGAAGGCTTCTAACTTAGGAAACATCCAGGCCAAAACCTGGAAAATGATATTTTGCCGGGCGTTTACTGCTTGGCAGGCAAAGAAAATAAAAAGAGTGGAAAACTCAAGGAGGAAAATTTTATGGATAACATTACAGGAGCAGAATTAATCAGGGCGTGTTCAGCAATTGGCGCAGGGCTTGCAGTTATCGCAGGTATCGGGCCTGGTATTGGGCAGGGTATTGCAGCGGGCCATGCGGCATCCGCAGTAGGAAGGAACCCAGGGGCAAAATCTGACATTACATCCACTATGCTTTTAGGTCAGGCGGTAGCAGAGACAACTGGTCTGTATGGTTTGCTGGTAGCAATCCTTTTGATGTTTGTACAGCCATTGAAATAAGGTATCCCTTAGTGCAAAAAGCAATGCTTATTGGGCTGCTAGCCCCAAGCGATAAGCAAATAAATAGAGAGGAGGCCAGGCCTTGGAACAGTTATTTGGCTTAAACCCTCAGCTTTTACATGATACTGTGCTTTCGATTCTTGCAATCCTGTTTCTGTTTACGCTGATGTCTTACCTTTTGTTCAATCCAGCGAAGAAAATGCTGAAAGACAGGCAGGAGCGTATTAAAAACGATATAGACACTGCCCGTAAGGATAGGGAGGAAGCGTCTGCAGTTAAAGCAGAATATACTGCAAAGATCAAAGGGATTGAAAAAGAGGCTGAGGAAATCTTAAGTGAGGCCCGCCAAAAAGCTTTGAAGAATGAAGCGAAAATTGTGGATGAAGCGAAGGAAGAGGCTGCCCGCATCCTAAAACGCGCCAACGAGGAAGCATTGTTGGAGAAGAAACGTATTATGGATGAGGCAAAACAGGAAATGGTTGCCATTGCTTCTTTGATGGCAGGCAAAGTAGTTGCAGCCTCCATTGACACATCCATTCAGGACACATTGGTGGAAGAGACATTGAAAGAAATAGGTGAGAGCACATGGCTAAGCTAGTATCCAAAACTTATGGGGATGCACTGTTTGAGCTTGCTGTGGAATCTGGTCAGGTGGATGAAATGTTGGAAGAAGCAAGAGGCGTACAGCAGATTCTTCAAGAAGACAACGAGCTTTCCAAACTGATGAATCACCCGAAAATCGTAAAAGAAGAAAAAATAGGGACTTTGGAGCAAATTTTTAGGGGCAGGGTCCATGATGAAATTACTGGGCTTATGCGTATGCTTGTCTCCAAAGGGCATTACGGTGAAATGGAATCTGTATTCACATATTTCATTGACCAGGTAAAGGAATACAAAAATATTGGCACTGCTTATGTGACTGCACCAATGCCGCTTACAGACAGTCAGAAAGAGCAGATCAAGAATAAATTGCTGGAAACCACCAGATATGTGGAATTTGAAATGCACTATCATGTGGATGAAAGCTTAATCGGCGGCATGGTAATTCGGATTGGTGACCGGGTGGTTGACAGCAGTGTGAAAAACAAATTGCAAAGCCTTACCAGGGAATTATCAAAAATACAGTTGAAAGTAGGTGAATGCGCTCCATGAATTTAAAACCGGAAGAGATAAGTTCAGTCATTAAAGAGCAGGTGAAACGGTATGCGGCGCAGCTTGAAGTATCTGATGTTGGTACAGTCATTCAGGTGGCGGACGGCATAGCACGTATTCACGGCCTTGAAAATGCCATGCAGGGCGAGTTATTAGAATTTCCCGGGGAAGTCTATGGAATGGTATTGAACCTGGAAGAAGATAATGTTGGCGCCGTATTGTTGGGCGACCATAAAAGTATCAATGAAGGGGATACCGTTAAGACGACAGGAAGGGTGGTTGAGGTTCCGGTTGGCGATGCCATGACCGGGCGCGTTGTAAATGCGTTGGGGCAGCCCATTGATGGGAAAGGACCCATTGAGACCACGAAATTCAGGCAGATAGAAAGGGTTGCATCCGGTGTTATCTCAAGGAAATCGGTAGATACGCCGCTGCAGACAGGTATTAAAGCAATTGACTCCATGGTGCCGATTGGAAGGGGCCAGCGTGAGTTGATTATCGGCGACCGCCAGACTGGTAAGACAGCGATTGCGGTCGACACTATTATTAATCAGAAAGGGCAGGGCGTAAAGTGTATTTATGTTGCGATTGGGCAGAAAGCTTCTACCGTTGCGACAATCGTTAAGACATTTGAAGAGTTTGGCGCAATGGATTACACCACCGTTGTGGCTTCCACTGCCAGCGAACTTGCGCCTTTGCAGTACATTGCGCCTTATGCAGGGTGCGCTATTGGCGAAGAATGGATGGAAAACGGGCAGGATGTGTTGGTTGTTTACGATGATTTAAGTAAACATGCGACTGCATACCGTACGCTTTCCTTGCTGTTGCGCCGTCCGCCAGGGCGTGAGGCATACCCAGGCGATGTATTCTACCTGCACTCCAGGCTGCTGGAACGTGCAGCAAGGTTATCTGAGAAATTAGGGGGCGGCTCTTTAACAGCGCTGCCAATTATCGAAACCCAGGCTGGGGACGTTTCTGCATACATCCCTACCAATGTAATTTCTATTACAGATGGGCAGATTTACCTGGAAACAGAAATGTTCAATGCAGGGTTCCGCCCAGCGATTAATGCGGGCTTGTCTGTGTCACGAGTTGGAGGCTCCGCGCAGATTAAGGCTATGAAAAAGATTGCGGCGCCAATCCGTGTGGAACTGGCGCAGTACCGCGAGCTGGCTTCTTTTGCGCAGTTTGGCTCTGAGCTGGATGCTGACACTGCAGAGAAGCTTGCACAGGGCGAGCGCATACGTGAGATGTTAAAGCAGCCCCAATACCAGCCAATGCCAGTGGAATATCAGGTTATGATTATATATGCGGCCACCAAAAAATACCTTTTGGACGTTTCCGTAGAAAATATCCTTCGCTTTGAACATGAACTGTTCGAGTTTGTGGATACAAAAT
Organism: uncultured Lachnospiraceae bacterium; assembly: GCA_910585295.1. Taxonomy (GTDB): domain Bacteria; phylum Bacillota; class Clostridia; order Lachnospirales; family Lachnospiraceae; genus Petralouisia. The sequence goes on along the minus strand of CAJUDE010000027.1, from coordinate 81,790 downwards.
ACCCTGAAATTCCAGAGGCAATCCGTACAGATAAAGAGATTAAGGAAGAGACAGAGAAAAAACTGGTAAAAGCAATTGAAGAATGTAAGGCACAATTCAAGTAAGACGGGTGGTGAATGTTTATGGCGTCCATGAGGGACATCAAAAGAAGAAAAAGCAGCATACAAAGTACGCAGCAAATCACAAAAGCCATGAAGCTCGTTTCTACGGTTAAACTGCAGAAAGCCAAAAACCGTGCGGAACAATCCAATCCGTATTTTAACTATATGTACCAGACGGTTACTTCAATGCTGGCACGTTCCGGGAATATGGCCCATCCTTATTTGAAGGCGGGGGATTCCCGGAAGAAGGCAATTATAACCATTGCGTCCAACCGGGGGCTTGCCGGAGGGTACAATTCCAATATTGTGAAGCTTGTCACAGACAGCGGGATTCCCAAGGAGGATGCCCGGATTTACATTATTGGGCGCAAAGCCCGGGAATCATTGGAGCGAAAAGGTTATGAGGTCAAAGAGGATTATTCCGATGTAATTGAAGGGCCTACCTATGAGGATGCCTCTGCCATCTGCAAGAAAGTATTGGATGATTTTACCAAAGGGGAAATCGGTGAGATTTACCTCGTTTATACTCATTTTAAGAATACAGTCAGCCATATCCCTACCATGATGAAGCTGCTTCCAGTGGAATTTGAGGAGGCAGAATTGAAGGAAGCGGACAGCAATGTGCTGATGAATTATGAGCCAAATGAGGAAGAGGCGTTGAACTTGATTATCCCGAAATATATGACAAGCCTGTTCTATGGCGCGCTGGTAGAGGCAGTCGCCAGTGAAAATGGGGCCAGGATGCAGGCAATGGATTCCGCAACAAGCAACGCAGAGGAAATAATTAGTGATTTGACATTGAAATATAACAGGGCGCGCCAGGGTTCCATTACACAGGAACTTACAGAAATTATCGCTGGCGCCGAAGCCATATCGTAAAATGCTTTGCGTTTTACGATAATGGCTTCCTTATATCACAGGCTGCCCCAGAGGAAAAAGCCGCAAAGCGGCGGGGCAGCCGCTGCAGAACAGCGAATGAGCTGTTCTGATAGAGAGTCAGTTTTGGAAGGTTCAGGCTGAGAAGGCTGCAGGGCGGGCAATAGGAGAAAGCTGCAAAAAGGCCGCAGCCCGCCTGCGCAGCAGTGCAGGGATGCACTTCTGATCCCAAAATCAGGCTGAGGCAGAATCAGGCTGAGATTAACAATAAGGAGTGAAATTATGGCAGAGAAGAATATAGGTAAAATCACTCAGATTATCGGCGCCGTATTGGATATTAAGTTTTCCGAGGGCAGCCTGCCGGAAATCAACGAAGCAATCAACATTTCGCTGGAAGGCGGAAAACGTCTGGTTGTGGAGGTTTCCCAACATCTGGGTGATGATACAGTAAGATGTATTGCCATGGGTTCTACAGACGGGTTAGTCCGGGGGATGGACACGGAGGCGACTGGCGCTTCTATCAGCGTTCCAGTTGGCGAGCAGACATTAGGGCGTATGTTCAATGTGCTGGGTGAGCCGATTGATGAAATTGCGCCGCCCAAGAATGTGGAACATATGCCAATCCATAGGAAAGCACCAACATTTGAAGAACAGGCAACGTCTACGGAAATGTTGGAAACCGGCATTAAGGTCGTTGACTTACTCTGCCCTTACCAAAAGGGTGGGAAAATTGGTTTGTTTGGCGGCGCCGGCGTAGGCAAGACCGTATTAATTCAGGAGTTGATCCATAACATTGCCACAGAGCATGATGGGTATTCTGTATTTACTGGCGTAGGGGAACGGACCCGTGAAGGGAATGACCTTTACTATGAAATGAAAGAATCTGGCGTTATTGACAAAACCTGCATGGTGTTTGGCCAAATGAATGAGCCGCCTGGGGCGCGTATGCGCGTGGGCCTGACAGGGCTTACCATGGCGGAATATTTCCGTGATAAAGGCGGGAAGGATGTGCTGTTGTTTATTGACAATATTTTCCGGTTCACACAGGCAGGTTCCGAGGTGTCTGCCCTGTTAGGCCGTATGCCTTCCGCCGTAGGGTATCAGCCTACCTTGCAGACGGAAATGGGCGCGCTGCAGGAGCGTATTACATCTACAAAGAATGGCTCTATCACTTCCGTACAGGCAGTTTACGTTCCGGCGGATGACTTGACAGATCCGGCTCCGGCAACTACCTTTGCCCATTTGGATGCGACTACAACTCTTTCCCGTTCCATCGCAGAGCTTGGTATCTACCCGGCAGTGGATCCGCTGGATTCCACATCCCGTATCCTGGATCCCCGTGTGGTAGGGGAAGAGCATTTCCAGGTAGCCCGCGGTGTACAGGAAATTTTGCAGAAATATAAGGAATTACAGGATATTATTGCAATCCTTGGTATGGATGAATTGTCTGAGGATGACAAGCTGGTGGTAAACCGCGCAAGGAAGGTGCAAAGGTTCCTGTCCCAGCCGTTCTTTGTAGCTACCCAGTTTACAGGGCTGGATGGGAAGTATGTGCCGATTGCAGAGACGCTCAGAGGCTTTAAAGAAATTCTGGAAGGCAAACATGACGATGTCCCAGAAGGGCATTTCCTGAACGCAGGGTCTATTGATGAAGTTCGCGCCCGCATGAAATAGGGGGTGGACACATGGCAGAGGATAACAGGAACTTTCAATTGGAAATCATTACGCCAGACCGTGTGTTTTATAAAGGGATGGCTTCCATGGTGGAATTTACTTCTGTAGATGGGGAGATGGGTGTGTATAAACACCATATCCCCCTAACTACGGTGTTAGCGCCTGGGATTGTGTCTATCACAGGGCCAGACGGCAAAAAAGAAGCGGCAGTCCATGCTGGGTTTGTGCAGATTTTGGGAGAGAAAGTCACATTTCTTGCAGAAATTGCAGAATGGCCCGATGAGATTGACGTAAGCCGCGCACAGGCAGCGAAAGCCCGCGCGGAAGAACGCCTCCGCAGCCATAGCGCTGAGGTGGATGTAGCCCGCGCAGAAATTGCATTGAAAAAGGCATTGGTGCGTATTGGCATGAAACATTAAGCCATAAAAAGCATTGCAGGTATTGGACCTCTATAGGTACTTGCAATGCTTTTTAACATCCTAATCCAGTAGGTGTTTGTGATGCTTTTTAGCATTTTTATCAAAATAAGAAAATAATTTTCAAACCTATGCAAGTATTTCTTCTTCTATGTCGTATTATAAGTGAAGTACAACAAATGGGGCAATAGTGAACTTATAAACAAACTATATTTTAGGAGGTCAGGTATGAAGAAGATGAAGAGAATTCTGATTGCAGTATTTGCCTGCATTGTGGTATGCGGGGTTTCCGTACCAGTAATTGCGGCAAATATGAAGAAGGCAGATGTGCCGAACAATGTAAAAGCAGGGGACGCAAAGTTAAGCAATGCAGTTGCAGTAACCAGTGTGAGAAGCTCTAACGAGACATTGGAGAAATTTACAGAGCCTGAGCCAGAAGAGGCTCCCGCTCCTCAGGAGAACCAGGATGAAACAGATAATTTAGATGTTCCTGCTGAAAATGGGGATGATGCAGACGCCCCCACAGAGGAAGCAGATATTTCCGACGGCCCATTTGTGGATGGGGAAGGTTTGGTTGATGACGCTCCTGTAGAGGATGCTGGCAACAGTGATGATACAGACAGCGCAGAAATTGCTGATACAAATGTTGGCGATACAGAAGCCAGCCCTGTATGCCCATACTATGTGGATGCCAATGGGGATGGGGTTTGCGACCATTGCGCCCATAATGGGGCATGCGGCTATTATACAGATGCCAATGGAGATGGGGTTTGTGATTACTGCACGCATAATGGGAGCGGCCATTGCGGAAGCTATGCAGACTCCAACGGGGATGGGGTTTGCGATAACTATACCGGAAGTGGCAGCGGCCAAGGCTATGGGCGCCATCATGGCGGTGGGCATCATGGAGGGCGCCACCACTGGTAGGGAGAACGAAGGAGATATCTTATGCGCAGCGAGCAGGAGGTTGAGCAGGCAATAGAGTTATACTCTGATATGATTCGCAGGATTTGCCTTTTGCATCTGAATAACCATGAGGATACGGAGGATGTGCTTCAGGAGGTGTTTTTGAAGTATGTCCTCCATTCTTCGGTTTTTGAAAGTAAGGAGCATGAGAAAGCATGGCTAATCCGCGTCACGCTTAACGCCTGCAAAGACCTGAAACGGAAATTATTCCGGCACAGCACGGTTCCATTGGATGTGCTTTCAGAAGAAGCTGCCAGCGTAATGCCAGAGCAGATAGGGATATTGGAAATTGTCCTGTCCTTGCCAGCGAAGTATAAAGACGTCATTTACCTGCATTATTACGAGGGATATACTGCCCGGGAAATCGGGATGATGCTGCATAAAAAAGAAAATACCATATACTCATTGCTGTCAAGAGGCAGAGAATTGCTAAAGCAAAAGTTGGGAGGTGGCAGGAATGCATGAGGAGATTTGGGAAGCGTTTGAGCAAATTCATGCGACAGAGCAAATGAAACAATCTGTGTCAAAGTACCTGCTTCAAAACAGGCGTAAAACGGCAAAAAGAACCCATGCCTTTCTTCTGCGGCCGCTGGTTTCTGCTTGTGTCATTCTGATGGTCTGCATTGGGGTAGGGAATTGGTACTTCTTTGAAATGCCAGTATCTTATGTAAGTGTGGATGTGAACCCTTCCATTGAGATTATCTTAAACAGGAGGAACCGCGTGACCAGTGCGGAAAGCCGGAACAAAGATGGGGAACGGGTCCTTAAGAACGTGCACTTGGAAGGCATGGATTATTTGGAGGCTGTGGAGCTGTTAGTGGAGTGCGAGGCGATGCAGGATTATTTAACAAAGGATGCAGAGCTGACATTTACGGTGGCATCCGCTAATGCAGAAGAAATCCTGGCTGGGCTTCAAAACAGCGAGGTCACCGTCCATTACCAAGGTATGTGCCGCAGTGCAGATTTGGATACGGTTACATCTGCCCATCAGTGTGGGATGTCACTGGGAAAGTACCAAATCTATCAGCTTCTGTCTGAGTATGGCGCGGGGCTGACAGCCGATGACTGCAAAAATATCCCAATGTGCCATCTCCGCCTGTTGTTAGCGCAGTATGAAGATGGGAAAAAGGGAACGGTAAATTATGATGAAATAAAGAAACTGGAAGTAGGCTGTGGCCATGAAGGGGGCGGGCATCACCACTCGCAGAACCACCACTGAAAACAAATGCATATCAATGTAAACTAACTTAATAAATAGATTGACAATAGGCCTGCCCCTGTGTATAGTATCAATAGATGCAATGGAATATATTGACAGCATACGTAGGAGGGGATTATGGGCAGGAAATTATCAGTAAAGGAAATTGTCTGCGGGGGAATGTTTACTGCACTGGTAGCAGTTGGGGCTTTTATTCAGGTTCCGGTGCCAGGAATGGATTATTTTACCCTGCAGTTTTTGTTTGTGCTGCTTGCAGGGATGGTGTTAGGGCGCAAGATGGGGATAGTTAGCGTAAGCGTGTATGTGCTGCTTGGGTTGTGCGGGCTGCCCGTTTTTGCAGCGGGAGGCGGGATTGCCTATATTTTCCGGCCAAGCTTTGGGTATTTGCTGGGATTTATCCTTGCAGCCTTTGCAGTTGGGGCAGTTGTAGAAAAATCAGGCGTCCAGGGCTATGGCAAATACCTGATGGCGGCGTTTGCAGGTTTCCTTGTTACATATTCCATTGGGCTGGTATATAAATATTTGATGCTGAATTTGTATGTAGGGGAAAAAACAGCGTTCGTTATGGTGATTGCAGATTGTTTTCCGTTGGATATGCCTGGGGATATTGTGCTTTGCTTTTTGTCTGCAGCATTGGCAGTTCGCCTTGTCCCTGCGTTTAGGGATATTTTAGGCATGCCTGAAAATTATGCGAAGTAAATTTGTAAATAGAGGAGAGGCTATGGATAGGAAGTTAGAGGTTCTGAAAGAAAAAGTAATGGAAGGGCATTTGGTAAGCAAAGAGGAGGCTTTGGCATTGGCAGGTATGCCCTTGGAAGGGCTTTGTAAAGCGGCAGATGAGGTTCGCCAAAAATTTTGCGGGAATCAATTTGACCTTTGCACAATTATTAATGGAAAAAGTGGCAAATGTTCCGAGGACTGCAAATATTGCGCCCAGTCTTCTTATTACCAGACGGATGTGGAAAGCTATCCGCTGCTGGGGACAGAAGAGTTGGTGGCGCAGGCGCGATATAACAGGGAACGTGGCGTGCCAAGGTATTCGATTGTCACATCAGGAAAGAGGCTGGGCGGCAAGGAGGTTGCGCAGGTATGTGAAAGCATCCGTAATATTAAAGAAACGGTGGATATTTCTGTTTGCGTGTCTTTTGGGCTTTTAGAAGAAGAAGAGTTCCGCAAAGTGAAAGCTGCTGGGGCGGCTCGGGTCCATAATAACCTGGAAGCGTCTGCAAAATATTTTCCAAATGTTTGCACAACCCATACCCAGCAGGATAAAATAAATGCATTGAAAGCTGCAAGGAATGCAGGCCTTAGTATTTGCAGCGGGGGGATTATGGGGTTAGGAGAGAGCATGGAAGACCGGATTGACCTGGCGCTTACCTTACGGGAACTTGGGGTGGATTCCGTCCCAGTCAATATGTTAAACCCGATTCCTGGAACGCCTTATGAGGGCAACCCAAGGCTGACAGAAGAAGAGATGTGCAGGATAGTGGCGGTATTCCGTTTTATTTTGCCGAAAGCTTTTATCAGGCTGGCAGGCGGCAGGGGCTTGATGGAGGGGCATGGGAGAAACTGTTTCCAATCTGGGGCGAATGCAGCAATCACTGGAGATATGCTGACTACGGCTGGGATTACAATTAAACGTGATTTGGAAATGCTGCAGGAACTGGGGTATCAGGTGGCGGGACGCTAAGGGCGGCATAAGGAAAAACTGCGGCAAAGGAAGGGAGAAGGGCATGGGAAAAGGAATTTTTATTACTGGGACGGGGACGGATGTAGGCAAAACATATGCGTCGGCGCTTCTTGTGAAAGTTTTGAGGGAAGCAGGGGCTAAATCAGCATACTATAAAGCGGCAGTCAGTGGGAATTGTAAAGACGGAAACGGGAAGCTGATACCAGGGGATGCGGTATGGGTAAAAGAGCATGCAGGCATTTCCCAACCCTTGGATACTATGGTCCCTTACATCTATGGGCAGGCAGTTTCCCCGCATCTTGCATCCAGGGCAGAAGGCAACCCTGTAGAGCTTCCCACTGTAAGGGAAGGTTACCATCAGTTATGCAGGGACTATGACTATATCACCATGGAAGGAAGCGGAGGGATACTATGCCCGTTATGTTGTGAAAATGGGAAAGAATTGTGGTTAGAGGATGTTATCAAGGATTTGGGGCTGTCTTGCCTGGTTGTGGCAGATGCAGGGCTTGGGACCATCAATAGCACGATTTTAACGTTGGAATATTTGAGGATGAAGCATATCCCAGCCAGGGGGGTGGTGGTAAACCATTTCCACCCAGACAATGAGATGGAGCAGGACAATATAAAAATAATTGAAAAACGGGGGGATGTGCCAGTCCTTGCCTGTATTCCGAAGGGGGCAAGGGAGATAGGGATATCACCGGAAAAACTTATGGCTTTCTATCAATGATAGAGCCATCTGTTTTGTTATCTAATAGGAAAGGCCGTGTTGCATGAAAGCGTGAAAGTAGTTTTCAGAAATACCCTTATGTATATCATAAAATTATGTAAATCATGGTATAATGTCGATAGACATGATACGCGCCGAAGTGCGCATAGGCAACCATACCATGGGTTGCGCAAGGTATTTGACTTTCAAAGTTTTTGAGTAGTATTTGAAATGTATAAAACTATAGCGTTTCGCAATTATTTTGAAATTACCAAAAGATGGAAGGAGCGACAATATGGGAGATACAGTATTGATAAAGCATGGTACTGTCCATGATGCTGTTGTGGAAAAGCCGTATGCAGCAGATATTTTAATAGAAAATGGGAAAATAACCAGGATAGAGGCTGAGATTGACGCGGCAACCTTACGCGTGGGGACAAACGTCCTGGATGTGACAGGGATGCAGGTATACCCTGGCTTTGTGGAAGCCCATTGCCATTTGGGGCTGGATGGGTATGCCGTTGGCTTTGAGGGAGCCGATTACAATGAGATGACGGATGCCATTACCCCTCAATTATCTGCCGTGGACGGCTTAAACCCCCAAGATGAAAGCATCCGCCTGGCTAGGGAAGGAGGGGTGACCTGCGTTGCGGCAGGGCCAGGAAGCTCGAATGTGCTGGGCGGCACATTTACCGTTTACAAAACGGTGGGAAAGCGCATTGACGACATGGTTATAAAAGAAAAAGCGGCGATGAAATGCGCATTTGGCGAGAACCCCAAATTATGTTACAAAGAGAAAGAAATTTATTCCCGCATGACAACGGCGTCCAAGCTTCGCGTGATGTTAGAACGGGCAAAAGATTACCTTGCCAGAAAAGAAGCGGCAGGGGATGATGTGCTGAAACAGCCGCCGTATGACCCGAAGTTAGAGGCATTAATTCCAGTCATTACAGGCGAGCTGCCTTTGAAAGCCCATGCCCACCAGGCAAACGACATCTATACGGCGATACGCATTGCAAAAGAATTCCAGGTGGGGCTGGCAATTGACCATTGCACAGACGGGTCCTTGATAGCGGATGGTTTGGCAAAAGAAGGATACCCTGTGGCAGTAGGGCCTACCTTGACACATGCTTCCAAATTTGAATTAAAGAATAAAAGCTTTGAAACGCCAGGAGATTTAGCAAGGGCAGGGTGCCAGGTGTCGATTATCACAGATTCCCCGGTTATCCCCCAACAGTACCTTGCGTTGTGCGCCGGGCTTGCAGTGAAATCTGGCATGGACGCCTTTGAAGCGTTAAAAGCAATTACCATCAATGCGGCAAGGCATATCGGCGTGGACGAGAGGGTAGGCTCCCTGGAACTAGGGAAAGATGGGGATGTTGTGGTAGCGGATGGCAACCCTATGGTATCTGACACAAATATAAAATATGTCTTGATTGATGGGGAAGTAGTGTATTCAGAGCCTTAATGGACGTAAAAAAGGACGGAAGGAAAGCGTTGCCTGTCGGCAACGCTTTTTGGGGGAGTAAATTTATGAAATGTTTCATGGGGTGCCACATCTTGGGCGGTGGCACCAATATATGTAAAATAACTTTATTATATAAAGTTAAATTGTTGTTTGTCGAAGCCGATAACGGTGCGCGCTTGTTGCTATCAACTTCATTTGATATAGCAAGTATAAAATATAAATGTGTGCAAAATGTGGACAATTTCTAAAAGAACGATAAAGAATTCAAAAGAAATTATGAAGAAAAAGTAAAAAAAACGTTAGCAGAAAAAAGGTCAGGAGAATAGTGTCGAAAACGCCCTTAATTCTGAAAATGATTGCAAATAACAGGGGATTACGGTATAATGTCGGCAGACATTATAAGCGCCGGAGTGCGCATAGATTACCATACCATAGATTGCGCAGCAATCATGGTATAATGTCGGCAGACATTATAAGCGCCGGAGTGCGCATAGATTACCATACCATAGATTGCGCAGCAATCATGGTATAATGTGAACACTTAGCGAGGTGTTTCACGAGCTTAGTGAGAACACATACCTGGCAACTTAGTGAGGTATTTCACGAACTTAGTTGACATGGTATAATGTCGGCAGAAAAACATTTCAAGGAGGGAGTGCAATTATGCAAAAACCGAAGGTATATTTTACATCGTTTAAGACTTCTTTTACAGAGAATATTCCAGATAAGCTCAAACGCCTGATACTGACAGCAGGGGTCAAAGAAATTGATTTTACAGATAAATATGCGGCAATTAAGATACATTTTGGGGAGTTGGGGAACTTGGCGTTCCTGCGCCCAAATTATGCAAAAGTGGTTGTAGATGTAGTGAAGGAATTGGGTGGGAAAGCATTCCTCACAGACTGCAATACCTTGTATGTGGGAAGCAGGAAGAATGCGCTGGACCACCTTGACACAGCGTATGAAAATGGGTTTACCCCCTTTTCCACAGGCTGCCATGTTATTATTGGGGATGGGCTGAAGGGGACAGATGAAGAGCTTGTCCCAGTAGATGGGGAATATGTAAAAGAAGCAAAGATTGGCCGTGCAGTGATGGATGCCGACGTATTTATCTCGCTGACCCATTTTAAAGGCCATGAAATGACTGGATTTGGCGGCGCTTTGAAAAATATTGGCATGGGCTGCGGCTCCCGGGCAGGGAAAATGGAAATGCACAGCGAGGGCAAACCATATGTAAATCAGGAAAAATGCATTGGCTGCGGCATGTGTACGAAAGTTTGCGCCCATACTGGGATTGCTGTTTCAGAGAAAAAAGCTTCCATCAATCAGGAAAATTGTGTTGGGTGCGGTCGGTGTATTGGTGTCTGCCCAAAAGATGCGGTGGAGCCAAGCTTTGGGGATTCCAACGATGTGTTAAATTGTAAGATGGCAGAATACAGCAAGGCAGTCCTCCAGGGACGTCCCCATTTCCATATTTCGATCGTATGCGATGTGTCTCCAAATTGCGACTGCCATGCAGAGAATGATATTCCGATTATCCCAAATGTAGGGATGTTTGCATCTTTTGACCCAGTGGCGTTGGATGTTGCCTGCGCCGATGCATGTAACCGCCAGCCAGTGATTGCTGGAAGCGTATTGCATGAAAATAAGCAGCATGGACATGGGGAAGGGCATGACCATTTCCATATGACGCATCCAGACACTAATTGGAAGTCTTGTGTGGAACATGCAGAAAAAATTGGGATTGGCAGTCAGGAGTATGAATTGGTTGAGGTATAAAGTGGCATAATAGCTATAGCGTGCTAAGAATAAGGGTTACATAACTATGGAAGTAATAAAGAAATTTTGGAAAGCGCTGTTGTATTCCCTGATAGGCGCTGTCCTTTTGGGAGGGCATGCGTCGGCCAAAGAGGCAAAGGAAGCCCAGATAGTATTTACCCATGACCTGCATTCCCATCTGGAGCCATTTTATTTGGAAGAAGATGGGGAAGGCAAAATGGTAGGCGGGGCTGCAAGGCTTATGGGCTACCTTACGGGGCAGCGGGAAGAAAATAAAAATTTACTGTATCTGGATGGCGGTGATTTTTCTATGGGGACCCTATACCAGACAGTGTATGCCACCCAGGCTTGTGAATTGCGGATGCTTGGGTATTTAGGGGCGGACGCCACTACCTTTGGGAACCATGAGTTTGATTATCGCAGCCAAGGGTTAGCGGATATGCTGCAGGCGGCAAAAACTAGCAAGGATGCGCTTCCACCCCTGGTTGTCTGCAATATTGACTGGGAAGCGACTTTAAACGGAACCCAGGCCGAAGACGGAAGGCTGCTCCAGGAAGCATTTGAATCTTACGGAGTGAAGCCATATATTGTAGTGCAGAAAGGTGATGTTAGGGTTGCGGTGATTGGGGTATTCGGAAAAGACGCCCTGGAATGCGCGCCAACCTGCGCCTTGTCATTCCGTGACCCCATAGAGGCAGTAAGGGAAACCGTAGAAGAAATCCAGGACAAAGAAACTGTGGATATGGTGGTATGCGTGTCGCACTGCGGGACATGGGAGGATCCAAAGAAGTCGGAGGATGAACTGCTGGCAAAAGAAGTGCCAATGCTGGATGTAATTATCAGCGGGCATACCCACAGTATTTTGGAAGAGCCGATTATTTGTGGGGATACGGCCATTGTTTCTGCTGGGGAATATGGCGCGCGTGTAGGGAACCTGCGCATGGCCCAAAAAGAAGATGGGAGATGGAGCCTTAAGGATTACCAGCTTGTGCTGCTGGATGGGCAGTATCATGAGGATAAAGGCGCCGCCGATAAAATAAAAGAACTGGGGGCTACTATTGATTCAGATTACTTGTCCCAGTTTGGGTTTTCCAAAGACCAGGTGCTTGCGCATAACCCTTGGGAATTTACGGCTGCAAGCGGGCTGGGTGAAAAGCTCCAGGAGGAACCCCTAGGGAACTTGCTGGCAGATTCTTATTTGTATATGGTCAATAACCATGACACTGGGGATAGCAATCCGGCTGATATTGCGGTAGTCCCCAGCGGATGTATCCGCGACACTTTCCACAAAGGCAAAGACATTACGGTGGCAGATGCTTTTCAAGTGCTTTCCCTTGGGATTGGGCCGGATGGGGTGCCAGGGTATCCGCTGGTAAGCGCATATTTTACGGGAGAGGAATTAAAAACAATGGCGGAGGTAGACGCCTCAATTTCCCCCTTGATGCCAACTGCCCAGTTATATGTCAGCGGGCTTTCCTACACCATTAACCCGAACAGGATGATTTTAAATAAAGTAACAGAAGTGGAACTGCAGGACGCCTCCGGGAGAGTGGAAGATTTAGAGGATAATAAATTGTACCGGTTAGTGGCGGACCTCTATAGCGGGCAGATGTTAGGGGCGGTCACGGAGCAGTCTTATGGGATCCTTTCCATTGTGCCGAAAGACGCGCAAGGGGTGGAGATCCCAATAGAAAAACTGGAAGACCATATTATATCAATCGATGGGAAGGAATTGAAGGCCTGGGTATGTGTGGCAGAGTATTTGGATTCCTTTGAGGGGAAAGGGGATGAAGCAGAAATCCCAGACTATTATAGCGATACCCAGAAACGTAAAATAATAGAGGATGACAGCAGCCTTGGCGCTGTCTTAAGAAATCCCAATAGATTTGCAATTGCGGCGGCTGGGATAGCGGCAGGGATTGTGTGCCTGCTGGCCTTTATTCTTGTAATGGCTGTAAGGCATAGGAAGAAAAAGAAAAATCAGACATAATAAAACAAAGGTGCGCAGGAAGAAAAATCTGACTGTAAACCAAAGTGAGAATAGTTGTTACATTGAAATATAGCAAATCAGACCACAAGGGATCCTGAAGGGGAAGAATGCATTTCGTTTGGGCAGGCTAGAAAAGCTGCCTGATACTTACATGCGATAAGGAGCAAATGCCAAAGTTTGGCATTTGCAGAAAACCGCCCCTGTGCCTTTGGTACAGGGGCGGTTTATGTAAGGGGATGGAATTTCCCTGGGGAGTCCTAAGGATATAAATGGAGGGAATATGGACCATATTCAGGCATTGATTGATAAATTGGAGGCAGAGTCACGCCTTTCCAGGGAAGAATGGATTACACTGATTGAGGGGCGCAGCCCCAACTTGGCGGAATACCTATTTGAAAAGGCGAGGAAGTGGCAGCACAGGTATTATGGGAACAATGTATTTGCCAGAGGGCTGATAGAATTCACCAATTACTGCAAAAACGATTGTTATTACTGTGGGATACGAAGGAGCAATAAGGAGGCGCAGCGTTATCGGCTGACAAAAGAACAAATTATGGAGTGCTGCCAGATTGGTTACCCATTGGGCTTTCGGACGTTTGTGCTGCAAGGAGGGGAAGACGGGAAATTTTCCCAGGAAGAACTGGAAGATATTGTCCGCACAATAAAAGATAATTACCCAGACTGTGCAGTCACCCTTTCCATTGGGGAACGTTCTTATGAAAGTTATTTGGGATTGTTCCAGGCTGGAGCAGACCGCTACCTGCTGCGCCATGAAACAGCAGAAGGAAACCATTATTCCAGGCTCCATCCGCCAGGTCTGTCTGCCGAAAACCGAAAACAATGCCTGCGGCATTTAAAAGAAATTGGTTACCAGACTGGCACAGGGTTTATGGTGGGAAGCCCTGGGCAGACGGCCGCGCACTTGGCGCAAGATATGATGTTTATCCGTGAATTGGAGCCGCATATGGTAGGGATTGGGCCGTTTATCCCCCATCATGGCACGCCTTTTGCAAAGGAGGCAGGTGGGACGGTGGAACTGACGTTGTTCCTTTTGGGGCTGCTGCGGGTGATGCTGCCCGGGCTGCTGCTGCCAGCTACCACTTCATTGGGGACGATAGACCCGAAAGGGCGTGAAAAAGGCGTCCAGGCGGGGGCGAATGTGGTAATGCCTAACTTGTCGCCAACTTCCGTTCGGAAAAAGTATGAATTGTATGACAATAAGATTTGCACTGGTGAGGAAGCGGCGGAATGCCGGGACTGCCTGGAAAAGAGGCTGGGGAAAATTGGATATAGGCTGGCAGTTAGCCGGGGTGATTATAAGGAGGAGAAATTATGTACAATGTAATGTCGCCAAAGGCAGAAGAATTTATTAACCATGAAGAAGTTTTGGAATCTTTAGCTTATGCAGAGGCAAACAAAAATAACCGGGAGCTGATTGAGAAAATTCTAGAAAAAGCGAAAGAGCGCAAAGGGCTTTCCCACAGGGAGGCGGCGGTTCTGCTGGATTGTGGGCTGGAGGACAAAAATCAGGAAATCTTTGCCTTAGCGCAGCAGATTAAAAAAGATTTTTATGGGAACCGGATTGTAATGTTCGCCCCGCTGTACCTGTCTAATTATTGCATCAATGGATGCGAGTATTGCCCGTACCATCTGAAAAACAAGCATATTGCAAGGAAAAAGCTGACCCAGGAAGAGGTTGTGAAAGAGGTAATGGCGCTGCAGGATATGGGCCATAAGCGGCTTGCCCTGGAAGCGGGGGAGGATCCAGTCCATAACCCAATCGAATATATTTTGGAATGTATAGACACTATTTATAGCATTAAGCACAAAAATGGGGCGATTCGTCGGGTCAATGTCAATATTGCAGCAACGACAGTGGAAAATTACCGTAAGTTAAAGGAAGCTGGCATTGGCACATATATTTTATTTCAGGAAACATACCATAAAGAATCTTATGAGAAACTGCATCCCACAGGGCCAAAACACGATTATGCCTACCATACGGAGGCTATGGACCGTGCGATGGACGGCGGCATTGACGACGTAGGGTTAGGCGTGCTATTTGGGCTGAACAATTATCGTTATGATTTCACAGGGATTTTAATGCATGCAGAGCATTTGGAACGCTACAAGGGCGTTGGCCCCCATACCATCAGCGTGCCAAGGCTGCGGCGGGCAGACGATATCGACCCAGATGTATTTGACAATGGGATTTCCGACGAGATATTTGAGAAAATTGTGGCGTGTATTCGGATTGCCGTTCCCTATACAGGGATGATTGTTTCCACCCGGGAAAGCAAAGCCTGCCGGGAAAAAGTGCTTCACCTTGGGATTTCCCAAATCAGCGGCGCCTCAAGGACCAGCGTGGGCGGCTATGTGGAGCCGGAGCCAGAGGAAGAGAATTCCGCGCAGTTTGATGTCAGTGATAACCGTACCTTAGACGAGGTAGTGAGATGGCTAATGGAAATGGGCTATGTGCCAAGTTTTTGCACCGCATGTTACCGGGAAGGGCGGACAGGCGACCGGTTTATGTCGTTATTAAAAAGCGGGCAGATTGTCAACTGCTGCCATCCCAACGCGTTAATGACCTTAAAAGAGTATTTAGAGGACTATGCTTCACAAGGCACAAAGGAAATTGGGGATAAACTAATTGAGAAGGAGCTGGAGGTAATTACAAACCCGAAAGTGAAAGAACGCGTTATGGAATATCTGGCAAATATCCACAGTGGGCAGCGGGATTTTAGGTTCTAAATAATTTTATTCCCGCGCGCAATGAGCTAGGCTGCCTGGCTCGTGCGGATATTTGGCGAATGCCGCAAGGGTTAGTGCCTTGCGGCATTCTGCCGTATTGGGTTTTCTAGCTGCCGCCGAGGCAATCATGCCCCATCTCCTGTGCCAGCAGCTTTTTTTCTGCCTCTGTAATATAGGGGAGGCGGACTTTGCGGTTTGCCTCAGATGCAAGGATATAGGCTTCCCCTTGATATAAATGGAAATGCCGTGACAAAAGATTTTGCTTGAAGCATATATGCTGCATTTCGCGGTATGGCATAATGGTGGCGGTTTTCGTAAGGGAGCCGCCAGAACATATGGCAAAAGAGCCGCCGGCATAAAAACCCAGGCAAAAATGCCGGAACAAATAATACAGCAAGATACAACAGGCAAGGGACAGGCAGGCATAAAGCAACGGGGAAGCATCTTCTATAGCCTTGGAGGGCTCCAAAGAAGCTATCAGCATATAAGGGAACAGGCAGCACACCATAATCCAGCAAAAACAGGAGCAAAAGCTGAGGATTTTGGCATGTTTGGGAGGCTTTCGCATATGATGGATAGAAGCGGCAGGGAATTCTGGCAGAAGCGCAGCCAAAGATTCCATCACATCCTGCTTTTTCTTGCAGAGAGAAAACTGGGTCAGCTCTTCTTGGGCGTCCCCAACGCCAATACAGACGATCCTGGCTTCATAGCGCCCAGTCAGCCGTGCAATGGGCGGTTGGACAATTTGTAGTGCATGGATGCGCCCGATTGGGATGGTAAAATCCTGTTTCCGGAAAAAACCATAATGGACCATAAGTTCATTTCCCTGACGGTACACAGAAAATTGGTAAAAGCCTAATAAGCGTTTTATGATTTGGTAAATATAAGAGAAAACCAGGATGCAGACCGTAAAGGATTTCATAAAAAAACTGGTTGTTTTTTTCTCAAATAGTATATCCAAAGGGTTAAGGTCCAGGCCAAAAAACAGAAATAAGGCCAATGCAGTAAATATAACCGCAGATATCAGGTAATAGCCTGGAAGGCTGCAGATACAGTGGGTCAAAATCTCAGAAAAAGAAGCGCAGGAAGGGTCGGATAAAGAGGGCGCTGCCCCATCCCCAACAGTGCTTTTTTGAGAAAAAGATAGAAGCTGCGCTTTCATTTCCAGGGCTTTTGACATGGACAGCAGAATGGTGATATCCGTGGAATTTGCATCAGAGGCATTTTCCATATCCAGTTTTAAGCGGCTGGTATGCATAAAAAGCTCAAACAGGTTTTGTTCCGTGTTGACATTGGAAATATGGGCAAGGCTGTAAGTATTTTTCTTCCGGTTCAGGGTGTTCCGTTCGATGACAAGCGTAGTCCCGTCCATGTAAATCCAAGTTTTGCGCCATACAAGGAATTGGTAGCCAGCCGTAAAGAAGGGGAGGAGCAATATCAGCCCAAGAACCATAAGTATGGAGGGCAGGTCTTCTTCGCTTGCAAACCCTTCTTGAAAAAACGGGATTACATATTCTGCTTGGGATAGCAGAATCAGGATACTGGCGATAATAACCCCGCCAGCTTTTTCCAGGATAATCGTGGGGTGGCAATGGAATTTTTCAGTTGTCATGGGAACCCTCCTCTTGAGTATGGGGCGTGGGTGTGCCGATGCATCCTTCTGCTTGCTGGCTCGCACGTTCCGACAATGCAACTTGGTTGATTTTCTTTTTCAATGCTTCTGCAATCTGCTGGGCTTTTTCGTATTCCAGGAAGCGGATAGTGGCTTCGCCTCCGGCTGTGGTGACAATTACTTTTGTCAAGCCAAATACCCGGTCAATGGGCCCTTGCGCCATAGTGATTTGGTGAAGGCGTTCAATTGGCACAATATGCTCTTGCGTCCACAGATAGCCTTCTTTGACGTCAATGCATTCTTCGTTGATGGCATAACGGTACCTGTGGTAGCGAAATGGCGGCGAGAAGATACCGTCTAGGGCGAGCAGCAGGGCCAGCGCCAGATAGGCGCCAGCCAGGGCAGGGTAGGAAAATAGGGAAAATTGGCGCATAAGGAACGTAAGGGATAAGATAGCGGCGGCAACGCCCAAAAGGGTCGCAGTGTACATACAGCCAATTGCTTTTTTATTTAATGTTTGAAATTCCATAATACTCCTTTCTGTAACATATGCATAGGAAATTATAAACTTTTTGTTAAGAAAGTATATCATATTTATTTTGAGGGGAAAAGTATGTTGACGGGATTGTAAGATTAAAGTAAGGTATCAGTAAGGCTTGAATTTTCCTTGCAACCAAACGGTAATTCTGTTAAAATTGACTACGCAAAGACAGGGGAATAGAATTATGAGCATACAGGACAAATTAGAACATATTTTAAAAAGCATACATTTGTTGTTTTCCCAGAGCGCGCCTTATGGGGAAAAGGGCGATAAAATTATTGTAGATAAACAAGCGGTTTTTGGGCTGCTGGAAAAGTTGAATCTGGCAGTTTATGAGGCGATGGACCAGTATGAGGTGACCGCCCAAAAACAGGATATATCGAAACGCCGCTGTGAGAAGCAGGGGGAAGAAATTATTCAGAAGGCAAGCAAACATGCCGACGACATTTATGCAGCGTCTATTATGTATACAGACGACGCGATTAATCGGATCTGTTATATTATGGATGACGCCAGCCAGGTGATCCAGAATATGCTGCGTAAAATGAATGTAGAAATGGAAGAGCAAAGGGAGCGCGTAAAACGGAACCAATTGGAGCTTACAGGCCAGCTTCGGGATTTTGCGGATACAGATAAATATGTAAAATTAATCCAGGAAGTAAACAGGCAGTTGGAAAAGGAGCATCGCCAGCAGACGGAAGGGAAAAAAGAAAAGCGTATACCAAATGAGGGCAAATCCTATTCCGCCATCAAACCAGACATTAAAGTCAATCAGGCTTATTTTGAGCGTACTGGGAAAAGCTATGAGGCTGGGGATGGGGATTCCGACAATAAGGAAGATGTAACTGAGAGCCTGGCAAGGGTGACAGGCAAAGAGTTTGCAGAGAACTTGCGCCGCAGGGCAGCGAAAAGCAGGGCAAAAGAATTAGTAGTGGAAGATATGTCAGCGGCAAAGGAAAGCTTGTCTGGGGAAGATAAGAATGAAAAAGAGATTGAAGATATCCTGACCAAAGCAGGGGCAGGGCTGGCGGCTTTGGTAGAGAAGGAATTAAAGGAAATGCGGTCAGCCAGCAAGGCAGAAAGCGACAGCCAGCCAGCGGAGGCAATATTGGAAGAAAAGCCATATTTCGAGGAAGGGGACTTTGTGGAAGGGGAACCTGGCATTGCAAACATAACGCCCGAAATCCATGTGGATTTGGATGCAGAATATTTTAAGTGGAAGGAAGGGCAGCAAGGGTCAGCGGAGGAGAAAAAAGAACGCCATTTTCTGTTTGGGCGGAAATCATAAATCTTGGGTGGCGCGGCTGGGAATTTCCCGGCCGGTAGTTCTAGAAATGTTCTGGTACGTGTCTGTACCTTTGAAATTCATATGTATCATATAATTTTATAGGGGAATCCATAGTTTGGGGAGTGTAAAAAGTGATGCAACAATTTGCGCCAAATTGTTGCATGGTGTATTTTCATCTTGTTATTGTCCCACCTCATATTACCTTGAAGGTTTATGGGATATGTAATAATCTGAACCTGCACTAAATTTTAGTGTATTGGCTATATCAAGTCTGCACTCCGCAAGATATCCTTCTATCTACAAGGTAAATTTTTAGTTGCAGAGGATGGCTATGGCTAGAAAGCCCGGCACAACAGACGGATGGATAGGCAACGGGGTTTGCTGAATTTAGTGTAGCCAGTGCGCTAGGATAAACTTACAAATGATAAAAACAGGAGGTTACACATGGGTACGACACAACCAATTCGGGATATTTCAGAAATTGAAGAATTAAAAAATTATTATTATTACGAAAAGCCAAACTTACGGAATTATGCATTGATATGCCTTGGCATAAATTCTGCCCTTAGGATTAGCGACTTACTTACGTTAAGATGGGACAATGTTTATGACTTTATGGAAAACCATTTTTATAAACATATTATAGTAATAGAGCAGAAAACGCGAAAACAAGCCCAAATTGCATTAAACAAGAATGCCCGGCATGCGTTGGATATTTATAAAAACAGTATATTGCAGCTTAAGCCAGAGGATTTCTTATTTCCAGGGAAAACCCCATCCTCCCATTTAAGCCGTTCCCAAGCATTCCGGCTGATTAAAGAGGCTGGGCAAAACCTTCATTTTGAAACAAGCATAAGCTGCCACTCCCTGCGGAAAACCTTTGGGTACCACGCATGGAAATCCGGTGCCCAGCCTGCCATTTTAATGAACATTTACAACCACTCATCCTTCCATATCACAAAAAGGTATTTGGGGATTGACCAGGATGACAAAGACCAGATATTTTTAGAAGTAAATCTATAATTACTATATTGTAAAATTATATTTTAATGTTAAGTATTTTTACTTTAATACGATATATATAATAGTGATGCAACAATTTGGCGCAAATTGTTGCATAAAGAGACAAACAGAAATAGAAAGTTATAGTGTTAATAACTTATTGGATACAGAGGGATAAAGATTTGCCCCTCTTATTGTTGAGTGGAATTCTGAAACATTAACGGATAAAGGCAAGGTGGGATATGATAAGCGGACTGAAGGTATTTGACTGCACATTACGGGAAGTGGGCTATCAAACTGGATGGTATTTTGAAAGCGATTTTGTAAGGAATCTTTATAAGTTTGCCCAAGGGAAAGGCATTGACTATGTAGAGTTAGGGTTTTTCCACAAGCTGGATGCAGACCCAGGCAGGGGATGCTACCGTTATTGCAGCATGAAGAATAAAGAAATAGTTTCTGTGTTAAAATCCATTAAAAATATTACAAAAATTTCTGCCATGCGTGATATCCAAAGGCCAATGGCAGGGCTATTGCCCAAACAGGAAAGCGCGGTGGATACGATTCGGATATTAACCCGGTCCCATGAAACAGACCTTACTGTGTTGGATAAACGGGTAGAGGAATGTATGAATTTGGGGTATGAGGTGTTTATCAACTTTACCAGCGCCGGTTATAATTCCCCAGAACAAAACAGGGAGTTTATCAAATTTGCCGCTAATAAGCAAGTCCATGCCATTGAATTTGCAGATACGGAAAGCGTTATGACAGAAGAGTATGTGGTTCGGACTATTGAGGAGTGCCATGAAAATGGGGTGGAATGCGGCGTGCATCTCCATGATAAAAATGGCACGGCTGAATTATTGGCAGATTTGGCATTGGAACACAAGGCCGATTATATGGACGTGACCCACTTAGGGCTTGGGGGAAAATGGCGGGACGGCAACCTGACCATGGAATACCTGCTCCGTAAAATGGGCATGACTGGCGGATATGAGGCCACTATGATTAAAAATCAACTAATTGAGCAACTCATAAAATACCATGGTTATTCAGCAGCAGAATAACGTGTGGAGGTCTGCCCAATCGACAGAAAATTGTGTGGGGGGGGTAGAAACATTCAGTTAAATTGCAGAGGTATGTGATGATAAAAGTATCAGATTATGTGATTCAATATTTGGAGCGGTTAGGAGTAAAGCATATGTTTATGCTTCCAGGAGGGGGAGCCATGCACTTGAATGATTCCCTTGGCAGAAGCAAAAAAATCCAGTATGTGGTATGCCTCCATGAGCAGGCTTGCGCCATTGCCGCAGAAGCATATGCCCGGGTGACGAATAAGCCTGGGCTTCTTATGGTGACAACAGGCCCAGGAGGGACAAATGCAATCACTGGGGTGGCGGCCGCTTACGTGGAGTCCACGCCTATGGTGGTAGTATCTGGGCAGGTAAAGCTGGCAGACCAGATCCGTGGACAGGGAATCCGGCAGCAAGGGATGCAGGAACTTGATATTGTCTCTATTGTAGAGCCGATTACAAAATATGCGGCAATGGTGACGGATCCACAGTCGGTCAAATACCATTTGGACCAGGCAATTTATCAGGCTGTCCATGGAAGGAAAGGACCTGTTTGGCTGGATATCCCTCTGGATGTCCAGGCATCAATGGTGGATGAAACATCGTTGGAAGGCTGGGCGCCAGACGGGCAGGAAGCTTCTGGAGAAATGGATTTGGAATGCCAGGTATTAGGGATTATAGAAACCTTGAACCGTTCTAAGCGGCCTGTCTTGCTTGCAGGGAATGGGATCCGGCTTGCAGATGGGCTAGAAGTGTTTGGGGAATTGGTGGAATGCCTGCAGGTTCCAGTCCTGACTACCTGGAACGGAATTGACCTAATAGAGGATAACCACCCGCTCTTTTTTGGCAGGCCAGGGGGGCTAGGGCAAAGGTATGCAAATTTTGTCCAGCAAAATTCTGATTTTTTCTTGTCTATTGGGGCCAGGATGAATTTATTGCAGACAGGGTATAATTTCGATGGATTTGCCAGGGAAGCAGTAAAAGTGATGGTGGATATTGATGCTAACGAATTGAAAAAAATAAATGTCAGGCCACAAATTGCAGTCTGTGCCGACGCCAGGGAATTTATAGGGCTTTTGCTGAAACACAGGGATAAAATCAAGGCGAAAGGACGTTTTGAATGGCTTTCTTATGCCAGGCGGATGAAAAGCAAATATCCAATTGTGCAGAAAGCACATTGGGAACAGGATGGGTACGCCAATACCTATGCATTGTTGGATGCGATTACAGAACAGATGGGACAGGACGACATTTTTGTTTCTGGAAGCTCTGGGACATGCATTGATGTTTCCATGCAGGTTTTCCGCGTGAAGAAAGGGCAGCGCGTATTTTCTACAAAGGGGCTGGCGTCTATGGGCTTTGGGGTTCCGGCGACCATAGGGGCCTGCCTGGCAGGCGGCGGGCGCAGGACGGTATGCGTAAACGGGGACGGCGGTTTCCAGATGAATATTCAGGAACTAGAGACGATACGGCGGCTGAACCTGCCAATTAAGATATTTGTGTTAAATAACCAGGGCTATGCCCAAAT
The DNA here is from genome assembly GCA_910585295.1 of uncultured Lachnospiraceae bacterium. GTDB lineage: Bacteria > Bacillota > Clostridia > Lachnospirales > Lachnospiraceae > Petralouisia. Next base: position 59,110 of record CAJUDE010000027.1, on the reverse strand, counting down.
CCATGCCACTCAGAAAAATATTTTCTCTGGGCATTATGTGGCTTGTGATCGAGGCTCTCACCTTACAATGTCCCCAGTTTCCGACGTTGCGGCGGCTTATGGGCTGAAAACTTTTAAGATACAAAATAACCAGGAGCTTCCACAAATAGTAAAGGAAACCCTTGCTTATGACGGGCCTGTTATTTGTGAAGTTATAGTCCCCATTGAATTGAGCGCGTTCCCAAAACAGGTGTCATATAAGCGCCCGGATGGGCAGATGGAGTCGCTTCCATTAGAATATATGAACCCCATGCTTCCAGAGGAGGAATTGCGGGAAAATATGTTGGTTCCAATGTATGGGGAAGTTTAAGGAGAGAAAAAATATGAGATATTTGTTAGTAATGCAGCATTTAAACCCTATGCGGCAAAAATTTTATATGCCGTTAGGTTTGCCATATATTAACGGCGCTATGAGGAGTAAGGGGTTTGATGTAGAGGCAATTAATTTGCAATATGTGGAGGGAGACCCGATTGAGGCATTAAAAGAATGTATTATCAAGAAGAAAATAGATGCCGTTTTGTGTGGGGGCTTAACAACACAGTATGGCATGATAAAGGAGATATTTGATGCTGCAAAGTCTGTAAATCCCGAAATTATTACAATTGGTGGAGGGGGAGGGTTTTCTTCTGAGCCAATTTTATTTTCAGAAATGACAGGGGTGGATTTTGCCGTCATAGGTGAAGGGGAAGTGACAAATTGTGAATTGGCATATGCGCTGGACCATGGTGGGAGCGTGGATGGTATTTTAGGTTTGGTCAGAAAAACAGATTCAGGGTATGTATATTCGGGGGAACGGCCGTATATCAGAAATCTAGATTCGGTTGCCTTTCCTTCTTATGAGGGGCTAAGTTTGGATAAGTACCTAGAAGGGCAGAGGGTGGATGGGTGGTACCACACTTATACCTTTTTCTCAGATAACCCAAGAATGATACCGATGCTATTGGCCAGGTCTTGCCCATTTTCCTGCAAGTTTTGCTATCATCCGATTGGGAGGGGTTATCGTAGCAGGTCGCTGGATAATTTTTTTGAAGAATTGGATTTATGGATTGAAACTTATCATATCAATGCAATTGTGCTAATTGACGAATGCTTTAGCATTAAGCCAGAACGGGTGCTGGAATTCTGTAAAAGAATTAAGCCATACCATCTGTCTTGGGCCTGCCAGATGCGTGTAGAGACATATTCAGATGAAATATTAGAGGTTATGGTTGATGCAGGGTGTGTGTCGGCAACTTTTGGCCTGGAGAGCATGTCGCAGAAAGTTTTGGATGATATGAATAAGAAGGCGACAATAGCCCAATTGCAGGAAGCGTTAGAAAGCTCCTACCACCATGGCGGCGGGGCATCAGGCAATATTATATTTGGAGCGGAAGCAGAAACGGTTGAAACAGTGGAAGAAACCATGGAATGGTGGAAACATAATAAAAAATTCCGTATTACAGATTTTGCAATGGTTGGCACTTATCCAGGCTCTGCTTACTATGAAAATGCAGTAAAAAAGGGGATTTTGAAAGATAAGAAAAAGTTTATAGAGGATGGCTGCCCTTTTATCAATATTACGCAAATGTCAGACAAGCAATATAAAATATTGGCGGCCTTTGCCCGGTTCAAAGACACTGAGGTGAGGAATAAAGGTAAAGTGATAAGCGCAGTAGAAACAGATGGAGGGGTCGATGCTGAATTGGAGTGTTCCCATTGCGGCTATAAAAATTATTATAAAGGGATACAGAAAACCTCATACCAAAGCGGGATATTAAGGGCATTGGCATGTAGGGAATGCCATAATTTCAGCGATTATGTATTTGATGAAGATACCTATAAGGAATCGTGGAATATAACAAAATGGCTGTATGGCTGCCTGACTGGAAAGGAAGGGCAGGCGCTGCAAAAATATATGGAAAAGCATAATTATAAGCGGGTAGCCCTTTATGGCGTGGGATTACAGGTGAAAGAATTTGTAGAATTATTAATGGATAAATTTAGGGAGGCTGGTGTTGAGGTAGCGTATGGGATAAACAGGCAAAGCAGCTCCATACAGGTAAGTGATTTTCCAGTTTATGGACTGGATGCCCCATTAGAACAGGTAGATGCCATACTGGTAGTCCCTGTCTACTATTTTAATACAATCTACAACAATTTAAGAGAAAAGACAGATATGGATATCGTCTCATTGGAGGAGGTATTTGCTTAATTTGGTTCTGAAGGAGAGAAAAAAACGCTTTGGAAGTTGGAGGTTCTGTGAGATATGGATTTCCAGATAAAGAGAGTTGTGATGACAGGAGGGAGTGGGCCAGTTGGCTTGGCTCTGATCCGCAAATTATTAAATGAGGGCGTTGACATACTTTTACTGCAACGCAAAAATTCGTTAAAACGGATATATTTGCCGAAAGATAAAAGCCTTACAGTGGAGTATTGCACGTTGGATGAATTAAGTAGCTTTATGCCCAACCATAACAACTATGATGTGTTTTTTCATTTAGGCTGGACTGGGACAGGGAAAGAGCAGAGGGACAATTTTGAGGAACAGTATAAAAATGTGAAATATGCCTGTGATGCTGTTGACTTGGCATATAGATGTGGGTGCCATTCCTTTATTGGGATAGGGAGCCAGGCAGAATATGGAAGGAAGAGCATGCCGCTTAGCGGGGACATGCTTTGCACTCCAGAGACAGCATATGGCATTATGAAACTATGCGCTTGCCATGCAACCAGGGTTGCCTGCCAAAAATATGGGATTAGATATGCGTGGTGCAGAATATTAAGCGGGTATGGTTTATATGATAATTTAAATTCATTATTAATATCTGCCATTTTAAACAGTATGGAGGGAAAGCGCTTAGAATTTTCCAAAGGGGAGCAAATCTGGGATTTTACATATCTGGATGATATTGCAAATGCTTTGTATTTAATCGGGAAGAGAGGAAAAGATGGGGGCATATATCCCATAGGGAGCGGCAAGGCAAGGCCTTTGAAGGAATATATCTGCATCTTGTGTGAACAGTTAGGGAAGCTGGACAAAATGGAATTAGGGAAAATACCCTATAGCGACACCCAGATTATGCATCTGGAAGCGGATATCAGTAAATTACAGGCGGACACAGGATGGAAGCCAGAGGTTGATTTTGAGGATGGGATAGTCAGGGTAATTAATTTTTACAAAGAGTGGATAGTAAAGTGGAAATCAAAGTGGGAACAACGTGTGATAGAACAAAATATGGAAATAGGGCAAAAGAGAATAGAAGGATATGGAAAATAAGAAAATTATGCAAGAGGAAATTATGGTTACGGTATTATGTACTGCATATAACCATGAAGAATTTATTGCAAGCGCAATAGAAGGCGTGATGAACCAAAAAACAAACTTTAAATTTGAATTAATTGTCCATGATGATGCATCAGAGGATAGAACGGCAGAGATTATTAGAGAATACAAAGAGAGGTATCCAGATTCAATCTTCCCCATAGTCCAGAAAGAAAATCAATATCGGTGTTGCAATATCTATCGTTCATTTTTATTTCCAAATGTAAGGGGAAAGTATATTGCGTTTTGTGAGGGGGATGATTATTGGACAGACCAGGATAAGTTGCAAATACAAGTGGATTTTTTGGAATCCCATGAGGATTATTCTATGTGCATGCATAACGCGGTAAAACGTGACTATGGAACAGGTGAGGAAAGCTGTTTGGATACATTTCCGGGGGATGGCACATATTCCCAAAAACAGCACATTTTGGCTGGGCTGGGGACAGGGTTTCCAGCATTTGCATCTTATATGGTAAGGGCAAACTTGCTAGGGGGTATGCCTGAGTTTTTCTTAGCGTCAAAAGTATTAGACTATCCCTTGAGGCAGTATTATGCAAATTGTGGGAAAGTATATTATTTTGGAAAACCTATGTCAGTATATCGTGCATTCACCCCTCAGTCTTATATGAAGGTAACCATGGGGAGCCAGCAACTATATAACCAATATACTTTGGAAATGATACATTTTTTTGAGGAATTTAATAAGTACACAAAGGGAGAATTCAATGAGGTTTTAGAATGTAAAATTATTTCCGATTATTTTGGGTTCTGCCAGTCTATCCCAGAAGAAAAGGGGATACCTAAAGCCATGGAAGCAGGGTTGGATATCAACAAGGTAGCAGTCTGCTATAAGCGCTTGTCTGAGACTTATTTGGACAGCAGCATTTTGCGAATGTTTGAGGAAGGCAAAAAAATATTTATTTATGGCACCAGCAGGATTGCCCAAACTTGCAAAAGGCAATTGGATTATGCCGGAATAACATTTGTGGGGTTTGTTGTTTCCGATGGGCAGAAAAAGGCAGAAGCTGTAGATGGGAAAGAAGTGCATTATTTGGGTGAGGTTATTGCAAACTATCACAATCCAGGTTTTATCCTTGCGGTACAGCCAGTCAATGTTGGGGCAGTTGCCGCGGCATTGAAACAATATAATGTGAAGGAGTTCTGTATACCATACAGCATAGAGGGATAGATGAAAGGAAGATAGAGATGAAAATATGCAGGCGGGGATTATATGTACAGATTATTGATGGGATTGGCACTGTAAGGGCGTGCAGTTGGGCGGGATACTATATATTAGGGAACTTGCGGGATAACACTATGTTGGAAGTATACCACAGCGATGCAGCAAAACATTTCCGGCAGACATTATTAGATGGGACATATGACTATTGCAATGAGGAAAATTGCCCTTGGATGGCAAATAACATGTTGGAATCCCAAATGGTGGAGGTTGATGAGATACCAAAATACCCACAGATTATCAGCTTGGCATATGATAGGAGGTGCAATTACCACTGCACATGTTGTATTTCAAGATGTGATAGCATGTTAGACCCAACGGTTCAAGAAAAAATAGAGAATGAAGTTCGTGAAGCGTTGCCATATGTAAAGAATTTTTCTGCAAATGGGTTAGGGGAAGTGTTTGCTAGTGAAGGTATGATGAAATTAATTTCTGAATGGAAGCCAGAAAATATAGAAAATGCAGAATTTGATTTAGAGACAAACGGATCGCTGTTTCATGAGGATAACTGGGAGAAGATTAAAAACATTGGAAATGCAAAATTAAATGTTGCGCTGACAGTACATAGCTTTGATGAAGCGGCATATCAATATTTGTCAGGCACCAAAATGAAACTTGGCCAAGTGATACAAAATCTAAAATTTATTAGAGGCCTGAGGAAAGAGGGTAAAATTGATTATCTAGAAATTGCCACAGTAATGCAGGAAAGGAATTTCAGGACACTGCCAGAATTTATAGCCAGGTGCCTCAATGAATTTGGTGCAGATAAAGTGAGGGTACGCAGGTTTTTGCCCGAAAAAGCCCTGGATGAGAATATAGAATGGTTTTTTGACATCAGGAACCCGCTCCATCCATACCACCAGGAATACTTGGAGGTAATGAAGCACCCTATCTTCCAAGACCCGCGTGTGTTTAAATGGACAGGCGACCATTTGAGCAACCGGGGGGAGATTCCTGCCAAAGCCAATTACAGGGTGTTAAGGGATCTGTTTTTGATTGAGGATATTGGGACGAAGCTGGCGGGATATTTTAACCAACATGGTTTTGGAGAAATTATCCTGTATGCCATCACAGAGATTGCCCAGGCTTTGGTAAAAGTTTTAGAAGGGCAGCCTGTAAAAATTAAATATATTTATGACAGGAACACCAGCTTAAAAGAATGGAATGGGCTTGAGGTAAAAAAACCGTTACATGAAAGCCTTGTGCAGACTGCCGAGCCGCTTTTGGTGACGCTGGTCCCAAGGCATAATGAAATGGAGGAGTTTCTGCGGCATCAGGGGTATCAGGGCGAGGTTCTGTGCCTGGATAAAATACTGGAAGGATTCAGGCAGTGCTGAAAAATGTTTGACAGCCATGTTTGGCACATAGTTTTCAAAAATACAGGAGGGTTCAAAAAGGAATGATAATTGCGAATATTACGGCAGGGCTGTGCAATCAGATGTATTTTTTTTCGACAGCATACGCTTTGGCGAGGGAATGGGGAGAAGAGTTGGTAATAGACCCTGATATTGATGGGAATACCGAATCCACATATTTATTAGACGAATTCCATATGCCGTTGTGCAAGAAAATTATTTACCCAAAGAGATACTGCATAGGAAAAGAATACAATACGGTGTTACCGAAGATTAGGGAACGGGCGGTTGTGATTGACGAAACCTATTTCGAGCAGGTAGGGGAATATGTGACGATTCCAAAAGAGAAATTTATGTCCGAGTATCCTGGAAAAGATATTTATTTAAGGGGAGTGTTTTTGACACGCCAAATGTTTACAAAATATTTGCCTGAATTAAGGGAAATTTTCACTTTGAAGCGCCCATCTGCATTTGTGGAGGAATTTGAAAAGAAGGTTCAGGGCGTGACCCCAATAGGGGTACATATCAGAAGGCAGAGTTTTACCGTCCTTGGGGATGATAATGGCATAGACTTTTTTATGGCTGCGATTGTTTTTATGAGGGAATTCCATAAAAATGCAAGGTTTTTTATTTTTTCGGATGACTTAGGCTACGTAAAAGAAAACTTAGGGACAGCAGATGATATTTATTATGTGGATGCCATGAATGGGTATCGGGGCGACATTGAGGAATTTGTTTGCCTGATGAAATGCCATCATTATATTTTGACAAGAAGAAGCACGTATGGAAGGATGGCGGAAATATTAAACCCTTATGAGAAAAAGACCTCTGTGTTATGCGGTGGGAATACCTGGAATGATTCTGAGGAAAGGTTTAAGTTTTTGTCTTTAGAAGACGTGCAAAGGTTAAGCAAATTATTTAAAATCAAGAAGATTGAGGGACAATTCCATAGGGAGGATTTGCAGGGCAAAGTAAATGGGGAGCTTAAAAAAGAGCTTATCCGTATAGGCCTGGACAGCGAAGGGGTCTCCTTAGACGATAAAAGATGGATTATGTACCAGAAGGCACAACTGTATGCAAAAGAGCAGGAGTATGGGCAGGCAGTGCATTTGTGCAGGTTGCTGGAAGATCAGTATGGCGAGTGTTCAGATGGTTTCCATAAGTTTTTTGGGGATGTATTATATAAATTTGGGAAAGTTCGTGAAGCGCTTGTGGAGTATGCGCGTGCAGCAAGGGGCAAAGGGATTGATACATCCCACTGCCAGGATGCGGTGTTTTCTAATTATGAGAAGCTGCTAAAAGCAACAAAGAAGAAACATTATATTATTGCCCAATACCGCAACCATTCCACAATGTATATTAGCCAGATGCAGGTAATTGGCTTGCTTTTGGCACGCATGGGGAATGATGTGTCGTTTATTTTCAAACGGAATATTATAAAAGTGCCAGAAGGTGCGCTAAATACCAGAATGATGGATTGGGAGAGGATTCTGGACAATAAATGGATGGATGTAATATTGCAAAATGGGTTTGTTATGGGGCGGTTCCATTATGGCTACCCTTGTTATGATTACCTGGATGTTTTGGAGCATAAGAATGAGATGCTTCAGAAAATAGCTGATAAATATCCAGATGAAGAGACTATTATCATAGGCAGGGATCCAGAGATACTTGGTGCAGACATTCCATTTCAAAAAATATTTGTAGACTTTTCTGAGCCGTTTGATGAGGCTTATCTGAAAGGGGATGTGACTTTATCAGAGATAGGCAGGATGTATAATGAGGCAGGGCTTGTTATTACCAGGGATAGAAGCTACCAAAAAAAGGGGCAGAGTGTAATCAGGATAGACGGCGGTTTGCTAGAAGGGGTTCAGTGGAACGTGGACGTGGAGATACCTTGTTATGAACCAACAACATACACAGAAGATTACCTTGACATTGCATTGAAAATAGCAGATTTTTGCAATTAGGTGAAGCAGGAGAACGCATTATGATAATAACAAGAACCCCATTGAGGATCTCTTTTTTTGGCGGCGGGACGGATTTGCCAGATTATTATAAAAAATTTGGCGGAGAGGTGTTGTCGACAACAATTGATAAATATTTGTACATCACCTGCCGGCGCATGCCGCCATTTTGGGAATATAAAGACCGCTTTGTCTATGGGTCAAAGACAGAAGAAGTCAGCAATATAGATGAAATTGAACATCCTGCCATCCGTGAGACATTGCGGTATATGAATTTAGATTATGGGCTGGACCTGCATTACAATACAGATATCCCAGCGCGTTCCGGGATAGGGTCAAGCTCTTCTTTTACCGTTGGGCTTCTCAATGCCCTTTATGGGCTGAATGGAAGGATTATCTCCAAACAGGAATTGGCAATGCAGGCAATACATATTGAACAGGATTTTATTAAAGAGGCAGTTGGCTCCCAAGACCAGACTGCAGCGGCTTATGGTGGGTTTAACCATATAGTGTTTAAGGAAAATGGGGATATTGAGGTTCGGCCAATGACACTTCCGCCAGAAAGGCTAAAGGATCTGAACGACCATCTTTTATTAGTGTTTACAGGGTTCCAAAGGTTTGCAAAAAATATTGAGAAAAGCAAAATACAAACGCTGGGGGCGCACTATCCAAATTTAGGGAAGATGAAGGCATATGTCAGGCAGGCAATTGAGATATTAGACAGTGGCAGGGATATCTGTGAATTTGGGGCATTGCTGAATGATACCTGGAAAGAAAAGAAAGCTCTGTCGGATAAGGTAAGCGACCGCCAGATTGATGAAATGTATCAAATGGGGATACAACAAGGCGCAATCGGAGGGAAGCTTCTTGGGGCAGGGGGAGGGGGCTTTATGTTATTCTTCGTGGAGCCTTCTAAAAGGGAGAACTTTATAAAGAGGTTTGCAAATTATATTTGCGTTCCTTTTGGGTTTGAAGATTCTGGAAGCCAGATTATTTATTATAGGCCTGATAAAGAAATGATTATCAATTGACAGTAAGGGATAAGGCGATGAAAAAGATATTAGTATGCGGGGCAACGGGGTTTATAGGCAGGAATATTGCAACGTATTTTAGCAAAAAAGAGGGCTGCCAGGTGTATGGCGTATATCACCAGCAAGAGCCATGGGATTGTAAAAACATTACTTTCCTAAAAGCAGACTTGCGGGAAAAAGCCCAAGTGGACCAGGTGGTTCAGGGTATGGACATAATTATCCAGGCAGCGGCCACAACGTCTGGTTCCAAAGACATTGTGTCCCAGCCGTATATCCATGTTACAGATAATGCAGTCATGAATTCCTTGATTTTCCGCTCAGCCTATGAGGCGAATGTGGGGCATGTGGTGTTCTTTAGCTGCGGTGTTATGTACCAGCCGTCAGGAATACCTGTAAAAGAGACGGACTTTAATGCAAATATAGGCTTGCTCCCACAATATTTTGGCGTGGGATGGACCAAAGTATATATAGAGAAAATGTGTGAGTTTTATGCGGGGATTTCTGCAACAAAATATACTGTATTAAGGCAAAGCAATATTTATGGCCCATACGATAAGTACGATTATGAACATTCGCATATGTTTGGCGCTACTGTTCGGAAGGTGATGGATGCAAAAGAAGGGGACACAGTTGTGATATGGGGGGAAGGCACAGAGGGAAGGGATTTATTGTATGTAGATGATGTGGTGGACTTTGTGGAGAGGGCAATCCGGCTGCAGGAAGGGAAGTTTGAACTGTGCAATGTTGGGTTTGGGCATGCATTTTCGGTAAATGAGGTTGTAGAAAAAGTAATTGCATTGTCTGGGAAAAAATTAGGCATTTCGCATGACCTAGGGCAGCCATCCATTCCGACCCATCTGTCATTTAATACTGGGAAGGCGCAGAACCTGTTTGGCTGGAAACCTAAGATAGGTTTGGAAGAAGGGATCAAAAAAACGCTGCGATGGTATCAGGAAAGTGGGAGGATATAGCATGGATTTATTATTAATACGTTCAAATGATATGAAAGCAGTTTATGGGGACACCCACAGATATGTTGCTTGTGAACCCCCTTATTGGGCGGGGGTGATTGCTTCTTATGCCAGAGAGGAAGGGCTGGAAGCCGGGATTATTGATGCGGAAGCTTTTGATTATTCCCCAGCGGAGGTATCCTCCCTTGTGCTGGAAAAAAGGCCTGCCATTGTGGGGCTGATTGTAACTGGGAGCAACCTTTCGGCATCTACCCAGAAAATGAAGGGGGCAGGGCTGGTATGTAAGGCAATAAAAAATGCGGATAAAGATATTCCCATTTTTATGTGGGGGCTGCACCCATCGGCATTGCCCCAAAGGACCATGGAGGAAGAGGAGATTGACTACCTGATTAAAGGGGAAGGGCTTAGGGCAGTAGCCCAACTTACAAAAGGAGTGAAAGAAGGCGCTGCTGACTGGGGCAGTATAGATGGGCTGTATTATAAAGAAAATAACAAGGTTGTAGGGAATGGAAGGCTTAATATTGCAGATATTGCCGATGTGCCTGCACCAGCATGGGACTTGCTGCCAATGGAACGCTATATGCCGCACAACTGGCACTTGTTTGGGGAAAGCAGGGAGAAGGCAAAAGGGAGGTACGCTGTGCTTGCGACTTCCCTTGGATGCCCATTTAGCTGTACATTTTGCGCAATTTCCGCACTGTTTGGCTTAAAAAAGGTAAGGTTTATTGACGTAAGCAAGGTGATGTCAGAAATTGATTTATTAGTAAACAAGTATCATGTAAAGTACATAAAAATGATGGATGAATGCTTTGTGCTGAATGAAGAGTATGTCAATGAGTTATGCGACCGTTTGATAGAAAGGAATTATGATTTAAATATTTGGGGATATGCCAGGATTGATACGGTAAATCAAAAGTTATTGGAAAAATTAAGGAAAGCAGGCATACGCTGGCTGGCCTTTGGGGTGGAAAGCGGAAGCATAAAATCCCTAAATGGCGTTGCAAAGGGGCAGTTTGACAATGAAAAGGTAAAGCGTGTTGTAAAAATGACACAAGATGCAGGCATCTATGTGCTGACAGATTTTATGTTTGGGCTGCCAGACGATGATATAGAAGATATGAGGGCAAGTTTTGAACTCTGCAGGGAAATCAATCCGGAATGGATTAATTTCTATGTGACTATGCCATACCCAGGCTCTAAATTATACGATGAGTATGTTGCAAAAGGGGAGCATCTGCCAAATGACTGGAATGCATATGCACAGTATAGCTATGAATGCACGCCAAAAGGAACCAAATATTTATCCCCAACCCAAGTTCTGGAATATAGGGACTGGGCGTTCAATGCTTTTTTTGAGGGGAATAGCAGGTTCTTTGAGAACGTACAGCAGAAATTTGGGGAAGGGGCTGTGCAGGAAATTAAGGCAATGGTTAAGAATAAGTTGAAGAGGAAATTATTGGAAGCATAAGCAGACGTTAGGAGCGCTATATGGATAAAAAACGCCCATACAAAGTGACTAGCCATCAGGAATACGAGATTGGAAGGTTTACCATAGTAAAAGATACCATAGAAATAGACGGAACCAAATATCCTTATTCTTATGAGAAAGTAGAAGATTGTGTTTGCATATTGCCAATCATTGGGGACAGCATTGTGCTGCTCAGGCAGTACAGGCATAGTTTTAATCAATGGTTTTATGAATTGCCAGCAGGCGGCATTGGGGATGGCAAGCCCGAATTTGCAGCTAGGAGGGAATTACTTGAGGAAACAGGGTATCTTCCAGAAAGGATGGAATATCTTGGGAAATGCCCTGTTTCCCAAGGGACATCTACTGCAGTCGCCTATCTTTATGCCGCGGTATGCGGGCAAAAGAGAGGGCAGGAATTGGATAAGACAGAGATGATAGAGGTAATGGAAGTGCCAAAAGCAAAATTTATTGAGATGATAAAAAATCTTGAATTTGACCATATGGTCGGGATTGCGGCATGGCATTTGTATCAACAGCAGTTCAAGGAGAAATAGTGTATGAAAATAAGGGATGTTTTTTTCCATGGGATTTACCAATTAGTAAAAGAGGGGGAAGATATTGTGGTTGTAAGCTCCGACCTTGGGGCGCCAAGCCTGGATTGTTTTAGAAAAGATTTTCCCAACCGTTTTATCAATGTAGGGATTGCGGAGCAGAACCTTATTGCAGTGGCTTCTGGATTGCAGTTGGCAGGGAAGAAAGTGGTTGCCTATGGATTGAACCCTTTTCCAGTGACGCGTGCATTTGACCAGGTAAGGAACCTTATGGCATCTTTGCAGATTCCAATTACGTTGACGGCTTTGAACGCTGGGACATGTTCAGCAGATGCAGGATATACCCATATGCCAATAGAGAATATTGCTGTTTTAAGGACATTGAAGAATGTCCAAATCTTGAACCCATCAGATGAAATAACCATCAGAAAACTGTTGAGGGAAATTGTGGAAAACCCCAAGCCCCGTTATGTGCAGTTTGATAAGTTTATTGAGGGAAGTTTGTATTCTGAGAGCGATATTTGCTGTGAAAAGGGTTTTGCCACAAAGAACCAAAACTGCAAAGTTGTGATTGTATCAAGTGGGATTATGGCCCATAACCTTATGAAAAGTAAGGTGCCAGCTAAAATAATAGATTGCTTTTCCCTTCCAATACAGGAAGAAGAGTTTGTAAAAGAACTCAATGGCTGTAAGCAGGTTATTACGGTGGAAGATGGGGTGCTTCCTGGCGGGATAGGGAGCATGGTATTAGAAATTTTAAGTGATTTTAATGTAGCTGTCCCTGTAAAACGATTTGGGTTAAGGTTTTGCCAGGGGTACCCTGAACGCTATGTCAACCGTGAAATGGTTTTCCATGAGCAAGGGTTAACTATCGCGGAAATAGAGAGATATGTGCATGAGGTTAATGGAGAATGAGAATGGACCAATTATATGAAGGGCTATATGAAAAATCATATCAGATAAGAAAAAGGTTTCTTGAAATATTTACGGAATTAGGGTATGGGCATTTAACAACCGCTTTTTCAGAAACAGAATTGTTGATTGCATTGTTCTATCGTGTGATGGATTTTAACGCGCAAAATGCAGGCAGCAGCACCCGGGACCGCCTTGTAGTAAGTAAAGGCCATGGTGCAGGGATGCTTTTCCCTATTTTTGAAGACCTAGGCATACTAAGTGCAGATGAGGTTCGGGATACCATTAAGGTGGGGGGAGACTGTTCTAAATGCAGGGGGTTGTTTTATCCTGGATTCGAGTTTTACGGAGGTTCGCTGGGAATTGGCCTTGGCATGGCGGCAGGCCTGGCATTAGGGGCAAAGCTAAACAGGGAAAGCTGGCTGACCTTCTGCTTGCTGGGCGATGCGGAGTGTTATGAAGGCTCTATCTGGGAGGCGATGCTTTTTGCAGGCCATAACAAGCTGAATAATTTGGTTGTTATTGTTGACCGGAACTATTTGGGGTGTTCTGATTTTACTGAAAATATGTGTGAGCTTGAGCCGTTTCGGGATAAATGGGAGAGCTGCAAATGGGACACAAAAGTTGTAAATGGCCATTCATATGAAGAGATCCTAAAGGCTTTGGAAGGCGTGCGCGCAAGGCAGGCCTCTAAGCCCGTCTGTGTCATAGCCAATACAGTAAAAGGCAAAGGGCTAAGTTATTTGAGCAATAAGCCTCTAATGCATGGATATATGCCAAAAGGAGAAGCAGTTCGGGACGCGTTTATGAAATTAGAAAAAATATAGGGAAAAATGGGGGCTTATAGTGGAAAAAAATAGGATTATTGAGGAGGATGCTAAAGATATTGCCTCCCGGGTGGATTTATCAGAGTTAAGCGGGAAAGAAATTTTAATTACCGGGGCAAGCGGCTTGATTGGGACATATTTTCTTTATTCTTTAAAAGAATGTATGGCAAGGGGCCTGCAAATAAAGAAGGTGCATATTGTGTGCAAAAACCAACTGCCGGAATACTTACAGATTTTTTCAACCTATCCATGGATAGAGTTGTGGCAAGGGGATTTGTGTGAGGACGGGTTTGCAAATAGCTTGCCGGAATGTGATTATATTATCCATGGCGCGGGCTATGGGCAGCCTGCAAAATATATCGCGAATGATGATAAGACTTTAAAAATTAATACTGCAGCCACCTTTACGTTGTTGGAAAAGATAAAGGAGCATGGGAAATTCTTGTTTATCAGTTCCAGTATTATTTATAACGGCCTGCAAAAGGAAACTTATTATGAGTCGGATGCTGGGGTTACGACTACGCTACATCCCAGGGCAGGCTATATTGAAGGGAAGCGTTGTGGGGAAGCAATTTGCTTTGCCTATCGAAAAAAAGGAGTGGAAGCAAAGGCGGCAAGGCTTTCTTTTACCTATGGCCCAGGAGTGAGGCAAGGCGATGAAAGGGCAATGTGCGTATTTATAGAAAAAGGGCTAAGGGGAAATATTGCGTTGCTGGACCAAGGGTGTGCGGAAAGGATCTATTGTTATGTGGCGGATGCAGTAGAGATTATGTGGAATATATTATTATTTGGCAAAGAGCCTGTCTATAATGTGGGCGGAAAGGAAAAGGTTACAATTTTAGAATTAGCCCAAAAGATTGGTAAAGTGCTTGGGGTTCCAGTCACAGTCCCAAAGGATGGGAAAAATGGCGTGCTTGGGGCGGCTCCTTTGGAGCGGCTGGATATTAGCAAGTTGGAAAAAGAATTTGGCAAAACTACGTTTGTGCCGTTAGGGCAAGGGGTGGAACGCACGATTCAATGGATGCAAGGGCAGTATGTATATCAAAATGCGGATGGTTCACAAGAGAGGTAAGGAATGGAAAAAGATGCAAAAATTTTTGTTGCAGGGCATACCGGGTTAGTTGGCTCAGCTATCGTGCGGAAATTAGCGAGCAAGGGCTACAATAATTTATGCCTGGCCTCCCATAAGGAATTGGATTTGCGGAACCAGAAAGATACAGAGGCATTTATACAAAAAGAAAAACCAGAATATGTTTTTATGGCGGCAGCCACAGTGGGCGGGGTGCTGATTAATGATACGTTGCCAGGCAAGTTTTTGTACGATAATTTGGCAATGTCTATGAATGTTATCCATTCGTCCTATTTAGCTGGCGTAAAAAAATTGCTCTATATGGGGAGCGGATGTATCTATCCTAAATTTGCCGAACAGCCTATCCAAGAAGGGGCGTTGCTCAGCGGAGCCTTAGAAAAAACAAATGAGGCCTATGCAGTTGCAAAGATCGCAGGCTTAAAGCTGTGTGAGTACTATAACAAGCAGTATGGGACAGAGTTTATTTCTTGCATGCCATGCAATGCATACGGGCCTGGCGACCATTTTGGCTTGGAAAGTTCCCATGTAGTCCCAGCCTTAATTCGCAAAGCCCATGAAGCCAAAAAGAACCATGCGGAATCTATTGTGATGTGGGGGACGGGGCTGCCAGTGCGGGAATTTATTTATATTGATGATATTGCCAGCGCTTGTGTTTTTTTGATGGGGCATTATACAGGGGATGAATGCATTAACGTGGGGACAGGGACGGAGTATACAATTCGGGAACTGACACAAATTGTATGCGATGTGGTTGGTTTTCAAGGCAAGGTTGTAAATGATTTGGGCAAGCCGGACGGCGCCCCGCGGAAGTTATTGGATTCTTCCAAAATATTTGCATTGGGGTGGAAGCCAACCGTTAGCTTTGCAGAGGGAATCCAAAAGACATACCAGGATTTCCTGGCAAACGAAGAAAAATATCTTAGAGAGGGAAATTAAAATATGAAGGCATTGATTACAGGGGTTACAGGCATGGTTGGTTCCCATTTGTGTGATTTCCTTTTAGGGCATACCGATTGGGATATTTATGGTGTATGCCGTTGGAGAAGCCCTTTAGATAATGTGTCCCATCTGTTAGAGCGGGCAAACAGGAAAGACCGCCTTTTTTTTGAATATGCGGATTTGAATGATGAAATGTCCTTAATCCATGTGGTTCAAAATGTAAGGCCAGATTATGTGTTCCATTTAGCGGCGCAAAGCTACCCGCTGACTAGCTTTACAGCTCCAATAGATACATTGAATACTAATATATTGGGTACATGCAGGCTTTTGGAAGCAATCCATTTGGAAATGGAGAATGATGCAGCATATGTGCCAATTATCCATGTCTGCGCATCCAGTGAGGTGTTTGGAAAGATCCCGCCAGATAAGAAGCCAGAGGCAGGCATCCATGAGGAATGCCCATTCCATCCGGCGTCCCCATATGCCATTTCAAAAGTGGGTACGGATTTGCTGGGCAGGTATTATGCCCAAGCATATGGGATGGCAGTCCTAACTACCCGGATGTTTACCCATACTGGCCCTAGGCGGGGGGATGTATTCCATGAGTCAACGTTTGCGAAACAGATAGCAATGATTGAAAGAGGGTTGATTGAGCCTGTGGTAAAGGTAGGAAACTTGGATTCCTTGCGCACCTATGCAGATGTACGGGATGCCGTCCGTGCATATTATATGCTGGTTACTGAAAACCCAATTGCAGGGGAGTATTATAATATTGGCGGGACGTATTCATGCAGGGTGGGTGACACCTTAGAGGCATTATTGTCCTTTTCAGATAAAAAAGGGCAAATTAGGGTAGAGGTTGACCAAGGACGGCTGCGGCCTATTGATGCAGACCTGCAGGTGCCAGACTGCAGAAAGTTTATGCGCCACACTGGTTGGAAGCCTGAAATACCTTTTAGTCAGACAATGCATGATTTGCTGGATTATTGGAGGAAGCGGTTGGACAATGGGGAGTCATTCCTGACAAGGTAGCCAGAGCAAAACACCCCCAAATAATGCAGAGGGGCAAGGAAGGTTTAGAAAAACATTTAGGCAGAGAGATGGGAGTTGGTGTGTGATGTTGGATATACCATTGATGAGCAATAATATCAGTCAGTCAGACATTGATGTGTTGATACAGTTCCTACAAACTACCGGGCGGTTTACAAATGGCCCGAAAGTGCGGGAATTTGAGGAGGCATGGTCTGAGTGGCTGGGGGTGAAATATTCTTTGTTTGTAAATTCTGGGTCATCTGCAAATTTTATGTCCCTTGCAGGAATCCGGGAGCGCTACGGGGCTGGTGAAGTGATTTTATCGCCGATTGGCTGGTCAAGCGATGTTTCAGCAGTAATTGCAGCAGGGTTGGAGCCAGTATTTGTGGATGTGGAACTGAATAATTTTGCATTAAAAGCAGAAGAGGCGATTGCGAAAATTACGGACAAAACGAAAGCAATCCTGCTGACTCATGTACTGGGATATAATGGCATGTCCCGAAAGCTTAGGGATATCTGCACAGAGAAAAATATTGTATTGATTGAGGATGTTTGCGAGTCACATGGGGCGGTGTACCAAAACCAAAAACTGGGGAGCATTGGGGATGTCTCGAACTTTTCTTTTTATTATGCCCACCATATGAGTACCATTGAGGGCGGCATGGTCTGCACCAATGATAAGGGATTTTACAATTTAATGCGGATGTACCGAAGCCATGGGATGCTTCGGGAATGTGATGATAAAGAGTATGTCAAAAAAGTAGGGGAAGAGTATAAAGAATTATACCCAGAATTTATCTTTACAGTTCCAGGGTACAATATGCGCAGCACAGAATTAAACGCTGTGATTGGGTTAAACCAGTTAAAGAGGCTGGATGGAAATATTAGGGCAAGGCAGGAAAACTATCAGTTATTTATTGAGAACCTGAACCCTGATATTTATTACACTGATTTTGACGGAACCGGGAATAGCAACTATGCTTTTGTTGTGCTGCTTCGGGAGGGGGACCCAAAGCGGTTTGCCAGAGTTGTGGAAGCATTGCAGAAAGAGAATGTGGAATTCAGAAGGGGAACCGCTGGAGGCGGCAGCCTGCTCCGCCAGCCATTTGTCAGAAAAAGGTTCCCAAAAATAAATCCAACCTTATTTCAGAATGCAGAGCATATCCATAAATTTGGGCTATATACTGGCAATTACCCAGATCTAACCAAAGACAAAATTTTGGGTTTGTGTAGGGTTTTGAACCATATTAGATAAATATTGGCAGAAAAAGAGGGTAAAAATGCAAGCAGTAATTATGGCAGGCGGGCGTGGGACCCGGATTGCAAAATTAAACGCCAAAGTCCCAAAGCCAATGGTTCCAATTGAGGGTATGCCAATTTTGGAGCATCAGCTTTGCGTATTAAAAAGGCAGGGAATCCAGGAAATTATATTGGCAGTTGGCCATTTAGGGTATAAAATCCGGGACTATTTTGGTGATGGGAGTAAAGCGTCGCCAGTTACAGGGGAACCCTTTGGGGTTTCCATCCAATACATTGAGGAAAAAGAGCCGTTAGGGACGGCAGGGGCATTGCATTATTTGCGGGGGAAAATGACAGAAGATTTTCTTCTGGTGAATGGGGATATTATTTTTGACGTGGATATCGCAAGGTTTGCGGGATACCATAAGGAGAACGCAGGGCTTGCCACAATTTTTACCCACCCCAACGGGCATCCCTTTGACAGCGGCATTATTTATGCGGATTTTAAGAAAAGGGCTACCAAGTGGCTGCACAAAGAAGACGCCAGGACATGGTACAAAAACCGTGTGAACGCAGGGCTGCATCTATTGTCGCCGAAGATTTTGCAATTGCCAGTGCTGCAAGAATTGCATAAGGTGGATTTAGACCGCGATGTCTTGGAACCATTGATCGCAGAGGGCGGCCTGATGGTATATGATTCCCCTGAGTATGTAAAGGACATGGGTACGCCAGAACGGTATTATGAAGTGTTGGCGGACATCCGGGCGGGAAGGGTTGGCTCTAAAAACCTTTCCCATAAGCAGAAGGCAATTTTTTTGGACCGTGACGGGACATTGAATAAACATGTGGGGTTCCTTCGCAGCCCGGAGGAGTTAGAGCTGATTGAGGGCGCCGCGGAGGCGGTAAGGGAAATTAACCATAGCGGCTATCTGGCGATTGTGGCAACAAACCAGCCAGTGATTGCCCGGGGCGAGGTTACCGAAGAGGGGCTAGAGTTAATCCATCAGAAGCTTGAGACATTGCTTGGCAGGGAAGGAGCTTACCTGGACGCCGTATATTACTGCCCCCACCATCCAGACAAAGGGTTTGAAGGGGAGGTGGAGGAATTAAAGGTAATATGCCATTGCCGTAAACCAAGCCCAGGGATGCTATTGCGCGCGGCCAAAGACTACAATATTGATTTGTCGGAGTCCTGGATGGTAGGGGATAGTGAGAATGATGTCCTGGCAGGCAAAAATGCTGGCTGTAGGACTTTATTGCTGGAGGATGCGAAAGGGAGAAAGGGAGATTGCAGTTCTTTATTGGAGGCGGTTGCCATAATAGGAGGTTGCGGATGAAAAAAATATGCGTAATAACAGATAACGAATTTTTATATGGCAAACTAAAAAGGATTATTGAAGGCGCTGAATATTCAGGTTATCAGTTTGATTTTTATTATTCTGAAAATAATAAGGCCTTCCAGAATAAGTATAAGGGGTGTGAATCTTTTCAGCCAATAAATTTAAAAGCTATGGAGGATAGCTTTTACCGCCAGTACCATGTATTCTTATCGCTCCATTGCAAACAGATGTTTCCAGAAAAGTTGGTGGGCTGTTACCGCTGCATAAATGTGCATCCTGGGTATAATCCCTATAATAGAGGGTGGTTCCCTCAAGTGTTCAGTATTTTGAATAAAAAGCCTGCCGGGGTGACAATCCATGAGATGGACCGTGAGTTAGACCATGGGCCTGTGATTTGCCAGGAATATATAGAAATACAGCCATATGATACTTCTTGGGATGTCTACCAGCGAATACAACAGAAAGAGGCAGATATGTTGGAGGTGTATTTGGCGAATCTGCTAGAGGGGAATTATAATAGGTCGGCTATGCCAATGGAGGGGAATGTAAACAGTAAGGCGGATTTTGAAAAATTATGCAAGATTGACCTGGGTAGGGCAGCTACGTATGGCGAGGTGATAGATTTTCTGAGGGCAACCACATTTGATGCTTATGATAATGCATATTTCCTGGATCAGGATGGAAATAGAGTTTATGTGAGCATAAGTTTAAAAAGGGAAGCAGGAAGCGGGAAGTAAGCATCAGGAGACAGGAAGTGGGAAGATGGAAGACAGGATTAATGTCACAAGGTCGCTATTGCCGCCCTTGGAAGAATACATAGAAGAGATCCGCCCGATGTGGGAGAGCCATTGGCTGACAAATATGGGGGAAAAACACCTGGAACTGGAAAAGAAGCTTTCAGAATACCTAAAGGTGCCGTATATTTCTTTAATGTCCAACGGGCATATGGCGTTAGAGCTTGCCTTACAGGCATTGGCTCTGCCAGCCGGGGGTCAGGTAATCACAACGCCTTTTACTTTTGCATCCACCACCCATGCTATTGTCAGGAATAATTTGGAGCCAGTATTTTGTGACATCGACCCAGTGGGCTATACCATGGACGCATCGAAACTAGAAAGGCTGGTTACAAATAAGACGGTAGCAGTCCTGCCTGTCCATGTATATGGGAATTTGTGCAACATTGAGGAAATAGGGCGGATTGCCAGGAAACATGGGCTGAAAGTCATCTATGACGCCGCCCATGCATTTGGGGAAACTTACCATGGCGTTGGGGTAGGGAATTTTGGCGACGCTTCTATGTTCAGCTTCCATGCAACTAAGGTGTTCAACACAATAGAAGGCGGCGCTGTCTGCTATAGGGACGAGGAATTTGGCTTAAAGCTATACCGCTTGAAAAATTTTGGGATTCGCAGTGAGGAAGTGGTGGACGGCATAGGCGCAAATGCCAAAATGAATGAGTTTCAGGCGGCTATGGGCATCTGCAACCTGTGCCATGTAAAAGGGGAGATGGAGCAGCGCAGGCAGGCGTCAGAATACTATCGCAGGCGGTTAGAAGGGGTGAAAGGCGTCCAACTTAACAGAAAGCAGGAAGGGGTTAAGCCGAATTATGCATATTTCCCAATCCTTATAAAAGAAAAGGAGTTTGGCGCGAACCGTGATGATGTTTGCAGAGAGCTTAGGGAACAGGGGATTTATGCAAGAAAATATTTTTATCCGCTGACTAGCAGCTTTGAATGCTACAGGGGCAGGTTTGACGCAAACGAAACGCCGATAGCCTTAGAGGTTTCCAGGCAGGTGCTGACCCTGCCCTTGTATGGAGGGCTTAAGGAAGAGGACCAGCGGCGGATTTGCGACGCGGTTCTTGGAATGTGCAAACACAGGTAAAATGGAGGAAGCTATGGGACAAAGGAACTGCCCAGTATGTGAAAGCGGGCATTCGGATTTTATAAAAAGGATTACTATGAAGGCGCCAGGGAATTACCGGCTGCCAGAAACCTACGATGTGGCGTCATGCAAATTATGCGGCATGGTGTATGCGGATACAAATGCTTCTATGGAAGACTACGACTGGTATTACAGCCATTGCAATTTTTATGGGGATGACAGTAAGTACGACAATGCTGGGCGTTATGGCATGGTGGAAGGGCTTCTGGGGCAATTTTGCAAAAAAGATTCTGTAATGTTAAACATTGGCGCTGGCAATGGCAGGTTTGAAGCGGATCTGAAAGAGAATGGCTATCAGGACGTTATGGGGATAGACCCATCCGCAGAAAGCGTGAGGAAATTAAAAGAAGCTGGCTTAAAGTCCAGGGTGGGGAATATTTATTCTGCCGTCCCCGAGGAAGAGAAGCACAAATATGACTGTGTTTTTTTATTTGAGGTGGCGGAGCATTTGTTAGAGCCTGGGAAAGGGATTGGGAATGTAAAGGAATTTTTAAAAGAGGACGGGGTGTTTATGGTAAGCGTCCCAGATTATTCCTGCATTAAGCAAAGTAGTAATATTGCAATCCCCAATTACTTTAACCTGGAGCATATTAATTATTTTTCTGAAACCTCATTGGATAATTTGATGGGCAGGTACGGGATGTGCAAAGTATGCCAAAAAAGGGAAGGGGAAGATTTAATTCATTGTTATAAAAATACGGATGCGCCAGGGGAGCTGCAGAAGGATTACAAAACCAAAGAAGCGGTGTGCGGATATTTCGATGCGCGGCAAGGCCATGCAGGCAGGGCGGCTCAAATTATTGAGGGGTTAAAGAGAAGCCAAAAGGAAGTTGTGATTTGGGGGACTGGCTCTTATATGATGGCGCTTGCAGCCTCCACAAGCCTAATGGACTGCCAAATCGTAGGGTTTATAGACAATAACAAAATCAAACAGGGGCGGGAAATCTATGGGATACCCGTGTATGCGCCTGAATTTTTGGCAGGCAGTGATGCAGTCGCCCTTATTTGCTCTATGCTTAACAGTGAGGACATAAAGCGGCAGATAGAAGGGATGCATATTGGAAATGATTTTATTATCCTATAGCGTATTTTTGAACAGGGGCTGTTAAAAAACAAACAGCCCCTTTTAGAATGCGGTCTTTGGCTGTCACACAGCACATCAAATTAAATTCAAAAAATCTTAATAAAATTCCCAGCAATAATTTAACAATCAACAATTATAATACATACAAAATCTATACCATGCCCTAGGTTCCCTCTGAAATATTGCCATATGGCTTGGCACAAGTTATAATGGAACAGTCAGTGACAATAAGAGAGGTGAAGGAAATGAAAAGTATTTTGGTATGCGACGATGATAAAGAGATTGTGGATGCCATAGAGATTTATTTGCAGCAGGAAGGCTATTGTATCTTAAAAGCCTATGACGGGGAACAGGCATTGCAGATTTTAAAGGAACGGGAAGTGCATCTATTGATTATTGATGTTATGATGCCAAGGCTTGACGGCATCCGCGCCACATTGAAAATCAGGGAAGACAGCAGCATTCCCATTATTATCCTGTCGGCGAAATCCGAAGACGCAGACAAGATATTGGGACTTAACATAGGGGCGGACGACTATGTGACAAAGCCCTTTAACCCGCTGGAGCTTGTGGCAAGGGTGAAGTCCCAGCTCAGGCGCTATACTCAGCTTGGGAACGCGGCGGAGAGCAGCAAACGGGTGTATCAGGTAGGGGGGCTTGTGATAAATGACGACTTAAAGGAAGTGGTTGTGGATGATGAGCCGGTGAAGCTTACCCCGATTGAATATAATATCCTTTTGCTTTTGGTAAAGAACCAAGGGAAAGTTTTTTCCATTAACCAGATTTATGAGAGCATTTGGAACGAGGACGCCATAGGGGCGGACAACACGGTTGCG
This sequence comes from uncultured Lachnospiraceae bacterium, assembly GCA_910585295.1. Taxonomy (GTDB): domain Bacteria; phylum Bacillota; class Clostridia; order Lachnospirales; family Lachnospiraceae; genus Petralouisia. The sequence goes on along the minus strand of CAJUDE010000027.1, from coordinate 35,940 downwards.
GTGCATATCCGCCATATCAGGGAGAAAATTGAAATTAATCCCAAAGAGCCAAGGTATTTGAAAGTAGTCTGGGGCGTGGGCTATAAAATAGAGAAGGCGAAATAGTGACAGGTTTAATGAAAGTGGTGGTGAAGTGGCTAAAATTCGATATTCTGCCGGTCTGAAAGCAATTGCAATTACGGCGCAGCAGGTGTTTTCCGTAACGCTTGCGTTGTCCATCATTATTCTGGTAGTGCTGTTCCAGAAGGATATTCTGGATTTTGGGGACTTGAAGAACAAATCTTTTGAATCTTCCAGCTACTTTTCCTCAAAGTTTCAGGATACCGCGGAGGAAATCTTGCATTTCATTGGCTTGCGTAAGAAATTTGAAACAAATGGAAGCTATGACAGTGAAAAAGAGGTAGATATCTGGAACTATTATGAGAACCATGAAATTGCAGGGAAAATGACGGGGAGAAAGGGGACAGACGGGAATGCCATTCGGTATTCCTTGGGAGATTTGTCGGAATGGTCAAGAGGTTACAGTAGGTCCAGTTATGAATTTAATTCGGGGCTTTCCTTAGAGCAGGGGCTTGTCCAGGAGCGGAGCATCTTAAAAAACGGGAATTCCGTTTTAAGTGAAGAAAAAAATATTTCCAGTTTTTCCGAACTGACTGCAGAGCTGCAGAACCATATTATTTCGGAAGTGGAGCATATTTATGGAGGTTCTTATAGTGTTTCTGGAACTAATATGGAACACAAGTATATCGAAGGGGGCGTGGCGCTTGCTGACGCTGTCCCACAGGAAGAGCTGGAGGGGGAGGCTGATACCGGGGAAGGCTCTGTTTCCATACAGGCAGATAAGCCGGAAAAGTTAGAAGGGGTTATCCAAAAAGTTATTAATGGGGAATTGTATGGCTTAAAAGAGAAGGAACTGACGTTGCTTTTAGAAAGCCTGGATATGTTATATATAGAGAATTCCGCTTTGTATGATTTTGTGGATGAAGATTATTTCCCCCGTGGGGACATTGGGATTTGGGAAAATTTTATGAGAGGGAATTATAGCATGGAGCAGATGCTTAACGCATATGCTGCATTGGAGTATACCTTGGATAATATCGGGGAAGAAGTCAACCATTATAAAAGATGCCTGAATTTATATAACCTTGCTGAAAATGGGACGAATATCCGTTATTGGGTGAGCCGCGGGAAGGAAGACGCCATCTATACAAATATGGAAGGCCCAATCAATATGCAGTTTGCAGAATATGGGGAGGAACAGGGCAAGTATGTCTATTACCAGGAAAATGACATCCGCCTGCAGACGAATGTAAAAGGGATGGAAGACGCATTTTATAGCAGGCTGGAACCGAAATATGGCGGGAAAGGGAATGTCTTTTTTATCAGTTTGGACACGAAGTACCCAAATGAAGACGCTTTTTGGCAGGCAAAGCAGGAATATGGCAAAATGCGCCCATGGATTTACATTAGCATAATGGGCGTGGCGGTCAGCCTGTGCATTTGCCTGATTTGCCTTATTTACCTGAGCATGGCGGCTGGGAAGCGGGATGGGGAAGAACAGGTTTTTTTGAACTTGTTTGACCGCATCCCCACAGAACTCTTATACCTTATGGTAGTTATAGAGGGGATTGCAGGTTTTGTGATGGTTGGGGAAATGTTCTTCCGGTTTGGGGGCGAGGAACTGGCTGGATTATTGATTATGTCTGGCGTGCTGTCTTTTTTTACCACGGCTTTCCTGTTGATATTTTACCTCAGTTTTGTGCGTAGGATACGTGCGGGGGTTTTATGGAGCGGAAGCCTTCTTTGCTGGCTTGTAAGGGGGATTGGCATGGCGTTTGCCAGCCGGAAATGCTCTTCTAAAATGATGGTTTGGTTTGCGCTGCACCTTGCGGCATGTTTTGTCATTATGTCTGGCATGTTGGCAAATGTGTACGATGAAGGCGTGATGGTAGTGGGGACTTTTGGGTTCCTATTGCTTTGCAGTGTGGAAGGGATTTTCATTGTGCGGGAGGGCGTTCAGCGCAACAAGGTCCTGGATGGGATAAAGAAGATTTCCGGCGGCGACCTGGAATATAAGATTGCAGTGGAAGAGTTAAAGGGGGACAACAGGCGGCTTGCGGAAGCTGTCAATGCCATTGGGGACGGGCTGTTCCATGCAGTGGACGACAGCATGAAGAGCGAGCATTTAAAGACGGACTTAATTACCAATGTGTCCCATGACATTAAGACCCCCCTGACGTCTATTATCAATTATGTGGACCTGTTGAAACGGGAAGAGCTGCCGAATGAAAGGGTGCAGAATTATATTGCTGTGCTTGACAGTAAATCCCAAAGGCTTAAGCAGTTGACTGAAGACTTAGTGGAGGCTTCTAAAGTAAGTTCAGGGAATGTGAAGCTGGAAATGGAGCGCATTAATCTGGTGGAGCTGGTCTATCAGACTGGCGGCGAGTTTATTGAGAAATTTGAGGACAGGAACCTTACGGTTATCACGAAGCTGCCCAGAGAGCCAGTGGTGATAATGGCGGATGGCAGGCGAATCTGGCGGGTATTGGAAAACCTATACAATAATGTGGCGAAGTATGCTATGGAGCATACGCGGGTTTATGTGGATATGGAGGCGGATGGGGAACGGGTCTGCTTCTCCATTAAAAATATTTCAGAAAATGCACTGAATATCCAGGCGGATGAATTGACAGAACGGTTTATACGGGGCGATATTTCCAGAAGCACGGAAGGCAGCGGGCTTGGGCTGTCCATCGCTAAGAACCTGACTTCCTTAATGGGCGGCGACTTTGAAATTTACTTGGATGGGGATTTGTTTAAGGCTACCGTTTGTTTTAAGCAGGAGCCGCAGGTTTATAGCCTGCCGCATGGAAAAGAGGAAATTTAAACTGTGGCTGCGCAGAAATTTGTATTGCAGTAACCTTAAAAAGGCTCTATAATAGAAGCATAGGATAGAAGAAGATGCAGTATCCCATTTTGGGAACACGCGTTGGAGGTTGCTATGGGAGAAATGAGCCAGATAAAGAGGGTGTTGGATAATATAACGGGAACCTCTATTTTTGTTGTCGCACAAGACAGCCATCGAATATTGTATGTGAATGAGAGGATTAAGAAGGTTAAGCCTTCCATTCAGGTGGGGGATATCTGTGAGGAAGTCTGGAACTGTGACCATAAGAATTGCCCTGCCTGCAGTATGGGGGACAATAAAAACGGTTATATGACCAGCTATGACGTGCCTTTTGGGAAATTTGTGGACATGTCAGCCATTAAGATAATGTGGGAAGAAAAGACTCCTGCTTATTTAGTGTCAGTCAGCGGCCATACATTCCATGAAGTGGACCAGGAGCGGGAGCTTGGCAGGGCGCAGATGCAGATTGCGGTGTCACAGATTTATACGATGGTAATTTCTGTAAACCTGACGAAAAACACCTATTTTATGGTGGAATATGCAGATTTCGACAGCCACTGCGCGCCGGGGTCTGGTAATTTTGATGAGTTGGTAGAAGTTGGTGCAACAAGCATACACCCAGATTACCGGGAAGCATTTTTGAAAAACTTTAACCGGGAAAGTTTGCTGGACTTCTATGGGACAGGGGAAGTTTCCAGATATATGGAGCATTTGCAGATGGGGGACGACGGGGCGTACCATTGGACGGACACCCATGTTATTCGCATCCAGAATCCTTACAGCCAGGATGTGATACAGATTTCCCTAAGCCGGAATATTGATAAACGCAAACGGATGCAGATGCGCACGCAGGAAGCCTTGGCTATGGCGAAAAGGGCGAACCAGGCGAAGTCAGACTTTATTTCAAGGATGTCCCATGACTTGCGGACTCCGATTAATGCAATTATGGGGATGTCGGAGATTGCTTCCTCCAATTTGCAAAACCCTGGGAAAGTAAAGGAATGCCTGAGCAAAATCAGGGTTTCGACCAGGTTTTTGCTGTCTATGGTCAGCGATATTTTGGATATGTCCATTATCGAAGGCGGGAGGCTTGCGCTTACGGAGAAGGAATTTAATTTCCGCAGCATGGTGCAGGGGATTGCGGCAATTTTGGCCTTAGAGGCTGAGCAAAAGAAGCTGAACCTGCATATTTCCATAGAAGGGCGGGTGTCAGAGACATTTATTGGGGATGAGCTGCGGCTGAACCAGATTTTATTGAACCTGTTAAGCAATGCCATTCAGTATACAGGAGAGGGAGGCGAAGTTTCCCTAGAGGCGTCACAGTCAGAAGTGAAAGATGGGAAAGCGTCCCTTGCGCTGAAAGTCAAAGACAATGGGGTTGGGATGAGTGAAGAATTCCAAAAGGTCCTGTTTGAGCCTTTTGAACAGGAAAGCTCCACAGAAGGCAGGGTGTTTGAAGGCAGCGGCTTAGGGCTTTCCATTACCAGGAATTTGGTAGAGCTGATGGGCGGTACAATCCAGTTTGAAAGCAGGCAGGGGGAAGGCACCACCTTTTTTGTGGAATTGCCATTTTTGGTCCCTAATGCGCTTGAAGGCATGGAGGAAGAGGAGCCGGACGTTTTAGAAGGGTTTCAGGGGGAGCATGTCCTGGTAGTTGAGGATAATGAGATTAACCTTGAGATTGTGCAGACGTTTTTAGAAAGCTGGAACCTGGATGTGGACGTGGCAGAAAATGGGCAGGTGGCATTGGAGAAATTTAAGGATTCCCAACCGGGCTGGTACCGGCTGGTGTTAATGGATATCCGTATGCCAGTGATGGATGGGCTGACAGCCACAAGGCAAATCCGCAGGCTGAACCGGGAGGATGCAGGCACAATCCCAATTATGGCGTTGACGGCAAACGCTTCTCCAGAAGATATCCGAAGCGCCCAGGGGGTTGGGCTGGACGCATACCTTACCAAACCGATTGAGATGAAGTTTCTGCACCGCAAAATAAAAGAATTTATGTATTAAGGATAAAAGCCTGCGATTTAGGCAGAATTTAGTAGGAAATTCAGGAGGGAATTACATGGTTACATTACACGAAGGCGGCGTTTATTTGATAAATGGCACGACACTGGTTGACTGCGATGGACAGGAAGCCGATGCGGTTTTAAAAGAAACAGGGGCGGCCGTCTCCCAAAAAGAGGCGGCAAAAAATACAATCGCATATGGAATTTTAGCAAGCCATAATACATCTGGGAATATGGATAAGCTCAAAATTAAATTTGACAAGCTGACTTCCCACGACATTACATTTGTGGGCATTATCCAGACCGCAAGGGCGTCTGGGCTGGAGAAGTTCCCAGTCCCCTATGTGCTGACAAACTGCCATAATTCCCTATGTGCAGTGGGTGGGACTATTAATGAAGACGACCACATGTTTGGGTTGAGCTGCGCGAAAAAATATGGCGGGGTTTATGTTCCGCCCCACCAGGCGGTGATCCACCAGTATGCAAGGGAAATGCTTGCAGGCGGCGGCAAGATGATTTTAGGTTCCGATTCCCATACCCGCTATGGGGCTTTAGGCACTATGGCAATGGGGGAAGGCGGCCCTGAGCTGGTAAAGCAGCTATTGAACAAGACTTATGACATCAATATGCCGCAGGTGGTTGGCGTTTACCTGACTGGGAAGCCAGAACGGGGCGTTGGGCCGCAGGACGTGGCTTTGGCAATTATTGGCAAAGTGTTTGCCAATGGCTATGTGAATAATAAAGTGATGGAATTTGTAGGGCCAGGGGTGTCAAGCTTAAGCGCGGATTTTCGGATTGGCATTGACGTTATGACGACAGAGACCACCTGCCTGTCCTCAATTTGGCGGACAGACAGCGCTATACGGGAATTCTATGAAACACATGGCAGGGCAGAGGAATTTAAAGAATTGAACCCTGGGCAGGTAGCTTATTATGACGGAATGATAGAGGTGGACTTAAGCAAGGTTAAGCCAATGGTGGCTATGCCGTTCCATCCAAGCAATACGTATACAATTGAGGAATTAAACGCCAATTTGATGGATATTTTGGAAGACTGTGAGAAGAAGGCTCAGGTAAGCCTGGACGGGGCGGTGGAATTCACCTTGAAGGATAAAGTGAGAGGCGGCAGGCTCTATGTGGATCAGGGGATTATTGCGGGATGCGCCGGCGGTGGATTTGAAAATATCTGTGCGGCGGCGGACATTTTAAAAGGCGCGAGCATTGGCTCTGATGAATTCACGTTAAGCGTATATCCGGCAAGTATGCCGATTTATATGGAACTTGTGAAAAATGGCGCGGCGGCGTCCTTGATGGCGGCAGGCGCGGTTTTAAAGACAGCTTTTTGCGGCCCATGTTTTGGGGCGGGGGACACGCCTGGCAATAACGGCTTTTCTATCCGCCATTCAACCAGGAATTTCCCTAACCGTGAGGGAAGCAAGCTGCAGAGCGGGCAGATAGCTTCTGTGGCATTGATGGACGCCCGTTCTATTGCGGCTACGGCGGCAAATAAGGGGTATTTGACCCCGGCAACAGAGATGGATGTGGCTTATTCCAACCCGAAATACTATTTTGACAGCCAAATCTATGCAAACCGTGTGTTTGACAGCAAAGGCGTGGCAGACCCATCACAGGAAGTGAAATTTGGCCCGAATATTAAGGATTGGCCCAAAATGAGCGGGCTGCCAGAACATATGGTGCTGAAGGTAGTTTCAGAAATCCATGACCCAGTAACGACAACGGATGAATTGATCCCTTCCGGGGAGACTTCTTCTTACCGTTCTAACCCGCTGGGGCTTGCTGAGTTTACTTTATCCAGGAAAGACCCGGCATATGTAGGGCGCGCCAAAGAAATACAAAAAGCCCAAAAAGCGCTGGAGGCTGGGGAATGCCCGGTAGACGCGCTGGAAGAATTGCGCCCGGTGATGGGTGCAATCCAGAAAACTTTCCCAGAACTAACCTTTGGGGAAGGGATGGAGCCAGGCGCCCTTGGAATTGGAAGCGCTATTTTTGCTGTAAAGCCAGGGGATGGGTCTGCCAGGGAGCAGGCGGCGTCCTGCCAAAAAGTATTAGGCGGATGGGCAAATATTGCCAATGAATATGCTACAAAGCGTTACCGCTCCAACCTGATTAACTGGGGGATGCTGCCATTCTTAATCCCAGCAGGGGAACTTCCTTTCACAAATGGGGATTATATTTTTATCCCAGATATCCGCAAGGCGGTGGAAGAAAAGAAAACGCAGATTGCCGCTTATGTGGCAAAGGACGGCGTGTTACAGGAATTTACCTTAGGGATAGGGGAGCTGACAGAGGATGAACGCACCATTATCTTAAAGGGATGCCTGATTAATTATTATAAAGGATAATTTGTTACAACAGTTCGTGGGAAAAGAGGAAATCTTATTTTGGAAGAACAGGAAAAGAAAAACTATAATAGAAAAACAAATTGGAATATTAGGCCGTACCTGGCAGTGGGGTTAACGTCTTTTTTGGTAATTGCAGCCAGTATTTTATTTTTCTTTCTGGTATACCGTTACCATGGGATTGCGCAGCTTATGGACCAGACGTCCCTGATTTTGCAGCCCATTACGATTGGGTTAGTGCTTGCCTATTTGGTGACTCCAATTGTGAATTTTGAAGAACGCTGCCTCATGCCATTGGCACAGGAAAAAATTAAAAATAAATGGAAGGCAAAGCGGCTGGTGCGCGGAATAAGCGTGGCTGGCGCGCTGCTGTTCGTGGCAGTGATTATTGGCGTTTTGCTCCAAATGGTAATCCCAGAACTGTATAGAAGCATTAATGGGCTGATTGGCACCCTGCCCAGGCAGGTCAACAGCTTTATGGAGTGGCTGAATGATTATGTCAGCTCTGACAGCAATATTTCAGGCTATCTTGAGACGGCGCTGACAAAAGGCACAGAAATTTTTGAGGACTGGGCGCAGACAGAATTTTTGCCCCAGTCCAAGAATATCCTCGCTGGGCTGACTTCCGGGGTGATTATTGTCGTGAAGATGGTGTTTAACGTGGTAATCGGCATTATCATTTCCATTTATGTGCTTATGAGCAAAGAGGCCTTTGTTGGGCAGGGCAAGAAGGTTGTGTATGCGTTATTTTCCGGGAAAAAGGCAAATGTGATTATTCATACCGTCCATAAGAGCAATGAGATTTTTGGCGGCTTTATCTCAGGGAAGATGTTGGATTCGCTGATTATCGGCATTCTGTGCTTTATCTGTTTGTATTTTATGAAAATGCCATATTCTGTCTTGGTCAGCGTGATTGTAGGGGTGACCAATGTTATCCCATTTTTCGGGCCTTACCTTGGGGCAATCCCAAGCGCCATATTGATTATGCTGGCAAGCCCGTTGAAGGGGCTGTACTTTATCATCTTTATCCTGGTGCTGCAGCAAGTGGATGGGAATATTATAGGGCCAAAGATACTTGGGGATTCCACAGGGCTTTCCTCCTTCTGGGTGGTGTTCGCCATCTTGCTGTTTGGCGGTTTGTTTGGCATTCCAGGCATGATTATTGGCGTTCCCGTTTTTGCAGTGATTTTCTACATTATTAAGAGGATTTTGGACTATATATTGAAACGGAAGCAATTGCCCCGGGATACCAGAAGCTATATTTATGCCAAGAAGCTGGATTTAGAGACGAATACTTTGGTTAGCGAGCCAAAAAAGGAACCAGAACAGAAACCCAAAAGGGAGAAACAAAAGGTAGAGAATAATAAACGGAAATAATGGCTGTGAAATTCCGCAGGCGCCATTGGATTTGGGCGCGCCTGCGGGATTTTTTTTGACATTTACAGGTGAAATATGGTAGACTATGGGGTACAGGCTGATAATTAGGAGTTTTATACCTTTAACATAACTTTGAGGTGAAACGGTTGGATAAATATGAATATAAACTGAAGCTGGAACAATTAAAAAATCTGGTGGAGGAGAAGGACTATAAGACAGCGGCTGAGATAGCAGATACCATAAATTGGAGAAAAGTAAAGAGTGCGGCAACCCTTTGCATGGTTGGGGAAATATATGACAGGAACAAACAATATGAGAATAGCCGGGACATACTTCTTATGGCATATGACCGTGCGACGGTAGGCAGGAATATTATTTACCGCCTTGCGTTAGTCAACTTGAAGATGGGAAAGATAGAAGAGGCAAAGGAATATTACGATGAATTTCTGGAAGTTGCGCCTTATGATAATTTAAAATATGTGCTTCGCTACCAGATTGCCAGGATAGAAGGGGCGTCTTTGGAGCAGCAAATAGCGATATTAGAAGAATTCAAGAGCCGGGAATATACAGAAGAGTGGGCATTTGAGCTTGCTTATTTGTACCACCGTGCCGGCAACAGCGACCGATGCGTGGAAGTATGCGACGAGTTGGTGCTTTGGTTTGGGGATGGCAAATGCGTGGAGAAAGCATTGGAATTGAAAATGCTTTACCAGCCTTTAGATAAATATCAAGAAGAGAAATACCGTGAGTTTAAGAGCCATCAGGAAGAGGAGGCAGAGGTAGATTCTACAGAAATGATGGAATCTGGGCAGATTATTCAAGACACCGTGAAAATACCAGACCTTACCGCATCTTCCGGGCGCTTTAACACCTTAAACTTACAGGAAGAGCTTGCAAAAGGGATGCAGCAGATTTTAGACGCGGATTCCAAGGAAACAGTGACGGACACAATGGACAATATTAAGAAGATTGTGGAAGAGATCCCATATTTGCAGATTTCCCAGGAAGAGGAGCCAGAAGAAGAGGAAGAACGGTATGGGCATATAGAGACAGACGAAGAAATAGATGATTTTTTACAGACAGATTTCCAAGAAATGTTGGCGGAGGACTGGGATGGGCAGATAAGCTTTGCTGTTCCAGGGGGCGAGTGGAGGGAGCCGCAGGTTATGGGGCAAATCAGCATAGATGATGTGCTTGCAACCTGGGAGAAGACCAGGCATGCGGCGGAAGTGGCAATGGCCATGGCGCAGCAAAGGAAGCTTGAGTCTGCAAAAGTAAGGGCTTTGCAGGAAGCGGAAGAGCTGATGGAACGCCTAAACCAGATTATCCCTAAGTTAAATGCAGGGGTTACGCCCCAGGAACTATTGGCAGAGCGTTATTTGCAAAATGGGGAAGGGGAATATAATGGGGAACCAGACTTAGAAGGAACATATGGCATAGAAGAAGGGGGACCAGAGGGCTACTATGGCATGGAAGAGGGAGGGCAAGAAGGCTACTATGGCATGCAAGAAGGGGAGCAGGAAGCGTATTATGGCATAGAAGGGCAGGAAGCGTATTATGGCATAGAAGGCCAGGAAGGCACAGAAGGGTATTATAATAATGAAGAAAGGGAACCAGAAGGGTATTATAATATGGAAGGCCAGCAAGGGCCAGAAGGATATTATGATATGGAAGAAGGGGAACCAGAAGGGTATTATGATATGGAAGAAGGGGAGGCAGAAGGCACAGGGGGATATTATAATGAAGAAGGGCAGCTAGAGGGATATTATGGGCCAGAAGGTGTCGGGGGATATTATAATGAAGAAGGGCAGCCAGAAGGCCAGGAGGTTACCCAGGAGGAGTTAGAAGCCCTGCCGGCAGACCCGTCGGCAGAGCCAGGAGCTTGGCAGGAAGGCGGCTTAGAAGCCGCAGAGGGGCTTTCCGAAATTTCTCAGGAAGGTTCAAATGCCATTCTGGATAGCTCCACTGCGGAGGCAGAAGCTTCGTGGGAAGTTCCACAAGCCTTGCCGGAGGAAGCAGAAGCTTCATGGGAAGGAACCGAAGCCTTGCCGGAGGAGATAGAAGCTTCGTGGGAAGGAACCGAAGCCTTGCCGGAGGAGATAGAAGCTTCGTGGGAAGGAAGCGAAGCCTTGCCAGAGGAGATAGAAGCTTCGTGGGAAGGAACCGAAGCCTTGCCGGAGGAGATAGAAGCTTCATGGGAAGGAACCGAAGCCTTGCCGGAGGAGATAGAAGCTTCGTGGGAAGGAACCGAAGCCTTACCGGAGGAAACAGAGGTTGTACCAGAAGGGTTAGCGGACTTGCCAAAAACTTCCGGGGAAGAGCCAAAGGCTGTGCCAGAGGAAGCAGAGGTTGTACCAGAAGGGTTAGCGGACTTGCCAAAAACTTCCGGGGAAGAGCCAAAGGCTGTGCCAGAGGAACCAGCAGGGTTGCCCAAACCTCCGCAAAAAAGGCCAAAGGCTGTGCCGGAGGAACCAGCAGGGTTGCCCAAACCTCCGCAAAAAAGGCCAAAGGCTGTGCCGGAGGAACCAGCAGGGTTGCCCAAGCCCCCACAAAGAGGGTCAAAGGTTGTGCCAGAAGGACCTCCAGGGTTGGCGAAGCCTTCACCAGAAGGGTTAGGGGCTTATCGTGAGCCTTTACAAGAAAAGCCGGAAGTTTTGCCAGAAGCTTTACAGGAGAAACCAGGCGCTTTGCAGGAAGGGACGGGAGGATTGCCAAGAGGTTCCCAGAAAAGGCCGGGGGCCCTCAGTGGAGACACACAGGCTTTGCCAGAGATTCCAAGGAAGGCAAGATTCCCTAAGAGGCCGTTTTCCAAATCAAAAGCAGCGCCTCAGCCAGAGCAGGAGATCCCGCTGCTGGAATATGCAAAGAAGCCGCCTAAGCCCAAGAAAAAAGATGCGGAAAGTTACCTGGAATCTGCATTTCGGGCAGCGAAGGCTTCTAGAGAAGAGAAGAATTATATCCCAACGGTAAAAATGGAGCCGTTGCCGATGGATGGGGGCAGGAAAGAAAGCCATGCCGTCCCTGGCAGGCAAAATGGGGACAAAGAATTGCCAACCCCTGAAATAAGCATGGAGTGGGAAGAAGGCATGGTGGTTCCAGAAATAGGGATGGGTTCCGAAATGCAGCCAGTTCGGAAGCTGACGGAAGGGCAGAGGGAAATTTTTTCTTATTTCGTCTCAGTGACTGGGATGGAGCAGCAGCTTTGCCAGGTATTGGAGGGAACCCAGCGCAAAAAGAGGAAGGACAATACATCCTCTAGCGGGAACATATTGATTATGGGCGGCCGCGGGAGCGGCAAGACCATATTGGCGACAAATATCATTAAGGCAATCCATACAGACGCCAAGCATCCCCCTAAGGTTGGGAAAATTATGGGGGAATCCTTGAACCAGAAGGATTTAAGCCAGCTTTTGAAAAAGATTGCCGGAGGGTACTTAATTATAGAGAAGGCAGGGGAAATGTCCCCAGAAACAATAACAAGGCTGTCCCTTTTGATGGAGCAGAATACAGAAGGGCTTCTGTTTATCCTGGAAGATGCCAGGAAACAGATTGAGAAAGTGTTAAGCCAGGACGCAAATTTTGCAAAAAAATTTACAGAGCGGATAAAAATACCTGTGTTCACCAGTGATGAGCTAGTGGAGTTTGCGAAATCATATGCAAGGGAACAAGATTGTGAAATTGATGATATGGGGATATTAGCATTATATAACCGTATCAGCAACATACAGAAGCTGGATGAAGCCACGACGTTGACAGAGGTAAAAGAGATTGTAGATTTGGCTATCAGCAGTGCGGAAAGAGGTGGATTGAAAAAATTATTTGGTGGAAAGAAGTTCAGCCCAGAAGGGTATCTGTATTTGCGGGAAAAGGATTTTGAGGAATAAAATGAAAAATTAGAAACAGGAGTGTAAGCTATGGAACGTTTTTCAGATTTGGATATGTATTATTTTGGACAGGCAACACATTATGACATTTATAAGAAATTAGGGGCGCACCCCATTACCGAAAAAGGGGAGAAGGGAGTATATTTTGCAGTGTGGGCGCCCAATGCAAAAAAAGTATTTGTGATTGGGACCTTTAATGATTGGAAAGAAGACGCAGACGAGATGAAACGTCTGGAACCTATGGGGATTTATGAACTTTTCATTCCAGGGGTGAAAGAAGGGGACCTCTATAAATTCTATATTGAGACGCAAGATGGCGGGAAACTTTATAAAGCAGACCCATTTGCAAATTATGCGGAGCTTCGTCCAGGGAATGCCTCCGCAGTAGCGGATATTGACGCTTTTAAGTGGACGGACAACAGATGGATGGAGAAGCGTAAGTTATGCAAAGATGTGCATGAGGAGCCAATGGCCATCTATGAAGTGCATCCAGGTTCTTGGATGCGCCATCCTGGCAGGGAGGACGAAGGGTTTTACACTTACCGGGAATTTGCCGTGAAGCTTGCGGAGTATGTAAAGGAAATGGGATATACCCATGTGGAGCTGATGGGAATCTCAGAATATCCGTTTGACGGTTCCTGGGGCTATCAGGTTACAGGCTATTATGCTCCTACCTCACGGTATGGCAAGCCAGAGGACTTTGCATATTTGGTTGACCACTTGCATAAAAATGGCATCGGCGTAATTTTGGACTGGGTTCCAGCACATTTCCCGCGGGATGCCCATGGGCTTGCAGAATTTGACGGGACCTGCCTATATGAGTACGCTGACCCAAGGAAGGGCGAGCATCCTGACTGGGGTACAAAAATCTTTGACTATGGCAAGAATGAAGTGAAGAATTTCTTAATTGGCAGCGCGTTAATGTGGATTGAGCATTACCATGTGGATGGGCTTCGTGTGGACGCGGTGGCGTCTATGCTGTACCTGGATTATGGGAAACAAGACGGGCAGTGGGTTGCGAATAAATACGGCGACAATAAGAACCTGGATGCAATAGAATTTTTCAAACATATCAATACCTTGATTTTGGGAAGGAACCCAGGGGCATTCATGATTGCGGAGGAGTCCACAGCATGGCCAAAAGTCACTGGGACAGTGGAAGAGGAAGGGTTGAATTTCAGCTATAAATGGAATATGGGCTGGATGCATGATTTCCTGGATTATATGAAGCTGGATCCATATTTCCGCAAGGATAACCATAACCGGATGACTTTTGCCATGAGTTATAACCACAGTGAAAATTATATCCTGGTGTTGTCCCATGATGAAGTGGTGCATTTGAAATGTTCCATGATTAATAAAATGCCTGGGGAAGGCCTGGATAAGTTTGCCAACCTGAAAGCAGGGTATGGGTTTATGATTGGGCATCCTGGGAAGAAACTGCTGTTTATGGGGCAGGACTTCGGGCAGCTTCGGGAGTGGAGCGAAGAGCGGGAGTTAGATTGGTTCCTGCTGGCAGAGCCAGAGCATCTTCAATTGCAGACTTTTGTGAAAGACCTGCTCCATATTTACAGGAGATACCCGGCTATGTATGAAGCCGACACCAGCTTTGATAATTTTGAGTGGATTAATGCGGATGATAATTTCCGAAGCATTTTCAGCTTTGTCAGGAAAAGTAAGACAGGGAAAAATAACCTGCTATTTGTCTGCAACTTTACCCCGGTAGCACGGGAAGATTACAGGGTAGGCGTGCCGCTGAAGAAACAGTATAAACTGATTTTTAACAGCGATGAAAAGAAATATGGCGGGGAAGGGGAGAAACGGCCGCTTGTATATAAAGCTGTGAAACAGGAATGCGATAACCGCCCATTCTCCTTTGCATATCCATTGCCAGCGTTTGGCGTGGCAGTATTTGTCTATTAAATTCCAGCCGTTAGGCTTCAGGAAGCGTTTGGTAAAAAGGCCGCTTCTGATACATCAAAATTGGGTGGGGAATGTTACCCCACCCAATGTCTGTTTAAAAGCCCATGTTATGATGGGAGGAGCGCCGCCTTTAAATGGTCCAAATAAAGGTTCTGGATTCCATGGCATTCCCCCAACCCTTTTAGATGGCATTCCACTTCATACCCTGCCGCTTCAAACTGGGATTTCCAAGAATCGCTGCTGTCCCCGGCCATATCGTTGTTGGCATGGTCTCCAGCTACTAGCATAAAAGGCGCAAGGTGTACTTTTTTTGCATGGGTCTTTGATACCTGGCGGATTAATGCATCCAGGTCAGGGTAGGCTTCTACAGTACCCATAAAAAAGTTAGGGTACCCCATATCCTTGAGCATATAGTCTAACGCCGCATAGACAGAATTGGCATGGTGTGACGTCCCGTGCCCCATAAAGACCAAGGCTTCCTCGCTGGGCAGATTGGAGAATTCCCTGGTGGCCGCATATAGGGCGGCTTTGTGGTCTTCGGTGCTGCTCAAAAGCGGCGTGCCAAAACGGATGTCCATATCCTGCGGCGCATAGTTTCGGACTGTCTCTTCCATGACCTCATTTTCCAGCCCATGGATTAAATGGGTGGGCTGCACAACCAGGCTTTTTACGCCGTCTGCTATAATATGTTCCATAGCCTCTTCCACTGTTGGGATGCAAAGGCTGTCCCGCTTTTTTAAGATATTAATGATCACTTTGCTGGTCCAAGCCTGATAGAGCTTACAGTGGGGGAAGGCCTGTGATATTTTTTCAGCTATTTTATCAATTGTTTTTTCCTTGCTGCCCAAGTAACTGGTTCCAAAACTAATCAGAAGGATTGCTTGCGTATGTTCCATAAATATATTCCTTTCAGTAAGAATTTTCCGAAGAAACGGTGATGATGGCTTCTTTATCCAGTATAACAGAGTGGCAAAGGAACGTCAAATACGGCAGAATAAGAAAAAGGTTCGGTGTAGCAGAACAAAAAACAGGGCATATAGTATAGAGACAGAAAAAATGGGAGTAAAGCAGTGGATTATAAACAGGAAATGTTTTACAGAATGCCAGAACGCAATATGGCGAAAATGCCCTTTTATATGGCATATCCCATGCAAAACGTATTTCTGGAAGAAATGGAATATGAGAGAGACATGCAGAAGATGAAAGACTTGTATCCCAAAGAAGTGCGCGCAGTCCAGGCATTGGTGGAAGAGGAATGCGATAAAATGGAATATGATGGGAGCCTGATGTTTGACGAGTACCCAGATAAGCTTATGCTCCGGCAGATTGTAAACCGGATTTACGATGGCGCCGTTGGGGGGCAGATGAACATTCAGGGGTTTGAAGCAAGCCCATATGAAGCAGAGCAATATGAGCAAGAGCAATACGAGCCAGGGCAATATGCTGCAAAAGACAAAGAAGATGATGATATGCAAGCAGAGGAGCTTCCATTAGAGGGGAGCTTGGTCACACAGGGAAGGCCGCCAAGGCCAGGCTGGGGTCCGCCGCCACCGCCGCCAAGGCCAGGCTGGGGTCCGCCGCCACCGCCGCCAAGGCCAGGCTGGGGTCCGCCGCCACCGCCACCCCATGGGAACAATGGCTTGCAAAACCTAATTGAGGTGCTGTTATTCAATGAAATGTACCAGAGGAGATGCCGCCATAAACGTTGCCGCCGTTGGTGGTAATGGGCCGCAGGCATCCCGAAGGCGCGAAGGCGCATGTGGGATGCCCTCCACACGGGGGGCGCCTGCCGTGGGCGCGAAGGAGCCATATGTTTTTAGTTGCGAAAATAGAAATAGTATGATAAACTAACCATTATTCCACAGTCATTTCGGCTGTGTTTGCATTGCTCCGGCTGTTAAAGATCTTAGATATTTAACTGCCGGAGTAATCGTATCAGGAACAGACAAATATGTAAGGAAGGCCTACATTATGAAAGAGTTACAGCAGCTTTTGGATAAATATTTCAATGAGCAATTGATCCATGCGGTTATCAGCAGCCCAAGGAGCCGCGGGGCAGCGGCCAAAATTACCATTCGCCCAGTGCTGATTAAGGGGCGCCTGATTTTCCAGGCAGCGATTTACCAAGAAAAAAAGGTGTTCCACAGGAACTTGCCCAATGAGGAGGCAGAGAAAGAAGTGCTGGAATGGATGGGGCGTTACCGCCAACTTGAGATTTCTTCCTGGCTGGGACATGCTATCGTGCTGGTAAGTAAGAAAGGCAAGGCCCATATTAAGGAAAAACCATGTGACGCCTGTGTAAAAGAAGCGGATTTATCCCATAATAGAAAAAAGAATTATATCCTTGACCCAGGGAAAAAAGTGGGGTTTTTGGTGGACTTGGGCGTGCAGTCCAAGGAAGGGAAAATTATAAAGGCAAAGTATGATAAATTCCGCCAAATCAACCGGTTCCTGGAGTTTATTGAGGATATCCTGCCCCAGCTCCCTAAGGACAGGGAGGTTACAATACTGGATTTTGGATGCGGGAAATCCTACCTTACCTTTGCCATGTACCATTACCTTAAGGAGTTAAAGGGATATCAGGTGCATATTATTGGTTTGGATTTGAAAGAGGATGTGATTGCAGAGTGCAGCAGGCTTGCAGGCGAATATGGGTACGAAGGGCTGGACTTTTATGTCGGCGATATTGCAGGGTACAAAGGCGTGGAGCAGGTAGACATGGTAGTTACCCTCCATGCCTGTGACACTGCCACGGACTATGCGCTGGATAAGGCAATCAACTGGGGCGCGAAGGTAATTTTGTCCGTCCCGTGCTGCCAGCATGAGTTGAACCAGCAAATAGAAAATGAACTTTTGGCCCCAATGCTTAAATATGGCTTAATCAAAGAACGGGTGGCGTCATTGGTCACGGACGCCCTGCGGGCCCAGATTTTGGAGAATAAGGGGTACCAGGTGCAAATTTTGGAGTTTATTGATATGGAGCATACACCCAAAAATATATTAATCCGGGCAGTAAAAAAAGGGACTGCAACAGGCAGCGGGGGATATCGCAAGGTAATGGAATTTTTGCACGTAACGCCAATGCTTGCAGTGCTGCAGGATGGAAAGGGAGAGGGACGCGATGCGTAAAGGCTTAATCAAAATCGTTGTGTTGCTGGGAGTTTTTGTGTTGACGGTCGCGGCTATGGGGCTGTTTGACCATCAGGGCAGCGTGGATATGACGTTGGAAATGCGCCCTGCCACCCTTCCAGTGGTGTATTTGCAGCAGGGGGATACAAGAATTAATGCGCTGTACGGATATTCTTCTGAGATGGACGGGATGGGGATGCGGGACACCATAACCCCTCTGGAGCAAGACTTGTCTTTGCCGGTTGTGGTGAAAACTTACCAAAACCAAATAGAAGAAGTAGAGTATGAAGTCCGCTCCATGGATATGGAACGGTTAGTTGAAAATGGGACAGTGGGCAAGTTTTCCCAGAAGAATGGGGAAGCTGGGTTTACATTGCAGTTCCAGAATATCCTGGAAGAGGAGACAGAGTATGTGTTGGTGCTTACCGTCCACTATTCCGGGAAACAGGCGTATTATTATACCAGGATTGCCAGGGCATCGGATTATTTCATCAAGGAATCCCTGGAGTTTGTGAAAAATTTCCATGAGCAGACCTTTGACAAAGAAAAATCAGACAGCCTTGCCACGTATCTGGAACCAGATAACCTAGGGGACAATACCACCCTTCAGAAGGTGACAATCCATTCCAGCCTTCGCCAGGTGAGTTGGGCAGATTTTAAAGGGGAACGCTTAGAGGTCCCAGTCCCGTCGATTAAGGAAATGGGAAGTTCTTATAATACCGTCCTCCTTCAGTATGTCCTGACTTCCACTGGGGAATATGGGGAAGTGGAGTATTATAATGTGGAGGAGTATTACCGTGTGCGCTATGACCAGGCGATTGGGCGTATGTACCTCCTAAATTATGAACGTACCATGAACCAGATTTTCCGTGGGGAAAATGGGATTGTGGACAATGGCAGGCTGATGCTTGGAATACGGTCTTTGGATGTGGACTTCACGGCAAATGAGCAGGGGAATATCATAGCCTTTGTCCAGGAAGGGGAGCTTTGGAGCTATAACAGCGGCAGCCACAAGCTATCCCAGATATATACCTTCCGCAATCCAGAGGGGGTTTCTGACAGGGAAAATAACCCTCAGCATCAAATAGAAATTATGAAGGTAGACGAGACGGGGAGCATGGACTTTGTGGTGTATGGGTATATGAACCGCGGGAAGCATGAAGGGGAGACAGGGATTAGCGTATTCCATTATGACAGCGTGGGGAACACCATTGAGGAAGAATTGTTTATCCCATTTGATAAATCTTATGAGGCGCTGAAGGCAGAATGGGGCAAATTGTTCTATGTGAGCGACGGGAATATTTTCTACCTTTTGGCGCAGGACACCCTCTATCAGATAGATTTGTATGACAAGGAGGCAAAGCAGGTTATGGAGGGGCTGAAACCTGGGAACTATGCTGTGTCAGAAGATGGCAGGTATATTGCATGGCAGGATGGGCAGGACAAGGACAGGACAGAGGTTTTGAAGATTATGGACCTGGAAGGGGAGGAGACGCGTGAAGTTAGAAGCAGCCAGGGGGCATATTTAAAGCCAATTGGGTTTGTGGAAAGTGATTTTGTCTATGGGGCTGCAAGGCCGGAGGATGTGGCTGCAGATATAGCGGGGAACGCGAGGTTCCCAATGTATAAGGTCGCCATTGTGGATAAGGATTCTAAGGTAGTCAAAGAATACCAAAAAGGAGGGTTTTATATCTCAAAGGCTTATGTAGAGCATGACACAATCTTTCTTGACAGGGTAGTTAGGTCTGAGAATGGCTTTGTCAATGCAGAGCAGGACACAATTAAGAACCAGCAGTTGGAGTCTTCAAGAAAGATATCAATTGAAACTTCCCAGTCTGAACAGAAGCAGAGCCAGGTGCAGATTGTCCTGGGGACTGAGCCAGGGGAGACAGTGCAAAAGCTGCAGGTCGTGGTTCCGCAGGAGCTTGCCGTGAAAGAGAGCCGGACGCTTAAATTAGATACAGGCAGGCAACAGGAAAATTATTTTGTTTACAGCGGCGGAAGGATTGTTTTGTCCACCGCATCCCTGACAGAGGCCATTGTTTCCGCAGACCAGCATATGGGAGTTGTAATTGGGCAGGAGCAGAAATATGTGTGGAAGCGTGGGCGCAAAAGCGTGCAGCCAATGATTGGCGCTGGCACAATAGACGTCTCAGGGGTAAGCGGGAACTCTGCGGCGCGCTGCCTGACCTACCTTTTGCAGGCAGAGGAAATAAATATAGATGTGGACGATTTAATCTCCCAAGGCGAAACGCCGAAACAAATTTTGACTGAGGCATTAAAGGGGCAGAAAGTAATCGACCTGACTGGATGCAGCGTGGAGCAGGTATTATATTATGTGAATCTGGGTACGCCAGTATTTGCCATGGTGAATACGGAGGCTGTCTTAATTGTGGGCTACGATGAACACAATACGCTGCTGTATGACCCAGACCTTAATGTGGTGCGTAAGATGGGGCGGCAGGACAGCAATACAATGTTTGAGGGCGCTGGAAACATATTTTTGGGTTATCTGGAATAAATGTTATTGTTTCCTTTGCTGCCAGCAACATGTGAAATCTATTTAATAGCCTTTCTTTTGTGGCGCGCCTGCTAAGAAGAAATTTGGCCGCGCCCCATTAACTTGCCATGGGGTATTTGACTTTGCTGGAAAATGTGCTATAGTTACGTTATGATAAGATGCTGGTTTATCAAATCAACAGGTTATGGAAAAGAGGAGGAAAAACATGCACAGCGATGATATCAAAGCACAATTAATCAGGCAGTTCCCAGCGGAGGTTGTGGAACAAAAAGGGTCTATGAACCAGATGTACTATTCTTGCCCTACCTGTGGCAGGATGGTGTCAATGGGCATGGACAAATGCGGGGGGTGCAGCCAGATTTTAAGCTGGAAGAACATTAATAAGAAAGAGGCTCCAAATGGGAAGCGGAAAGCTACGCTGGAATTTGAGGTTTTGCCAGAGTTCCAGCCGGAGGATTGCCGGAAATGCCCGATTTCCTATATATCCACCAATGGGGCGGAAAGCTCCTACGAATGCCCATTGAAAATGAGGGGTTCCTGTAAGATACAATTGTCATAACCATATAGGGAGATATGGTTTCAGATTATTTTGCGCAGGGGGCGCATTTGTGGTATGCAGGATAAAAAACCAACAACGCTGATGACAGAGGGCGTAATTTGGAAAAAAATTATCGCCTTTGCCGTCCCAATTTTTTTTGGTAATTTGTTTCAGCAGCTCTATAATACGGCGGATTCGCTGATTGTAGGTAATTTTGTCGGCAGCGACGCTTTGGCGGCGGTCAGTTCATCCGGTAACTTAATCTTTTTGATGGTAGGTTTTTTCAGCGGCATAGCCATGGGGGCCGGCGTGGTCATTGCCCGCTATTACGGCGCAAGGAGTACACAGGAAGTTTCCCTGGCTGTCCATACCTTAGTTGCATTTGGTTTGGCGGCGGGGGTTGCCCTTACAGTGGCGGGGGTCATGGCCACCCCGCAGATTTTAATCTGGATGGGGACGCCGGAGACGGTGTTCCCTAAATCTGTATTATATTTCAGGATATATTTTGCAGGCTCTTTGGGCTTTGTTATGTACAATGTTTTTGTGGGGATCCTGCAGTCGGTAGGCGATAGCAAGCATCCGTTGATCTATTTGATTATTTCTTCCATTACCAATGTGCTGCTGGATTTATTGTTTATTGCAGTGTTTGGCATGGGGGTAGGGGCGGCCGCCCTTGCGACCATCCTCTCGCAGTTTGCAAGCGCGCTGCTGTGCCTATGGCGCCTGATGCGGACAAATGAGGAATACCGGATTGAGCTTAGGAAAATTCGGTTTGACGGGAATATGATGCGCCAGGTTATTTCCAATGGGCTGCCGGCGGGGGTGCAAAATTCCATTATAGCCCTGGCAAATGTGGTGGTGCAGTCTAATATCAATGTATTTGGCATGACGGCAGTTGCAGGCTGCGGGGCTTATTCTAAGATAGAAGGGTTTGGATTCCTGCCAATTACCTGTTTTGCCCTTTCCATGACGACTTTCATCAGCCAGAATTTAGGCGCAAAAGAGTATGGGCGTGTGAAGAAAGGCGCAAGGTTTGGGATTTTCTGCTGTATTATAACGGCGGAGATTGTTGGGATTTGCATTTACATATTTATTCCCAGCCTGATTGGCGCGTTCGACAGCAATCCAGAGGTTATTTTATATGGGACGACGCAGGCTAGGACGGTTACGTTGTTTTATTTCTTGCTGGCATTTTCCCATTGCCTGGCGGGTATTTTCCGTGGGGCGGGGAAATCTATGGTCCCAATGGTGGTTATGCTGGCGTTTTGGTGCGTCGTTCGGATTTCCTACATTACAATTGCCGTGAGAATTGTCCCGGTTATCCGTACGGTATTTTGGGCATATCCCCTGACTTGGAGCCTTAGCTCCATCTTTTTCTTGATTTATTACCTAAAAGCAGATTGGATCCATGGGTTTGAGCCTAAAGGCGAAATCACTGCATAAAATTACCATATCTGCACATACTGCCTTTGTAAATAATTTCATGATGCAAAGAAAGGCAGGAGACGATTATGGCAACGGATTTTAAGCAGAGCGAGACAATGAAAAATTTAATGCGTGCATTTGCAGGGGAGAGCCAGGCAAGGAACCGTTATACTTTTGCAGCAGGGCAGGCCCATCAACAAGGGCTGTATGTGTTGGAAAACGTGTTCCGGTTTACGGCAGACCAGGAGAAAGAACATGCAGAGGTGTTTTATAACCAGTTAAAGGAGCTTGCTGGGGAAACGATTGCAATTGACGGGACTTATCCAGTGGATTTAAGCCCAAATATGTCAGAACTTTTGAAAATGGCTCAGCATAATGAATATGAAGAGCATGACGATGTGTACAAGCATTTTGGGGACAAGGCTCAGGAAGAGGGCTTTGGCCAGGCTGCAATGAAATTCCATAAGATTGCAGAGATTGAGAAAATCCATGGCGACCGTTTTGGTGAGTTTGCAAAGCTTTTGGAAGAAAATCAGTTATTTATTTCCAAAATTGAGACAAAGTGGATGTGCTTAAACTGTGGCTATGTCTATGAAGGGATGCAAGCCCCTAAGAGCTGCCCAGTATGCGACCATGAGCAGGGCTGGTTTGTGCGGTTGGAGCTTGCGCCTTACTGTGGAAAATGTATGGAAAGCAAATAGAAATATGCCTCCCGCTTGCGGCGAAACCCGTAAGCGGGATTTTTCCAGCTATAGGGCTTAGGGCACCAAAAGCACCTTTGGCGCTGCGCCCATACCATAGAGTGTTATGGAAAATCAATTTGCACATCAATCTATGGCATAGAGCGGGTGCGGCGCGCCCTTTTGGCGCCTTGGACCCTATAGCAATTCTTTCAGGGTCATATAAGTGAAAAATAATGAAATTTCATGATTTTTTCACGTGTATATGGTAAAATACCGTTGTTGCAGCAAAATATTTGATTTGGAGGGAACATAAGGATGAAAAGAAGAAAATATGTATTGGCAGTTTTAATGCTGGCAGGGATCATGGCGCTTGGCGGATGTGCAGATAATAAAAAAAGTGGCAAAGACAATGGGGACAAGACGGCGAAGGAGAATGTGGTCGAGGGGGAACAGATAAAAGAAGGGGAACTGGATTTCAAAGTGGAGGATTATGTCACCCTTGGGGAGTACAAGGGTTTATCTGTAGAGTACCCAGTACCAGAGGTTTTGGAAGAGGATGTGGAATATGCGGTTCAGGAATTGTTAGAGGAGAATACAGAATACAAGGAGATTAAGGACCGTCCAGCTAAGGAAGGGGACAGCGTAAACATTGACTATACCGGCGTGGTAGATGGGGAAGCCTTTGACGGCGGGAGCGACTCAGATTATGACCTTGTGCTGGGGTCAGGCGATTTCTTGGAGGACTTTGAGAACAGCCTGGTTGGCAAAAATACTGGAGAGACGGTTACGTTCCCTGTAACATTCCCAGAAGAATATTTTGACTCAGAGATGGCGGGGAAACAGGCGGAATTTACCGTGACAATCAATAAAATCAACGAAGTGGTTGTACCGGAATATACAGACGAGCTTGTGGCGGAGGTCACGGCTTATAAGACAACAGAAGAATACGAGGATTACATAAGGGGCGACTTGATGGCTTCCTCACAGGAAGAATCTATTTCTGCAGCCGGGGAAGAGGCTCTGGGGAAAGCGGTGGAGAATGCCGAGGTCAATGGGTACCCGCAAGGGCTGTATGATTTTTATTATGAAGAAACCGTTGGCGGATACCAGTTCTATGCGTCCCTGATGGGGATGGAATATGACGAATTTATTGCAGAGATGGGAGAAGACGCAGTGAAGGACGCGGCGGAAGCCCAGGTGCAGGAATATCTGGTAGCTCAGGCAATTGCAGAAAAAGAGGGGCTGATTATTACCGATAAGAATTATCAGGAAGAAGCCAAAGCATTGATGGAACAATATGAAATTGAAAATGAATATGAGTATGGGTCTATGGAGGAATTTGAAGAAGATTATGGGAAAACCTCTATCATTACCCAAATTGTCCGCCAGAAAGTTCTGGATTTGCTCTATGAAAATGCAGATGTAACAGAAGTTTCCCAGGATGAATATTATGGGGATGGGGAAGAGGTTGAAGGAGAAACAGAGGAAGGCGATGGAGAAGAGGGTTCAGAGGGAGAAAAGGATCCAGAAGGAGAAGGGGCAGAATAAGCATTTAGAGGCAGACGGGGAACAGTAAGAGATGAAAAAAGACTTTAAGATAACCTTATTTGAATATACCATGATTACGCTTGCGGCTATTTTATTGGTGGGAGGCGTATATTTCTTTAAATTCCCGAATAATTTTTCCTTTGGAGGGGTCACAGGCATGGCGGTTGTTTTGAGCGCCGTGACCCCGCTAAGTGCGGGGACGATAAATTTTGTGATCAATATGGCTTTGCTGGTTGTGGGGTTTGTGTGTTTTGGGAAAGAATTTGGGGTAAAAACCGTTTATGTAAGCTTGTTGATTTCCCTTGGCTTGAGCGGGTTAGAAAAATATTTCCCAATGCCGCGCCCCCTTACCAGCGAACCTGTGCTGGAATTGGCCTTTGCCATTGTGCTTCCGGCGTTAAGCTCTGCAATCCTGTTTAATATTGGGGCAAGCGGCGGCGGCACGGACATTGTGGCAATGGTATTGAAAAAGCATAGCACGATAAATATAGGGACGGCATTGTTCTTGGTGGATTTGCTGATTACGGTAGCGGCATGTTTTATTTTTGACGCCCAGACCGGGCTTTTCTCTTTCTGTGGGCTGATGGCAAAATCACTGGTCATTGACAGCGCAATTGAAAATATTAATTTATGCAAATACTTTACGATTGTCTGTGACGACCCAGAGCCAATCCTTGATTTTATCCATGAGGAGCTGACCCGGAGCGCCACAATTTTCCAGGCGGAAGGGACTTACACCCATAATGAAAAATATGTTATATTAACGGTAATGAAGCGCGGGCAGGCGGTGCAGCTTCGGAATTACATTAAATTAAATGAGCCTAGCGCCTTTATGATGATTACCAATAGCAGCGAGATTATTGGGAAAGGCTTTCGGGGGCTGAATTAAGACTGCGGATGCAATGGAAAATTTTATTGCGGCAGCCCCTTCTAATTTTTTTATAAATAATTGTAATATGTGTCATAATTTTTATGGAAAATATGTAAATATTATGATAAAATTAATGAGCCATGCAATATTATTGGAAGTTCTTGTGCATACTATACAAATATAGGGTGCGAATAGGCGTATCGTTTGGATGGTGGAATAATTGGGGGTGCATGATGAAGAGAGAGGTTAAAGGTGTTGTACACAATTCGTTTTATAAGCGGAATAATCGCGGGGACACATCAGAGGCATTTTGGGGAAGGAACCAAGGCTATAATATGAAAGCATTTGAGTATAAAGAGAACAAAGAAGGGAAGGTAGTCATTGTCAAACGGGAGTATTAACAAAAGAGGGGGTAACAATGAGAGGATTTATTTTTGAGTACTATAAATATGCCCGGTATCCGAAAGAAACTATGGAGGATATCCGGGCATGTTTGCCTTACCCAGAAGCAGAGCAAAGCATTCTGACTTATGGAGAATATGACAGGCTTAAAATTAACAATGTTGAAAAGTTTGATCGATTCCGAGATTTGTCTTCCTTGGCAAAGGCATGGGTGGGGAACCGGCAGTCCATTTTGCTATATGCCTTCAACAATGAGCCAGAGTATGTGTATTCAGAAGAGGGATTAACCTTTAAAGATGTTAAGGCAGATGAGGATGATAGGCATTTGTTCTGGGCTTTGACAGAATTTCCGTTTTGTAGCGAGATTAGGGAGAGAATGGAAAGCTATGATGAGCTTTTGAAGGAGGCGCGGGAGTCCTTGGGTCAGGTTATATATGAAGGGTGCGCTGGCTCTTCAGCAGACTGCAGGCATATGGCATTAGGAGTTTTGGGGACATTCGGAATTGCTGTATTATGGTTTAGCAATCAGTTTACAGATATCTTGGAAAGGGTAAACAAAATTAAAGCTAATAGCAAATATAAGGGGGGAAGAATGTATCTGGCCGCCCATACTATGCTTTCCAGGAACCCTATGTATAATAATGGTGATGATGGCAGTGGATTGATTGAGAAGCTCAAAGGCTATGCATATGTACAGCTTACATTAAAAAAAATGGATTAGCAGCCAATTGGATGCAATGAGGCAGGAAGCAGAGGAATGGTTTGGGTATTTTCAGAAATGCAAGAACTTTTATCAAGACCAGTTTGGGCTATATAATAAACTTTTCCGGGAGATAACAGAGCTTTCAGGTGTGGAAGGCCGTATCGGCCACCACGAAATTAAGGAAAATAGCGCTAATTATTTTCAGAAATACAGAGAGGCATACCACAATTTTGCACAGGCGCTTAGGGAAATTGAAAGGCTATGTGGGCAAGGAAAAGAAACGGAAGCATTGCAGCTTTGCGCTGATGCAGAAGACGTGCTGCATGAAATTCTCTTTAAGGAAAATATCAGGCTGATTAATCATTTTCAGAAGCAGGATACCCTGACAGAACTTCATGGCATCAATCAGAGGCATAACAAGGAAAAAGAAGAGTCTAATATAGAGTATACATATCCTGAATTCCCAAGTATATTCAAAGAGGGGTATGAAGGTAAAAAAATTATTTCCCAAATTGTAAGGGTGCCGGCTGTTTACAGGTTAAAGGAATTTTTAGAGGTGATAAACAGTGTGTCACAGAAGCTAGAACAGGGCTGTCAGCAATTGCTCGGCAAGGAAGGCGGTGTGCTTTGGTATCGGGGCCAGAGGGACAGCAATTTTAATTTACTGCCTGGAATAATGAGGAAGAACAACCTTGGCAGAAAAGATTTTAATTACCTTTCCCAATACCAAAGATATTTGTTTGAAGAGTTTAAATATAGGGCTGATGGCGCTCCAGAGGTGATGGATCGGTCCTATTATAGCATTTCTGATTATTTAGGGTTAATGCAGCATTACCAGGTAAGCACAAATTTAATGGATTGGTCTGAAGATGCATTTACGGGTTTGTATTTTGCGCTGGAACAACTGATTACGAAGGAAAAGGATACGGCAGATGCAGATGCGGCAATTTATGTGTTCAGCCCATATTTGTATAATGATGCAAGAAGGTATATGATAGAAATGGCGGCAAAGTCTACGCCTTGTACGGAACCGGTTTATAAGGCTTCGGTAAAGACAGCGGAGGGCATGGATGGGTTGATCCCTAATATTGCTGCCAGTTACAACAATAAAGTATATGATATGTTCCTAATGGGGAATTTGGATTATGAGTCAGATAATTGCTATGGATATTCCAGAGAGCTGGCATTAGATGGAAAAGAGGAAATGGCATACCTTCCGCTTGCGGTGCATACCTCCAGGCTGAATCCAAGAATTAGGTCCCAGAGCGGTATCTTTGTAGCATATAATTTGTATGTGGAGCCTTCAAGCATTATTGATGCATATTCCTATATGGACCTTGAAAATGTGCAGGAGTATTATTTTGAGAAATGCGAAAGGGAGGATAAAGAGCAATTCTTATATAAAGTGATTATCGAAAAAAAGGCGGCGAAAGAGATCGCGGAATGTTTGGTGCGGATGGGAATATCGAAAGAGAGGATTTATCCAGAACTGTCAAATATTGGCCAAAGGATTCGATAATTCAATAAAAATTTTCCAGGCAGGGATTAGTAGGGAAGCTTGCCGCCCACTAACACCCTGCCGAGGAGTTACAAGGAATCTTTTCAATGGAGGTTACTCTATTTCTTCCAGGCGCTCCCACAGCCCTTCTACCGTATCGGCAATTCTGTTAGCGCCGTGTTCTAATAGGAATTCCCGGCTTCGGAACCCCCAGCTTACGCTGACGCAGGGAATCCCAGCGTTTTTTGCAGTGGATATGTCCACGTCGGAATCCCCCACATACACGCAGCTTTCCGGTGGGGACTGCAATTCTTTCATAGCTTCAAATACAGTGTCCGGAGCCGGTTTGCGGGCAACCTGTGGGGATTCCCCAATGGCGGTGGCAATGTAAGGGGAGAAAAAATCTTCACACAGCCCTTTTACAGCCAGGTCGAATTTATTGGAAACCACGGCAAGCTTATAGCCTTTTTCAACCGCGGATTTCAGGAAGCCCATAATGCCGGGGAAGGGCTTGGTATAGTCTTTTTTGTGGAGCGCATAATGTTCCTGGAACTCCTTTAAGCAGCTTTCAAATTGGGGGAAATCACGCCCCCCTGGAATGGCGCGTTCCATTAGGACGGTAACCCCGTTGCCCACCATGCTGCATACCGCCTCCTTAGAGTGGGCAGGGAAGTGGAAACGCCCTAACGCATAGTTCACACTGTTTGTCAGGTCAGTTAAGGTATCTAGTAAGGTTCCGTCTAAATCAAAGATAATCGTATCAATATTCTTCGGCATAATATTGCTCCCTTTCGTAATTAGTCCAAAATTTAGTAAAATGCTATTGTTCAATTCTATACCTGTGGAAGGAATTCTGCAAGAAAAATCTTTGTGCGTTTACATAGGAATTCTGGTGTGATAAAATGTATTCAGGCATAGGATTAAAATAACAAGGAGAGTGGATGGCTATGTGGGAAAAAGTATGGAAACAGGATAAAATTGCCTATGGCGGGGATTATAACCCTGAGCAATGGCCGCAAGATTCCTGGGAAGAGGATATGCGTTTCATAAAGCTGGCGCATATAGACACCCTGACATTAAATGTTTTTTCCTGGGCGTCTTTGCAGCCGTCAGAGGAAGAATATTGTTTTGATAAATTGGATAAAATAATGGACTTGGCGCGGGGGAATGGCATGAAGGTTTGCCTTGCCACCAGCACAGGGGCGCATCCGGCATGGATGGCGCGGAAATACCCGGAAATCCTGCGGACAGATTTTGGCGGGGTGAAACGGAAGTTTGGCGGAAGGCATAATTCCTGCCCAAACAGCATGGTATACCGCAACTATTCTGTAAAGCTTGCAGGGGAGTTGGCAAAACGGTATCAGGATTATGATAATATTGTTGCATGGCATATTTCCAATGAATATGGCGGGGAATGCTATTGTGAGAACTGTGAAAAGGCATTCCGGGTATGGCTGAAAAAGCGATATGGGACATTGGAAAAGCTGAACCGTGCATGGAACACCTCCTTTTGGGGGCATACGTTTTATGATTGGGAAGAGATTGTGCTGCCGGATACCCGCAGTGAGCATATAGAACTGGAACGGACAATGGCCCAGGGCATTAGCATAGACTACCGCAGGTTTAATTCTGACAGCATTATGGAATGCTTCCGGCTGGAATATGAGGCAGTGAAGCAATATACGCCGGATATCCCGGTAACCACGAACCTTATGGGGGCTTACAAGCCATTGGATTACCAGAAGTGGGGAAAATATATGGATTTTATTTCCTGGGACAATTACCCTTCCAATGAGGATTCTGTCAGCAAAACAGCCTTCAACCATGACTTGATGCGCGGCGTTGGCGGGGGGAAGCCATTTATTTTAATGGAACAGACCCCAAGCCTGCAGAATTGGCAGCCATTTAACGCATTAAAACGTCCAGGCGTTATGCGGCTCTGGAGTTACCAGGCGGTTGCCCATGGTTCTGATGCCGTGCTGTTTTTCCAGATTAAACGCAGTATTGGCGGCTGTGAGAAATACCATGGGGCAGTTATTGACCATGCAGGGCATGAGAATACCAGGGTATTCCGGGAAGTGGCGGAGCTTGGATTGGAATTGGAACAGCTTGGCAGCGAGGTCCTGGGGTCTGTTGGCACAGCTCAGACAGCAATTATGTTTGACTGGGAGAACTGGTGGGCTGTGGAATATTCTTCCGGCCCCAGCGTGAACCTGAAATATTATGAGGAAGTGTTAGAATATTACACAGCGCTCCACAGCCAGAATATACCTGTGGACATAATAGGGGAAGACAGCGACTTATCCCATTATAAGCTGGTGGTGGCTCCAATCTTATATATGGCAAAGCCTGGCGTGGATGGGCGTATCCGGGAATTTGTAAAAAACGGCGGGACATTCCTGACCACTTATTTCAGCGGGTATGTGGATGAAAATGACCTGGTTGTCACTGGGGGCTATCCAGGAAAGCTGCGTGATATCCTGGGCGTTTGGGTAGAAGAAAGCGACGCGCTCCCGGAATATAAGGCAAACAGGTTTGTGTACCAGGGGCAGGAATATCCGGCAAAGCTCCTGTGCGACATTATGCATTTAGAAGGCGCCGAAGCCTTGGCAGAGTACCAGGAAGATTTCTATGCAGGAAGCCCTGTGGTGGCCAGGAATTCTTTTGGGCAGGGGCAGGCATATTATATAGGGACCCATTCCAACGCACAATTCTACCGGGCTTTGCTTCGCGCTGCCTGCCAGGAACAGCAGATTTGCCCAGCGGCGCAAACGCCAGAGGGCGTGGAGGCAGTTAAGAGGGTCCGTGGGGCAGAGCAATACCTGTTTTTGCTCAACCACAATGAGGCGGCGGTGGAAGTTGCCTTGACAGAACCAGCGCTGGAACTGATTACCCAAAGAGAGTGCCAGGAAGGGGAAGTTTTGGAGCTTCCGGCAAAAGGCGTCGGCATTTTAAAGAGGCGAGGTGTAGCAAATGATCCTGCTAAAAGCAAATGATGAATTGAAAAATATATTTGGGAGAATGCTGAAAACCATGGATGCCAATGTGGCATGGAACGGGAATTTTGTGGTGTTGAATAATTTCCTGATTTTATCGGGGAATGTCAGGTCGTTGATTTTAAGTTTTGACAACCGCAAAGTGACCACAAATGTGATTGAGCTGCCAGATAAAGAAGAAGATATGGACCCGGTGGGGGATAACCAGATATTGGCAAACGTGTTGAACATGACCTTGTATGCGTTTGGAAAATGGGGCGTAATTAAAGGGCTGAAAGTGGACAAGGATTACAGCCAGTTAAACACGCTGTTCTATGCCATCCTCAAGGATATGAAAATTATTCCAGGATTTCGGGATGACAATTTCCGCTTCTATAAGGATAACATCCAAATGACTTATGAGGAGGTTGTCCAGGCGGCAATCGAAGAGGGGAAGCGCGCGCCTGAGGAAGTGAAGGAAGAGAAAGAGGAAAAGGAGCCGGAGGAAAAAGGGCTTGGACTATGGCACAATATACGTTGGGGCATGGAGCGGGCGTCTTTTTCCAAAGGGGAAATCCAGGCTTATGAACGGAAAGCCTCCCGGCTTGGGAATAATTTTTACATAAGCGCCTATAAATGCCCTGGATGTGGAAGGAAGCTGTATATGGCGGTCTATCCTGAGGGGCGGGAATTTTTGATAGATACAGAGGAAGGGAAGGTATATTTGGCAAGGAGCTATACTTGCGATAACTGTAACCTGTTTTATACGCCAACCCCGGGAAAGCTGCTGCGGGAAGGTGAAAGCTATGTTATGAAATTTGGCGGGGACCGGGACGCTTATGAAGACTACCAAGAGCTGCTGGGCAGGACGGCGGAGCGCACGTCCAATTGCAATTTTAATGAATTTGAGTCAGAGCGCGGCAAGCATCCCCTGCCTTCTGTAGAG
The DNA here is from genome assembly GCA_910585295.1 of uncultured Lachnospiraceae bacterium. Taxonomy (GTDB): domain Bacteria; phylum Bacillota; class Clostridia; order Lachnospirales; family Lachnospiraceae; genus Petralouisia. The sequence goes on along the minus strand of CAJUDE010000027.1, from coordinate 4,234 downwards.
GAAGCCTGTGATAATCTGGAGGAGAAATCAGAAGAAGAATTGCATGGCTTAGAAGAGCAAATAGAAGACGGGTTTTTCCCATTAATGAAGGCAGAGCCATACCTTGAGAGAATTAAGGGACTGCTCCAGGCAAAAGAAGAAGAGAAGAATAAGAAGAAACCGAAAAAGAAAGCCGAAGGACCCGATAAGAGGGCGGAGGAGCCTGAGGGGCTTACGCAGGATACGCCTGTACCCGAACCATCCAGCCCGCACCAGGAGGGCAGGAAAAAAGGCGTTTTTGGCAAAATACATGCAAAAGGCAAAAATAATGGCAGCCTTGCAGAAGATGGCAAAGATATTTCTGGAGCTGGGAAAGCCATAAAACTTCCAGAAAAAGAGAAGGAATTGCCAGGGAAAAAGGTAAAAGACATTGGGCAAGAAGGTGCAAAAGCCATAGAAGAGATGGAAGAGGATCTGGATGCAGAGGTTCCAGAGTCTGGCGGCAGCATGTCCATCAAGGAAAAATATGACGCGCGCATGAGGAAATTAAACCGGATGTCCCTCTGGCAATTGCGCAGGCTGCGGGAGCAGATTCAGTCAGACGACAGGATTGACTGGGTGGATAAAGAAAAATACGAAAAGCTGATGCGGCAGGCCGTGTACCAAAAAGGGGAACAGGAAGTCCGGCAGAAAGCAGAATATTGCATGAATAAGCCTTATGGGGCGGTGAAACGCGTAATGGAGGAAATCTCCCAGATAGAATGCCCGGAATTGGTGAAAAAAGGCGTATTGGAAACTTTACAGGAAGTAAAAAGGAAACGGGGGCAGGAAGAGGCGGCCCAATTGATTGCCCAAATGCCTGAAAATATGTCAAGGAACCAATACCAGACATTCCGTGAACGGCTGAACCAATATGATGGGGAGGACATTTCCGTCTATAATGAAGTGCTAGAAGGCAAGCGGAGGCTGGCGGAAAGACGGGAGATTACCGGGATGCTCAAACGCGCGGAAAGAAGCGACCGCAAAGGCCTGATGCGCATTTTACAGCAATTGAGGGAAGACGGGTTTTCCGCGGAGCAGGCAGAGCCAGCCATCAGGCAGGTGGAAGGTAAAGTGAGGGCAATTGATGAAAAGGTAATTGAGAAAATCTGCCCAAACATTGCCCTCATGACGTTTGACGAGGCGGCGCAGGCCTATGAGAAAATTGAAGGGGGCGCGTTCCTCCCAGAGATTAAGACCAACACCTTGGAAATGATTGACAAGCGGCTGACCAAATTAAAAATGGATGAATGCGGCTTGCTGGTGGAAAAACTAAGGGAATCCTTAAGTGGGAAAATCAATGAGCCAGAAAGGGTCCATTATTATGAAGTGCGCAGGATTATGCGCGGGGATTGGCTGCCTAGGGAGGCAGAATTGGTGGCAAGGGCGTTGAACACCTATGCCACAGACAGGGAACGCTATGAATTCCCAATTATTGTATGTGATTCTTCTGGAAGGAAAAATGGCAAGGAAGGGTTTATCCTTACGCCGGACCATATTTTTTATAATACGCTGTTCAGCAGTGAGAAAATACCAGTCCGGTCAGTGGAGGGCCTGGAAGGGAATACGGGCCTTTTGTCGAAGGGGATTTATATTAAGCATAGGAATGGGAAAAGGACAAAGATCCCAGGAGTAGTCTCAACCAAGGAACTGAAAGTATTTGCAGAAATTTTGGAAGAATTTATCGCCTACCTCCAAGAGAAGCCGGAGTCCAGAAGCATTGCATACCTGTCAAAGGAAAAACATGAGGTGAAATGCTGTTACCGCTGCGGGTTCACATACCGGGAGGGGAATGTCTGCCCGAAATGCGGGAACCAGGCGAACCACTAAAGAGTAACTAAGATACGAATCGGAAAAATTAGAAAAATCAGAGAGTTTTGTAAATGGAAAAAGCCGGTGCAGCACCACCATATGCACCGGCTTTTGGGTTCCCGCACCCTTTCAGGAACCCACTTTATAAAAACTACTCTCCTCTACGCTAATATAGACACGCCATAATAGCCAGCCATGACGTTTTTAGGGGAATTCCCGGAAACCAGGAAACTATAATACAAATCGTCGCGGATAGAGGAAAATGTTTTTTGGAAAAGCAGCAGATAGAGATAGTAAGGGGGCAGAGGGTCGCATGGGTTTATCAGATGCTTTGAGATGGTGCATGGTAATAGAAAAGAATTGTAACGACAGAAGCGGGATCTATGGATTTACACAAAGGGCGCTGGCGTATAAATCAAAAATATAAGGAACGCTGCGATTATTTTTCTGTGGAAGAAAGATATTTAGAATCAAACGGCGCTTAAGCGAAATTCTTGAAATCCAGGAAATCATTTCCTGAAATTGCCAACATTGGGATTGAAAACAGAAGGAACAATGTGTAAAATTTAAGGGATAGAAGTGAAACGGTTTTACAAAAGAGAAAAGGGAAGGATTTGGAGGGGGAAATATGCTGCAATATCTTCTTCTGTTGGATACAGAAAAGGAACGGGAGTTTTTTACGTCAATTTATAAGGAGTACCGCAAGGATATGTTTTTTGTCGCATATAGTATCCTGCACAACCACCATGATGCAGAAGACATAGTGCATGAGTCGTTTTTGACGCTGGCCGCCCATTTGGATAAGCTGATAGGAAATGAGCAATATAAAATATGGGCATATATCAAGACTACCGTCAGGCATAAGTCCTATAACCTGCGCCATCGCAAACAGTTGTTAGAAGAAGTGGAGATGGATGAGGAGTGGGTGCAGGAGGAAGTCATGGAGAAAGGGCCGGACCTGTTGATGGAGGACGCGGAGCTGAAAGAAATTATGGGGGGCTTGCTTAAGCAATTGAAAACGCCTTATAAGGAGGTGCTTGCCCTGCAGTATTACCATGAGCTGAGCGTGGCGGAGATCGCTGAGGAGTTAGGCAAGACCCAGGATAACATCAGGCATATTTCCATGAGGGCCAAAAAGAAGCTGCAGTCCATCTTAGAGGAACATGGGCTGTGGGATGAAGGGAGGGCGAAGAAAAGTAAGGCAAAGAAGGGCAAAGGGAAGAAGGCTTCATGCTCGGCATAAGAGGCCAGTTTCCATAAAAACAGAAAAACCGGTGCAGGCTGCCTTCCCCTGCACCGGTTTTTCCGTTTCCAGTCTCTTTTAGGTAAAATATTTCAATTATACTCTCCAACTATATAAACACTTGGGGAAGCCATAATATGACACAAATATTTGGGATTTTAATTTTGCGGCAATTTGCGGGGCAAAAGCAAAACAGCCGGTACAGAATCGCTTCTGCACCGGCCGCCTTGCTTTCAGTCTCTTTAGATAAAATATTTGAATTATACTCTCCATACACTACGACACTTTAGGTATGCAGAATATGACGGTTTTTTGAAATATTTTGCCTATATCCCATTAATTTGACGAATTTCCTGCTGTTTTATTTGAGAAATTAAAATAAAAAGGTATAAAGTCTTTTGGAAAAAGGCCGATAATATTGGTGTAAGAAAAAGAGAGAAAAAGTAGCATGGAAGCTACGATATATTCAAGGAGGAATATCTTATGGTAGTACAACACAACCTTACAGCTATGAATGCCAACAGGCAGTTGGGCGTTACAACAAGCGCACAGTCCAAGTCAACAGAGAAGTTATCTTCTGGATATAGAATCAACCGCGCGGCAGACGATGCAGCAGGCTTGAAGATTTCTGAGAAGATGAGGAGCCAGATCCGTGGTTTGGATAAGGCATCCACCAACGCACAGGACGGCGTGTCCTTACTGCAGACAGCAGAAGGCGCATTGAATGAAGCGCACTCCATCCTGCAAAGGATGAACGAGCTGGCAGTTCAGGGTGCTAACGATACCAACCAGACAGTTGACCGTGACGCTATCAACCAGGAGTTAGGCGCACTGACATCTGAACTTGACCGTATCGCGTCCACAACCCAGTTCAATAAGCAGAACTTACTGGACGGCACATTCGGCGGCAAGCAGCTCCATGTAGGCGCTAACACCAACCAGTCCATCACAATCACAATTGGGGCAATGAACGCTAAGGCAATCGGCTTAAGCACCACAAGCCTTACAGCAGGCTCCACCTATGTGACAGATGAGAATGGCAAGAAATTTGGCACTTCTGCAGCGCTTAGGACTTCCGTAAAACAGATGGCAAGCCAGGCGGCAGCAATTACCATGAAGAAGTCCACAGATGGCACCAATATCTTTGCAGCGGATGGGACG
>CAJUDE010000026.1 GCA_910585295.1 uncultured Lachnospiraceae bacterium | reverse complement strand
TAGGAAAGACCTTGTCACGCTAAAGCGTGAAAGTATCTTTCCTATAGAATAAAATAGCTTTTATCGCACTGCGGCGGGCATGAAATCTGTCGCAAAGCGACCCGCCGCAGGCGGAGAATCCTGCAAAGCAGGATTCTTTTTTATTTTATAGGAAATACCGTGTTGCTGTGGGGTGCTAAAGTGTATAAATTTCCTATAAGATAAAAAAATTATGCGCAGTTCGCGGAGAGGGAATTTATTGCTGCGCAATCCGCTCGTGCGCGGAGAATGCGCTGTGCGCATTCTTTTTTATGCGCAGCTCGCGGAGAGGGAATTTATTGCTGCGCAATCCGCTCGCGCGCGGAGAATGCGCTGTGCGCATTCTTTTTTATTCTGGCGAAGCTATGCGCGGCGTTTGCCTTTTTTTCTTAACAGCAAAAACAATGCCCCGGCTGCCATCACTGCCTGGCTGAGCAAAAGCCCCCACAGATATCCTTTGATCCCGGCAATGGGGATAATAAATAACACAAAGCCAATGCGGATGCCAAGCCCAAGGACATTTAAGAAGAAGGTGGAAGTGGTCCGCCCCAGCCCATTTAAAATACTATGTAATGTAGTGGAAAGGTACAAAAAGGGGCAGATCCAGCCCAGGATAACAATAAATGTCCCGGCAAGGCCGTTTCCAAACAGGAAGCTGCCCATCCACTGCCCAAAAAGCAGGAACATCAAAGTGCATCCAAACCCAAGGAGCAGGCTGTAGAAGCAGGTACGTTTGATTAATGCCAGGATATAGGGGTGGTCCTTTTTTTCCTGTGCTTCCGCAATAGCTGGAAGCAGCATAACGGAGACAGAGTTGGTCAGCACGGAAGGGAACAGCACCATGGGAAGCGCCATTCCAGTCAGGATGCCGTATACACTTAAAGATTCGGAGGTAGAATAACCATATTGGCGTAATTGGCCTGGGATCATTACTGCCTCCATGCTTTGCAGTATATTGACCAGCACACGGTTGGCGCTTAGGGGCAGCGACATGCAAAAAATCTGCCTGACAGCCAGAAGGCGGTTGCCCTGGCGCTTTTTCCAGCGTAGGAAACTGACAGAGAAAAGGACGGCCGCAATTTCCCCTGCGACCATGCCCCAGATAATCAGGTTCAGTGAGATGGCATTATGCTTCTCTATGGAGACTTCAAAAAACAGCCATACGCTGGCAACCCGGACAACTTGTTCCAGAAGTTGGGAGGCGGCAGGCACAAATGTTTTTTTCAGGCCATAAAAATACCCGTTGATGCAGGCGTGGATGGCTGCAAAAGGGATGGTAAGGGAAAGGATTTGCAGCAGCGGGGCGCATCGCGGCTCTTCTAAAAAATGCACGGCGGCAAATTCCGAGAAACGGTATAGGGACACCGTGCAGAAAAATGCCAGGGACAGAGAAAGCATAAGCCCTGCAGTCAAATAACACCGTTCGTTACAGAAGGTTTTACGGCAGTAAAGGGATCCATTATCCTGGCTGTTGCAGCTAGAGCTGGCGGCTTGCGCCACAAAACGGGAAATTGCAGTCTGGATGGCGGAAGAAGTCAGGGAAATGGTCAATACATGGATGGGGAACGTAAGCTGGTAAATGCCCATCCCCTCTGCACCAATCTTTTGGGAAAGGAATATTCTATAGAAAAAGCCAATCAGCCGGGAAATAAGCCCCGACAAGGTAAGAAGCAAGGTTCCTGTAATCAGTGGGTGGTTCCGCAGGGATTTTATGTTCATATTGCCTCCAGGGTTTTATACAAGATTATTTCAATGTATGAGGGGGGGATTAGAAAAATGCATATGGAAGCCCAAAATGGGCGGTTTGCCAGGGCTATCCGAAAAAAGGAACTTGACAGCAGGGGAAAATCATGGTACTATTCGTTTGTGATAAATCCCTACTAAAATACTCGGGATTGTAGCAGGAGGAGAGCCTGTTCTGTAGTGGCATAAGAGAGGTGATAAGTTGAAGTTATCTACAAAAGGAAGGTATGGCCTGAGGGCGTTTATTGATTTGGCAGTCTGGGGAGAAGGGCGGCCAGTCTCTCTTAACAGCATTGCAGAACGTCAGGAGATTTCTGTCAGCTACCTAGAGCAGCTTATGGCGAAGCTTAAGAAAGCGGGGCTGGTCACAAGCGTCCGCGGCGCCAACGGCGGATATGCCGTTGCCAGGCCGGTGGAGGAGATTTCCGTAGGGGATGTATTGCGGGCGTTGGAAGGGGATTTGGCCCCAGTGGAGTGCGCTGGGATTGGCAGCAGCCAGGGGTGCAGCAGTTCCTCCCAGTGCGTCAGCAAGATTGTCTGGAAACGTATCAACGACAGCATCAATGATACAGTAGACAGCATTTATATTGGGGAATTGGTAAGGGAAAGCAAACGGCAGATTTGAAATTTAAGTAATAGAGGTGTGAGACATGGGAAAAATGATATATCTGGATAATGCGGCAACGACTAAGACGGCGCCAAAGGTAGTGGAAGCGATGCTTCCGTTTTTTACGGAATTTTATGGGAATGCGTCAACCGTATACGAATTTGGCGCAAAGAGCAAAGAAGCGGTGTCTGCCGCAAGGGAAACCATTGCAAACGCTATCGGCGCGAAAGGCAATGAGGTATATTTCACTGCTGGGGGCAGCGAGGCGGATAACTGGGCGATTAAGGCGACGGCAGAGGCTTACAAGGATAAGGGAAGGCATATTATCACCAGCAAGATTGAACACCATGCGGTTCTGCACACTTGCCAATGGCTGGAGCAGAATGGGTTTGAAGTCACATACTTAGACGTGGATGAATTTGGCGTGGTGAAGCTGGAGGAGCTGAAAAAAGCCATCCGCCCAGATACCATACTGATTTCTATTATGTTTGCCAATAATGAAATCGGTACCATAGAGCCGGTGGCGGAAATTGGGAAAATTGCAAAAGAGCATGGGGTATTGTTCCATACTGACGCCGTACAGGCATTTGGGCAGGTGCCAATCAATGTGGATGAATTAAATATTGATATGTTAAGCAGCAGCGGGCATAAATTAAACGGCCCCAAAGGCATTGGGTTTTTGTATATCCGCAAAGGCATAAAAATCCGCTCGTTTGTCCATGGGGGCGCCCAGGAGCGGAAACGCCGGGCAGGGACAGAGAACGTGCCAGGGATTGTCGGCTTTGGGAAAGCGGTAGAGCTTGCTGTGGAAACTATGCAAGCCCGTACGCAAAAAGAACGGGAGCTTCGGGAGTATTTAATTGGCAGGGTATTGAAGGAAATCCCCTATACCAGGGTGAATGGGGACAGAACCAACCGCCTGCCTAATAATGTCAATTTCTGCTTCCAGTTTGTGGAAGGGGAATCTTTGCTGATTATGTTGGATATGAAGGGGATCTGCGGGTCGTCCGGGTCGGCATGCACTTCTGGTTCCTTGGACCCTTCCCACGTGCTTCTTGCCATCGGGCTGCCCCATGAGATTGCCCATGGCTCCTTGCGGCTGACTTTGGGGGAGGACACAACGAAGGAAGACATTGACTACACAGTGGAGGCAATAAAAGAAATTGTTGGGCAGCTTAGGGAAATGTCCCCCTTATATGAAGATTTTAAGAAAAAGCAGGGGAATTAGCTCGGTGTGCCGTTGGCAAATAGACAAGTAGGCTTTGGGACGCCGACTAGCTTAAGGAAAAATACGAAATAGAATGATCTGGAGGAAAAACCATGTATAGTGAAAAAGTAATGGACCATTTTAAAAATCCAAGGAACGTAGGGGAGATTGAAAATGCCAGCGGCGTAGGTACCGTGGGAAATGCAAAATGCGGCGATATCATGCGTATTTTTTTGGATATTGACGATAACGGCATTATCCAGGATGTGAAATTTAAAACCTTTGGCTGCGGCGCGGCTGTGGCAACCAGCTCTATGGCAACAGAGTTGGTAAAGGGCAAAACAATTAAAGAGGCCCTGAATGTGACCAATAAGGCTGTAATGGAGGCGCTGGATGGGCTTCCTCCTGTAAAAGTCCATTGTTCCCTGTTGGCAGAAGAAGCAATCCATGCAGCCCTTTGGGATTATGCAGAGAAAAACGGCATTCAGATAGAAGGGCTGGAAAAGCCGAAAAATGATATCAGCGAGGAAGAAGAGGAAGAGGACTACTAAGGTTTATGGATAAAAAGCGAGTCGTGGTAGGGATGTCTGGCGGCGTGGATTCTTCGGTGGCGGCATGGCTGTTAAAGGAGCAGGGGTATGAGGTGGTTGGCGTCACCATGCAGATTTGGCAGGAAGAGCCAGAACAGGAATTGGAAGAAAACGGCGGTTGCTGCGGGCTGTCGGCAGTGGAGGATGCAAGGCGTGTGGCGGCGATGCTGGATATCCCCCATTATGTAATGAATTTTAGGGCAGATTTCCAGAAATATGTCATAGATTATTTTGTGGAGGAATATCTTATAGGGCATACCCCGAACCCCTGCATTGCCTGCAACCGGTATGTGAAATGGGAATCCTTGCTAAAGCGGGGCATGGAGATTGGGGCAGATTATATTGCAACCGGACATTATGCCAGGGTCCGTAAGCTTCCCAGCGGCAGGTACACTTTGCAGAAATCTGCCACAGAGGCAAAAGACCAGACCTATGCATTGTATAACCTGACCCAGAGGCAGCTTGCCCATACGCTGATGCCGGTAGGGGAATATACAAAGGAAGAAATCCGCGCGATAGCAGGCAGGATTGGGCTGCGTACGGCAAATAAGCCGGACAGCCAGGAAATTTGTTTTATCCCCGACCATAATTATGCCAGGTTTATCGAGCGGGAGCAAAAAGGGGCTGTGCCGCCGCCAGGGAATTTTGTCACAAAAGATGGGAAAGCGTTGGGGCAGCATAAGGGGATTACCCATTACACCATTGGGCAGCGCAAAGGCTTGGGGATTGCCCTGGGCGTCCCAATGTTTGTTACAGAGCTGCGGCCGGATACAAATGAAGTTGTCCTTGGCGGCAATGAAGAAGTGTTTGGGACTGCCCTTTCTGGGGACAAGCTGAATTTAATGTCTATTCCAGACCTTGAGGGAGAGCTGGAGGTGACGGCAAAAATCCGCTATAACCATAAAGGGGCGCCCTGCACCATAAGAAAATCAGGGGAGGGCAGGGTATTTTGCCAGTTCCATGAACCAGTGCGGGCCATTACGCCTGGGCAGGCGGTAGTGTTCTATAATGGGGATTTGGTAGTAGGGGGCGCGACCATAGTAAAACCTGGCAAAAGCGAATCGGGCGGGGGCAAAGGGCATGGTTTGGCAGAGTGAGGCCTTGGAAGGAAGCTAAATGCCATATACCAGGGCTGGCAAATATTTGGCCTTTGCGGCAGCTGCCAAATATCCGCGCAAGCGCGTCTCTTGCCCGTTGCCCGCGGGAACAAGAAAGAAAAACACAGAATAATTGGAGGGGCTGTGCAGGCACGCACAGCCCATTTGTAAAAATAAGTTTGAAATTTGTAGGATAAAGGGATAAAATAGTATGGGGCGGCATAAGGATGCAGAGGGAAAAGGATGGAAAAAAGCATTGATAGATGGAAAAGCTGGACTTCAGCGGGGGTGTTGCTTTGCTGCCTTGTCTTAAGCGCGGCTTTGTGGAAAGGGTATTTAGATGGGAAGTTTAATTCTGTGGAAGCGCTGCAAGGGTATATTGCAGGATTTGGCATTTTGGCCCCAGCAACCCTTATTATGGTGCAGGCAGGGCAGGTAGTGGTCCCGGTGCTGCCAGGCTTTGTGGGATGCGCCGCGGGGGCTGCGCTATTTGGCTGCATGGGAGGGTTTTGGTGCAATTTCATTGGCATTTCACTAGGCTCAATCCTTGCATTTTCCCTTGCGAAAAGGTATGGAAAGGCGATTGTCATTAAAATGTTTCCAGGAAAACGGTTTGAAAGATGGTCTGCCTGGGCGGCGGAGAGTAAATCTTATACTGCAATTTTATTTCTGGGGATGGCGCTGCCGTTATTTCCAGATGATTTTTTTTGTTATTTCACAGGGCTGACAAAAATGAGTGCAGGGAAGTTTATGGCGATTTTATTATTGGGCAAGCCCTGGTGCATATTGGCATATAGTTATTTGTTTTCGGCGGTAGCGGAGCTTTCATAGATGGCAGTTTTGCAGCAGCCACCCTATGGGGCTTGGGTAAATGGACATTTTCAAAAAGGCGGAGGAGATTATGGAAGAAAAGAAACGGTTATGCGGTTATTATAATTATACAGTGGTTTTGACCTATTTAGGGATGCTGGCAGGGTTTACAGGCATAACATTTGCCATGGAAGGGGCCTACCGGCAGACGGTTATCTGCCTTATGGCAGCAGGTATTTGCGATATGTTTGACGGCACGGTTGCGGCTACGAAGGAAAGGGACGCGAGGGAGAAAAAATTTGGCATCCAGATAGATTCCCTCAGCGATTTGGTTTGCTTTGGCGTTTTGCCGGGGCTGTTTACATATCGGATAGGTGGAAAAAGCTACCTGGCGTTTTTGGCAAGCAGCTTTTATGTGTTATGCACTTTAATCAGGCTTGCGTATTTTAATGTCTTGGAAGAGGAGAGGCAGCAGGTGGAAACGGGGTCTCGGACGTCTTACCTGGGGCTTCCAGTCACATCGGCGGCTTTAATCCTGCCTATCTTCTTTATCATAGGGAAACAGCTGGCATTGCAAGAAGGGCTGGTGTTTGTGGTGGCGCTGTCCTTGATGGCAGTTGCGTTCCTTTTGCCGATAAAGATTAAAAAGCCATATTTGGCAGGAAAAATTGGGATTATATTTACAGGGACTGTAGAGTTTGTGATTTTATTAATGGGATTGGGAATGGATGTATGAAAAAAGAATCGCTTGCAGTTAGGTTTTTATATCAAACGGCGCTTGGGCGGGCAGCGCTGAAATTGCTGGCCAGGCCCTTTTTGTCAAAGGCGGCAGGGGCGGTTTTGAATTCCAGGCTGTCTCGTTTTTGGGTGCCGCTGTTTATTAAAAAGCATGGGATTGACATGGAAGGGTGTGGGAAAAAGTACCGTTCTTTTAATGATTTTTTTACCAGAAAACGGTGCATGGAGGAAATTGACATTACCCCAGGCCATTTTATCAGCCCTTGTGATGGTTATTTGACGGCGTATCCGGTCAGCGAAGGGCAGACGTACAAAATTAAGCATATTGAGTACCGCCTGGAAACGCTGCTTAGGAGCCGGAAGCTGGCGAAACAATTTGCCGGCGGCATTTGCCTGGTGTTTCGGCTGACCCCGCAGGATTACCACCGTTATTGCTATGTCAGCGACGGCGTGGTTAAAAGGAACAGGGCGATCCCTGGGAGGCTGCACTGCGTACGCCCCATTGCCTGCGGGACGCTCCCAGTTTTTGCAGAAAACAGCAGGGAGTATACAGAGTTTTGCACACCGAAATTCGGCAGGGTCATCCAGATGGAAATTGGGGCGATGCTGGTGGGCAAAATCCATAATTACCCCAGGGAGGGGAAAGTGTTCCAAGGGGAAGAAAAAGGGTATTTTGAATTTGGAGGCTCCACGGTCCTGCTGCTGGTGGGAAAAGGCAGGCTAAAGGTACAGGGGCGGATTCTGGAAAACAGCAGGCAGGGGCTGGAAACTAAGGTGCGTTTAGGGGAACTAGTAGGGAGCTGCCTGGGCAAAGGGTGAAGGGGGAAGTAACAAAAGGACGGGAAAATTATGGGATTTTTGGGATTTTTCTATACAAATTTAGTTGGTATTTCTATCAGCACTTTTTTTGTCTTGTGGACGTCTATGGTGTTGTTTGGAAGGAAGCCATACCATGCAAAAGAGCGCATGAACAAGATTATTTTTTTCACAATATTGCTGATTGCAGGTTTTGCTTTTTTAGGCGCGGTATTTTATAAGTGCGGCATATTTTACTGGAAAAACAATATAGGGGGGATTTTATTTTCCTATATTGGAATGGCGGGGTCAGCCTGCTACTTAAGGTTTTTGTATGGGGAGAGCTTAAAGGTTAGCTGGGTGTTGGCTATATTTCTACAGATGTTAGAGGAGTTTGCCAACAATTTCACATTTTTATTTGCGCCGAAGGGAATATTCCATTTGGATATCCTCAGCGAGCGGCTGTTGTATTTCTTTTTTATGTATTTGATGACTCCGCTGGTTCAGGCGTTCCTTGTGTGGCTCCTCTACAGAAGCGGCGTTGGGAAGCTGTTTGGGCAATGGATGGAGCGGGAGAAAATTGGCTTTGCCAGCCTTTTTTTTATTGAGTTATATCCTATCCTGTCCCAGGTCTTGTATTGGCTGATTCAGGAAAGTGAAGGGGCGGGGCAGACCAATGGGGCTGTTTCTGTGGCGTATTTGCTTGTTGTGCTGCTGATATTCAGTTACGGAGGCAGGGAGGAAATGAGCAGAAAGCAGTTGGAAGCCCAGCGGGTCAGCCTGCAGCAGCAAAATACCTATATTGAGACGCTAGAAGGGCTGCAGCAGGAAATGCGCAGGTTCCGCCATGATTACAAAAACATGATGTCTGGCATATACTTTCAGGTGAAGGAAGGGGATTTGGAGTCCATCCAGAATTTTATCCAAGGCATGACGGAGGATTTTGACCTGCAGGTGGGCGGGCAGATTAGGCGGCTGACCCAGCTTGGGAACGTGCATATGCTGGAAGTGAAAGGGCTGCTGCTGTGCAAGCTGCAGGAAATGCAGAAGGATAAAATTGACTGTGAGCTGGAAGTGCTTCGGCCTTTGGATAGAACCAGGGTCAGGGTCACGGATTTGTGCCGTTGCCTTGGGATTTTGATTGATAACGCCATGGATGAGGTGCGGGGGAAGGAAGAACCCTGGGTCCATATTATGGTCAGCAGCCAGGAGGGGTACACTACTTTCCGGATTAAGAATAAGCTTTATTCCCAAGTGGATTTCCATAGGATTTGGCAGCAGGGTTATTCCACTAGGGGAGCCGACCGGGGCGTTGGGCTTGCAAGCTACCGTAACATCCTCAAACGGTATGAGAATATGTTCCATTTTACGGCAATTCAGGACGGGTATTTTGTGCAGGAACTAAAGATACAGGAATAAATGGTTCACTGCTTTTGGGAAGGAGGGAAGTGGATGCTTCCAATTTATATTTGTGAGGATGACGCCAAAGTCCGCATAGCGCAGAAGGAATGTTTGGAAAAACAAATTTTGATGGAGGGCTATGATATGGAGGTCGCCCTTTTTAGCGGCCATCCACAAGAGATTTTGGAGGCTGTGCGCTCATCCCCCCAAAGGGGTATTTATTTTCTGGATGTGGAGTTAAAAGATGAGCCAATGGATGGGTTTGCCCTTGGGCAGGAGATCCGCAAAGTGGACCCCAGGGGTTTTTTAATCTATGTGACGTCTTTTGCTGACCTGGCGTTTGAGACGTTCCGCTACCATTTGGAAGCCCTGGATTATATTGTGAAAGGCAACCCAGAAAAAATGTTTGCGGGAATCCGTGCAAGCCTTGCGGTTATCACAGAGCGGATGCGAAAGGAGCAGGGGGAGCAGGCAGAATCTTTTACCGTAAAGGTTATGGACGTAGTGAAGCATATCCCAGTGGATGAGATTATGTTCTTTGAGACTTCCGGGCGCACCCACCGGATTGAGCTGCATGGCAAGAAGGAACGCGTGGACTTTATTGGCAGCATGCAGGAATTGGAAGGGCGGCTGGGCAGCCAGTTCCTTCGGGTGCATCGGGCATATCTTGTAAATGTGGGGCAGATTGGGGAACTGGACTTAAAGCGGCGGGAAATCCTTATGAAAAATGGGGAAAGGTGCCTGTTTTCCAGGAATGTAAAGCAAAAACTCCTGAGCCTTTGACAAGCGTGCGCCATTCAGGCAGCGAATGCTACCGTTTGGGCAAAATTATCCATAAGGCGCCAAAATCCGTGGTAAAGTAATTCCGTCGAAAGGAATTGCAAAAATTACGGAAGGAAGGTTATGTTATGGAACGGGATGTATTGCTTCAACTGTCACATATTTCTAAACGATACCATATGGAAACAGCGTTGAAGGATATCAATATTACGCTGCACAAAGGGGAGATTCTGGGGTTTTTGGGGCCGTCCGGCGCCGGCAAGACCACTACAATTAAGATAATTACCGGGCAGCTGCGCCAGACCTCCGGGGAAGGGAAAATCCTTGGGGTGGACACCACAAATATTGACGATTCGATATATGAGAAAATTGGCGTAGTCTCTGACAATAGCGGAATTTATGAAAAAATGACAGTCTGGCAGAATTTAAGCATGTTTGCACAAATCTGGCGTGTGCCAAACAAAAGGGTGGAGGAAACCTTAAAGCAGGTGGGGCTGTTGGAACACAAAAAGAAGCAGGCAGGCAAGTTGTCAAAAGGGCAGGGGCAGCGCCTTGTGCTGGCAAGGGCGGTGCTGCATAAGCCCAGGATTTTATTCTTGGATGAGCCAACCAGCGGGCTTGACCCCTCCACTGCAGTGGCAATCCACAAAATGCTGCTGGATTTGAAGGAAGAAGGCATGTCCATTTTTTTAACTACCCATAATATGGAGGAAGCCGCGAAGCTCTGTGACAATGTTGCATTGCTGTATCAGGGGAAAATTGTGGAGTTTGGGCCTCCACAGGAGATTTGCCTGAAATACAATAAGAAAAAGCGGTACCAAGTGCTGTTAAACAGCAAGAAAGAGGTGGTGCTGGAACAAAGCCAGGAAACCGCCGCCAAAATTTCTGAATGGATGGCGAACGATGAAATTCAGCGCCTCCATTCCTGTGAACCAACACTAGAAAGCGTGTTCCTGCAAGTGACGGGAAGCGCATTGAACATATGATGGGAGGCTTTGGATATGGGAAATATTAATAAATTAACGGCAGTGGCACGAATTAAATGGATTTGCATTAGCCGCAATACGGCGATTATGGTTGGGCCTGTAATAACGGTGGCAATGGTGTTGGCATATAAGGTAATATATGGCATGAACACAGATGGGGAACTTTCGCCTATCCTGGCGGGTATGCTGTTAAGCCTTGGGATTTCCATGAATATCTGCATGGATGGGTTCCTTATGGTAGGGACGGCGATTGCAGAGGAAAAGGAAAAGCATACGCTGCGTGTGCTGATGACTTCCTCTATTACCGGGGTGCAGTATTTTATTGGGAGCATTTTGTTCCCGTTCGCATTGACGGTAGGGGTCAATTTCGTTGTGTTGGCAGTCAGCGGCGTTTCCATAGGCCAGGCGTCTATTGTGGCATTCCTTTTGCTCAGCGCCGCCGCGTCGCTGATTAGCTGCGTGATAGGGATGGTTGTGGGCATCTGCGCCAAAAACCAAATGAACGCCAATTTGATTGCCTACCCATTGATGCTTGTGTTTATGATGGTGCCTATGTTTGGCAATTTTTCAGAAGGGCTTCATAAACTATCTGGGTTCTTGTTTACCGGGGTGCTTACCGAAATGGCGTATGGGTTTGCCAATGGGGAGCCGTATGTGGCTAAGCCGTTGGATATTGCAGTGCTTGTGGGAGAACTGGTTATTAGTATATTGGTATTTTTGATACTGTATAAAAGGAATGGGTTTGAAAAAGATTAAGGGAAATTAGGACCGTGCCAATGGCTTGCCATTGGCACGGTTTTACTCTATAGGAAACGCCTTGCCATGCGAAAGCGTGAAAATGCCTTCCTAAGAATAAAAATAATATGCGCGCTCGTGCGAGGGGAAGATGCCGTGAAAGCGGCCGCACTCTGCCCAGCAAAGCTAACGGAACGCTATTTCCCATGCTCCCTGATAGCCTGCTCCCGATAGGTTTTTGGCGTGTAACCTGTCCGTTTTTTAAATAACCTGCTGAAATAGTATACATCAGGGATGCCGCATTTTTCCGCAATTAGCTTAATGGGGAATTCTGTGGCCAACAGAAGCTTTTTTGCCTGCTTCACCCGCTCGCGGTTCACATAATCTGTCAGGGGTATGCCAACTTCCCGCTTGAACAATGTGGACAAGTAGCTGGCGTTTACATTCAACAGTTCAGACATGGCGTTTAAGCTTAGGTCTAAAGTCAAGTCAGTGCTGATATAGGTAATGATTTTCTGGGTAAGCAGGGAGTAATTCCTCAAGGAGTGTTTGCGTACCATGCGGCAGTAATTGCGCACAATCTGAAGCTGTACCGTCCTGCATTGCTCCCGGCTGGAAGCCTGCTCAATTAATTTCACATTTTGGTTGGAATGGGCGTCAATATGGACAGGGTGGACGCCTGCCTGCTCTACGGTTTTTCGCAGCAGCGTGTTAAAAGCAATGGCATAATCCTTGCTATCGCGCAGGGTGCTGGACAGCCGGTAGGGAAGGTTTTGCCCATTTAGCTTGGTAATAATATTTAAAGCCTTGGATTCATTGCCGTTTGCCACTGCATCCAAAATTTGCGATTCTATGGCATAGCGCTCTTCTATCATCTGGATATTCATCCGGGAATCTTCCACATTGCTGTAGTGGACATAAGTTTCATACCAACTGTCCATATCGTAGAAATCGTTGTAAATAATTTCATATTGGTTTTCCCCAAATATATAATTTCCAAGGGTGAGAAAAAGGTTGTTGTAGAAGGTTGGGCTGGGGAAGGAAGTCAGCCGCAGGTAGAACCCTTGCAGGACAGGCTGCTGCTTTTCAGGGATCCTCATCTTTTGGAACACCTTTTCTAACCGGGCTGGGGACATTTCCTCAAACAAAACAGGGCCGCAGATCATCAATTCCTGGCTGTCGGGGACGCGAAGGATTGTATAGGTGCAGTGTAAGGTGTCTTTCATATAGTATATAGTGGCCGCTTTAACCTTATCCAGGTAATCCTGGATAAATTCATGGTCATGCCCTTCTAAAATGGTGGAACGCAGCCCGAAGTCCAGCCAGGAATAATCCTCGCATGGCAGGGTAATAAAGTGGACTGGGATAGTATTATTTTTAAGTAAATCATTAACAAAGGCAAGTAATTCTTTTTTGATAACCCCTCAACTCTTTTCTGTAATTTTTTTGTATATTTTTGCACATTTTTTGGGTGAAATCAACGCAAAATAAAAATAATGCAAAAAATGCCAAAAATCGTATCTCGCCAAAAAAAGCTAATATAAGTAGGATGGATGTTGTACATAACTTACAAATATCAACATAAAATACCAGAAATAATTGTAAAAAAGTAATGTATAAAAAATGGTTAGTCTGGAAAAATATTGTGGAAAGTAAAAAGGAGGAACGATATGCGAAGGATTGTCAACCTGAACGGGGGATGGAAATTTTCCAAGGAAAATGAAAAGCTTCCAGAGCAGATGCCAGAAGGGTGGGAGTCAGTAAACCTTCCCCACACCTGGAACGCGGTGGATGGGCATGATGGGAATGGAAGCTATGACAGGGGATGCTACTGGTATGCCAAAACGTTTGAGGCGCCCAAGCAGCCTTTGGAAGGCGGGAGGTTATTTTTAGAGATTTTGGCAGCCGGGCAGCAGGCTACGGTATACGTCAATGGGAAAGGGGAATATTACCACGAAGGAGGGTATTCCACGTTCCGGGTTGATATTACCGATGCATGCGTAGAGGGAGGGGAGAACCTGATTGCCATTGCCTGCAGCAATGAGAAGAAAAGCAGCGTGTACCCCCAGTCCGCGGACTTTACATTTTATGGCGGCCTTTACCGCGGCGTGAACTTAATCAGCGTGCCAAAGGCGCATTTCGACTTAGGGCATTGGGGCAGCATCGGTTTTATGGTAACTGCTGCCCCCGATGGCAAAGGCGGGGCAGAGTTTAAGCTGGAGTCCTGGCCAGTCAATATAGATGAGAATTTTACAGTACAGTACAGCATCCAGGATGCAGAGGGCAAAGAAGTTGCAAGCGCAGTGCGCCCAGCAGACAGCACAGCCGTGAATGTGTATGTCCCAGATGCGGTTTTATGGGACTGCAGCAACCCATATTTGTATACAGTGACCGCAACGCTGCAAAGGCGCAATGAAGCGTATGATGAAGTATCCACCCGGGCAGGGGTGCGCAGCTTTTCCTGCGACCCAGACAAAGGATTTTTGCTCAATGGCGTCCCAACGCCTTTGCGGGGCGTAAGCCGCCATCAGGACATGCTTTACAAAGGGAATGCGCTCACCAGGGAAGACCATTATAAAGATGCAAGGATAATCAAAGAGCTGGGGGCAAATACTATCCGGCTGGCCCATTACCAGCATTCCCAGGATTTTTATGACGCCTGTGATGAATTAGGCTTTGTAGTGTGGGCGGAGATTCCATTTATCAGCGTAATGGAAAAAGACCCTGCAGCCCATCAGAACTGTATTACCCAGTTAAAAGAGCTGGTGCTTCAGAATTTCAACCATCCCAGCATTTGCTTCTGGGGGATCTCCAATGAAATCTTAATTGGCGGCATTTCTGAGCAGTTGGTGGAAAACCATAAAGAATTGAATGCATTGTGCAAAAAGCTTGACCCCACCCGCCTGACCACAATTGCCCATGTGTCCATGACCCCGATAGACAGCCCAGTGCATGGGATTACCGATGTGGAGAGCTATAACCATTATTTCGGATGGTATGGCGGCAAAATGGAAGAGAATGGGCCTTGGTTTGATAAGTTCCATAAAACCCACCCAGAGATTTCCATCGGCATTTCAGAATATGGGTGCGAGGGGATTGTTACCTACCATGGGCCAAACCCGGCATGCAAAGACTACAGCGAGGAGTACCAGGCTTTGTACCATGAGCATATGGCAAAAATGTTGGAGGAACGCCCCTGGATTTGGTCCAGCCATGTATGGAACATGTTTGACTTTGGGTGCGCGGCCAGAAATGAGGGCGGCGTGGCTGGAAGGAACAATAAAGGCCTTATGACTATGGACCGCAAGACCAAAAAGGACAGCTATTATATTTACAAGGCATACTGGAATAAAGAGCCGATGGTGCATCTTTGCGGCAAGCGGTATGCCCAGCGCGCCGGGGAAACCACAGAAGTTCGGGTATATTCCAACCAGCCAGTTGTGTCTTTGTATCTCAATGGGGAGTTAAAAGAAGTGCAGAGCGCAGAGAAAGTCTTTGTATTTACCATTGCCCTCAAAGATGGCTTCAACACAATTGTGGCTGAGGCCGGGGGGCTAAAGGACAGCATGGCCATTGAAAAAGTGGAAAAAGAGCCGGAAATCTATGTGCTTCCTGAAGTGAATGAACGGGCGGAAGGCGTGGCAAACTGGTTCAAGCTGGTGGGCGACCTGGATTTAAAGGCATCCATGGAATTCCCAGAGGGGAAATACAATGTCCGCTGCACGATGGAGGATATCGCCAAATCTGAACAAGCAATGGAAATTACCAAGAAAGCCATTAAGCTTGCTACAAATTTTGATTTGGCCCCAGGTGTTGGCATGTGGGACATGATGAAATCCATGAAGCCGGAGGATATGGTTAAAATGGCTGGCTCCATGATGCCGGAAGGTTTCCTTGAAAGCCTAAACGCCCAGTTAATCCAGGTAGACCGGGAATAATTTACAGAAAAGAAGCAGATAATGATAGGGGGCTGCTTGGGATAGGGAAATAATGCCAGGCAGCATGGCGGCAAGCCTGGGATACGGAAAAGGGCGTAAATATTTCCATATCCCGGTTTGCCAATATCAAAGAAAAGAGAGGGAAGACAATGGGAGCAGGTTCTAAATCTTCGATCCGGCCATTTGGCATGAAGGACAAGTTAGGTTATATGTTTGGTGATTTCGGGAATGATTTCACATTTATTTTATCTTCCAGTTTTATGTTAAAGTTCTATACAGACGTTATGGGCATCAGCGCCGGGCTGGTAGGGGGGCTGATGATGGCGGCTCGCTTTATAGACGCGTTTACAGATGTGACGATGGGGCAGATTGTGGACCGTTCCAAGCCCACAAAGGATGGGAAATTCCGCCCATGGATTAAGCGGATGTGCGGGCCTGTGGCAATTGCCTCATTTTTGATTTACCAGTCTGCTTTTGCAAATATGGCATATGGGTTCCGGGTGTTTTGGATGGTTGCCACCTACATACTGTGGGGTTCCATTTTTTACACATCTATCAATATCCCTTATGGTTCCATGGCGTCCGCGATTTCATCCGACCCCAAAGACCGGGCGGAGCTGTCTACTTGGAGGACGATTGGCGCTACCCTTGCAGGGCTGGTGATTGGCGTAGGGACCCCGTTGTTTGCGTTCGAGACGGTAAATGGGAATACTGTCCTTTCCGGTTCCCGCATGACCATTATCGCAGGGGTGTTCAGTGTGTTGGGGATTATTTGCTACCTGCTGTGCTTCAACCTAGTGCGGGAGCGGGTGGATGTTCCGGCAAACAACCAGAAATTAGAGATTGGGAAATTATTAAAAAGCTTGGTGACCAACCGGGCGCTGTTAGGGATTATTGCGGCGGCTATCGCGTTGCTGCTGGCTCAGCTTACCATGCAGGGGATGGCGGGGTTTGTATTCCCTAACTTCTATGGAAGCCCAGAGGCGCAATCAGCTTCCACCTTTGCAGGCTCCATTGCAGTCCTGGCGATTTGCGCGCCTCTGGCTGTAAAGATATCCACGCAATTTGGCAAAAAGGAATTGTCCATTGCTTCTTGTATGGTGTCGGCAGCCGTGTTTCTGGTTTGCTTCTTTGTCCATCCTGCTAATCCTTTTGTCTATGTGGCGTTCTTTACCGCTGCGTATGTGGGGATGGGGTTTTTCAACACGATAATTTGGGCGATGATTACGGATGTAATTGACGATGCGGAGGTGAAGAACAAAGTCCGCGAAGATGGGACCATTTATGCGGTGTATTCTTTTGCAAGGAAAGTAGGGCAGGCATTGTCCTCAGGGCTGACAGGCGTCCTCCTTTCAATGATTGGCTATACCCAGGCGACGGCTTTTGACCCAGATGTGACAGAAGGCATCTTTAAAATGTCCTGCCTTGCCCCTGCCTTGGGATTTGTGCTGGTTGCCCTCTGCCTGTGGTTTATCTATCCGCTGAGCAAAAAGCGTGTGGAGGAGAATGTGGCAGAACTGGCGCGCCGCCATAATGGATAAGGAGAAGCTATGGCAGATAAATTTTTAACATATACGAAACGGAATGATTTCCTGGTATGTGTGGACAGCGATGGGTGCGCGATGGATACCATGGACATCAAGCATGTGAAGTGTTTTGGCCCATGCATGGTGGAAGAATGGGGGCTTGGGGCTTGGCGGGAGGAAATCCTGGCACGCTGGAATGAAATCAACCTCTATACCATGACAAGGGGAGTTAACCGTTTTAAAGGCCTGGCAAAGGCGCTTGGGGAGATACAGGCGCGCTATTGTGAAATTGAAGGGTTAGATTCCCTGGTGCAGTGGGTGGGGCAGGCCCCGGAATTGTCCAATCAGGCGTTGGAACGTGAAGCTGCAAAATCAGGGGGAGCCTGCCTTAAAAAAGCCCTCGCCTGGAGCCGGGCGGTGAACCAGTCCATAGAACGGCTTGCGGAGGATGAAAAAAATCCGTTCCCAGGCGTTAGGGAAGCATTGAAAAGGGCCTACCAGGACGCGGACATTGCCGTTGTCTCCAGCGCAAACCTAGGGGCGGTCTTAGACGAGTGGGACCTGCATGGGCTGTTGGAATATACGGATGTTGTCTTAGCGCAGGATTCTGGAAGTAAGGCATACTGCATCCGTAAGCTTATGGAGCGGGGCTATGCGCCGGGCCATGTGCTGATGTGCGGGGACGCCCCAGGGGATTTGGAGGCCGCAAACCAGAATGGGGTATATTTTTATCCCATTCTGGTACGCCAGGAAGGAAAAAGCTGGGAAGAGTTCCGGGACACAGGCGTCGTGCGTTTTTTAGAAGGCGCTTATGGGGGAGAGTACCAGCAGGAAAAAACAGGGCAGTTCCTTGCAAACCTGGCGCGCTGATTTTTTAGCGCCCAGACATGCCGCCAGATGGCAGGCACACGAGAACAGGAGGGTTAAAAGTATGGTAGATATGACAGCAAAGCCTTTTTACCTGTCAGAATCAGACTGCAAATGGGTGGAGGACACCATTGCAGAAATGACTGTGGATGAGAAAATTGGGCAGTTGTTTTTCAATATGGGTTCCAGCCGTGACGAGGATTACCTGAAAATGACGGTGAAGGATTACCATATCGGCGGCATCCGGTACAATCCGGGGACCGCGGATGAAATTTATAGGCAAAACCAGATTTTGCAGGAGAACAGCAAGGTTCCATTGATTATTGCCTGCAATACAGAAAATGGCGGGGACGGGGCATGCACCGATGGGACAAACATTGGCAGCCAGACGAAAATTGCCGCCACCGGAAATGCAGAATATGCCTACCAGCTTGGGCTTATGTCCAACAAAGAGGCTGCGGCTGTGGGATGCAACCTGTCCTTCGCCCCAGTGAGCGATATTTTGTATAATTGGGAAAATCCAGTGATTGGGCTGCGTACTTATGGGAATGACCCAAAGCGGGTGGCAAAAATGGCAAAGGCTTATATGGATGGGGCGCATGAAAATCCTGGGTTCTGCTGCGCAGCAAAGCATTTTCCAGGGGATGGGCTGGATTTCCGTGACCAGCATGTGGCTAACAGCGTGAATACCATGAGCTGCGAGGAATGGGACGAGTCTTTTGGCATGGTGTACCAGACGTTGATTGACCATGGGCTTGAGGCAATTATGGCGGGGCATATTATGCAGCCTGCTTATGCCCGCCATTTCAACCCGGCGCTTACCGACGACGAGATGATGCCTGCAACGCTGTCCCCAGAATTGATACAGGGGCTGCTGCGGGGAAAGCTTGGGTTTAACGGCATGGTGCTGACAGACGCTTCCCATATGGTGGGGCTAACCTGCCGGATGAAACGAAGCGATGTGCTTCCGGCTGCGATTGCCGCCGGGGTTGACATGTTCTTGTTTTTTAACGAGATGGAAGAGGATTTTGCCAGCATGAAGCAGGGCTACCTGGATGGGCGCATTACCGAGGAGCGGTTAGACGACGCGCTTCACCGGATCTTGGCATTGAAAGCCCATATGGGGCTGCATAAAAAATCCAAAACGGAGTTGATGCCGCCTAAGGGCGAGGTCCATAAAACCATTGGCTGCCAAGCCCATAAGGACATGCAAAAAGAAATTTCAGAGAAGGCGATTACGCTTGTAAAATATAAAGATAAAAACGTGCTGCCCATTACGCCCCAGCGTTATAAACGGATTATGATAGTGTATGTAAAAGGGCTGTCCGCGCCTGGCATCGGGGCACTTTTTGCGGCAAAGAAATCCCCGGCGGAGGCGTTGAAGGAGAAATTATGCAGCCAAGGGTTTGACGCATTTTTGTATGAAAGCCCCATTGAAAAAATGCAGCAGCAAATCCAGGCAGGGGAAAAGCCGGACATCAACTTGTATTTTGCAGGAAAAACCCCAATTAAAGAATTTAGGGAAAGCCAGGACTTAATTATTACGATGGTGGATATCCCCGGAGGGTTCCAGCCTGTGGCGCGGCCTGCATTTGGGATGACAAAAGGCGGCGGGGAGATCCCTTGGTATGTATTTGAGCTTCCGGTAGTGGTGATAGGCGTGCAGCACCCCTTTGTGCTGGCAGATATCCCGCAAGCCCGTACTTATATCAACACTTATGACAGTAAGGACCCAACGCTGGATGTGCTGGTCCGTAAGCTGATGGCAGGGGAAGAAGCCTTTACAGGGGAAGATCCGGTGGATTCTTTCTGTGGGATTTTTGATACGCGGATTTAAGGGTTTTATCAATTGATAAAGGAGGGATTTTATGCAGATGGCATTTCGCTGGTATGGCGAAGGGAACGACAGTATTACCCAGGAGCAGATTAAGCAAATCCCGGGCGTGACCAGCCTGGTTTGGGCTTTGCACGATAAAGCGGCAGGCGAGGTCTGGGAAGTGGATGAAATTGAAAAAATGCGCCGGCAGATTGAGGGGCATGGGTTCAATATGGATGTGGTGGAAAGCGTGAACGTCCATGACGACATTAAAATCGGCCTGCCTTCCCGGGATAAATATATTGAAAACTATAAGCAGACATTGAAAAACCTTTCCAAATTTGGGGTGAAGGTTGTGACTTACAATTTTATGCCGATTTTTGACTGGACTAGGACGGACTTGTTCCACCCGATGGAGGACGGCTCCACGGCATTGTTTTATGAAAAAGCAAAAATTCAGGAAGATTATAAGGAGATGGCGGACTATATCCTGAAAAACCTCCATGGGATGACGTTCCCAGGATGGGAACCGGAGCGTATGGCGAAGCTGGATGAATTATTTGAAGCATACCGCCCAGTGACCAAGGAGAAGCTTTGGGAAAACCTGAAATATTTCCTAGAGGCAATTATGCCTACCTGCCATGAAACAGGCATTAAGATGGCGATCCACCAGGACGACCCACCCTGGGATATTTTTGGGCTTCCCAGGCTTTTGGTGGATAAGGATTCCATTGGGAAGCTTCTGTCCATGGTGGATGACCCACACAATTGCTTATGCCTGTGTTCTGGGTCCCTTGGGGCGAACCCTGAGAACAATGTGCCAGACATTGTACGCAGCTATTGCGACAGGATTGCGTTTGCCCATATCCGTAATGTGAAGCATTTCCCAAACGGCGACTTTACGGAGGCGTCCCATCGGGATTGCGATGGGGATGTGGGGATATTGGAAATTATGCGCGCTTACCATGACTGTGGGTATGAAGGGTATATCCGCCCGGACCATGGGCGCCATATCTGGGGGGAGCAGTGCCGTCCAGGGTATGGGCTGTACGACAGGGCCCTTGGCATTATGTATATGTGGGGCTGCTGGGACATGCTGGAGCGGGAAGCCGGAAATATCTAAGGGGGAGTGCAAAGATGAGGACATTTATGGATGAAAATTTCCTGCTGTCAACGCCAACGGCGGAAAAACTTTACCATGGGACGGCAAAGAAACTGCCGATTATTGACTACCATTGCCATATCAGCCCACAGGAGATTGCCCAAGACCGGAAATTTGAGAACATTTCCCAAATCTGGCTGGGTGGCGACCATTATAAATGGCGTGTGATGCGGGCAGGCGGGATTACTGAGGATAAAGTTACCGGGGATGCGCCAGACCGGGAGAAGTTTCGTGCTTTTGCCAGTGTGATGCCAAAATTAATGGGAAACCCAATTTACCACTGGAGCCATCTGGAGCTTTTGCGCGGGTTTGGGGTGGAAGAACCGCTGAGCCTGGAAAATGCAGATGAAATTTATGATAAGTGCAATGAGGTATTAAAAGGGTATTCGGCACGTTCTTTGATGCGCAAGTTTCATGTGCGGGCCCTTTGCACTACCGACGACCCAATCGACAGCCTGGAATGGCATGAGAAGATAAAGGAAGACCCGACGATGGATATCCAGGTGCTTCCGGCATTCCGTCCAGATAAGGCGGTGAATATTGACAAGCCAGGGTTTGCAGAATATATTGGGGAATTGTCAAAGGTTACAGGGCGCAAAATTGCCACGGCGGAAGACGTAGTGGAGGCGCTGTATGGGCGCATAGACTATTTTGGCGCCCATGGGTGCCTGTGCGCAGACCATGGGCTGGATTACTGCATGTTTGAAAACCCGGATAAAATGGATGCGGGCAGGGCGTTTTCCATGGCAATGGAGGGGATGCTTCCAGATAAAAAACTGGTGGACACTTATAAGACTTTTGTGGTGGCTGCCTGCGCCAAAAAGTATGCCCAGAAAAACTGGGTGATGCAAATCCATTTTGGCTGCATCCGAAATGCCAACCAGGTTCAGTTTGCGTCCCTTGGGCCAGATACCGGGTATGACGCCATAAACAGCCAGTCCGGCGTGGAGCATGTGGCGCCCCTGCTAAATGCATTTAACGAAAATGGAGGGCTGCCCAAAACAATCCTGTATTCCTTAAACCCTACAGACAATACAGCCCTTGCCACAATTATGGCATGTTTCCAGGGCGGCGGGGTTCCTGGGAAAATCCAGCAGGGCAGCGCCTGGTGGTTTAATGACAACCGGTTTGGGATGCGCAGCCAATTGACTGAGCTGGCGGCAAACGGGGTGCTGGGCTGCTTTGTAGGGATGTTGACAGACTCCCGTTCGTTCCTAAGCTATACTCGCCATGAATATTTCAGGAGGGTGTTATGCGAGCTGATAGGGGAATGGGTGGAAAGCGGCCAGTACCCTGCTGACGAGGGGGTTCTTGGAAAGTTTGTCAGCAATCTATGTTACCAAAATACCCGTGATTTTTTCGGGTTTGAAGTGTTGTGAAAGGAGATGGGCCAAACATGGACTTACCATTGAATATAGATTTTACAGGAAAAGTAGTGGTGGTTACCGGAGCCGGGGGCGTGCTGTGCGGCACGATGGCAAGGGCCTTTGCACAGGCAGGGGCGAAAGTTGCCGCCCTGGACCTAAATAAAGAGAGCGTGGAGAAGCTGGCAAAAGAAGCCAGGGAAGAGGGCTATATCTGCAATGGCTACCAGGCGAATGTACTGGATGTAGAAGAGCTAGAGGAAGTGCATCAGCAAGTGCTGTCTGACCTTGGGCCTTGCGACATACTAGTCAATGGCGCTGGAGGGAATAACCCCCGCGCCACCACGGACAATGAATACCAACATGAAAAGAAAGAAGGGCAGAAGACATTTTTTGACCTGGAGCCAAACGGCGTGGATTTTGTATTTAAGCTGAATTTCCAGGGGACATTGCTGCCCACCCAGGCATTCGCAAAAGAGATGGCGGACAGAAAATCAGGATGCATTTTAAATGTCTCTTCCATGAACGCCTATGTCCCGCTGACCAAAATCCCAGCGTATTCCGGCGCAAAGGCGGCAGTGTCTAATTTTACCCAATGGCTTGCCACCCATTTTGCTGGGACAGGGATACGCTGCAATGCAATTGCGCCAGGGTTTTTGGTGTCAAACCAGAACCGGGCGCTGCTCTTTCAGGAGGATGGCACGCCTACGCCGCGGTCCAATAAAATTCTGGCAGGCACGCCTATGGGGCGGTTTGTGGAAGGGGAAGAGCTGCTGGGCGCAGTGTTTTTCCTGTGTGACGACAAGGCGGCAAGCGCCATCACTGGCGTGGTGCTTCCCATTGACGCGGGGTATTCTGCTTATTCAGGAGTATAAGTTTAGGAAAAGGGATTAATGTTAAGGAACCCAGATATCCACAAGGTTAAGTGGATGTCTGGGGTTTTTCTTTTATAGGAAAGCAGGATTCTTTGTGCGCAGCTCTGCGCCTGAAATGGAATTTAGTTTGGGGGCTATTGCAAAAAGCCGCTGTCTGTTTATAATAAATGTAGAGGCGGTGGTGCAGGGTTTGGCGATTTCTACAAGAAGAAGGAGTAAGGATGGGTAATTATAAAATTATAACGTTGCAGGAATGCCCGCAATTGCTGGGACAGGCCGCAAGCTGGTTCCATAGTAAGTGGGGGATCCCACAGGAGGCATATCAGGAAAGCATGGAGGAGAGCCTGAGGGGCGGAAATTCCATACCGCAATGGTACCTGGCAATGGCAGATGGTAAGATTGCGGGAGGGCTTGGCGTGATAGAGAATGATTTCCATAAACGGAAGGATTTAACCCCGAATGTCTGCGCCGTCTATGTGGAAGAAGAATACCGGGGGCAGGGCATTGCGGGAGGGCTTCTGGAATATGCGTGCCGCGATATGGAAAAGAGGGGTATTGGCACGTTGTACCTTGCCACGGACCATACTTCTTTTTATGAACGCTATGGCTGAGAATTTTTATGTATGGCTCAGGAAGAAGATGGGGAAGGGCAAAGCCGGATGTATGTGCATAGGCAAGGGTAAGGAATTGTACATATCATTACATAGAGTTCGGGCTTCGGCATTTTCACTTTCTTGCTTTTGGAATAGTTTTGGCTAGTGCGTTGAAAATATTCGTGATAACTTTGCTTTCCACCATTTTTGATACCTTTTCCTTACTATGGTGCGTTAATAGTTTTTGAAAATAAAAAAGGCAGCAGATTTTTTGATAAAATAAATCGCTGCCAAAAGTAAAATGTATTTATTTTTTATATCCGCTTTTGCCTTGATACTGAAAACAGAGCGTAAAAAAGCGCTTAGATTGATTTTCTAAGCGCCTGTTATATCTCATAATGAGCAAAAGTCTATGTTATATATCATATTTTGTTAGACAATCGTTCCTCTTTTAACCAGTTAATATCATCTTCCGTTGGATTTTCATAGACTGCTGCAATCTTCAAACAGGCTGGTGTATTTCCGCAACAATATCCGAAACTGATTCTTAACGTCCACTCGCCTTCTGTAACAGAAATTTGTTCTTGTATGGAAGTATCCTCAGTAATTTCATCTCCCACTTTTTTAAAACAGTATACGGTTTCTTTGTCTGGCGAAATTACTTCAACTATAACCTGTTCGTCCATTGGGAAGATATTTTCTTTTGGTTTCATAAGCAAATCAGAAAAACTTACTTCTAAGTTGACAGTATTTTCTTCATGCGCATAAAAAGACCAATTTCTTTGCGTAACAAATGGCGCATAATCTTTTTTAAATGCTGTATCTAAACGAAAGATATAACCCTGTTCAATATCCGCAATAAGTTCTTCCTTTGTAAGATAATATTCATATCCATCATAGCTGCCATCAAAATCATCAGCAATGCTGTTGCTTTTTAACGGAATGATTACATTAGCGGCTTCTGACATATCAGTTTCAACAGTATTTATATTTTTAGTATGGCCAACACTGTTGGAATCCTCCTGTTTTGCAGACCTACCACACCCGCTTAGTGATAATATAATAGATATTGATATAAATACAATTCCTATCCTGGTTTTTTTTGACATAACTATACCTCCTACGGAATCATCTGACAATTTTATTTTACCACAAATGAACGCTCAATTCTATTAAATATTCCTTAAACTTTTTTGCCCTGTTCCGTTTAACCATCGACTTCCCGCATTACCGCTTTACCCCCTGTATAGAGGGGGCGGTCTGTTCTGCACACGTTTTTTCAGACAGGGCGTTTAATTTCTTCAAGGCGTCGCTTACTATCTGCTTTGTGCCGCTGTCCCTTATCTGCAGAAGAATAGCGTACAGGCTGACGCGCGTTTGCACTTTGTCCTGCTCCCAAGAGGGGAAATACGGAAATTGGAGAAAAAACTGGCGCAGGCAGAGAAAGAATTAAGCCAAAAAGACAATGATTCCTACAGGCGGCAGAATGCCTCTGCGTCAGGAACCTAAATTTAGATATAAAATTTTGTATGTAAGATGTGGACGGGCAGAAGGGATGCCCGGATACAAAACTCCCATATATTAGGTATGGGAGTTTTGTATTTATTAAAAATTACTAAAATCCCTTGACAATAAAATTTTTCTGCATATAATAGTTCTTTATCAAACAATTATTGACCTGCAGGGAGGGAGGCATGGCATACGCACCCGGGGACCCTTCTTGCATTAAGGGGAGGAACAGCATGGGATGAAAAGGAAAGATACTTTGGGCTTTGCGCTTAAGACATTGGATAACTTGTTTTTTCGGAATATGTTTGCCTATGAAACCAGACAGAAAGGCGTGGATGAAGTGACTGTCATGCACGGCTGGATTCTGGGCTTTCTGTATGAGAATGACGGACGTGATATTTTCCAGAAAGATATAGAGGCTGAATTTTCTATTGTAAAGTCCACTGTGACCAGCATTGTTAAGCTGATGGAGAAAAAAGGGTATATCTGCCGGGAATCGGTGGAAGAAGACGGCCGATTAAAGAAGCTTGTCTTAACCGAAAAAGGAAGAAGGACCCATGAGCAGCATATCGGTTATCTAGATATTTTGGAAGAACGCTGCAAGCGGGGCATTACGCCAGAGGAAATCGAGATGTTCCTCGCAGTGGTAGGGAAATTGAAACAGAATTTGGAGGAAGATATCGCGAACAGTTATTCCCAGGCGCATTCGTCCAAGAAAAAATAACTTTAGAAAGAGAGGGACAGGAATGGTAAAAACAATTTTAGGGCAGGTGAAGGAATTTAAAAAAGATTCCCTTGTGACCCCGGCGTGCATGGTTCTGGAAGTTATTATGGAAATGCTGATACCTCTGTTAATGGCGGCGATTATTGACAATGGGGTGGAAAAAGGGGATATGGCTTATATCTATAAGACAGGGGCAGTGATGATGGCCCTTGCGCTGTTTGGGCTGCTGGCAGGGATGCTTGGGGCTAAGTACGGGGCAAGCGCCGCCACAGGGCTGGCAAAGAACTTAAGGGCTGCAATGTTCAATAACATCCAGAGCTTTTCTTTTGCAAATATTGATAAATTTTCCACGGCTGGGCTTGTGACGCGCCTGACTACAGATGTGACCAATATTCAGAATGCTTACCAGATGATACTGCGCATGTGCGTGCGCGCCCCAATTAGTATGGTGACAGCCATGGCCATGGCTTTTTTTATCAATGCAAAGCTGGCAAGCATTTATCTGATTGCAGTAATTTGCCTGGGCTTTTGCTTATTTTTGATTATGGGCAAAGCGATGAAGTATTTCAAGCAGATTTTTCCAAAATATGACGATTTAAATGCCAGCGTGCAGGAAAATGTCTCTGCTATCCGCGTGGTAAAGGCGTATGTGCGGGAAGATTATGAAAATGATAAGTTCACTAAGGCCAGCGGGAATATTTTCCAGATGTTTACGAAGGCAGAGAATATCCTGACTTGGAATGCGCCCTTGATGCAGGTTGCAGTGTATGGGTGCATCCTGGCAATTAGTTGGCTGGGGGCAAAAATGGTTGTGACGGACGCCCTGACCACCGGGCAGCTTATGAGCCTTATGACATACTGCATGAACATACTTATGAGCCTTATGATGCTCTCGATGATTTTTGTGATGGTGACTATGAGCATGGCAAGCGCAGAGCGTATTGCGGAAGTGATCAATGAAACCAGCAGCCTCTCGAATCCAGCGCAGCCTGTCACAGAGGTGGCGGATGGAAGCATTGTGTTTGAGCATGTGGATTTTTCCTACCGTGCAGAAAGCGAGGAGCCGGTATTAAAAGACATCAACTTAGAAATCCATGCAGGTGAAACGATTGGGATTATTGGCGGGACGGGGAGCGCTAAGTCCAGCCTAGTGAACCTGATTAGCCGCCTGTACGATGTGACTGCCGGAACCGTGTCCGTAGGAGGGGTGGATGTAAGAAAATATGATATGGAGGCATTGCGCAACCAGGTGTCAGTGGTATTGCAGAAAAATGTATTATTTTCCGGCACCATACTGGATAACCTTCGGTGGGGCGATAAAAATGCCACAAAGGAGGATTGCATCCGGGTATGCAAGATGGCATGCGCCCATGAATTCATTGAGCAGTTCCCAGACCAATATGAGACGTATATTGAGCAGGGCGGCAGCAATGTGTCCGGCGGGCAGAAGCAGAGGCTTTGCATTGCCAGGGCATTATTGAAAAAACCAAAGATCCTGATTCTGGATGACTCCACCAGCGCAGTGGACACGGCCACGGACAGCAAGATCCGCCAGGCTTTTGCCACGGAGATCCCAGATACCACAAAGCTGATTATTGCCCAGCGGGTTTCCAGCGTGCAGAATGCAGACAAGGTGGTTGTTATGGATAATGGGAGGGTGGTTGATTTTGGCACCCACGAGGAATTATTGGAAAAGAGTGAGATTTACCGTGATGTCTATGAATCCCAGACCGGGGGCGGCGGGGATTTTGACCAGCAAGGAGGTGGCAGGTAATGGAAGGGACAAAAAAAGAAAATACCCAAGGCGCAAACGCGCAGCCAAAGGGGCCGATGGCGAAAGGGCCGCGTGGGCCGAAGCCCAAAATCAAGAACCCTGGGAAATTGTTTGCCCGCCTGATGCGGTATATCCTTGCCAATTATAAGTTCCATGTTATTTTTGTGGTAATTGGGATTCTTGTGGGGGTGCTTGCAAATGTGCAGGGTACCTTATTTATGCAGACGTTGATTGATGTGTATATCCTGCCGATGGTTGGCGAGGAGCATCCAGATTTCGCGCCGTTGGCGGCGGCTATCTTTAAGGTAGGGGCAATCTATGCGGTTGGGGCTTTGTCCACCTGGGCCTATAACCGGGTCATGGTAAAAGTTACCCAGGGGACGCTCCGTAACCTGAGGGACGACATGTTTACCCATATGGAGAGCCTGCCAATCAAATATTTTGACACCCATTCCCATGGGGACATTATGTCAGTTTATACCAATGACATTGACACCCTGCGGCAAATGATCAGCCAAAGCATGCCGCAGCTTTTGTCCAGCGCCCTGAGCGTGGTAAGCATTTTTGTGAGTATGCTGATTTTAAATGTGCCGTTGACAGTTGTGACATTTATTATGGTAGCAATTATGCTGTTTGCAACCAAGACTTTTGCCGGAAAGAGCGGGAAATACTTTATTGCGCAGCAGAAGGACCTAGGGAAGGTCAACGGGTATATCGAGGAAGTGATGGAAGGGCAGAAAGTGGTGAAAGTGTTCTGCCATGAGGAAGAGAGCAAAAAGCAGTTTCAGGAGTTGAACGAAGAGCTGTTTGCCAGCGCCAACAACGCCAATAAATTTGCAAATATGTTAGGGCCCGTAAACCTGCAGCTTGGGAATTTAAGTTATGTGGTCTGCGCTATGGTG
Source organism: uncultured Lachnospiraceae bacterium (assembly GCA_910585295.1). Lineage (GTDB taxonomy): Bacteria > Bacillota > Clostridia > Lachnospirales > Lachnospiraceae > Petralouisia. Next base: position 78,730 of record CAJUDE010000026.1, on the reverse strand, counting down.
GGCGGTGTCCTTGCCTTAAATAAGGTAGGGGGGTTCACTTTGGGCGGGCTGGCAAGCTTTTTGACCTTTAACCGGAGCTTTAATATGCCAATTAACCAGGTGAGCCAGCAGTTAAACAGCGTGGTTATGGCGTTGGCTGGGGCTGAACGTGTATTCGCGCTGTTAGATGAAAAGCCAGAGGTTGACCAGGGGTATGTGACCTTGGTGAATGCCAGGAAAGAAGATGGCGTGCTGGTGGAATCCGGGCAGAGGACCGGGCTTTGGGCATGGAAGCATTTCCACCAGGCAGAGGGTACCACAGATTATATTGAATTGACAGGCGACGTAGTGTTTGACGATGTGGACTTTGGGTATAACCCAGATAAGATTGTGCTGCACAATGTGAAGATGTTTGCGAATGCAGGGCAGAAAATTGCATTTGTCGGCTCCACTGGGGCGGGGAAAACCACAATCACGAACTTGATCAACCGGTTCTATGATATCCAAGATGGGAAAATCAGGTATGATGGGATTAATATCAATAAGATTAAAAAGGCGGACTTGCGCCGTTCCTTGGGCATTGTGCTGCAGGACACCCATTTGTTCACCAACACAGTAATGGAAAATATCCGGTATGGGAAGCTGGACGCCACGGATGAGGAGGTGGTTGCAGCGGCAAAGCTTGCCAATGCAGACCAGTTTATCCGCAGGCTGCCAGAGGGCTACCAGACCATGCTGACTGGGGACGGGGCAAACCTAAGCCAGGGGCAGCGCCAGCTCCTTGCCATCGCCAGGGCGGCAGTGGCAGACCCGCCGGTGCTGATTTTGGATGAAGCTACCAGCTCCATTGACACCAGGACTGAACGGCTGGTGCAGGATGGCATGGATAAGCTGATGAAAGGAAGGACTACGTTTGTAATCGCCCACAGGCTTTCCACTGTGCGCAACAGCGATTGCATTATGGTGTTAGAGCAGGGCAGGGTGATAGAACGGGGGACCCATGATGATTTAATTGCCCAGCAAGGCAGGTATTACCAGCTTTATACAGGGAAAACCCCAGGGCTTGGCATGGCGGCGGAGTAATTGCAGGGGGTTAGGAAGAATTTAATTTTAGGAAAAAGAACGGGGCAGTTGTACAGTGGAGCGCTGTATAATTGCCCCTGATTTTGTTATTCCCGCGAGCAATGGGCCAAGCAGCCGCGCTTGCGCGGATAGTTGGCGAATGCCGCGAGGGTACGTGCCCTGCGGGTGCAAATACCCCGCCCCTTGGGGTGGGAAGAACAAGCTAGGCCATGCCCCGTAACTTGCCGCGGGGTATTTGACTTTTGATGCAACAATTTATGGAAAAATAGACTCATATAGAATAAGAGTGGAAAATCCATGGCTGTGGAAGGCAGCCGTGATAAGTAGGTTACCTTTGTGGTTAAATCGTGCAATATGCCATAGTATTTGGCCGCCAGGGCAATAGATTTGGATATCCGTTTCACTTAAGGAGGGAGCCATATGGAAGAATTTATGCGGTGTTATGAGAAAGTTTACCCGCAGATGTACCGAACTGCCTGGCTGTACCTGCAGAACCAACAAGAGGCTGAGGATGCAGTGCAGGATGCGGTGCTGGCGGCTTATGAAAAATTTTACCAGCTCAGGGATAAAGAAAAGTTCGGGGCTTGGATTATGCAGATATTGGTGAACCGGTGCCGCAAGAGGAGGAAGGCCTGGTTTCGCAGCGAGGATGATATTGAAGCCATTTCCCCTGCCCAAGAGAAGAGCTTGTCAAAGGAGACGGATTTTGCCATGGCATCTGCAGTCAAGCAGGTTTTTGGGGAACTGGAGGAAGAGGAGCGGTTTATTGTGGCATTGTCTGTGCTGGGAGGGTATACCAGCGAAGAGATCGCAGGCATTTTAGAAAAAAACCACAGTACCGTCCGTTCCAGGTATCGGAGGGCGCTCCAAAAAATGAGGAAGAAGCTGGAGGTGTGACGATGGGAAATAAGGAAAAATGGGAAGAAACAGTACAAGAGCGTTTAAAGCAGGCTGCCGGGTCTTTGCCGATACCAGAGAAGCTTGAGCCTGGGCAGATGGAAACATGGCTTAGGGGTAAGATAGATGCAAAGGCACAAACAAAGCAGGGCCAGGCAGAACAGCAGGCAGGACAGAAAGGAGGAGGCGTTATGAAGGGAAGGAAGAAAGAAGGGGGCAAAAAGAGAAACAGATACCTTAGATGGTGGGGCGGCACGGCGGCGGTTGCTGCCAGCTTGGCAGTGGTTTTGTTTGCGGCTGGGCGTTCCATAGACTGGGGGCAGGAGCTGGGCGGCATAGAAGAGGCGGCAGAGGGGCAGGGGTACGCAATGGGGCAGACAGAAGAACATGCAGCCAAAGGAACTGCCCAAACAGATGGGGAAGTGGAAGAAGGGACGACTTACGCGCAGCTTTACCAGGCATTTTCCAAGGTCTGGAAACAACAGGAGGAAATAGAACTCCATCAGGAGGCGCGGGCATCGGACACAGAGAGCGCAGGGGCTGAGTCCGGCGCGCAAGAGTTTTCTATGGAGGAAAACGGGGTGGCAGTAGACGCAGGCGGGGCTATGAAAGAAAGTTCCTCTGAAGGGGCTGGAAGCTACGGCAAGACGAACCAGCAGGAGGAAACGGTAGATGAGGCGGATATTATTAAAAATGATGGGCGTTACCTCTACCAGATTATCAATCAGGAAAAAAGCAGGAAGCATTCCATACAGATTACAGACACCAAAGGGAAATTGCAAAAAGCGGCGGTATTTGGCGAGTTTGACAATGAGATTAGCAATATGTATGTATGGGGCGACACTTTGGTGGCAATCGAGTCTGGCTGGCTCAATGATACCGCGGAAGGCGGCGGAGGCGGGATAAACCCGTTAGATGGAATCAGGGACTTTATGGAAGATGTGTTTACAGGGGAAGACGGGGATGGGTACCGGGAAACAGCATACAGCAAAATCCATATCTATAATATCAAAGATCGGTCGAAGCCCAAAGAGAGCCATGCTTTTACCATAAAAGGGAGTTATCAGGATTCTAGGATTTCCGATGGGTACCTTTACTTTTTCTCAATGTGCAATGCCTACCGCCCGAAGCTTGAGAAAGATTATCAGGCATATATCCCGGAATTTGACGGCAAACCATTATCCCCAGATAAGATTTACCTGCCACAAGGGGCTGATACGGCTTCCTACCTGGTTATGGCGTCCATTAATATGGAACAGCCCGATAAGTTTGCCGATACAAAGGCAATTGTGACGGCGGCAGATAAATTTTATGTGAGCCAGGCCAATATTTATGTGGCAGACAGCGAGTATGTGGATGGCGGGACGCAAGGGGAGCAATGTGACAGCACAAGGATTTACCGTTTTTCTTATCAGGATGGCAAAATGAAAAAAGAAGCGGAAGGCATAGTGGATGGGACTTTGAAAGACGATATGGCGATGAATGAATACAAAGGGCATTTGCGCATGGTGACGACAGTGGAGAAGCAAGAAGTAAAGGAAGTGAAAGACGACATCACAGGAGAGGTCATTGGGTACGATAGCCTGAATTTTGAGACTTATAATAATTTATATGTGCTGGATGAAGGGCTGCAGGCTGTAGGCAAAATTGAAAAACTGGCAGTGGACGAACGTATCTATTCCGCCAGGTTTATGGGTGATGCCGGGTACTTTGTGACTTTCCGGCAGACGGACCCATTGTTTTCCGTGGATTTGTCAGACCCAAAGGAGCCGAAGGTCCTGGGTGAATTGAAAATCAGCGGGTTTTCAGAATACTTGCATTTCTATAACAAAGGCTTGCTTCTTGGGTTAGGGATGGAAGCAGATGAAGAGACAGGGGTAACGGAAGGGATGAAATTATCTATGTTTGATATCTCCGACCCTTCCAATGTGAAAGAGAAATCAAAACGCCTGCTGGAAGGTTATGACTATTCGGAAGCCCTTTACAATTATAAGGCAGTCCTGATTGATACAGAGAAGAACCTTTTTGGCTTCTATGCAGAGGGGTATCAGGAGGAACCCAAGTATCATTACCTGCTGTTTACGTTTGAAGGCGGGAAATTTAAAGAAGTCCTGAATATTGACTGCAGTGGCCAAGGGATTTACTCTTATGGGCAGGTGCGCGGCACCTATATTGGGGAACGCTTTTACTTGTTGGCTTCTAACGGCAGGGTGGAAGAGTACAGCCTGGCAGACGGGAGCAAATCCGGGGAGCTGGCCCCATAAAGGAATCTGCCAGGCAACCGCCTAAAGCTTATGGAAGGTTGGCTTTCGGCCTTTAAATACCGTATAATAGGAAAACCCGGCATTTTTTAAAATTTCAGGCACTTTGCAAAATTCATACGCTACATGTTCTGGCTTATGGGCATCTGCCCCAATGGTGATAATTTCCCCGCCCAGTTCCCGGTAACGCTTTAAGATGCCTTCGGTGGGGTTTGGATGCCCAAGCCCGTATTTGAACCCGCCTGTGTTAATTTCAATGCCTTTGCCTTTGTGGATTAGGGTGCGCAAAATATTGTCCAGGATATCAGCATATTTTCCATAACTGTAATTCTGGTTTTTGTTAGGGCCATACCGCACCACATAGTCAATATGCCCATATACGTCGAAGCAGTCAAAAGCAGCCAGGTTCTCTAGGATGGATGTAAAGTACTCCCGGTACGCCTCCTCTTCCGTCCTGCCTTCATAGTAGTCCGGGAAATAAGGGTCGCGGCGGTGTACCAGATGGGAAGAGCCAATCACAAAATCAAAGGGATAGCTGTCGGTAATTTGGGGCAGCGTCTGGGCTAAATGTGGCTGAAGCCCAATCTCTATCCCAATGCAGACAGGGAATTCCCCTGAAAATTGTCCCTGCAGGGCATGAAGCTCGGCAAAATACCCAGGGATGTCCAGCCTGAATTCGTTGGGCGAAGGGGTGTAGTCAATGTCCAAATGGTCCGTGAAGCAAATCCCGTCCACGCCGGCGCCCATAGCGGAACAAATCATTTCACAGGCGTCCGCCTGGCTGTCCGTGGAAAAGTGGGTGTGCATATGTGTATCCCAAAGCATGAGAAAATCCTCCTTTTTGTGGTTTTGAAATATGTCGCTTTAGCGAAATAATAGCCTATAATTCAAATATTGTCAAAAGGGGGATGGGAAATATGGATAAAAAAGTAAAAATTCCACTTGAATTTTTATGCGGAATTAGTTAAAATATAAACAAGTTGGGTGATATTCCTCTAAGGGTGGAAGATTGGGGGAATTTATCCAAGATAAACAAATTCATTCAAAATTAGGAGGAATTAAAATGTCAGTAAGAGTAGCAATCAATGGTTTCGGACGTATCGGCCGCTTGGCATTCAGGCAGATGTTTGGTGCAGAGGGATACGAAGTAGTAGCAATCAATGACTTGACAAGCCCAAAAATGTTGGCTCACCTGTTAAAGTATGACTCATCCCAGGGAAAATATGCATTGGCAGACAAAGTGACTGCTGGTGAGGATTCCATTACTGTGGATGGAAAAGAAATCAAGATCTACGCTTTCCCAGACGCAAATAACTGCCCATGGGGAGACTTAAAGGTAGACGTTGTCCTGGAGTGTTCCGGATTCTACACCTCCAAAGATAAAGCGCAGGCACATATCAATGCAGGCGCACGTAAAGTTGTTATCTCTGCTCCGGCAGGAAACGACCTTCCTACAGTTGTTTTCAATACAAACCATGAGACATTAAAGGCAGAAGATACCATTATCTCCGCAGCTTCCTGCACAACCAACTGCCTGGCTCCAATGGCTGACGCTTTGAACAAATACGCAGCAATCCAGTCTGGCATTATGTGTACTATCCATGCTTACACAGGCGACCAGATGACATTGGACGGGCCACAGAGGAAAGGCGACCTGAGAAGGTCACGTGCAGCAGCAGTGAATATCGTTCCAAACAGCACAGGCGCAGCAAAAGCAATTGGGCTTGTTATTCCAGAATTGAACGGCAAATTAATCGGTTCTGCACAGCGTGTTCCGACCCCAACAGGGTCTACTACTATCTTGACAGCAGTAGTGAAAGGGAACGACGTAACCGTAGACGGCATCAATGCAGCTATGAAGGCGGCAGCAAATGAATCTTTTGGTTATAACGAAGATGAAATCGTGTCCAGCGATATCGTAGGGATGAAATTTGGTTCCTTATTCGACGCTACACAGACCATGGTTTCTAAAGTTTCTGATGATTTATTTGAAGTACAAGTTGTTTCCTGGTATGACAATGAGAACAGCTATACAAGCCAGATGGTCCGTACAATCAAATATTTCAGTGAATTAGCATAATAGACTGCATCGCAGAATGCAGATAAGACTCAGAAGGGGTCCGGTCTTTTAGGGGCCGGATCCCTTTTGTTATCCTATGGGAAAAACCTAATCCGAAAGGTAAAATAATAAATCAGGAGGAATTTAATTATGTCTTTAAATAAAGTTTCAGTAGACGACATTAATGTAAAAGGCAAACGTGTCCTTTGCAGGTGTGATTTCAATGTGCCTTTGAAAGAAGGGAAAATCACAGATGAAAACCGTCTGGTGGCAGCGCTGCCAACGATTAAGAAACTGATTGCAGACGGCGGGAAAGTGATCCTTTGCTCTCATCTTGGCAAACCTAAGGGAGAGCCCAAACCAGAATTGTCCCTGGCTCCGGTAGCGGCAAGGCTTACCGAATTATTGGGGCAGGAAGTGAAGTTTGCGGCTGACCCAGAAGTAGTTGGGCCAAACGCGAAAGCAGCAGTGGAAGCAATGAAGGATGGGGAAGTTATTTTACTGGAAAATACCCGTTACCGTGCAGAAGAAACAAAGAACGGCGAGGCATTCTCCAAAGACCTGGCATCCCTTTGCGATATTTTTGTAAATGACGCATTTGGGACAGCACATAGGGCGCATTGCTCCAATGTAGGGGTTTCTGAGCTGGTGGAGACCGCGGCAGTTGGGTACTTAATGCAGAAAGAAATTGATTTCCTTGGGAATGCAGTGGAGAATCCGGTAAGGCCTTTCGTTGCAATCTTAGGCGGCGCAAAAGTTGCAGATAAATTAAATGTTATTTCCAATTTGCTGGAAAAATGCGACACTTTGATTATTGGCGGCGGCATGGCTTATACATTCTTAAAAGCACAGGGCTATGAGATTGGGAAATCCCTGGTAGACGACAGCAAATTGGATTATTGTAAAGAAATGTTGGAAAAGGCGGAGAAGTTAGGCAAGAAATTGCTGCTTCCGGTTGATTCCGCAACAATTACAGAGTTCCCGAACCCAATTGACGCGCCAGTAGAAGCAGTGATGTATGATGCAAAGGATATGCCTGCAGACCGTGAAGGCTGCGATATCGGGCCTAAGACATCAGAAATGTTTGCAGATGCAGTGAAATCTGCAAAGACAGTTGTATGGAATGGGCCGATGGGCGTATTTGAGAACCCAACCCTTGCGGCAGGGACAATTGCAGTGGCAAAAGCGCTGGCAGAAACAGACGCAACCACAATTATCGGCGGCGGCGATTCTGCAGCAGCAGTAAACCAGTTGGGCTTTGGCGATAAGATGAGCCATATTTCCACAGGCGGCGGCGCTTCTTTGGAATTCTTAGAAGGCAAAGAGCTTCCTGGCGTAGCGGCAGCAACCAATAAATAAACTGGGAGCAACGGGATAGATTGTAAGAAACGGATTCAATAATTCAAGGGAAGAGGATGAAAACTATGGCAAGAAAGAAAATTATTGCAGGGAACTGGAAAATGAACAAGACCCCAAGTGAAGCAGTTGCTTTGGTAAATGAATTGAAGCCATTGGTGGCAAACGATGAAGTGGACGTAGTGTTCTGCGTTCCGGCAATTGACATTATTCCTGCAATGGAAGCGGCAAAAGGCTCTAATATAAACATTGGCGCTGAGAATATGTATTACGAAGAAAGCGGCGCATACACTGGGGAAATCGCTCCAAACATGCTGACAGACGCAGGTGTTAAATATGTGGTGATTGGCCATTCTGAGCGAAGGGAATATTTTGCAGAGACAGATGAGACTGTCAACAAGAAAGTATTAAAAGCGCTGGAGCATGGGATCACACCAATTGTCTGCTGTGGGGAATCATTAACACAGAGGAAACAGGGCATTTATATTGACTGGATCCGTATGCAGATTAAAATTGCATTCCAAAATGTGACGGCAGACCAGGCAAAAGAGGCAGTTATCGCGTATGAGCCAATTTGGGCAATTGGGACTGGCGAGACAGCTACTTCCGACCAGGCAGAAGAAGTATGCGCAGCAATCCGTGCCTGCATCAAGGGAGTATATGACGAGGCAACTGCAGAAGCAATCCGCATCCAGTATGGCGGGTCTGTAAATGCAGGGAATGCAGCAGAGCTTTTCGCAAAACCAGATATCGACGGCGGGCTGGTTGGCGGAGCTTCCCTCAAAGCTGACTTTGGGAAAATCGTAAATTACAAATAATTGAAAATTGAGTGAAAAATTATAACAAGACTCACTTTCCTTGTGGATCACCTGCAAGGGAAGTGAGTTTTTTTATCTTATAGGATTAGGGTGTCAAAAGGTGGTTTTTAAAATTTCTATCGTCAATTTGCACAATCATGCAGAAAGATTATTCCAATTGTTCCCTGCTATAAGAATTTCTAAGTGTCCTGAGCTGCATATTGAAAATTGACGCAACCGGCTTATATTCGCCCTCCATGGCTCAGCATAAGCCTTCCCCAAACATCGTGTTTGGGAATTGCTGAGGGCCGTCAGGCCACTAAGAAATATCTAATAGCGGAACAAGTCACAATCCCTTCTACATAATTGTGCAAATTGCCAGTTTAAATTTTTTATCCCACCTTTTGACACCCTAATCCTTATAGGAAATATCGTGTTACTGTGAAGTGTCAAAGTGTATAAAGTTCCTATAAGATAAAAAACAATTGTCGCAGGGTCTGCCCCAGTGAAGCGGGGGTACTGCGGCGGGAATGGGATATGCCTCCAGAACCAATTATGCACCACCGCCTATTTTTGTACTTTTGAAATAAAAGAAAAAATTATAAAAACTTTTGAAATAAAAGTTGACAAACCCGAAAAAAGCTGTTATTATAACAATACAAACTTTCGTAACAACAAAAATAAACAAAAAACTTTTTAAACGAAAGTCCTGGTTGCAGAAGTGGGAAAATGTGTTAAAATGAAAGGAGTAGAGAATGGTGAAGTGATCAAAAAGGGGCATGGCTATGTTTTGGCTATGCATTTCCAGGAGGTATTAGAATGGATGCAATGGAGCAGCGCAGGAATACAATTGTAGATTTGGTAAATAAAAGCGGGAATATTGGTTTTGCACAGTTAAAGAAAAATTTCCCACAAATCTCAGAAATGACACTGCGCACAGACTTAAAGGCTCTTGATGAAGCGAAACGGATTGTCCGGGTGCATGGGGGTGCAAAATCCGTAGATGTGGTGATAGGGACAGACGATATGTTAAGCCGAAGGTTGGTGCGGAACATTGAGGCAAAGCAATTAATTGCCCAAAAAGCGTTGGGCTTTATTCGGAAGGACACCACAATATTTCTGGATTCTGGAAGCAGCACCACGGCGTTGGCGTCTTGCATGTTGGATCAGTCAAATTTAATCTGTACGAATTCCCTGACTTGTGCAGCAGAGCTTTCCAGGTTAAATAAGCCGGCCATACAGGTGTTTGGAGGGGCGATGAACCGGTACAGCATGAGCGTATGTGGGATCCATACGGTGAAAGAGGCACAGAGGGTGAATTTTGACCAGGTATTTATGGGGGTCACTGGCTATTGCAGCCAGACAGGGTTTACCTGCGGCGTAGATGAGGAGGCAGTTTTGAAAAAAACAGTTATGGGCCAGGCGGAACAGGTAGTCCTCCTTATGGATTCATCGAAAATAGGGGTAAAAAGTACATATTCTTTCTGTGGGCTGGATGATGTGGACATTCTTATTTCGGATGGCTGCCTCCCTAAGGAGTTTCAGGAGGAGTGCAGGGAACATAACATCTCGGTCATTTAAGCCTGCAGGCAGTCATGCCTGCCGCGCGTTTCGCAAAAAGCCCCCATCAGGAGCGGACCAATGTAAAGGAGATTATTTATGAAAAATGGAGTTCAGCGTTTTGGTAAATTTCTCTCAGCAATGATTATGCCGAATATCGGCGCATTGATTGCATTTGGTTTCCTGGCCGCGTTTTTTAACGGAAGCGGCTGGATTCCGCATGAGGGATTTGCAACAATCTTTTCAGCAATTTTAGTATATTTAATTCCAATTTTAATCGCGTCGACTGGAGGGAAGCTGATAGGCGGCGAACGGGGCGGCGTTGTGGCTGCAATCGCAGTGGTGGGTGCAATTATGAGCGACCCGAACACTACAATGTTAATGGCGGCTATGATTATGGGGCCTTTGGCAGGGTTCTGCATTAAGAAATTTGACGAGGCAATGGATGGGCGCATGCCGGCAGGTTTTGAGATGCTGATTAACAACTTTTCCGTTGGCATCCTTGGCATGCTGCTGGCAATGTTTGGGTTCCTTGCAGTTGGGCCGTTTATGAACTTAATCCTTGGGGTGCTGTCTGCAGGGGTGACGTTCTTGGTAGAGCATAGCGTGCTTCCTCTGATAGCCATCTTTATTGAGCCGGCAAAGGTGCTGTTTTTGAACAACGCATTGAACCATGGTATTTTCACCCCGATTGCAACGGCTCAGGCGGCAGAGACAGGAAGGTCCATTATGTATATGCTGGAAGCAAACCCTGGCCCTGGGCTTGGAGTGCTGTTGGCTTATATGTTCTTCTGCAAAGACAAAGAGACCAAACAATCCGCGCCTGGCGCAGTGATTATCCATTTGCTGGGTGGTATCCATGAAATATACTTCCCGTATATTTTGATGAACCCCCTTGTGATTGTAGGGCCGATTTTAGGGAATATGGCGGCAATATTATGGTTTAACATCACAGGATGCGGGCTGGTGGGGCCAGCTTCCCCAGGGTCTATTATCGCCTACCTGATGATGGCGCCAGGGGACAAAATGTTCCAGATTATTATCGGGGTAGTGATTGCAACAGCAATATCCTTTGTGGTGTCCTCGGCAATTGTCCGTATGTCCAAAGGCAAGAGCCTTGAGGAAGCCCAGGAAGAGATGGCAAGCAGGAAGGCGCAGGCCAAAGGGACGGCAGCCCCAGTGGCAATTACCTCAGCAGAAGGCGTGAAGAAAGTCGTGTTTGCCTGCGATGCGGGCATGGGTTCCTCCGCAATGGGCGCAACGAAATTCCGAAACAGGGTTAAGGCAAGCAGGCCGGACTTGACTGTAATCAATACATCGGTAGACACAATCCCGGCAGATTGCGACATTGCAGTTGTCCAGGTTACCTTGGTGGACCGGGCAAGGAAATGCGTGCCAAATGCGCAGATGGTTACCATTAATAATTTCCTGGCAGACCCAGCTTTGGATTCTTTGTATGCCCAGTTGACAGCAGCGGGCGGCGCAGGCCAGCCGCAAACTGCCAGCCAGGCACAGCCAGTATCCAGCGCTGCATCCTCTGGTTCCAAGCAGATTTTAGTAAAAGAAGGGATTAAGCTGAACTTGCCGTCAGTTTCCAAGGAGGAAGCTATCCAGGCAGCAGGCGAGTTATTGACGAAGTTAGGCTATGTGGACGCGTCTTATGTGGACGCCATGCAGGAGCGGGAAAAACTTGTGACCACATATATGGGGCTTGGCGTGGCTATCCCCCATGGGACCTCCCAGGCCAAAGGGACTGTGAAGAAAACGGGCATTGTAGTGATGCAGTATCCAGAGGGCGTTGTATTTGGCGATGAGAAGGCGCAGCTTGTATTCGGCATTGCAGGCGTAGGCGACGAGCATCTGGAATTATTGGAGAAAATTTGCGGCATGTTGGAAGATGACCAAGTGTTGGAAGAATTTAAGAAAACAAACAATATTGGCTGGGTATTAGAAAAGTTAAAATAGGAAGATTAAAAATAGAAAAGAAAAATAGGAGGTAAACACATGAAAGCAAGAGGAGTCAGATTATACGGAGTGGATGATATCAGGTTAGAGGAATTTGAACTTCCTGAAATCAAAGAAGATGAAATTCTGGTGAAGGTAGTCAGCGACAGCATTTGCATGTCCACCTGGAAGATGGTGCAGGCAGGGAAGAACCATAAACGTGTGCCAGAGAATGTGGCAGAGCATCCAGTTATTATTGGGCATGAGTTTACAGGTGATATTGTAAAAGTTGGGGAAAAATGGAAAGGGCAGTTCCATGAAGGCAGGAAATTTGCCCAGCAGCCAGCAATCCCAGGGCAGATGGAGTCTCCAGGATATTCCTATGAGTATTTTGGGGGGGCTGCCACATACTGTATTTTCCCAAATGACGTAATTGAAAAAGGATGCATCTGGGAGTATGACGGGGACAGCTATTTTGAAGCTTCTTTAGGCGAGCCTATGAGCTGCTGCATTGGCGGGTACCACAGCAATTATCACAATGAGCATCTTTCTTATGAGCATAAAATGGGTACCTTAGAAGGCGGGGACATTTTAATCCTTGGAGGCTGCGGCCCAATGGGGCTTGGCGCAGTCAGCTATGGGCTGACCTTTGAAAATAAGCCAAAGCGCATTGTGGTTACAGATATCAACGACGCCAAAATTGCCAGGGCAAAAGAGGTTATCCCAGAATCTGAAGCGGCAGAAAAAGGCGTGGAACTGCATTATGTCAATACGGCCAATATGGAAGACCCAGTTGCAGAATTAAAGGCAATCACAGGCGGGAAAGGCTATAGCGACGTATTTGTATACGCCCCAGTAAAGAGCATTGCTGAGATGGGGAACCGTCTTTTAGCCGAAGATGGCTGCATGAATTTCTTTGCAGGGCCTACCGACACCCAGTTTTCAGCAAGCATGAACCTCTATGACTGCCACTATGCAAGGACAAAAATTATGGGGTCCACAGGCGGGAATACAGACGACATGAAAGAAGCCATTGAAAAATCTGCAAAAGGCTTAATTAACTCAGCAGTTATGGTGACCCATGTAGGCGGCATGGATTCGATTGTTGAGACAACGAAGAACCTGCCAAACATCCCAGGCGGCAAGAAACTGACCTATACCCAATTTGATATGCCGATGACTGCAATCGAAGACTTTGGGAAACTAGGGGAGAAAGACCCGTTCTTCAAAGAATTGGATGAATGCTGCAAGCGCAATAAAGGGCTTTGGTCCAAAGAAGCAGAGGATATGCTGTTTGCGCATTATGGGGTAAACGCATAAGGCCCATATTTTCCAAGCCGCATACGAAAAAACGCCCAGTCCCTTCATTTTTATGAGGGGGCTGGGTTTTCTTATATTGTTTTCGGGGGGTGCAATTGCCGCCATAGCCGCAGTTTGCCAGGAACGCTTGCTATTTTATTTTTAACTGGTTATAATCATAGAATAGCGCGCAGCGCAAAGACATTGTTTGGGGAATAACCCTGGAGGGAAGCTATGAAGAAAATACTTGCTGTGGATGATGAACAGGATATCCGAAACTTATTAAAAGAATGCCTGGAACTGGAAGGCTATCTGGTCTATACAGCAAAAAATGGGATGGAAGCAATGGAAAATATAAGGCGCAATCCAGACTTAATTATTATGGATGTCAATATGCCGGATATGGACGGTTATACGGTATGCGGGAAGATTCGGGATTATGTGGACTGCCCCATCCTGTTTTTGACAGCCAGGACGCAGGAGCAGGACAAGGTAAGCGGCTTTCAGGCAGGGGGGGACGACTATATCGTCAAGCCCTTTGGCATGGATGAACTGCTGGCAAGGGTGGAAGCCCATCTGCGCCGGGAGGAGCGCAGGCAGAAACAAAGAAATGTTTACTTAAAGGGAAGCCTTGCCATAGATTTTTCTGGCCGGCAGGTATTGGTGGATGGGGAAGATGCAGGGCTTACCAAGACAGAGTTTGCTATTGTGGAATTGCTTGCGGCCCATAGCGGGCAGGTATTTGAAAAAGAGCAGATTTATGAGCGGGTCCGTGGGTTTGACGGGGAAGCGGACGCTTCTATTATTGCGGAGCATGTACGCAGGGTACGCCAGAAAATAGACAAAGGCACAAAACATATTGAGACAGTCTGGGGCGTGGGTTATAAATGGATTGGTTAGAAGAGAAGGCAGGGGAGCTTGAAAAATTCCTGCAGGAAAAATCCCTGGTAAGGGCTTTGGTCTGTTATTTATGCATTGGCATGGTGGGCGTAGCTGGAGTGTATTGGATTACCAAAAATATCTGCCTGGGGTGGATTGAAGTGCTGTTACAGCGTCAGGGTCAGGCAAGGTACAAGGATTTTTGGGGATTCTTGGAAATATGGGAGCTTCTGGGGGAAGAAGGGGGCAGGGAGGCGTTGCTTCTGGAAGTATTGGACCTTTTTTATAATTCCTGCCTCTACCTGTATATCTTAGTGTGCTTTTGCATTGTGGGCAAACTCTTTTTGGAGGCAAAGGTGAAGCAGCCCCTTGCAATTATCACCCAAGGGTTAAATTATATCAATATGGGGGATTATAGCCACGAAATTATCTGGCAAAGCCAGGATGAGATGGGCAGCCTCTGCCATGAGATGGAGCAGATGCGCGCCATATTGCTGAAAAGTAAAAAAGACCAATGGAAGCAGCAGGAGGAGCAGCGGAAAATCAATGCTGCATTTGCCCATGATATCCGAACGCCCCTGACCGTGATTTGTGGGTATACGGAATTTTTGCAGAAATATGTGCCAAAGGGAAAAGTCTCAGAAAAAATGCTGCTAGAAAAGCTGAATACAATGAGGGAACAGGAAGAACGCCTGTTTCGTTTTTCTGCCACAATGACGACCATCCAGAAGATGGAGGAATGGGAACTTTGTGGGGGCTGGCATAGTGTTTCAGAATTGATGGGGCAGATGGAAGCGGTCATTGAGGGAATCCGCTGCAGCGTTACGAAAGAGATTACGTTACACACAAGCCTTCCAGAACAGGAAGTGTTCCTGGACCAAAATTTATTGATGGAGGTGTTTGAAAACCTGTTAAGCAATGGGCTTCGTTATGCCAGGGAATCCATTCAAGTGGAAGTGGCAATGTCGGGGAAAGCATTTATGGTATTTGTGAAGGACGATGGGCCTGGTTTCTCAGAAAAGGCCCTGAGGAATGGCATGGACGCTTATTTCAGCGAGGAAGAGGGCAGCCAGGAACATTTTGGCATAGGGCTGTCTATCAGCCGGATGCTGTGCGAGAGCCATGGGGGTTCCCTTACCCTGCAAAACAGCGTTTTGCAGGGCGCGATTGCCGCCGCCGTGCTGACGGCAGGGGTGCGGGATGCTTAATGCATAGTTCCATAAGCCCTAGCGTGCGTTTGAAAAACATTCTTCAAATACGCCTAGGGAATTTGTAGATAAATTCGTTTTATACTGTGTTCCAGAAACCAGGCGGCGCCCTGGAGCAGAAAGAGAGGGACAGAATATGGACGCAAAAATAGAAATTCAGGATTTATCGAAAAATTTTGGCAAAAAACAGGCGCTTCGCCATATAAACCTGGAAATCGGCCAGGGGATGTTTGGGCTGCTAGGGCCTAATGGCGCTGGGAAAACGACATTGATGAAAGTGCTGGCCACATTGGCAAAGAAAAGCAGCGGGAAAGTGGAAATATGCGGGATCCCCGTGGAAGAGTGCAGCCAAATCAGGAAAATTATCGGGTACCTTCCCCAGGATTTTTCCATGTATGGCAATATGGGGGCATATGAGGCGCTGGACTACCTTGCAGTGCTGTCAGGCATGGGCAGGGAGGAACGGGCAAAAAAGGTGCCGTTGATGTTGGAAAAGGTAAATCTGGGAGACCAGCACAGGACGAAAGTCAAGGCAATGTCCGGCGGGATGAAACGAAGGCTTGGGATTGCCCAGGCGATTATCCATGACCCCAAAGTTATCGTGGTAGACGAACCCACAGCCGGGCTTGACCCAGAGGAACGCGTAAGGTTCCGCAACCTGCTCTGTGAAATTGCAAAAGACAGGATTGTAATCCTTTCCACCCATATTGTAGGGGATATTGAGGCGACTTGTGAAAATATTGCAGTGCTGAACCATGGGGAAATCTTGTTTCATGGCACGGTGTCCCAATTGCTGGAAGCAGTAAAGGGGAAAGTTTATACAATGGAAGTGTCTGCTATGGAATTGCCAAAAATTCAGGAGGACTATCTTGTGACAGGGATTTTGGCTAATGGCAGCGTGGCTACCATTAAACTTATTTCACAAGGGCTTCCAATGAAAGGGGCGTCCCCTGCAGAGCCAGATGTAGAAGACGCTTATATGTACCTAATGAACCATGCTTCTGCCGCCCAGGGCAGGGAATAGGGGGTGGAAGCATGTTTGGGGCTTTATTTGCAAAAGAATGTAAACAGATCTTAAAAAGTATGGTATATTATCTTTATGTGGCAGTGTTTGCCATGTTTGTTTCCAGCCAGTTAAATGGTGGGGCTGCAGAAAAAATGGCGGAGCCTGTGCCTGGGCAGGAGAGCTATGGGACTACAATAAGCCATGAGGAGCCGGCCGTGATGGCAGGGATGTTGGCGGGCCTTATGGAGGAGACATACCGTAATTCCTATGCCACCTATCCTATGGGGTTTTATAAAGGGGTGACGTTAAGCGACGCAGAGCTGGCACAGATGAAGTCCATCTTAGAAGGCTGCACCGGGAAGGGCTGGGAAACATTGGTGGAAGAGATGGAAAGCCATTTTCAGGCATACAACCAGAGGGATATTGCGGGGGCTATGCAGGCGCAGATTGAGTATGCGGTCGCTCCCAAAGAATCCCTGGCATATGGGGAATTCTGCAAAGAAATGGAAAAAGTTTGTAAGCTGATTGGGGCTGGGAGCAGCTATAGCCAGGAGAAGATAGATGCAGGGGTAGGGGTGCCTATGGAATATGGGCAGGCAAAAGAGGAATTTGACGCCCTGTGCCAAAAAGACCGGGTGACCGGGGCGGCGACAAGGCTGTTTTGCGATTATGCAGGGATTATCCTTTCCATCCTTCCAGTTTTTTTGGGTGTTACCCGCTGCCTTAGGGATAAGCGCGCCCAGGTAGGGCAAGTGGTATTTTCCCATCAGGCGTCAGCGGCCAGTATTATAGGCAGCCGTTACCTTGCCAATGTGTGCATGGCTTTTTTGCCAGTGCTTGTGATTGCAGCCCTGATACAGATGCCTTACCAGTACCATGCAAAGACCTTAGGGGTGGCGCCGGATGTGTTTGCCTTCCTGAAATATGGGTGTATTTGGCTGCTGCCGGAAATTATGGTTGTTTTGGCTGTGTCATTTTTCATTACAGAGCTTACGGAAAATGTAATTTCTATTTTTATCCAGGTATTTTGGGCGGCGGCAAGCCTGTTTAGTTCCGCAAGCCTGGCTGGGAACTTTAAGCTCCATCTGGTTGCCCGCTGGAACCAGATTGGCGGGGCAAATGAATTTTGGAGGCAGCAGCAGGACCTATGGAGGAACCGTGGCTTTTATTTCGCCCTGTCCATAGCGCTGCTGATAGCAACCTTTGCATTGTATGGGAAAAAACGCAGGGAGGGGGAAACTATCTATGGAAAGATATTTAAGCGCAGGCAGTAGCTTTGCCCGCAGGCAGTATGCGCCCCATTTAGCGGTTACGGCATTGTTTTGCTGCATGTCGGGGTTCTTTGTAAGCTTTCGGAACCTGGACGCCCTCCAGGCGGCAAAAGTGATGGAAATGTATGGTTCCTTCGCTGGGATCCTTCTGCTTACGCCTTTGTTTATGCCGGAGCAGGATCGGGAAATCTGGCTTTTGGAGAAATCAAAGGCAACGCCGTTGTGGAAGCTGTATGCCATCCGGCTATTGATTGCCGCCGCCCTGCTGGCGGTTGTGGTAACGGTATTTATCCAGGCAATGCAACGGGGGAACAGCCAGTTTAACGTAAACCAATTGTGGGCCGGGGCTTTTTGCGAAGCATTTTTCCTGGGAAGCATTGGCTTTTTTGTCAGCGGGGCCACCAACCAGGCAGTGTTGGGCTATATGGCGTCCGTAGTATATTTTTTTACAAATATTGGGGGTTCAAAATACCTAGGGGTTTTTGGGCTGTTCCAGATGATGAAAGGGGAATATGGGTTTATCGCCCCTATGGCTGCCCTGTCGCTGTTTCTTGTGGCGGGCGCGGCAGCCTTGCGGGAGCGGGCCGCCCCATAGGGAAAGGACAAACGAGGTGGTAAGATGCATAAGCATGGCGGGGATATCTATCAGTATCCCGATTTTATAGATTTTTCTGCAAATATCAATTTTTTGGGCGTGCCTTCGGGCGTGGCCTCCTGCGCCAAATCGGCGATAGATGGGATTGCCCATTACCCGCAAGTAGGCTGCGGCAGGCTGCGGCAGGCAATTTCTGGCATGGAACAAATAGGCCCTGAACAGATTATTTGTGGGAATGGCGCGGCGGAAGTGATTTTTTCCCTTGCCTTGGCAGTGAAGCCCAGGAGGGCGTTGCTGTTCGCCCCCACATTCCAGGAGTACGAGCAGGCATTGAAAAGCGTGGGCTGTGAGGTGGCGTGGGAGTTTTTAAAGCCAGAACTGGGGTTTCAGTTTACAGAAGGGTGCCTTGGCGAAATAAATGAAGCCATAGACATGGTGTTTGTCTGCAACCCTAACAACCCCACAGGGGTGCTAGCTGGGCAGGGGTTTTTAGAACGGCTGTTAAAACAGTGCAGGCAGGCAGGGGCGCTCCTTGTGGTGGACGAATGTTTTTTTGATTTTACCAGCCAGAAAGAAGAGGGGATGAAGCGGTTTTTAGGGGAATACCGGAATTTATTTATATTGAAAGCATTTACAAAAATATTTGCGATGCCCGGGCTGCGCCTGGGCTATGGCATTTGCAGCAATCCAGGCCTATTGGCGAGGATGCAGGAAGTGACGCAGCCATGGAATGTGTCTGTCCCAGCCCAGGAGGCAGGCATTGCGGCCGCAAAAGAAAAGGCGTTCCTAGAAGAAACCAGGCAGGCAGTGGGGCGGGAGAAAGCATTCCTTTTAAAACAGCTTTTTGCCTACCAGCCGGGAGAAGGCAAAGGGGCGTTTTTTATCCAGACATACGGGCATGCGGCAAATTTTATTTTTTTCCAAAGCGTCGTTGGGCTGGACAAGGAACTGGAAAAATATAAAATAAAGATCCGTAACTGCAGCAATTTCCGTGGGCTTAGGGAGGGCTGGTACCGGATTGCCGTGCGGGGCAGGGAAGAGAATGAAGCATTGGCGGCGGCGCTTGCTGAGGTTAGTTGTCCGCATAATTTCGGTTAAAGGCAAATTGCATCAGGGAATTTGGTAAGGCTGGCAGAAGTTATTGTTCAATATGTAGAAAAACAGCGCAAATTTGATCAAATGATTGACGAATATAGGAAAAGGGGGTAAAATGAGAGTGCAGATGTTATAGATAAATACAAACTTAGAATTTCATCCTATGGGAGGGGCATGGGCTCTGGTTTGCATTCCAAACATGGCATCTATCCGAAAGCCAGATATGGCCCGTAATCAGGTAATAAGGTATGTCGGGAAGTTCGGAAATCTATAAGAAGGACGGAGAGAGGAATGTTAGAAAAACTAAATAATATGCAGATTCGGGAGCGTTTGAAGAAGTCGTTTACCCTGATATCGGGGATGCTGGCGGTCGTTGCGGCAATCGGGGTGATTGGGATGATTGTTGTGTCAACCCTCTATTCTAGCGCGCTGGTAAATTATGGCTTTGCCCAAGGGGACGTTGGCAAGACAATGGCAAGCTTTGCAGATGCAAGGTCAGCGCTGCGCGGCATTATCGGGTATGATGAAAGAAACGCTATTGATGACATGCTAGAACAGCATAAGGACTGTAAAGAAGATTTTGAGGCCGGGTTTGCGGAGCTTGACAAAACCATGGTGACCGCCCAAAACAAGGAGATGTATGCGGAATTAAAGTCGGACCTTGAGGAATACTGGGTATTAGAGCAGGAAATCATTGAATTGGGCGCCACAACAGACATAGAGAAATGTATTCAGGCTCAGGATATGGCGATGGGTGAGTTAGCGCCTATGTACAACGAAATTTATAGCCATCTGACAGAGATAATGGAGATTAAAGTTTCTAAAGGGGCGTCTTTATCCAAGCAGCTTTCCGCCCTCAGCATTGTATTGCCAGCCATAGTTGCAGTGGCAATTGTGGTTGCGATCTTTTTTGCGCTCCATCTTGGCACAAAGATTGCAGAGAGCATTGCAGTTCCATTGATAAAATTAAAAGACAGGTTCGCGACTTTTGCACAAGGGGACCTTTCCTCCCCATTCCCGGACGTGGATACAAAGGATGAAGTTGCAGAAATGGTACAGGTGGCAAAGCATATGGCAGAGACTTTGAATTTTGTCATTGCAGATGAAGAACGGCTGCTTGGGGAAATGGCAAAATCCAATTATGATGTGTATTCGGAAGACGACAGCAGATACACCGGTGATTTTGAACAAATCTACAGTTCCTTGCGTGAATTGAAGAAACAGATGGTAACTACCATCCAGTCCATTGATGAGGCGTCCACACAGGTGTCTGCAGGCTCCACGAACCTGGCAGAGGCATCCCAGAGCCTTGCGGAAGGCGCGACAGAACAGGCTGGGGCAGTGCAGGAGATGCAGGCGACAATTATGACTATTACAGACAATATTGTGATGGCGGCAGAGAAGGCGGAAGAGTCTTATCAGTTAGCACAGAAATATGTAGGCGAGGCAGACAGGAGCCGTGGGGAAATGGAGATGCTGGTGGCGGCTATGGGGCGTATCAATGAAGCGTCCCAGAAGATTGGCAATATTATCTCTGAAATTGAGGACATTGCATCCCAGACCAACCTGTTATCCTTAAATGCATCTATTGAAGCGGCAAGGGCTGGGGAAGCTGGAAGGGGCTTCTCTGTAGTGGCAGACCAAATCCGTCAGCTTGCAGAGCAAAGCTCTAATGCAGCGGTAGAGACAAGGGAGCTGATTGAAGGGACAATCCGCGAGGTGGCAGAAGGGAATGAAGCGGCAGAACGGGCATCTGCTTCTATCCAGACTGTAGTGGAAGGCATCAGCAGGATTGCGTCTTCCTCTAAGACGGTAAGCAGCACGGCTGCAGACCAGGCAACAGCGATGAAGCAGGCAGAAGAAGGCGTAAACCAAATTTCAGAGGTGGTTCAGTCCAATTCAGCCACTGCAGAGCAGTCCTCTGCAACCAGCGAGCAGTTGTCAGCACAGGCAATTTGCCTGGATGAATTGATTGGTAAATTTAATTTGCCATCTGAACTGTAAGAAAGAATTTCTATGCAGCGTATACATAGATAAGGCAAGGGCCGGGGATTTTCTATTGAAACTCTCCGGTTTTTGTTGTGGCATACGTTTACTTTTGCTATAATGGAAAAGAATGTTGAACGGCAAATGAAGAAGAGGTGGAAAATGGCAAAGTCAATTATGGTTCAAGGCACCATGTCAAATGTAGGGAAAAGCTTGCTGACGGCAGGCTTATGCCGGATTTTTAAGCAGGATGGGTACAAAACCGCGCCTTTTAAATCCCAAAATATGGCATTGAATTCCTTTATTACCAAAGAAGGGCTGGAACTGGGGCGCGCCCAGGCGATGCAGGCGGAGGCGGCTGGGATAGAGCCTGTTGTGGAAATGAACCCCATTTTATTAAAGCCAACCAGCGATACAGGTTCCCAGGTTATTGTAAATGGGAAGGTGCATAAGACGATGGGGGCCAGAGAGTATTTTTCTTATAAAAAGCAGTTAATCCCGGAGGTTTTGGCAGCTTACCATGCGCTGGAAGAGGCGTATGACATTATTGTAATGGAAGGGGCAGGTTCCCCGGCGGAAATCAATTTGAAACAGGACGATATTGTAAATATGGGGATGGCGAAAATGGCAAACTCCCCAGTGCTTTTGGCAGGGGATATTGACAGGGGCGGCGTGTTCGCCCAGTTAGCAGGGACGGCATTGCTTCTTACAGAAGAAGAGAAGAAGTTTGTGAAAGGGACAATTATTAATAAATTCCGTGGGGACAAAAGTATTTTGGATCCAGGAGTGGGGATGATAGAAGGGGTAATGGGAATCCCCGTCGTTGGGGTGGTTCCATATATGCAGGTTGACATAGAGGAAGAGGACAGCCTGACGGAGCGGTTTGTCCCTGGCAAAGAAAAAGGGCCGATCCATATTGCAGTTGCCAAGCTGCCGAGGATTTCTAACTTTACAGATTTTGCAGTGCTGGAATCTATGGAGCAGGTAACCCTTACCTATGCTTCCAAAGCAAGCCAGCTTGAGGGCGCGGATATGGTTATCCTTCCAGGCACAAAGAATACCATGGGCGATTTGAAATGGCTAAGGCAAAGTGGGATGGAAGGCGCCATTCTTCGTGCAGCAGAGCGTGGGTGCGTGGTTTTTGGCATTTGCGGGGGCTACCAAATGCTTGGCGAACGGTTATCAGACCCAGAACAGGTAGAAGAAGGGGGGAGCTTAAGGGGAATGGGGCTGCTTCCGGTTGAGACTGTGTTTACCCAGGAGAAAACCAGGACAAGGGTGTCTGGGAAGTTCAAGGCGCTTGACGGCGCATTGGCGGGCTTAAGTGGGATGGCCCTGGAAGGCTATGAAATCCATATGGGCCGGACCAACAGCCAGAAAGATGCCAGCAGGGAATTGGTTACATTCCAGGTGCAGTCAGGCAGGGAAGCTTTGGAAAGGGACAGGCAATATACAGATGGAAGCCAATATGGGAATGTCTATGGGACATATGTCCATGGCATTTTTGATGGGGAAGGGATTGCGTCCGCGATTGTGGAAATTTTGGCGGGGAAAAAAGGTATATCCCTTTCGGCGGGATCCGTCAGCCGCCAACAGTACAAGGAGCGGCAGTATGACCTGTTGGCAGATACGTTGCGCAGGCATTTGGATATGGGGAAAATATATGAAATTTTGGAGCGCGGCGTATGAAAAAGAAAGGTTTTGTCCATATCTATACTGGGGAGGGGAAAGGGAAGACAACCGCAGCCATTGGGCTTACTGTCCGGTTTGCCGGGGCAGGCGGGGAAGTCCTTTTCACCCAGTTTTTAAAAAAGGATACTTCTGGTGAGTTGGCAATTTTGGGGCAGTTGGAACCTGTGAAGCTTTTTTTGTGTAGGAAAAGCTTTGGGTTTACTTTCCAGATGACGGCAGGGCAGAAACAGGAGGCGGCGGAGTATTACAGCGCCCATCTCAGCAAAGTGCTGGCTGAGGCGCGGCTGGCATGCCAGGCGGCAAGCCTTCGCCCCAAGTATGCAGAAGGGAACGGCGGGAATTCCCATTCGCCAGGCGTTTTATTGGTGCTGGATGAAATCTTGGCAGCTTATAACCAGGGAATGGTAGACCGCCAGGAATTATTGGCTTTCTTGGAGCAGAAGCCAGACAATTTAGAGGTGGCGCTTACAGGACGGGACCCTGCCCCAGAGCTGTTAGCCCACGCGGATTATGTGACAATTATGCAGATGGAAAAACATCCCTATAGCCAGGGGGTTGCGGCAAGGCGGGGGATTGAATGGTAAAGGAGGTTATATCATGGAGACAAAGTTAGAGCAAGTGCTGCCACAAGAGATAGAAGCACGGAGTTTTGAGATTATTACAGAGGAGCTTGGCAGCCGTAAGCTGGACGAAAAGTATGCGCCTATCGTGAAACGGGTCATACATACCACAGCAGATTTTGAATATGTGGATAATCTGGTATTTTCCCCTAATGTTTTGGAGCATGCGTTAGAGGCATTGAAAAACAAAGCCTGCATTGTCACAGACACTAAGATGGCAAAAGCGGGCATTAATGCAAGTGCAATGCAAAAACTTGGGGTGGAAGCATATAATTTTATATCGGACGAGGATGTAGTGCAGCAGGCAAAGGCTTTGGGGAGTACGCGGTCTGCAGCAAGCATGGACAAGGCGGCGGAATTAAACCGCCCGTTGATTGTGGCAGTGGGGAATGCGCCTACGGCATTGGTGCGGATTTATGAATTGGTACAGGAAGGGAAATGGAAGCCAGAGCTTATTATTGGGGTCCCTGTGGGGTTTGTGAATGTGGTGCAGGCAAAGGAAATGATCCTTCAGCTCCCTGTGCCATACATTGTTGCAAAAGGAAGGAAAGGCGGCAGCAATGTTGCGGCGGCAATTGTAAACGCCTTATTGTATCTGGCATGCGGGCGCTAAAAGGGAGTGGTTATGGGAGCATATTTTCCAATATTTATTGATTTGGAAGGCAAGCAGGCACGGGTATTCGGCGGCGGGGCCATTGCCACAAGGCGCGTATCTGCCCTGCTGGAATTTGGCGCGGAGGTGCATGTGGTTGCGCCAAAAATTTCCAAAGCGCTGGTGGGCCTGGCAGAGGGGCAAAGGAAGCTTACGCTGGAGCAGCGTCCATATCGGCAGGGGGAGCTGCAGGGGGCGGATATGGTCCTTGCCATAACAGATGATGAGGCTGTAAATAACATGATTTTTCAGGAGTGCCGCCAAAAAAATATTTTGGTAAACGTGGCCTCTGACAAGCGTAAATGTGATTTTTATTTTCCAGGCATTGCAAGGGAAGGGGAAATTACGGTAGGGGTTACGGCCGGTGGCAGGGACCACAAGAAGGCTGCAGAGGTTACAAAGGGCATTCGGGAATTGTTGAAAACATTATTATAGGGGACGATGGATGGGGAGCCGAAAAGGAGGGAAAGAATGGAATTACGGCAAATCCAGTATTTTGTTCAATTATATAAAGACTGCAATATGACAAAGTCCAGCCAGGCATTGTATATTTCCCAGCAGGGGTTGAGTAAGTCTGTCAGCAAATTAGAGGCGGAACTGGGATTTCCTTTATTTCAGCGTACTTCTTCTGGCGTCACCCCTACGGAATCTGCTGTGAAATTGTATGAATTCTTTAAGAAGGTACTAGACTCATATCAGGAATTACAACGGGAGGTTGCGTCTGTCCATCAAAAAAGAGTGCTTAAAATCATTGCCTCTCCAGGGTTTGCCCTTGCCACGGATACAGATGAGTTTGCGGAATATGGGAAGCTTTACCCAGAATTTGAGACCATGTATATGGAAGAGCCAAAAGAGGTGATGGTGCAAAGCATGTTAGAGGGCAAAGGAGATATTGCCTATATGGTGCCGCCCATCCCAGAGGAGTTCCAGTCCCATCAAATTGTAGGAAGGGAGCCTTTGTATGTGGCAGTGAACAATGCCCATCCCCTTGCAGAGAAAGGGAAGGTTGCAATAGCAGACTTAGAAGGGCGCCCATTGCTGTTGTTGAATTTGTACGAAGGGCATAATGGATGGATTTTGCGGCATGCAGAGCAATTGGGGATTTCTTATTCCGTCTATAACCAGGTGGCGCTGAATGAATTTTTGTCAATCCTATGCGCCAAGGAAGAATTGGTAGGGTTCAGCAGTAAATTGCTGTACCGTTATTATAATTTTCCAGGAATCACGTTCCTGCCGTTTTTTTTGGATGATGGCTCGCAAATGTATATAGAAACGCATTTGGTTACGCTAAAAGGCGTTTACCCAGATAGGGAGACGCAGCATTATATTGATTATGCAAAAGAAAAGTACAGTACAGTATTCCATGATACGGCGTTTAGGGCAGAATCTGCACTGTTCCCAAACATAAGCCCATAAAATGGGCATGGGCCGCTTTTCCATAGCAGTTAGAAAAGCGGCCCTTTGGGCGAGTGGAATATTCTCCCTCCACTCAAAGGAACATTTTAGTTACCATACATTTTTGAGAGGAACTTGTTGCGCGAATGCATTACATTGGGAAACATGCATTGACAACAAATGTCATAATCAAAATAGCGAATGCCGGCGGGTCAATGTGGGAGTCTGTTCCGCTGTTCAGGAAATGCCCCTCAAAGTCTGCAAGCATTGCTGCGATGAGGCCGAAGATAACGCTCATCAATAAAGCCATGTAAAGGCTTCCAGTAGTTGCATAGGACTGAACGGCAGCTTCCGCCGCAATGATTACGATATGGTGGCATCCAAAGAATGGCTGGCCAAATTCTGCGAAGATAAGCCCTACTGCCGCCATACCGAAAATCAAAGTAGGATATACCCCGCCAAAAGCTTCTACTGGGACGCCTGCTGCGATGGCCCCTGTGTAAACCCCGCCTACTACCAAGCTGTATGTAATGCCGATTAACACAGTGGTTGCGAGGGCGTTCCCTTTGCTCAGCACTTCTGTTCCAGTCCTAAGCTTCCCGCCAAAGACAAGGCGGACAACAATTGCGGAACAGAATACCGTGAATCCAGGCGCATCTGTGATCAGACGGTTTGAGATGGTCCCTGCAAATACGTTCATAACAACGAGTTCTTTGAACAGATAGCCAATTACACCAAACACGCCGCCGACTAACAATACGCTGGGGTCATTGAAGCCGCTCAGGGCTGTAGCTGTGTCAGCGCCGCTTTCCAGAAGCCCTTTCTTTTTCGCAAATGCAGAAGCAGCAACGCCTCCGCCAAATGCAATGTGGGGTCCGAAGAACGGCCCAAACGCAATAAAGTTTAACAGGACATTCGACGCGTCAGCCGCACCACACATGCCTGCTACAGATCCAGAGATGGCAAATACGCCAGTTAAAATAAATGCCGGCAACCCACCAATGGAAGCTGCGAATACACCGCCACCAAAAGCAGCGATAAGAGATAGAATTTCGATCATAACATTTACACCTCCTCTTTTTTATGTATGATTCTTTCTACTCACGCTCAGATTGTGTTTCCGTCAACCTGAACATAATTTATTGTAACATTTACAGTAAGATTGTAAAAACAGCCGAAATTCTGGAAAGTGACAACTGATAGTTGTAGCATAATCCACATAATATAGGATAGTAAAAATTAAAATATTGTGATAGACTTGTTAGGAGGGTGGAGCGTTGGGGTAAATTTGGGAGGAAACAAATGAGGATTTTAATTTTAGGGGCAAGCGGCTATACCGGCTCTTGTATTAAGAAAAAACTGGATCAGGAATTTATGGACGTTTATGGCGCTTATAAGGCCAGGCAGGTAAAATTCCGGCGTGACCCGTCTATGCATCAATTTGCGCTTGGGACAAAAGGGGAGTTGGAAAGGCTTCTCTATGAGGTGCGCCCAACCCTGGTGGTTTCCTGCCTTAGGGGCAGTTTCCATCAGCAAATGGAGGCGCATAAGGTCCTTGGGGAATATCTGGTCCAATATAAGGATGGGAAAATTATTTATTTGTCCAGCGCCAATGTATTTGACGGCGCCTTGGAACAAGCCCATATGGAACCGGACTTGCCCAAAGCAGAGAGCGGGTATGGGAAGTTTAAAATAGATTGTGAGATGTTGTTGGGAGGGGAGCGTAGGTGAAAATGACGGATTTGAAGCACGCTCCAGGGAAAGGGGCATTGCAATATGGATGCTGTGTCTGAGAAGAAACCGAACAAATATATTAGCGTAGGCATGCTTGCCCATGTGGACGCAGGCAAGACTACGTTGTCAGAAGCATTGCTGTATGTAAGCGGCGCGATTAGAAAAATGGGGCGGGTGGATAATGGGGACGCTTTTTTGGACACATATGGCTTGGAGCGGGCCAGGGGCATAACCATATTTTCTAAGCAGGCGGTATTAAAGGTGGGGCAGGCAGTGGTTACCTTACTGGATACGCCAGGGCATGTGGATTTTTCGGCAGAAATGGAACGCACGCTGCAAGTCCTCGACTATGGGATTTTAGTAATCAGCGGGGCGGACGGCATCCAGGGGCATACCCGCACGCTATGGCGTTTGCTTAAGCAATATAAGGTTCCAGTATTTATTTTTGTCAATAAAATGGATCAGCCGGGGACAAACCAGGAGGCGTTAATGAAACATCTGCAGGAAGAGTTGGATGGCGACTGCGTGGATTTCACCCAAGCGGGTACGGAAGAATTTTATGAGGATGCGGCGATGTGCGAGGAGCATGCGCTGGAATATTTCTTAGCGCATGGCAGGCTGGAAAAAGAGCAGATAAAAAAACTTATTGCAGGGAGGAAAATGTTCCCATGCTTTTTTGGCTCCGCACTGAAGCTGAATGGGGTTGCAGAATTTCTAGAAGGATTTGGGCAATATGCCGATGCGCCAGAATATCCAAAAGAGTTTGGCGCGAAAATATATAAAATTGCCAGGGACAGCCAAGGGAACAGGCTTACTTACCTTAAAGTCACAGGCGGGGCGCTAAAGGTTAAAATGCCTTTAACGGAGCAGCAAGAGAAAGCCAACCAGATACGCGTTTATTCTGGGGAAAAGTATGAAGTGGTGCAGCGGGCAGAGGCAGGCATGGTCTGTGCGGTGACTGGGTTGGGGACGGCCCGCCCCGGCACTGGGCTGGGGGCGGAGCAGGACGCCTCCCAGCCCCTTTTGGCGCCTGTCTTGACGTACCGTATGGATTTGCCGCCGGAATGCGCCCCGTCTACAATGCTGCCCAAGCTGTACCAATTGCAGGAGGAAGAGCCAGAACTCCATATTTCCTGGGATGGGCGCCTGCAGGAAATCCAGGTGCAGATTATGGGTGAGGTGCAGTTGGAAATCCTTAAAAGCCTGATTTTGGAGCGGTTTGGGGTGGAGGTGTCTTTTGGCTCCGGAAATATTTTGTACAAGGAGACAATTGCCAACTCAGTGGAAGGGGTGGGGCATTATGAACCCTTGCGGCATTATGCGGAAGTGCATTTATTGTTAGAGCCGGGAGAGCCAGGGAGCGGGCTTTGGTTCGGCGCCAATTGCAGCGAGGATTTGCTGGATAGGAATTGGCAGAGGCTGGTGCTGGCCCATTTGGAGGAACGGGAGCATAAAGGGGTCTTAACGGGATCCCCGATTACGGATATAAAGGTTACATTGGTAGCTGGGCGCGCCCATTTAAAGCATACAGAAGGCGGTGATTTCCGCCAGGCAACTTACCGGGCGCTGCGCCAGGGGTTGATGGAAGCGGAATCTGTATTGTTGGAGCCTTACTATAATTTCAAATTGGAGGTGCCAGAGGCGGCTGTAGGGCGCGCCATGATGGATATAGAGCGGATGCGTGGTACCTTTGGGCCGCCAGTGCAGCAGGGCGGGATGGCAGTGTTTACAGGCAGCGCCCCGGTGGCGTCTATGAGGGGGTACCAGCAGGAAGTGGTTGGCTATACCAGAGGCGAAGGCAGGCTGTCTTGTACATGGAAGGGGTATGGGCAATGCCAAAACCAGCAGGAAATTGTGGAAGCGGCATCTTATGACCCAGAAAGCGACCTGGAGCATTCGCCAAGCTCTATCTTCTGCGCCCATGGTGCAGGGTTTCCAGTGAAATGGGATCAGGTAAAGGAATATATGCATGTGGAAAGCCCGCCATTTTTGCGTCAGGGCGGTTTAGACGCGCAAGGGCAAAATCCGCTGCCTGCCGGGGCAAAAGAGGGAACGCTCCAGCAGGAGGAGCCGTGGATTGGGGAAGAGGAGGTGGAAGCCATACTTTCCCATACGCTGGGCGCAAACAAACGTCAGAATCAGGCAGGGCGCAGGGGCTACCCCAAAAAAGCAGGAAGGGCAAGGGGCGCCCCTACTGGCGTAAGCCCCTCTGTGGCCCGCACGTATCACAGGGAAGCGCCAAAAGAGGAGTATATGCTGGTGGATGGCTATAATGTGATCTTTTCCTGGGGGGACTTAAAAGAATTGGCCAAAGAGAATATAGATGGGGCAAGGGGGAAGCTATTGGACCTTTTGTCCAATTATCAGGGGGTTCGGAAATGCCATTTGATTGTGGTGTTTGACGCCTACCGGGTCCAGAACCATAAAACGGAGCTTTTGGATTACCATAATATCCATGTGGTATTTACAAAAGAGGCGGAAACGGCTGACCAGTATATTGAAAAATTTGCCCATGAACATGCAAAGGAATACCGAGTGGTAGTGGTGACCTCTGACGGGCTAGAGCAGATTATTATCCGCGGGCAAGGCTGCGGGCTGATTTCTGCAAGGGAATTTGAGGGGGAATTGAAGGCCGCCATAGCGTCTGCCTGCCAGGAATTCGCCCAGCAGCAGGAAGCGGGGAAGAATTATCTGGGGGATATGATTCCAGAGGAAGTGGCAGGCCAGATAGGGAACAAATAGCGAAAAGAATATAAAATTGGGAGGAAAAGGAAGATGGAATTAAAGAACCGTCCGCGCCGGCTGCGCGGGAATGCTGTGTTGCGTAAAATGGTAAGGGAGACAAGGGTGGATAAATCTGCATTGGTATACCCTATGTTTGTCATGGAAGGGGAAAATAAGAAAGAAGAAATCCCTTCCATGGCGGGGCAACACCGCTACAGTGTGGACAGAATGGAAGAAAAGCTGGTTGAGCTTCAGGACGCAGGGGTCTCAAGCGTTATGCTGTTTGGGATCCCAGGGGAAAAAGACGAGATGGGCAGCGGGGCATATGCCCAGGATGGCATTGTCCAAAAAGCATTCCGCAAGGCGAAAGAAGCCTGCCCAGGGCTATATTTAATTGGGGATGTCTGCATGTGTGAATATACTTCCCATGGGCATTGCGGGATTTTGTGCGGGCAGGAAGTGGATAATGACAAAACGTTGGAATACCTGGCGAAAACAGCCCTTTCCCAGGTGCAGGCGGGCGCGGATATGGTAGCCCCTTCTGATATGATGGATGGGCGTGTGGCGGCAATCCGGGGGATGCTGGATAAAAATGGTTACTGCAATACGCCTATTATGTCCTATGCAGTGAAGTTTGCATCTTCTTTTTATGGCCCATTCCGGGATGCGGCGGGTTCCGCCCCGGCATTTGGCGACCGTAAGTCATACCAGATGGATTTCCACAACCGCAGGGAAGCCTTAAAGGAAGCGATGCTGGATGTGGAGGAAGGCGCAGACATTATTATGGTTAAGCCGGCAATGGCTTATGGGGATTTAATCCGGGAGGTGAAAGGGCAGACCAATATCCCGGTGGCGTCTTACTCTGTCAGCGGTGAATATGCCATGGTAAAGGCGGCAGCCCAGGCTGGCTTTATTGACGGGGACAGCATTATGTGTGAGATGGCGGTCAGCGCGTTCCGGGCTGGGACAGACATTTATCTTACATATTTTGCGCAGGAGTTGGCAAAATGCATAGAGGAAGGCAGGATTGGCTAAGGAGGGCTAGCCACAAGGCAGGGAAAGGAGCAGGAAATGACAAATTCAGAGAAATTATTCCAAAAAGCCGTTCAGGTAATGCCAGGCGGAGTCAATTCGCCAGTGCGTGCGTTTGGTTCCGTTGGCGCTACGCCGCGTTTTATCCAAAAAGCTGCAGGGGCATTCCTGTATGATGAAGATGGGAACCAATACATTGACTATATAGGGTCCTGGGGGCCTATGATTTTGGGGCATGCCAGGCAGGAGGTCCTTGATGGCGTGATAGAGGCATGCAAGCGTGGCTTAAGCTTTGGGGCCGCTACAGCGGCAGAAGTGGAAATGGCGGAATTGGTATGCGGGCTGGTGCCTTCGGTTGAGATGGTACGGATGGTCAATTCTGGCACAGAGGCGGTAATGAGCGCCATCCGCCTGGCAAGGGGCTATACCAGGCGTGATAAAATTATCAAATTTACAGGCTGTTACCATGGGCATTCAGACGGGCTTTTGGTAGCGGCAGGGTCTGGCGTGATGACAGCAGGGGTTCCGGACAGCTTGGGCGTGCCAGAGGGATGCACCAAGGATACGTTATCTGCAAATTATAATGATTTGGATAGTGTGAAAGGGCATTTTGAGCGGTGTGGGGAAGAGATTGCCGCGGTGATTGTAGAGCCAGTGGCGGCCAATATGGGGGTAGTGCCTCCCAAGCCTGGTTTTTTGGAGGGGCTTAGGGGACTTTGCGATGCATATGGGGCGCTGCTTATCTTTGACGAAGTGATTACCGGGTTCCGGCTGGGGCTGGACGGGGCGCAGGGGTTCTATGGCGTAACGCCAGACCTTACCACCTTTGGGAAAATCATTGGCGGGGGGATGCCAGTAGGCGCTTACGGCGGCAGGCGGGAAATTATGGAGTTAGTGTCCCCGGTAGGCGGCGTTTATCAGGCAGGGACTTTAAGCGGCAACCCAGTGGCTATGGCGGCCGGCATCGCGCAGCTTACCTTTTTAAAAGGGCATCCAGAGTGTTATGCAGATTTGAACCAGCAGGCAGATAAGTTTTATGGGGAAATGGAGCAGACGCTTAGGCGCTGCGGGCAGCCCTGGCGGGTAAACCATGTTGGGTCTTTGGGCTGCTTGTATTTTACAGAGACAGAAGTCGTGGATTATGGGAGTGCAAAAACTTCTGATACAGAGCTATTTGCAAAGTACTGCAATTATATGGTTGGGCATGGGGTGTACCTGGCCCCGTCCCAGTTTGAAGCAATGTTTTTGTCTCTGGCGCATACGCAAGAAATGCTGCATGGAACGTTAGGGATTATGGAAGAATATTTTTCAAATGCACTTTTCTAAGGAATTGGGATTCCTTACTTTTTTCTTACAAAAAATTTAAAGAAAGTTAATTCTTTTTGTGGATAAATGATGCTATAATAAGTGAAAGGATAAAACAGGAAAAGAAAGGGGGCTGGCAGCGCCAGATTAACAGTTTATCAGATTCTTTTTATGGGGGCAAAAAAGAATTTTTCTTTTCTATAATGTAAAGCCAATTGTATACCTTAAATGATAGGGGAAGGGAAAAGCAAGGGAGTTTTTCATTTACTGCCTTGTAGCAGGGCGTCGGATATGCTGCGTGCAGCAGGGCCGTTAGGTATTTGGCATATGTCCCGCTTCAGCCAGCCCAAGCTATAATTTGCGGCGGCTGCCAAATATCTGTGCAGGCATGGGAGGTTGCAGGAATAAAATTTACAATAAGAGCGGAGAGAGCAAAGTGACCAGGGAAGAAAGAAGAAGGAAAGAAGCATACATGGCCAGAAAAAGGCGAAGAAGAAGGAAGAGGAATATACAGATTATAAAAAGGGTTGCGGTCTTAGGCGTCGGGTTATTTTTAATTGTGTTTGGGATTACCAGGGTTTTCCGTCAGGAAAAGGCTCCGGATGAAGTGCAGGCCAAAAAGGTCGCTTCCGACGTTTCCCAAAAGGAAAAGGAAAAAGAAGACAAAGGGTTCCAGCAAAAAGTAATTGCCCAGGCGCCAGATTACCAGGTGGAACTTTTAACGCCCAACCCATATTCCAGGCCCCAGACGGCGTTAGAGGAAGTGAAGGGGATTGTAGTCCATTATACAGCGAACCCAGGGACGACGGCGAAACAAAACCGTAGTTATTTTGAAAGCCTAAAGGATACACAAAAAACAAAAGCCAGCAGCCATTTTGTGGTGGGAATTGAGGGGGAAATTGTCCAGTGCATTCCCAGCACAGAGATTTCCTATGCGTCCAATGACCGCAATGTCGACACATTGTCCATTGAATGCTGCCACAAAGATGAGACAGGGCAGTTTACCCAGGAGACATATGATTCCCTGGTAGAATTAACGGCATGGCTTTGTGGGAAATTCAACCTTCCAGTGGATGAAGTAATCCGCCATTATGATGTGACAGGGAAAGAATGCCCGATTTATTATGTGAAAAATGAAGATTCATGGGATCGTTTCAAAAAGGATGTACAGAAGTATCTGGATACATATGGGACGGAACCAGAAGAATAGCCAGTGAGGAATAAAGCCATGGGCAGCAAAATTGCCTATGGCTTTATTGCTGTAAGCAGCGGGCCTGCGAACCGAGCCTGCGCGGATATTTGGCTGTTTGTATCTATATGTAACTTCTATTTGTTTGGGATATGCGAAATGTAAACTATATATTAAAAATAGTTGACAATTAAGGTGGGAAGGGATATACTGTTTATAATTCCCCTAGGCAATGGGATTACGCCCAGTGGCGGGGGGTTTCACTAGATTTCAGGTAATAAGGAGGGCAAATAATATGAATAAGCCTGTTTCTGGCACAAAAGGCGCTGGCATGCGGTTTTCTGTCCGGCAGATAGCAGTGGTGGGACTGATGGCTGCCGTCACATGCATCCTTGCGCCGTTGAGCGTCCCCATTGGCCCTGTGCCGATATCACTCACAAACCTTGCCGTTTATGTTTCTTTGTATGTGCTGGGCATGAAAGAAGGGACCCTCAGCTATGTGGTTTACTTGTTGATAGGCTTGGTGGGGGTTCCAGTTTTTTCTGGGTTTACCAGTGGGCCGGAAAAATTGTTTGGGCCTACGGGCGGTTACCTGATAGGGTTTATCCCCATGGCGGTTCTTGCTGGGATTGTGGTTGACAAATATTATTCTAACCGTATCGCCTGCTTTGCTGGATTAGCTTTTGGGACGGTGGTATGTTATGGTTTGGGGACGGCATGGCTGTCCTACCAAGCGGGGCTGGATTGGAAAGCCGCCCTGTTTGCAGGGGTGGTTCCTTTTATCCCTGGGGATTTGGCAAAAATAACATTTGCTGTTTTGGCTGGCCCAAAACTGAAAAGGCAGTTGGCCCAGGCAGGGTTAGGCTGAGTTTTTTGAATTGCGCGCTGCCCAGGCGGCAGCGTCCAAGGAAAGGGGCTGCACACCAACTACTCGGTGTGCCAGCCTCTTTTTTGTTCTCTTATAGGAAATACCGTGTTACTGTGAAGTGTTAAAGTGTATAAATTTCCTATAAGATAAAAATTATGCGCAGCTCGCGGAGAGGGAATTTATTGCTATGCAATCCGCTCGCGCGCGAAGAATGCGCTGTGCGCATTCTTTTTTATATAGAAAATACTTTACCGCACCGCGGCACAAATCAAAGGCCCCGCTGCAAGCAACGGGGTATCAAACTTGCAGCGCTGCAGAGCAGCGGGGTCTTTGACCCTCGCGGCAGTCGCCAAATGTCTGCAGGCAGCCACTTGGCTCGTTGCTCGCGGGAATAAAGTATGTGCAAAATTTAACATCCCGCCTATTGCCAAATATAGGATTATCAAGTAAAATAGCAACAGTAAAAGATAATTATGCAGGAACAGGAGAGCCATATGGTAAGGGAAGAATATGAAAGCCTAAAAACGGAAGGGGATTTGAGGAAAAGCCTTATTGCGTTAAAACAGGAATTGAAGGAGCAGGGGGCGCGGGAACAATTGTTGGAATTTTTGCAGGGGGATTTCAGTTTATTGCTGGGGCTGCTGGGCCATTCAGAGCCTAAAGTGCGGGGGAATGCCGCAATTGTCCTGGGAAGGCTTAGGCAGGAAGAATTTGCGGTTCCTTTATATGAGGCATATGAGAAGGAAGAGAAGCTGTTTATAAAGTCCAACTATTTGTCGGCGCTGGCAGGGCTGGACCATTCCCAATTAGACGTCCAATTGGCAAAAAGGCTGGGAGAACTAGAAAGCTATGTCCCCAAGGAGGAAGAGGAGAAACATATCCGGGAGGAACTGAAATCCCTCCGCGGGCTGCTGCAGTCTGGGGAACGCCGCCAAAAGCACAAGTTCCAGGGATATGACAGGGCGTATGAAGTGATCCTTACCACTGGGAAGCAGTATCAGGACATTACTGCAGGCCAGATAAAGGGCGGGGAGGTTAAGGTCTTGAAAAATGGGGTGCGTGTAATCACCAGCCAGATTAGGCAGATACTTGGCATCCGTACCTATAAGGAGCTGCTGTTCCCGCTAAATAAAAAGAGGCTTGCCCCAGACCCGAAGCTGGCTGCAAAAGCATTGGCAGAATCGGATTTGCTGGAACTTTTGGAACGGGCGCATGGAGAGGGAGGCAGTTTTTATTTCCGTTTGGGGATACATAGCCAGATGCCCTTAAGCAAGCGCAGCGATTTTGCAAAGAAATGTGCGTTTGCCCTGGAGCAGGAAACGGGCCGGAGGCTGTATAATTCCACATCGGATTATGAAGTGGAAATACGCTTAATGGAAAGCAGGGGAGGAACATTCCTTCCATTGGTGAAATTGTATACGTTTGAAGAAGAGCGGTTTGCTTACCGCAAATATTCCGTGGCCTCATCCACCAGGCCAGAGCAGGCGGCATTGGCGGCTTGCTTGGCGAAGCCATACCTTACAGAACAGGCGCAGGTGCTGGACCCATTTTGCGGGGTAGGGACTATGTTAATAGAGCGGGACAAGGCTTGCCCTGCAAGGGTGATGTATGGCATTGATACGTTTGGGGACGCCATAAGGGGCGCTTGGGAAAATGCAAAGCTTGCTGGGAAGCACATTAATTTTATCAACCGTGATTTTTTCACGTTCCAACATGGCTACCTGTTTGATGAAATATTCACGAATATGCCAGACAGAGGGAAGAAAACAAAGGAAGAGCATGATGCGTTCTATGGGCAGTTTTTTGAAAAAGTGTCGGAAATCCTGACATCCAACGGGAGGATAGTTTTATATTCTGATGAGAAAAATTTTGTGAAGAAGCAGCTCCGCCTTAAGAGGGAATATACGTTGCTCCAAGAATACAGTATGGATGAAAAAGGTATCTGTTACCTGTTTATAATAGGGAAAAGGGATTAACATTAGGATATGGGAAAAGAAGGGAAACAACAGGGAAAATTAGATGGAATGGATATGAACTTTTATATTTCCGGCGTTGAAATCCTGGAGAATATAGGCTGTGGGATTTGCGTATGCTCCAAAGAAAATAAAGTATTGTTTGCCAATGGGAAATTCCGTGTTTTTTTTAATGGAAGGATTGATGGGGAGAGGGTAAGGAGGCTTTTGTCCCAGGGGTTGGTTGACGG
The DNA here is from genome assembly GCA_910585295.1 of uncultured Lachnospiraceae bacterium. Taxonomy (GTDB): domain Bacteria; phylum Bacillota; class Clostridia; order Lachnospirales; family Lachnospiraceae; genus Petralouisia. The sequence goes on along the minus strand of CAJUDE010000026.1, from coordinate 42,041 downwards.
GGAGGAAGGCAGCGGCAAAGAGCTGTACATAGAAGAGGACAGGAAATGGTTTGACGTCCATCGGACCCAAATCAGGTGGATGGACCAAAGGTTAGTGGAATTGTATACCGTATATGATATTACTGAGACAAAGCGGTACCAACAACGGATTGAACGGCAGGCAAACAATGATTTCCTAACAGGGCTATATAACAGGATGCGCTGTGAAAAAGATTTAGAAAAACAGATTCGCCTCACAAAAGGAAAGGGTGGGGAAGGCGCTCTTTTATATATGGATTTGGATGATTTTAAGCATATCAATGATGGGCTTGGGCATCAGTATGGGGATGTGCTGCTAAAATTAATTTCTAATAACCTTCGGATGGTCCCTGGGATTGAAAGTTCTTGCTACCGGATGGGCGGGGATGAATTTATCATTATTGTGACAAGTACCAGGTTCTGCATGTTAAATAGCATTTTAAATGATATACGCGATATGTTTGAGAAGCCATGGTTCTTAAAAGGGGCGGAGTATTACTGCACCATGAGCATGGGGATTGCACGTTTCCCTTCGGATGGGGATACGGTGCAAGAATTAATAAGAAAAGCAGACCTTGCGCTGCTAGAGGCGAAGAAGGCGGGGAAGAACCGCTATGAGTTCTACCACGCAGCAAGGGAAGGCCATTCCTTTAAACGGCTGGATTTGGAAAAAAATATGCGGGACGCCACATTGAATGCCTGTGATGAGTTTGAAGTGTATTACCAACCGATTGTGGATGTGTCGAAACCAGACAACCCATGCATGGGGGCGGAAGCATTAATCCGTTGGAACAGTGAGAAGCTTGGGTTTATTTCCCCGGCGGAATTTATCCCCCTTGCAGAATATTTGGGGCTGATTAACCCAATTGGAGACTATGTATTGCGCCAGGCATGCCAGAAGTGCAAGTTTTGGAACGATTCTGGACACCCAGAGTATAAAGTGAATGTGAACCTTTCTGTTGTGCAGTTGCTGCAGAATGATATGGCAGACCGGGTTAGGGAGGTATTGGAAGATACAAAGATTGCGCCCCAAAACCTTACCCTGGAAGTGACAGAAGGGCTTGCAATCAATGATATGGCGAGGATGAAGCAGATTTTAGGGCAGATTAAGGGGCTTGGCGTGCGGGTTGCGCTGGATGACTTTGGGACGGGGTACAGTTCGTTGAACCATATCCGGGAAATGCCGATTGACGTGATTAAAATAGACCGTTGCTTTATTGAGCATTTAGGGAAGGATGAATTTGCGAATGTTTTTGTGAAGATTGTCTGTGAGCTTGCCGCCGCCATTGGCATGAATGTATGTGTGGAAGGGGTGGAGCATATGCTCCAATATGAGATTTTAAAGAAAATGCAGATACAGATGATACAAGGGTTTTATTTTGGCAAGCCTATGAGGGCGGAAGAATTTGAAAAAAAATATTTATAAAATTTTTAAACCCCATTGACATTTCCGGCAAAGTTTGGTATTATCTATAAGTCGTCAGAAATGCGGAAGTGCTGGAATTGGCAGACAGGCAAGACTAAGGATCTTGTGTCTGTATAGACGTGTGGGTTCAAGTCCCATCTTCCGCATTTAGCCCTTGGTAAATTTAGAATTTACCAAGGGTTTTTTCTTTCTAAAACTTTCTATCCATTTCTTTTTTACTCGCCTGGCGACTCTTTAGGGAAGCAGAGAGTTTCCAGAGGGGCGTTTGAATTTCCATATTCTTCCATACCTTTTGTTGACAGCCTAAAATCTATATTATAAAATTATGGTATCCAATTACCATAGGGCATGCTGTAGGTTCCCTGGCAAATTGGAAAATAAAATAATAAGGAGGAAGGGGAAAAGATGGACAATGGAAAAGCGTGGAAACGTATAGCAGCGTTTTTGCTGGCGTTGGCAGTTATGTTTACAAATGTAGCTTTCCAGGCAGAAACGGTGCAGGCGGCGTCGAGACGGGTGAAAAGTGTAACGCTGAAAATTGGCTCTAAAAAAGTCACGAAGAAAACAGTGACGATGTACAGCGGCGATTCAAAAACCCTTAAGGTTTCCGTTTCACCGTCAAAGGCGAAAAAGAAGGTTGAATTCCGTTCAGACAAGAAAAGCGTTGCCAGCGTCAACGGCAAGGGCGTGATTACGGCGAAGAAATCAGGCAAGGCAAAGATTAAGGTGACGGTAACGGGAAAGGACAGGGCGAAAAAATCAACCTATGTGAATGTAAAGGTGAAGAATGTTTCATTGAAGCTTAACAAGAGCTCAACAGTGCTTCAAGTGGGGAAATCCTTGCAATTAAAGGCAACGGTGTCCCCAAAGAGGGATGTAAGCTGGACCACATCAAATAAGCAGGTGGCGAGCGTGACTTCCTCTGGCTCTGTAAGGGGAAGGAAAGCCGGGACTGCGAAAATAACCGCACGTGTGGGGAATAAGAAGGCAGTCTGCAAAGTGACAGTGAGAGGCTCAGGCGCGGCAGATGGCGATGATGGAGGCAATGTTGCCCCTGAGGTTAAGGTTCAGGGCTTAAGCGCTTCTATTGAGGGGGGAGATACCATATATGTTGGGCATACCAAGCCGGTTAAGACAGTGATTGTCCCGGCAAATGCTACAAATAAGACGCTCTCCTACGCCTCAAGCAACACAGGGGTCGCACAGGTAAATGCAAATGGGGCAATCCTTGGGATTTCCGAAGGGACAGCGGTTATAACCGTGACAGCCTCCAGTGGCGTTAAGGCAAGCGCTACGGTGAAGGTTGTGGAGGTTCCAGTGGAATCTGTGGAAGTAAGCCCAGGCACGCTCAAATTGCCAATAACTGGAACGGCAAACCTGACAGCAACCGTGCTGCCAAAAGAAGCCGCCAATAAAGTGATTATATGGAGCAGCGACGATATGGCAATTGCCACGGTTGACGTCAACGGGAAAGTTACTGGCGTGGCAGAAGGCAAGACAGAAATTAAGGCTCAAGTAAAAGGGAGCGACCGTTTTGGCGTGTGCGAGGTGGAAGTGGTTAGCAATTCTGCTATTGCAGACGGCGTATCCTTGGAAGTGACGAACCCATACAAAGATAATATGGGAGAAGAATATCCAGGTACGGTGCTGTTTGGCAAGGACATGGCAGTGAGGGCCAGGGTCGTGAGGGACGGGCAGCCAGTCGGCAATACAAATGTAAACCTTTCCATAAAGCCAGTATTTGGGAATGCACCAGAGTGCTTTGAAGTTCGCAGCAGCAATGAGAAAACCGATGCAAACGGTTATGCAAACTTCTATGTGGGCGTAAAATCGGAATATCCTGATTTGAATGCCGTAAGCGGAAAATGGCAGAGCTTTATTGTCACTGCCAAGGATTCGGCATCCAATGAAACGGCGGAAGTCACTGCTAAGTTTGCTACGATTCAGTTAGACAAGATAGCGGTGTTAAATAACAGTTCCAATGATTATGCAAATATTGCCCCATCCACCAATGCTTCCCCAGCAGATTCTGGGATTTATGAGACGGTTTCCACCAATGGGGCGAAGAACGAGCAATATGTGACCAGCCAGCAGGTTTCTTCGGCAGGCAACGACCATAAGGTATATCTGGAGGCGCAGCCCTATTTGCTGCTGCCAGCCACAAAGGAATCGGAACATAGCGGGGACTGGCTGATTACTTATCCAGATGGGGAAGACAGCGGAGTTTCCGGCGGCTGCTCTATTTACAATGATGTGACAAACGAGACCACTACCACAAATGTGGAGGAAGTCCCGGCAGGCCTGAATAACTTGACGGTAAGCTTTAACAAGATCAGTTTGTCAAAATATACGGCAATTTACCTGGATTTGTACAATGCTGACACAGGGGCTTCTATTGACCATAAGGAAATTACAGCAGACAATAATGGCGACAATGCAGGAGTCCAGCTTGGGGTTCAGAAGGACATCAGGTCTTACCTTGTGATATCGCTGGTATCCCAGGGGCAGGTAGAGGCGGACAATGAAGGGTATGCCATCAAAGAAATCAAGGGTGGATGGACCACCGCCAGCAATCAGCAGGCAATGTCTGTGCCATTGAAAGAAGCAGTGGAGTGGCAGATGGTAGACCCGGAATATTCAGAATGGAAAAATCTGACAAATTTAGCGGCCTATGTGCCGGCGGATATGGTGGCGGAGAATTACACTTACCGCTATAAGGTCCCTGTATTCCCGCAGGCTGGGAATGCAGTGATTGAGGCGAAAGACCCCAATAATACAGTGACAGAATATTTTGTACATCCTTCCGTCAATGCGAAAACGTCAAGCGGCTATGCCAACATAAATTCCCTTGCCCCGGTAAGGAAAACTATGAAAGCTGTCTACCTTGGCCAGGAAGACGTGGGAAGGCAGAAGGTAGGCACGCTTACGACGGATGGGAATATGGCGGTGGTAGATTCTACAGAGACCGGCGTGACGGCATTAAAGGCGGTAATCCATATTGACGGCCTTTCTTCTGACGAATTGGATTCCCAGAATGGCGGGGAATTATACACCGCAGTCCAGTGGGTTCCAGTTCCCCAGTCGCCTGTGCTAGAAACAGTCCAGGAGTATTATGCCATTGAAGGGCAGTCTGTTACCATTACGGCGCAGGTGACCGATATGAATGGGAATAATGTATCTGGCAAGAAAGTGATTCAGTTTAAGTATAAGTATGGCGATATTACCAAGCAAGGGGAAACCCTTTTGAATGAGGATGGCGACACAACAAATAATTTTGTGACAGTGATTGCATCCACAGACAATACGACGGATATAAATGGGGAAGCTGTATTGAAGCTGCAAGGGTACAATATGGCATATGTGGAAGGCCTTACAGCGACTTGCGATGGCTATAAAGTGAAGCTTACGATTGGAAGCAATGCAAAAGAAGAGATCCGTAAAGCAAACATTTACTGGGTAGACCTAGGCCTTACCTATGCGAATTCAGCGGTGAAGGACGACAGCCCCCAGAGGATTACAAACTTTGAGAATAGGGTAGGCGCCATTACCACAGAAAGCAGCAGTAAAGTAGGCAAGAGATGGAAGGTTGGCTTCCTCCCAGTAGCCAGGTCCCATAAATTTGGTTATGCAGACCCAGAGAAGGTGGAACGGCCAGTGCAGGCAAATGAGTTTATCAGCGTTTCCAATATTCCAGTGACGTATTCCTATTCAGGAGAAGGGAACTGCACCTATAGCAATAGTGTGGCAACCTTGTATTCAGAACAGACTGGAACCACTTCCCTGACTGGGAAAATTAAATTGCCGACAGACACAAGCAGTGTAATGTTTACATTCTATGATGCAGACGGCAATGAAGTGAGCCTTCCAAACATTGGCGACAATGGTTCAAGCAACAGCACAGAGAATACAGGCTTAAATTACCAGATGCATTGGAACACAAGCGGGGAGACGCTGCAGGTATTGGCAAGGGACGGCACCAGCCTTTCAATTGGTAAATCTACGGAGGTTTACCTAAAATTAATGGATCAGTATGGGAACCCAATTTCTGGGAAGAATATCACCTATACGATTTCCGGGCTGAATGGGCAAGAAGAAAGCCAAACCGGGACGACAGATTCCTATGGCAGAGTGACGGTTTCCCTTCCAGCTCCAGGCGAGGCAGGGACTACAACGGTTACTGCCACTGCGGAAAAAGATAAGAACCTCCAGGGAAGCGTCGCAATAACCTATAATTAAGGGCAGGATTACCATGTTTTTGGGATGCGGCCCATAAGTGATAAGGAAAGGGCTTCAGGCATTATTGCCTGAAGCTCTTTTTGTTCATCTTATAGGAAATACCGTGTTGCTGTGAAGTGTTAAAGTGTATAAATTTCCTATAAGATAAAAAAATTATGCGCAGCTCGCGGAGAGGGAATTTATTGCTATGCAATCCGCTCGCGCGCGGAGAATGCGCTGTGCGCATTCTTTTTTATTTATAGGAAATTCCTTTGGATTTTCTAATATAATTTACACACAATTTATTAAAACTATGCAAAAACCTTGATTTTGAGCAAGAAAGCACAAAGAAAAATCAGGAAATATATAGATAAAATTGTGTTAAAGTAAAGATATATAACAAATAATACATAATTATTATCAGATAATAAATAGTTAAATGCAAATATAATCGAATTATCAGATAATAGTAAGAAAAAAGATGTTTACAAGACTGCAAAAAAGGTGTATATTAAGTTAAGAAAAAGCAGCGCTTTACCATAATAAAGTAACTGGAACCAACAGCAGGGAGGATGAGAAGATGCAAGAGACAAAAAGAATAGCTATGGGCATGTACGACCCCAGCTTTGAGCATGACAATTGCGGGATTGGGGCGGTAGTCAATATCAAAGGGGAAAAGACCCACCAGACTGTGGAAAATGCATTGAAAATTGTAGAGAACCTAAAACATAGGGCTGGGAAAGACGCAGAAGGCAAGACTGGGGATGGCGTAGGGATCCTGCTGCAGATATCCCATAAGTTTTTCAGCAAAGCCGCCAAAGAAGCTGGGATTGCCCTGGAAGGGGAACGGGATTATGGGGTCGGCATGTTTTTCTTTTCCCAGGATGAGCTGAAACGGAACCAGGCTAAGAAAATGTTTGAGGTGATTGTCAAGAAAGAAGGCATGGAATTTTTAGGCTGGCGGGAAGTGCCAATTGCGCCAGGGCAGCTTGGGCAGAAGGCTGTGGACTGTATGCCTTGCATTATGCAGGGGTTTGTGAAACGCCCAAAGGGAGTGGAAAAGGGCTTGGGCTTTGACCGCAAGCTCTATGTGGCAAGGCGCGTCTTTGAGCAGTCCAGCGACGACACTTATGTGGCGTCCTTATCCAGCCGGACAATTGTATACAAAGGCATGTTCCTAGTGGAGCAGCTCCGTTTGTTTTTTGCAGATTTGCAGGATAAAGACTATGAATCCGCCATCGCCACAGTGCATTCCAGGTTTTCCACAAATACCAACCCAAGTTGGGAACGCGCCCATCCGAACCGTATCATTGTGCATAATGGTGAGATCAATACGATCCGGGGAAATGCCGATAAAATGCTGGCAAGGGAAGAAACAATGGAATCTGTGTATCTGAAAGGGGAGCTTCAGAAAGTGCTTCCAGTGGTCAACGCGGAAGGCTCAGACTCTGCCATGTTGGACAATACGCTGGAATTTTTGGTGATGAGCGGCATGGAATTGCCCCTTGCGGTGATGATTACCATTCCAGAGCCATGGGCGAATAACGGGTTGATGAGCCAGAAGAAAAAGGATTTTTACCAGTATTATGCCACAATGATGGAACCCTGGGACGGCCCGGCCTCCATTGTGTTCAGCGATGGGGATATCCTGGGGGCGGTTTTGGACCGTAACGGGCTGCGCCCGTCCAGGTACTATATTACGGATGACGGCAACTTAATCCTGTCTTCAGAAGTGGGGGTCTTGGAGATTGACCCTACCAAGATTGTGGCAAAAGAACGGCTCCGCCCAGGGAAAATGCTTCTGGTGGACACCGTGCAGGGGCGTGTGATAGACGATGATGAATTGAAAGAAAAATATGCTGGAAGGCAGCCTTATGGGGAATGGCTAGACCAGAATTTAATTAACCTGTCCAATTTGAAAATCCCAAACCAGCGCGTGCCAGAATATGCCAAAAAAGAACGCCAGCGCATGCAGAAAACCTTTGGCTATACCTATGAATCCTTAAAAGAGGCAATCCTTCCCATGGCGAAAAACGGCGTGGAAGGCACAGCGGCCATGGGGATTGACACGCCCCTGGCGGCGTTGGCGGGGGACCATCAGCCATTGTTTAATTATTTTAAACAGAAATTTGCCCAGGTGACCAACCCGCCCATTGACTCCATCCGGGAGGAAGTGGTGACCAGCACTACCGTATATATTGGGGAAGACGGGAACTTATTGGAGGAAAAGCCTATCAACTGCCAGGTGTTAAAAGTAGATAACCCAATCCTGACTAATACAGACCTGATGAAAATTAAGGCCATGAAAGTGGAAGGGTTTAAAGTGGTGGAAATCCCGATTATTTATTACAAAAACACCAGCCTGGAAAAGGCTATTGACCGATTGTTTGTGGAAGCGGACCGGGCTTACCGGGACGGGGCGAATATTTTAATTTTATCAGACAGGGGCGTGGATGAAAACCATGTGCCAATCCCATCCCTTTTGGCAGTGTCCGCGCTGCAGCAGCATTTGATTAAGACCAAGAAACGCACGGCATTGGCGGTGATTCTGGAGTCTGGGGAGCCGAGGGAGGTGCATCACTTTGCAACGCTTTTGGGTTATGGCGCCTGCGCGATTAACCCATACCTGGCCCAGGATACAGTAAAGCAGTTAATCGACGACCATATGTTAGACAAAGATTATTATGCGGCGGTTTCAGATTATAACCATGCAATTATCCATGGAATTGTAAAGATTGCGGCAAAAATGGGCATTTCCACGATCCAGTCTTACCAAGGGGCCAAGATTTTTGAGGCAATCGGCATCAGTTCCGATGTGATTGAGAAATATTTCACCAACACGGTAAGCCGTATCGGCGGCATTACCTTAAAGGATATTGAAAAAGACGTGGACGCCCTCCATTCCAGCGCCTATGACCCGCTTGGGTTAGAGACCGACCTGACATTAGAGAGCCGGGGGCGCCATAAAATGAGGAGCGGCGCGGACAGCCATTTGTATAACCCATTGACCATCCATTTGCTGCAGGAGTCCACAAAGCGCGGCGATTACCAGCTCTTTAAGCAGTATTCGGAAGCGGCGAATGCAGAGGAGAAGAAAGCGAACCTGCGGGGCATGATGGATTTCAACTACCCCAAAAAGGAAATTCCATTGGAAGAAGTGGAAAGCGTGGATTCCATTGTGACGCGGTTTAAGACAGGCGCAATGTCTTATGGCTCTATTTCCCAGGAAGCCCATGAGGCCCTGGCAATCGCCATGAACCGCCTCCATGGGAAATCCAATAGCGGCGAGGGTGGGGAAAGCCCAGACCGCCTAGTGGCAGGGGCTGACGGGAAAAACCGCTGTTCTGCAATTAAGCAGGTGGCTTCCGGACGGTTTGGCGTAACCAGCCGTTATCTTGTCAGCGCGAAGGAAATACAGATTAAAATGGCGCAGGGGGCGAAGCCAGGCGAAGGGGGGCATCTGCCGGGGCAGAAAGTCTATCCCTGGATTGCGCGCACCAGGCTTTCCACGCCGGGGGTATCTTTGATTTCCCCGCCGCCCCATCACGATATCTATTCCATTGAGGATTTGGAACAGTTGATTTATGATTTGAAAAATTCCAATAAGGATGCAAGGATTACGGTGAAATTAGTGTCCGAAGCAGGCGTTGGGACTGTGGCGGCAGGCGTGGCGAAGGCAGGCGCCCAGGTGGTGCTGGTTTCTGGATATGACGGCGGCACAGGGGCGGCGCCCAGCAGTTCCATCCATAATGCAGGGCTTCCCTGGGAGCTTGGGCTTTCGGAAACCCATCAGACCTTGATATTAAACGGGCTGCGCAACAAGGTACGGATTGAGACAGATGGGAAGCTGATGACTGGGCGTGATGTGGCGATTGCGGCGATGCTTGGGGCGGAGGAGTTTGGCTTTGCCACAGCGCCGTTAGTGACATTGGGATGTGTGATGATGCGTGTCTGCAATTTGGACACTTGCCCGGCTGGCATTGCCACCCAAAATCCCGAACTGCGGAAACGTTTTGCAGGAAAGCCGGAATATGTCATGAATTTTATGCGGTTTATCGCACAGGAGCTGCGGGAGTATATGGCAAAGCTAGGAATACGCACTGTGGATGAACTAGTGGGGCGGAGCGATTTGCTAAAAATGCGGGAGGATTTAACGGAACGGGAAAAAGAGCTGGATTTATCCCGCATCCTGAATAACCCTTTTGCAGGCCCCAAATCCAAAGTTATCTTCGACCCCAAGCAGGTGTATGACTTTGAATTGGAAAAGACAAAAGATGAAAAAGTGCTGTTAAAGCAGTTAAAATATGCGCTGGAAGGCGGGCAGAATCGTAGCATTGACCTGGAAGTAAGCAATACGGACCGTTCCTTTGGCACGATTTTTGGCTCGGAGATTACTAAACGGTTTGACGACAGCCTGGGGGAAGATACATTTCTCGTAAAATGCTCCGGGGCAGGCGGGCAGAGTTTTGGGGCGTTTATCCCCAAAGGGCTGACCTTGGAACTGGTGGGCGACAGCAACGACTATTTTGGGAAGGGTCTGTCTGGCGGCAAGCTTATTGTGTACCCTCCTACCGGGGTGAAATTCAAACAGGATGAAAATATTATTATTGGGAATGTGGCTCTGTATGGCGCTACCAGCGGGAAAGCTTTTATCAATGGGGTTGCCGGGGAACGGTTCTGTGTCCGCAATTCCGGCGCAGTCGCAGTGGTAGAAGGCGTAGGGGACCATGGCTGTGAATATATGACTGGCGGCAGGGTAGTTGTCCTTGGGAAAACTGGGAAAAACTTTGCGGCAGGCATGAGCGGCGGCATCGCTTATGTGCTGGATGAGGAAAATGATTTGTATACCAAAATCAACAAAGAGATGGTGTTTTCTGAGGAAATCACGTCCAAATATGATGTGATGGAATTGAAGGATATGATAAAAGAACATGTGGCATTGACCAATTCCCAAAAAGGGAAGGAAGTGCTTGACAATTTCAGCGAATATCTGCCAAAGTTCAAAAAAATCATCCCTTATGATTATAACCGGATGATGATGGCAATTGTGCAGATGGAAGAAAAAGGCTTAAGCTCAGAGCAGGCACAGATTGAAGCATTCTATGCCAATATGAAGAATTAGGGAGGGACGTAAGAATGGGAAAACCAACAGGGTTTATGGATTACAGCAGGCAGACGGCAGTGGCGGCTTCGCCAAAAGAGCGTATTGGGAATTTCCAGGAATTCCACACTCCCTTAAGCAAAGAAGAACAGCAGGTGCAGGGAGCCAGGTGTATGGCGTGCGGCGTGCCGTTTTGCCAGTCGGGCATGGAACTAATGGGCATGGCGTCTGGCTGCCCGCTGCACAATCTAGTGCCAGAGTGGAATGACTTGGTCTATACAGGCAATTGGGAGCAGGCCTATAACCGTTTGGCCAAAACCAATAATTTCCCAGAATTCACTGCCAGGGTATGCCCGGCGCTTTGCGAAGCGGCATGCACCTGCGGGCATTATGGGGATGCGGTCACAGTCAAAGAAAATGAATATGGGATTATTGAAAATGCCTATCAGCAGGGGTTTGCCAAAGCAAAGCCGCCGAAGGTCCGCACAGGCAAAAAGGTGGCTGTGGTGGGTTCCGGGCCTGCGGGGCTTGCAGCGGCAGACCAGCTCAATAAGCGGGGGCATCAGGTTACCGTTTATGAACGGGATGACCGTGTAGGGGGGCTTCTGATGTATGGCATCCCCAATATGAAGCTGGAAAAGCATGTGATTGGCCGCAAAGTCCAGATTATGGAGGAAGAGGGCGTTGTATTTGTCACTGGCGTTAATGTGGGCAAGGATATCAAGGCCGCAAAGCTGCTGAAAGAATACGACAGGGTGGTCCTTGCCTGCGGCGCCAAGAACCCACGGGACATCAAAGCGCCTGGCAGAGACGCCAAAGGGATATATTTTGCGGTGGATTTCCTGGCCGCTACCACCAAAAGCCTTCTGGATTCAGATTTGAAGGATAACAAATATATTTCTGCCAAAGGCAAAAAAGTGGTGATTATTGGCGGGGGCGATACCGGGAACGACTGTGTGGGGACTTCCATACGCCATGGGGCGGCTTCCGTGGTCCAGCTTGAAATGATGCCAAAGGCTCCGAGCCAGCGGGCAGAAGAAAACCCTTGGCCCCAATGGCCAAAGGTCTGCAAAACAGATTATGGGCAGGAAGAAGCCATTGCCGTGTTTGGGCATGACCCGAGGGTTTACCAGACTACGGTAAAAGAATTCCGAAAGGATAAGAATGGTAAGCTCTGTGGCGTAACTACTGTGAAATTAGAAAGCAAAAAGGATGAAAAAACAGGGCGCATGGTATTGGAAGAGGTGCCAGGCTCTGAGGGCAAGCTGGATGCAGATATGGTATTGATTGCAGCAGGGTTTTTAGGGGCAGAAAAATATGTTGCGGACGCGTTTGGGGTTACGCTGGATGGGCGTGCCAATGTAAAGGCTTGGAACGGGCAGTATGGGACTGATGTAAAAAATGTGTTCACTGCCGGGGATATGCATAGAGGGCAGTCCCTTGTAGTATGGGCGATCCGGGAAGGGCGCGAGGCTGCCAGGGAAGTGGATGCAAGCCTGATGGGGTATACCAACCTGGGGGCATAGAAGGTTTCAGAAGGCTTCGGCCAGAACCCTTGAAACAGGGCTTGGAAGGGGAAAAGCCCTGTTTCAAGGAATATTATGTAACTGTTATGGCCATTAGCTTTGCTCTGGCATATTGGATTCAAAAATCCGAACCTGGTTTTCAGATAATGTTTTAATGGTTTGGGAAAGTGTTTTGAAATCTGAGGTCAGCTCTTTGGAGCATTCTTTTGCTTTTCTATAAATCTGCTGTAGTTCCCCAGTGTGTCCCTGGCGGACTGCAGAGACCATTTCCGTCCCGTAAGCATGGAATGCTTTATGTTTGCATTCAAGCCCATTCCAGAGTTCTGTAATAGCTGGGTTTATGGGCTTGAATGCATAGTAAAAATGCCCAAAGCCGCATTTGGTGCAATCTGTCTGAAGCACCTTTCGTTTTCCAGTCTGGGCGATATCCTCTAAGGTGCGTAGCCAGTCCTGATGCGCAAGGATTGCATTGTCCAGGCAGTTGAGGATAATTTGGTTATCCAGCATATAGAATGCGTCCCGCGCCATGCTCCCCATAATTTTTGTGGATTCACTTAAGTGACGCTCAATTGTTTTGGAAGGCTCCACAAGCGCTGCAATAGATTGGCTGGATTCTGCTAAAGATTCGGTATTGCCTTTTAAGTTCTGGCATTCCTCATTGACCGATTGCATTTGGTTATCCAATTCGCTGATGGAGCTGCTGATTTCTTCACTGACAGCGGCCAAAGAAGAGACAGAATCTGTGATATTATCCATCCCAACCCGGTTTGTCCCGGTGATTTTCCATACATTCTGGATATTTTCATTGATATGTTCCAGTTCTGCTACCGTGGTATCTACGCTAATGGAACTTTTTTGTGAGGCGCTTTGGATGCTGTCTACGAAAGTGCCCATGCGTCCCGTCAGTGATTTTGTCTCATCCGCAAGCTCCCGTATTTCTTCTGCGACAACGGCGAACCCCCGGCCAGCGTCCCCGGCACGGGCAGCTTCTATGGAAGCGTTTAGGGCAAGGAGGTTTGTCTGGGCTGAAATGGAGTTGATTGCGGCAATCGCTTCATTCATATGTTGAATAATTTCAAGCAGCCCGTAAATATCAGCTTTCATCTCCCCGGCTGTGGAAATGGCGGAAGAGGATAATTCTGAAATGGATGTAAGCTCATTTTCGCAATTTCGTATCCCTTCCATAATCTTATTGGATTCATCGGAGACTTCCACTATTGTGGAGGTCAGGTTGTCATGGGCTTTTGACACCTCTGTGGTAATTCCTGCTGATAAAGATACCGACTCGCTGATGGCGCTGACCGCATCGGAGATGGAAGTATTAATCTGGTCTATGGAGGCAACGTTTTCCTCTAATGCTAAATCCATGGAACTCATTTGTATCACCGCATCCATGGATTTTGTAACGGCTTGCTCAAATTCTTTGCGCCCGCCCATCAGCCGTTGGTGGATGTTGTTTAATTCCCCATTTCTTGGTTCGTATGGCATGTCAACCAGCCTGGAAATGGCTGATATGGCAGTATGGTAAGCTTTTTTCCTTAATTTCATGATTGTTGGTCCTTTCTATTTTATATGGAAATGATAAGTGTCCCTAGAAGTTGAAAGGCGCTTTCTGCCAGATGTATCTATCTATTATGTTTTGGTGTGGCCAAAAGAAGGCCTGCCTTTGATTTCTTTTTCTAAGCATTCGTCACATATGTAGTTTATTTTCAAGTCATAGGAAAGTATTGGGATATCCACTTGCTGTTCTAATTGCCCGGTCAGGTCGTTTAGTTTAATATCTGATAATTTGCCGCATCTTCTGCAAACCAGGTGGTCGTGTTGGTCAATCCTGTCGTAACGGTCTGGGTATCCTTCCACTGAAATTTTCCGAATCAGCCCCTGTTTGCATAAGTAAGATAAATTATTATAGATAGTAGCCTGAGCTGCCGACTTTTTCTCTTGTTTGAAACGCAAAAAAATTTGTTCTGCGGTCAAATGGCAATTGGAATTGTTGATAATCTCCAAAATATATTTGGCGTTTTTGGTCATAGGCATCCTCCCTGAAATAGAGTCCCGTTTATGTAGCCGGCATATATATGCATGCATTAGGGATGGCTGCCATCCCGCGGCCTGAGAATCTCATAATTTTATGCGGCAGGAAAGTTATTTGCTTTTCCAGGCACATAAAATTAGAATAATTCTAATTCTTTATTTTAGACCTTTCCCAACATTTGTCAATAGTAAAAAAGTGCTTCCTATCGGTTGCCTGTGCTTTTTGGGAAGGTTTGGCGCAAGGAGGGGTGGGGCTGTCGCCGCAAGGGCGGTCTATAGGCCGTTTTCTGAAAACAGCCCTAGCTTTGGCGGGTGATAGGTAAACAGCATAAAACATAGGAAAAATGCCCATATAAGACAGAATGATAGAAGCCGGCAGGCTTTGAGCTGGCAGGACAGCGTGAGTTTGTAAGCGCTGAAAAAGGCTGTCAGTACACTGAAAAAAAACGTTAGGAGGTCTAACACAAACACATCCCTGCCTAACAAGAAGGTATACCCGTAGAAAAATGCCGGGATAACAAGCGTCCCTGCCAAAATCCCAAAACACAAAGAAGAAGCAATGCATGGGTATGCCCCTTTTAATTGCGCTGCCATTACAGATGAGAATAAGAGCATTGGGAAAAATAATAATTTCATATGTTCCCAAACGGATTCATTTACTGGGGTAAATAAACCGATAAAAAAGTTTCCATTTGTCCATCCATATAGGAAATGGGCGGCCGTCCCGGTTGTCAGGACAAAAATTATGCCGGCGATGCACCAGAGCTTTAACTGTTTCATTTAAAATTCACCTCAGGAACAGTATACGCAAATAAGACGCCCTTATAACTGGGTAAATTTGGAAATTTCTTTGCGCCTGTATTTGTATTTCTTAAAAGATAATGGTAGAATAGAGGATATCTGGATGGTACTTATAGAAAGGAGCAGGATTATGGTTTACAAGGATTTCCAAGATTTGAAATTATCAGCGCTTGGGCTTGGTGCGATGCGCCTTCCAGTCCTTGATGGGGACGACAGCAGGATTGATGAGGCTGCTACAGAGGAGATGGTGGCTTATGCCATGGAGAAAGGGATCAATTACTATGATACTGCATGGGGCTACCACGGCGGGAATTCGGAGCTTGCCATGGGGAAGGCTCTCCGTAAATACCCACGGGAAAAATTTTACCTAGCTACGAAGTTTCCTGGGTATGACCTTTCCAATATGGATAAAGTAGAAGAGATTTTTGAAAAGCAGCTTGAGAAATGCCAAGTCTCCTATTTTGATTTTTATCTGTTCCATAATGTTTGCGAGATGAATATTGACGCTTACCTGGACGGTAATTATGGGATTTATAAATACCTTATGGAGCAGAAAGCAAATGGGAGGATACGCCACCTCGGGTTCTCCGCCCATGGAAGCTATGAGGTGATGGAGCGTTTTCTAAAAGCTTATGGCAAGGATATGGAGTTTGGCCAGATTCAGCTTAATTATCTGGACTGGTCGTTCCAGGATGCAAAAAGTAAAGTGGGGCTGCTGCAGGACTGCCAAATTCCAGTGTGGGTCATGGAGCCGCTGCGTGGGGGGAAGCTTGCCAAGCTTCCAAGCGAAGAGACAAAGATTTTGCGCAAACTGCGCCCAGAGGAAGGTACGCCTGCATGGGCGTTCCGGTTCCTGCAGGCAGTCCCTGGGGTGGCAATGGTGCTGTCCGGCATGTCTGACAAACAGCAGTTAGAGGAGAATATAAAGACCTTTGAGCAGGACCTTCCTTTAAGCCGGGAAGAAATGGGCGAATTGCTTTCCATAGCGGAGGGGATGCTGAAAAAAACGCTTCCCTGCACCTCCTGCCGTTATTGCGTAAGCCATTGCCCACAGGGGTTAAATATCCCGTCTTTATTGGAACTATACAATGAGCATAGGTTTACTGGAGGGGGATTTATCGCGCCCATGGCGTTAAGGGCAATGCCCGAGGACAAGCATCCCAATGCATGCGTGGGCTGTAAAAGCTGCGAGGCAGTCTGCCCGCAGCAGATTAAGATATCAGAGGCGATGGCAGACTTTGCGGAAAAATTAAAGTAATGCCAATACTATCAGCAGGGGAGCGTTGTTATGAAGGAAATACAGTCACTTCAGGGGCAGGCGTATGATTATTTGATTGAAATGATAAAGGATGGGGGGTTAGAAGCCGGAAAAATATATTCTTTGAACCAAATGGCGAAAAAGGCGGGGGTTTCTAGAACCCCTTTCCGTGATGCAGTGCTGCGGTTAGAACAAGAACGTTACTTAGATATACTGCCCAGCAAAGGGTTCACGCTGCACAGTATGACGAAGGAGGATATCCATGAAACGTATCAGATAAGAAATGCAATTGAATCCTATTGCTTTAAGCAGCTATCCCTGCATCTTGACACGCCGCGGGGGCAGGAATACTTTCTAAAAATGTCCAAGAAAGTAGCGATGCAGAAAGAAATTTTTGGCTCTACTGGATCCAGCGAAGAATTTGGCAGGAAGGACTATGAATTCCACCGGAGCCTTGTGCAGTATTTGGGAAATGAATCTATGCTTGAAATATACAGAAGCTTTATGTACCGGATGTTCTGGCTGAATGTCACTTCTTTCTCAAAGGAAGGGAGGATGGAGGACACGATTACAGAACATGACGAGATGTTAGAAACCATTCGGGAACAGGATTTGGGCAAGCTAGAACGGCTGCTGGAACGCCATTTGCTGATTGCCCAGGACATCAACCTAAAGCTTTTGGAGCAGCGGGGAGAGCGCTTGCCGATGGTGTGACCCCAATGCCAAAGGGCTGCTGCAATTGAGGGGGATGGATTTGCAGCAGCCCTTTTGTGCGATAGGAAGGGGCGTATGTACGGTTACAGTTGATATGCCGCGCCCTTCCTAAGGCTTAATCTTCAATTTCTGCGATGCATACGACCTGGCTGGAGTCCAGCCCTTTGATCCGAAGCGGCGCGTTAAAGAATCTTGTGATCTTTGCGCCTTTTGGAAGTTCGGATAAATGCATGTCTTCTACGCCAGTAACAAATTTTCCTGTATAATACCCAAGCATATGCCTGTGGCAGTCTGGCGGAAGCTCGCCTTCTGGGCATTTGGAGGAAGCAGAGCCAATTGCCAGGAAGTCCATGCCAACGCCCTTTAAGTTGGGGAACTCCTCTGTCAGGTAATCCCCTGCATCTGGCGCGATGTAAGCGCCTTCATTCTGATAAAGGTTCTGGTTGGTGTCGCGGTATTGCTCCATTCCAGTACGTATCAGCGCAAAGGAGACTTTAGACAATGTGTCGGCAAAAGGCTCTAAGTCTGCTTTGTGGATGCCTTCCGCGGGACCTTTGGGGATTTCTAACAGGGCTACCTCTGTGTGGCAGAAATACTCAATTGGCAGCTCGTTAATGTTTAGCCCATCTTTTACAAAGTGGCGGGGTGCGTCCATATGGGTGCCGCAGTGGTTGGGAAGCTCTGACGTAAAGCTGCAGAATGGGCAGTCTTCTGATACGTCTGTGCATTGCTTTACCTGGACAACAGGCTCTCCTGGCCATGCATATCCTTCTGGGTCCAATGGGTGTGATAAAAATAAAAACATAGTAAATCCTCCTTATACATTATATTGTTTTTGCATGCGTCAAGGCTATCCTAACATTAAAATTTCTGCGGCTTCTTTGAGGGTTGCCGCTTCCCCAACGTTTCCAGGGAAGATAACATAGGGGGTCAGCGGAAATTTGCTTTCCGCCCCAGTCTGCCATACGGGGATGCCAGGCTTAATCTGCCCTAATACGTTGGCTTTTTGTACGGCAAGGGCTTTGGTGCCAATATCAGAAGAAGTGATTCCCCCTTTGGCAATTACAAAGGAGGGGACTACAGACAGCCTCCCAACCAAAGACTGTACGGCGTCAGAGATTTTTACCGCCAGCCGCAGGTCGTCTTCCTTATCGCCGCTGCCTGCCGTGATCAATGCCCTTGTGGTGTAAACGCATACGGTTGTGCCAGCTTTTAAGTATTTTTCTTCCAGGGCCAGGCAGCGTTCCACTTCTTTGGCAAATGCGGGCGCGTCTTTTACAAGCGTGGCGTCCAGCTCCACAAATGCAATGCCTTTGTTTTTCTTTAACAGCTCTACCTGTTTCGTCGTCTTTTCCGTATGGGAGCCTACCACAATAATGCCCCCGTTTGCAGTCTCTGCCACTACCATCTGTTCCCTGGTGAGTAAGGGCTGGTCAGGCACGCCGCCCATTACTTTGACGATGGCTGCGGCGGTACGGAACAGGAAGTTCTTTCCCTTAGACATCGCGCGGAACAATGCAATGCAAAATACCTTGATATCTGTGTAATCAATGGCATTGACGATAATTTTATTGAAATCTGTAACGCTTATAAGCTGCTGTTCAATTTTCCCCAGGCGCATTTCCCGCAAGTCTTTTAAGGAAATGGAAGTCACGGTTTCTTTTTGGTAAGCCCCGTTTGTCTTTTCTTCCACATATTCTTTTAGGTTTGAGGCAGTGTAGCCAAATGTCTTGTCTTTTGCAAACTCTGTCTCGGCTGCAGGGACAAGTGTGGCGCCGTCTTTTACATAATGTATGTCGTCAATGGTGAAACGGCCGCCTTCCTTAAAAAATGGGCAGAGGATTTCGCCATCCACAGGCTTGCCCGTATTTTTTTCGTAAGCTTCCCTTAAGATTGTAGTTTCCAGCGGGTAATGCCCCCGGAGGGTGGAATCGCTGCGGCTGATAAAAATATATTCTTTGCCAGTTTCTTTGGAGACTTCATCCACAACGGCCGCAATCTCTTTATGGGCCTGTTCTGTCTGGGCTTTTGTAAAGCCTCTGGAATTTGTCAATATGTAAAACAGCTTGTTTTCTTCTGCAAAGCCTTTCGCAATGCTGTCTTTCGTCCAATTTGTGTATACAGAAATATCATGGACAGTCTGCACACCGGTAGGGTCGTCGTCCAGCACAACGATTTTCTTGTTGTTTTGTGCAATTTCTTGCTCCAGAAGGGAGTCTGCCAGGGACTCGTCAATCGGGGCATAAGAAGTAAGCACCTCTGCGTTTAATGCCATGGGAACCTCCTTTAATCTTCCGCCTTTTTTACCTGGACGCCCGCCAGGCCTTCAAAATACTGTACAATGCCGCCATGGTCGTCATTCATATGCCCGTGGATTTTTAAGGTCTGTAAAATCTCATAGAGCTGGGCGGAATAAGGGATTGGCACGTCCAGGGAGTGGGCGGTGTTCACTACGTTTTTGATATCCTTATGGTTGATGGATATTTTGCCCCCCGGCACGAAATTCCGTTCCACAATCATAGGGATTTTTGCGTCCAGCACAGCGCTTCCGGCAAGCCCGCCCCGGATTGCGTTGTACACCTTTAACGGGTCTGCGCCAGCCTTGGCGGCAAGGACAAATGCTTCGGAAACAATGGCGATGGTATTGTTTACAATAATCTGGTTGGCAAGTTTTGTGACAGACCCGCTTCCGCTTCCACCAATCAATACGGCTGAGGAACCCATAATGTCAAAGTAGGGCGTTAATGCCTCGAAGTCTTTTTGGTCCCCTCCAGCCATAAAGGCAAGGGTTCCATTAATTGCGCCGGGCTCGCCGCCGGATACCGGGGCGTCCACAAAACCTACGCCAAGTTTAGAAAGCCTATTGTAACATTCCTGGGATTCCACCGGGGTTACAGAACTCATGTCGCATACAATAGCCCCGCTGCCCATGCCAGAAGCCAGCCCGTTTTCCCCAAACAGGACTTCTTTGGAAATATCCCCATTGGGAAGGATTAGGAAAATAACGTTGCATTGGGCGGCAATTTCTGCATAGGTGGCGGGGGTTGCCCCAGCTGCTGCCACTTCATCCACCGCGTCTTTGTTCAGGTCGCACACCAAGAGGCTGACCTTCCCTTTTAATAAGTTTATTGCCATAGGCTTCCCCATAATGCCAAGGCCGATAAAACCAACTTTACTCATAGCTTCCTCCTTTTTCTTTTTTATGGTTCCATTATATGATATACCGGTATATCGGTCAAGGGTTTTGTTGAAAAATTATTGGAAAATAATGTGATTTATGTGAAAATTCTATAGAACGGGGAAAGGAGACAGAGCGTTGTTTCTGTGAAAGCTGTAAATACCCAGCCCTTTGGGGCAAAGGGCTGGGTATTTGGCTTTCGCGGCGCATTGTTAGGAACAAGCTATTAGAAATAACGGTTGGCAATCGCTAGGAAAGCGTCCTGGCATTCCTCCATAAATTGCCCGTATGCCATGCCGCGGGAGGCAATTTCTTTCCCAAGAGCTGCAAGGAATTCTGGGATATCATCTTCTAACATAACGCCCAATTCCGTGCCAAAGGATTCTTTTCCCTGGATAGGGCAGCCCATTTTATATACTGCAAATGCAGGGCGCGGGCCGTCTGGCGTTTGCTTTACGCCGCCCCGGAAGCCAAGGGAAGCGATTGGATGCCCAGAGCAGGAAGAGGGGCATCCGGAAATATAAATTTTTGGAAGCGCATGGCCTGGAAGCCGCTCTTTACGTACCCGTTTGATGCAGGCGTCCAGAAGCCTCTGGGAATCCCTGGCGCCAACCTGGCAGATAGAAGCGCCGATGCAGGCGACAGAGGTTTCAAAGAAAGTCTGGGCGCCATCTTCTGTCAGGGAAAGGATTTTCCTTGCTTCCTGGGAAGTCAGGTTCAGGATATAGAGGCTTTGGTCTGGGGAGACGCGCAATACAACCTCTTCCATAGGAAGGATTGCATTAGAAAGGGTTCGGAAAAATTCTGGACTGGGGCTTCCTCCAATCGGGTGGTAATGGACGGCGTACAGCCCGTCCTGTTTCTGCGGGATAGCCCGTGGGTGCTTAAGCAGTTCCCCGTCCCCTTGTTTGGCGATGGATGGGGCAACGGGATGGGTTTCTAAATTTTCTTCTGCAAGCGCTTTTGAGAGCTTCTCCTGATAAGCCTTAATATAGCCTTCTGTGCCAAGGGTATCCTGCATAAAACGGGTGCGTGCCTTCGCGCGGTTCTCATAATTCCCATATGCAGTGAAGGTGTCCACCATTGCCTTAATATAATAGAGGGTTTTGGATGGGTCCACATCAGACGCCACCAAGGCGCCCATCTTCGGTTCCCGCCCCATGCCCCCGGCGCTGTACACATCAAATGTGCCATGCCCTGTGGCGGAAAACCCCAGGTCACGGAAGGTCACATGGGTGGCGTTCTCTTTGGAGTTGGAGAACCCTACTTTTAATTTCCGGGGCAGCTTTACCTTGTGGATAAACCCAAGCAAATAATCCGCCGCTTCTTTGGCATAGGGAAGCACATCAAAATATTCGTCCTGCTGCACGCCGGAAAGCGGGGAACACATCACATTTCTGGGGTAATTCCCGCCCCCGCCCCGGGTGATGATGCCTTGGCAGAAAGATTCTTCTATCAATGCGCAGACCTGGGCTTCGGAAAGGTTGTGGAGCTGGACGCTTTGGCAGGTAGTGAAATGCACCAGGGAGATTTGGTATTTTTCTATGCTGTTTGCAATAAACTGCAATTGCCCTTTGGTAATTTCCCCTCCGGCGAAGCGCAGGCGCAGCATACTGGCGTTGCCGCCCCTTTGGGCATAGCTCCCAAACCCGCCGGAAAATTTCTTATATTCGGCGACGTTCACTTCTTTTTGGTAAAATTTTTTGGTCATTTCGTGGAATTCCTTTAAGTCTCCCCGAAATTCTTCTATATAATTCTGCGACATATTAACCTCCAAAAAAATGTAAGTTACTTAAAATGGAGTATGCCCCAGAACAGAAAAAATAAACGTTTTATCTGGCTATAAATCCATGGTCCTGACCAAGTCGGCAAATTCCCGCATTTGTGATGTGACTGGGCGGCATTGGTTGCAGCACAGGTAGAAATAACGTTTCATAGATACATTTTCTACTGGGCAGATAAAAATTTCCCCATTTTCTTCATATTCTGAAATGCACCGCTGAGACAGCACGCCCAGCCCAAGGCTATGGCGCACTGCGTCCACTATAGCGCTGCGGCTGCTGCATTCCCATATCGTTGTGAATGGGATATGGTGGGTGAGCATTATATTTTCAAAAATAGCCCTGGTGCCGCTCCCTTTTTCCCGTAAGATAAAGTTTTGGTGCCTTAAATCTTCAATTGTGATGGAAAGGCGCCCGGCGAATGGGTGTTTTTTCCCACAGATAATGCAGAGTGTGTCTTCAATCACCGGCTCTGTAAGGATTTCCTGGCGGACAATAATGCCCTCCACCAGCGCGATGTCCAGTTCATTATGGACCATTCTGTGTTCTATAATTTTGGTATTGTCCACAAATACTTTTACATTGATGTCAGGGTGCTGCATAAGGAGGGTTTCCACCAGCGTCCCCATCAGCGTGTTCCCAATGGTGAGCGTGGCGCCAATGCGTAGAGGGCGCAGTGCATTGGCATTTTTCATGGATTGCTCCAAATGTTCATGGATGCCCACAATTTCTCTTGCGCTGTCTAAAAGCATCAGCCCCGAGGAGGTGATTTTCAGCTCTTTGGGGAAGCGGTCAAAGAGCCGGGTCTGGTATTCATTCTCCAGGTCTGAGATAATCTGGCTTACCGTGGGCTGGGAAATATACAGCCTTTTTGCCGCTTCGCTCATTTTTTTGTATTCCGCTACTGCAATAAAGGTTTTTAACTGTTTTAAGGTTGCCATAGTGGTAGTCCCTCCTGGTTATCAAAAAAAGTGTGTTGTTTTGTCCATGTCCCTCATAGGTTTTAGAGAGGGCGTCCCTTGCCATTACAGCCATCCATGCCCCTTATGGGCCTGTAGTGGCAGTTTGGTTTGATTGCATAGGGAAATTACTATACTATAGTTCAGATTTTACTATTTTACGTAGAATTTAACAAGTGTTATTATTAAACCATAGAAAATTTTGTCGATTTTTTAACAAAAATTTAGGAAGCTGCTAAGCAATTTCCTATCTTATAGATTAAGGAGGTATGAAATGAAAGTATTAGTACTTGGAGGAGTGGCTGCCGGCACGAAAGTTGCCGCAAAGCTAATGCGGGAAGACCGCGGGAATGAAGTAGTTGTACTCAATAAAGGGGCAAATATTTCTTATGCAGGCTGCGGGCTTCCCTATTATGTTGGGCATGTGATTGAGGACAGGGAGCAGCTTATTGTAAATACGCCGGAGAAGTATGCGAAATTGACTGGCGTCACCGTGCTGACTGAGACAGAGGCGGTTCAGGTTGACCCAGCGGCAAAGAAAGTTGTGGCAAAGGATTTAAAGACCGGGGAGGAGCAGGCCCACGAGTATGACAAGCTGATTATATCTGTAGGGGCAAGCCCTGTTAAGCCGCCGATTGAGGGGTGCGGCCTGGAAAATGTATTTTTTGTAAGGACGCCGGAAGATGCAATTAAGATCCGTGATGTTGTGGATGCTGGAAATATTAAACGCGCCGTAGTGGTAGGGGCAGGCTATATTGGGCTTGAGATTGCTGAGAACTTAAAACTCCAGGGCGTCCGTCCGTTCGTATTGGATATGGCAGACCATGCCCTTCCTGGATTTGACGCTGAGATGGCGGAATATGTAGAAGGCAAGCTTCAGGAAAGCGGGATCCCGGTGATTACAGGGGTTGCAGTGACAGGGATAGAAGGCGATGGAAAAGTTGAGAAGGTAATTACCAATAAGAAAGCATACAAGGCAGACCTGGTGGTGCTTAGCGCTGGCATCCGCCCGAATACAGCATTTTTGGAGGGGATTGGGCTGGAAATGTTCAAAGGCACTGTCCTGACCAATGAAAAAGGCGAGACAAACCTTCCAGATATCTATGCGGCAGGGGACTGCGCAATGGTACATAACGCATTGACTGGGAAGGCTGCATGGTCGCCCATGGGTTCCACAGCTAATATCAGCGGGCGTTTGATTGCCCAGAATATTATGGGCGCAGGGCTTGGCTACCGCGGCGTGCTTGGGACAGCAGTGTGCAAGCTGCCGGGGCTGAATGTGGGCAGGACTGGCCTGACAGAAGCGCAGGCTGAGGCAGAGGGCTTCCATCCAGTCAGCGTGGTTACCGTTGTGGATGACAAAGCGCATTATTTCCCAGGCGCAGGCACCTTTGTGATTAAGATGATTGCAGATAAAGATTCTTTGAGGCTGTTAGGCGTGCAGGTAATTGGCGCAGGGGCAGTGGATAAAGTAGTGGATATTGCAGTGACGGGGATTATGCTCAAAGGCACCCTTACGGATTTGGCAGATATGGATTTGGCGTATGCACCGCCATTCTCCACAGCGATCCATCCATTTGAGCATACATTGAATGTATTGATGAATAAAATCAATGGCAAGTTTGAGACATTTACCCCAGCAGAATATGCAGCAGGGGCGGCAGAGGGCTATAAGGTAGTGGACGGCTGCCTGGCGCCTTCTATTGAAGGGGCGCCATACGTGGAACTTACCACAGTAGAAGGCCCTGTGGACGGGCTGGACCCAGAAGAGAAGATATTGCTGGTATGCAACAAAGGAAAGAGGGCTTATCTGTTACAGAACCGCTTGAAATTCTATGGATATAAAAATACAAAAGTGTTAGAAGGCGGCATTACCTTTAATGATGTGGAAGCATAATGATAAGTTGGGTTTTATGGAATGAGAATGGAACAGCCGCTTCCATAAGGACATGCGACAGGATTATGGGAGTGGCTGCCTAATATTTAAGAAAAGGAGATTGAGAAACATGGGATGCACAATTAAACCAGAAGAAATCAAAAGAGTGAAGGGGCTTGGGTTCCTGAACAACAAAGGCACAGATTTATTCAACGGCCGTGTTATTACGGTAAATGGAAAAATCACAGCAGAGCAGACAAAAGTAATTGCAGAGGCAGCAGAGAAATTTGGCAACGGCGATGTGGAATTCACGACTCGCCTTACAGTAGAAGTGCGCGGGATCCATTTTGACAATATTGAGCCTTTCCGCGAGTATATTGCAAAAGCAGGGCTTGAGACAGGCGGCACCGGCTCATTGGTACGTCCAGTAGTATCCTGTAAAGGGACTACATGCCAGTATGGGTTATATGACACCTTTGACTTGTCACAGAAAATCCATGAGCGTTTCTACAAAGGGTACCATACTGTGAAGCTGCCGCACAAATTCAAAATTGCAACAGGCGGATGCCCGAATAACTGCGTGAAGCCTGACCTGAATGACCTGGGGATTATTGGACAATTAGTTCCTAATGTAGATGAAGATATGTGCAATGGCTGCAAGAAATGTCAGGTAGAGACTTCCTGCCCAATGAGCGCAGCTAAAGTGGAAGACGGGGAACTTGTGATTGATAAGGACGCTTGCAACAACTGCGGCCGCTGTATCGAGCAATGTCCATTTGACGTAATTGAGGATGGGACTCCTGGATACAGGATTTACATAGGCGGAAGATGGGGCAAGAAGGTAGCCCATGGACAGCCGTTATCCAAGATTTTCACCACAGAAGAAGAACTTTTGGATACTGTAGAAAAGGCAATCTTGTTCTTCCGCGAGCAGGGCAAGACTGGAGAGCGTTTTGCTGACACCATCGCAAGGATTGGGTTTGAGGAAGTTGAGAAGCAGCTTCTTGCAAATGACATTTTAGATAGAAAACAGGAGATTTTGGATGCGCAGTTGCATTTAGTAGGAGGAGCTACCTGTTAATTTGGGAGGAATTTAGGAAATGGGTTCAAAGAAAAAATTTGGCGCGATCGTATTGTGCCTGGTCATCGGGTTTCTTGCCACGAAATCCACAGATTTACAGTCTTCTATGTTTGGGCGCGTGGTTATGGGCGGACCAATGGTTGCGTTGTTAGTTTCTATGATTATTTGTAATATTATGCCTAGTGTGGATAAGGATTTCAAGGAAGGGACCACTTACTGCAGTAAGCAGTTCCTGAACTGGGGCATAATTCTTACTGGTGGCACATTGAGTTTTGCTGATATTATGGGGACAGGCGTTAGGGCGATGCCATTAATCCTGTTCAACATCTGCCTGTCTTTTGCAGTTGCTATGCTAGTGGGCAAAAAGATTGGCGTTACTAAGAACACTTCTGTTTTGGTAGGCGGCGGCACTTGCATCTGCGGTGGTACAGCAATCGCTACGTTAAGCCGTATTATCAAAGCGACTGATGCGGAAATTGCATTTGGTATGGCTGCAATTTTCCTGTTTGACACAATTTCTGCATTTTCTTATCCCTATATTGCACCTGCACTTGGGTTTACAGAGAACCAGTTCGCTTTTGTGGCAGGGACGGCGATCAATGACACATCCTCTGTGGCAGGCGCACAGGCTACTTACCAGGCTATGATTGCCAACCCAGAATTCAGCGGCGCTTTGAATGTTAAGCTGGTGCGTACCACAATGTTGATTTTTGTGGCGATTGTCTGGACGGTAATTATGGCAAAGGACGCGAAGAAAAATGGGGAAGCTGGAAGCGGCGACAGCATTTTATCTGTAGTGCAGAAGACATTCCCAATGTTTATCCTGTGGTTCGTAGTAATGGCAGGGTTGAATACCTATGGCGTGTTCAGCGACGTAGGGAGCGGCCTTTTGAAATTAGTAAGCAAATTCCTGTTTGCATCTGCATTGGCGGGAGTTGGGTTTAAGATTAAGTTTAAAGATGTATTTTCCAAAGGGCTTAAGCCGATTGCCTTGGGCGGCGTTACCTGGGCATGCGTGGCGGCTTCCTCCTATATCTTTGCGTTCCTGTTCGCAGGGTACATTGGATAGGGGCAATATCTTATAGGAAAATCAAAAAATTGTTTTCTGATCAACTAAAATATGTTATGCTGAATAGGCATAAGCGGGGGCTGCCGGATGTGCAGCCCCTTTATTCCTGTGAGCAATGGGCCAAGCAGCCCGCGCTTACGCGGATATTTGGCGGATGTTGCAAGGGTAAATGCCCTATGGGTGTAAAATACCCCGCCCTTTGGGGTTAAAAGAACAAGCCAGGCCATGCCCCGTAACTTGCTGCGGGGTATTTGGATTATTTAAAGGAGATGAAGGAAACCATGCAGTTTGGTTTTTTAGGGATAAATTATAAGAATGCCCAGCTTGATATCCGGGACAAAACCTCTTTTACGGATGCAATGAAGCTGGAATTCTTTCAGAAAGCGGAAAGGGTTGGCGTGGAGCAATGCATGGTGCTTTCTACTTGTAACCGGAGTGAGGTGTATTATCTGTATGGTTCAGGCCAACAGCAAATGCAGGTTCAGGAAATTTATGAAAACATGTTCCCAGATGTGGAATTGGGGGAATATTTGGTCAGGCTGTCTGGCAAGGAGGCAATAGGGTACCTGTTTCGGATTGCCGCCGGGATGGAGTCACTGGTGCTTGGGGAAGACCAGATTTTAGGCCAGGTGAAGGAAGCCCTGGATTATTCCAGGACTATGGGGTACAGTGGCAAAGAACTGAATAAAGTGGTGCGGGACGCCATTACTTGCGCAAAGCAGATTAAGACAGAATGGAAAGTCAGTGAAAAGCCTTTGTCTGTCAGTTATATTGGCGTGAGAAAGCTGGAGGAAGATTATGGGATTGATGGGAAAAGGATTCTGGTGATTGGCAGCGGCAAGACGGCGTCCCTTGCCTTAAAATACATATACGAGTATAAGGAGATCCATGTCACTGCCTGCAGCAGGACATATTCCCATGCGAAAAAGCTTCGGGAGGAATTTCCAGAATTAGAGGCGGTCCCTTATGGTGATTGGAGGAAGGTGATTGGGCAGTGTGAGATTGTTGTCAGCGCAACCGCTTCCCCCCATTTGATTGTGCGGAGGGAAGATTTTTCCCCAACAGGGCCATTGGCTTTCTTAGATTTGGCAGCCCCAAGGGATATTGACACCGCTTTTGCCAGCGAGCCTAATGTGACGTTGATCAATTTAGATACCTTGCAGGAAATTGCGGCGAAAAACCAGAAAGAACGGGAGCATTTGCTAGAGGAAAGCGGGAAACTGGTTGAGAGCAAGCTGCAGGAAACGGTGGACTGGTTCTTCCAAAGCCGTATGGATGCCACGATTGAATCTTTGCAGCATCGGTGCAATGAGATTGTGGCAGATGGCTATAGTTACCTGAACCGAAAAATGGAGCTTACCCCAAGGGAGCAGAAGCTTTTGAAGAAAGTGTTGAACGCATCCCTCCAACGGCTGCTGCGGGAGCCTATCCGGGAATTGAAGAAGCTGGATTCGGAGGAGAAGCAGGAAGAATATAAAAAGCTGGTGGGGCAGCTTTTTCAAATTTGATAGCATTTGAATAGAAGAGGAGCAAACAGCATGAAATATATAATCGGCACAAGAGGGTCCAAACTGGCTCTTACCCAGGCAGAGTATGTGTGCGGCAGGCTAAAAGACGCATACCCAAAAGAGGAATTTGAAATCCAGGTGGTTAAGACAAGGGGGGACCTGATTCTGGATAAACCACTCCATGAAATTGGGGATAAAGGCGTATTTGTGAAAGAGATTGAGGAGAAACTCCTTTCTGGTGAAATACAACTGGGCGTGCATAGCATGAAAGATATGCCTGCAGCCCCTGCCCCCGGATTAGTATTTACCAGGGCATGGGAGCGGGAGGATCCCAGGGACGCATTGATTTTGCGGGAAAAGAAATCCCTGGCAGAGCTGCCCCAGGGAGCGGTAATTGGGACGGGCAGCAAACGTAGGGAATTCCAATTGAAACGGCTGCGCTCAGATTTAAAGGTAGTGGGCATCCGGGGGAATGTGGATACCAGGCTGCGGAAAATGGAAGAAGAAAAATTGGACGGCATTGTATTGGCTGCTGCAGGGCTGCACCGGCTGTCTATGGAAGATAAAATTACAGAGTATTTGGAGCCAGGGGAAATGATTTCTGCCCCTGCCCAGGGAATCCTTGCCCTGGAAATCCGGGAAGGGGAGGAAAAGCTGCGCGCCATGCTGGATGCCCTGAGCGATGGGCAGACAGCCCTTGCGGCAAAGGCAGAACGAAGTTTCTTACAGCAGATGGGTGGAAGCTGCCACCTGCCAGTAGGGGCTGTTCTGACATCAGACGGGGATAAGGGCTTCAAGCTTCTTGCCATGTTTGGGAATGAAACAGGGACCAGGCAGGCATATGCCGCTGTATCTGGCAGCGACCCAGAGGAATTGGCGCGCGCCGCGGCAAGGGAAGTGCGCAGACAGCTTGCCGGGACGGTGGTCCTGGTAGGAGCAGGCCCAGGGGACCCAGGGCTTATTACAGTAAAGGGGCTGCAGGAAATTCGGGAAGCGGACTGCATTGTTTACGACAGGCTTGCGTCCCCGGAACTGCTAGAAGAAGCAAAGCCAGGCTGTGAGAAAATCTATGTGGGCAAGGCAAGCAGCAACCATACGATGAAACAAGGAGAGATTAACCAGCTATTGGTGCAAAAAAGCATGGAACATAGGAAAACAGTCCGTTTAAAAGGCGGGGACGTGTATGTATTTGGACGGGGCGGGGAAGAAGGGCTATTCTTAAAAGAGCATGGGGTGCCTTTTGAGGTAGTGCCGGGAATCAGTTCCGCCCTTGCAGGCCCGGCATACGGGGGGATTCCCATTACCCATCGCGGGAAAGCGCTGGGCTTCCATGTAGTGACGGCCCATGATCGCAATGATGAGCTTGCAGACCTTAATTTCCAGGCTATGGCAAACAGCAAGGAAACTTGTGTATTCCTGATGGGGCTGAGCAAGGTAGGGGAAATCGCTGACAAGCTGAAAGGCGCTGGAATGCCAGGAAGCACAAAGGCTGCCGTGATTTCCCATGCCACTACGCCAAGCCAGAAAACTTGTGTGTCTGATTTGGACCATCTGGCGGAAAAAGTGGCGCAGGCAGGGCTTAGCTCCCCGGCGTTGATAGTGGTTGGGGAAGTAGTTTCCCTGCGGAGTGGGCTGAATTTTTTTGAGAACCGCCTTTTGTCTGGAAAAAGGTATGTAATCCCCAAAATTGGGCAAAAGCCCACACGGCTGAAAGAGCTGCTGCAAAAGCAGGGCGCCATAGTGGATGAGGTTCAGGTAGGGGAGATTGCAAATACAAAAAATATCCCTCAAATAAAAGAGTTTCAAGCTGGGGACTGGCTGGTGTTTACAAGTAAAAACGGCGTGGAGGCATTTTTTGAGGATTTTCAGGGCCAGGGGATGGACATCAGAAGCCTTGGGGGTTGCAAAGTAGCGGCTATTGGCAGCAAAACGGCAAAACTTCTGGCTTCCTATGGCATTTACCCAGATTTGGTGCCAAAGGAATTCCACAGCGACGCCTTTGCGGAAACATTAAGGGAGCGTTTAGCGGGTTCTGAACGGGTGTGGTATTTTAAAGGCGGCAATGCAGACAGCCATTTGAAAGAGGCGTTGGAAGCGTGCTGCAGCTTTGAAGAAGTGGTGGTCTACGAAAACCACCCAGTAGAGCCGGAGATGGAACTGCTAAAGCCTATGGAAAGTTATGACGGCGTGGCGTTTACCTGCGCTTCTTCTGCAAAACGGTTTATGGACGCCATGGGCCAGCAGGGATTATGTAAAATATACAGCATTGGGCCAAAGACTACAGCTTTCTTGAAGGCGAACGGGATTGGGCCGGTGTTGGAAGCCAGCCAGTGTACCTATGAAGGGTTAGTAGAATGTATATGCAGGCAGTGAGGATACAGAGAGGGAATTGAAATGAGGAAAGCAGTATTTTTTGATATTGATGGGACCATTTGGGATGAGAGGCAGCGCATACCGGACAGCACAAGGGAAGCGTTCCTGAAAATGAAAGAGCAGGGCCATTACTTATTTATCAGCAGTGGGAGGACCAGGGTTTTTATTCCTGATACGCCATTGATGCCTTTGGGGTTTGACGGGGTATTGGCAGGCTGCGGGACTTATGGTGAGTTCCAGGGGGAAGAGAAGTTTTATTATAAGATTCCGTTGGAAAAGATTCAGCATATCAATGAATTTCTGCGGCAAATGGAGGCGGCATATGTGCTGGAAGGGCGCCATTTGATCTATCTGGATGCGGAGCGTTTCCCCAAGGATTCCCAGTTCCCTAAAGGGATAAAAGGGACCCTAGGGGAAAAGATGGTACGGGTCACTGGGAATGAAAGCAGCCTGGAGGTAAGTAAATTTTGCGTAAATTATTTAAAAGGGCAGGAAAGGCAGAAAGAACTGGAACAGGAGATAGGGAAAGATTACACGATTATCCACCGGGGCGGGGATTTTATGGAGATTGTCCCAAAGGGTTACAACAAAGCTACAGGGATTCGGGAGATCTGTAAAATCCTGGGGGTTGCCCATGAGGACACCTATTCCTTTGGGGACAGCACGAATGACCTTGACATGCTGGAATATACTGCCCATTCCATTGCCATGGGGGATGGGATGCAGCAGGCGAAAGACGCGGCGGAATATGTGACCACGGCGCTTTGGGAGGATGGGATTTACCAGGGCTGCAAGCATTATGGGTTAATATAAAAAAGAGGCCTGCCATTATTTCTAGAAGGAAGGAAATAATGGCAGGCCTCTTTTTTTATTTTATAGGAAATTCCTTCGGATTCCCTATAAAATAAAAAACAATTATCGCAGGGTCTGCCCCAGCGAAGCGAGGGTACTGCGGCGGAAAAGAAATATGCCGCTAAAGCGGCCCGCCGCAGGCGGGGAATCCTGCAGAGCAGGATTCTTTGTTCTACTTTTGACCTAGGTATTCTTAAGTGGGTGATCCAATTATTGTGATTATATACAAAAGAACACTTAAAAATTAGGATAAATTGCTGGAATTATAAAAAGTACTTGATGTTTCCGTACATAGTGCTATAATGAATGTAAGAATTGGATCACCCAATATAAACAAATATAGAAGAATTTAATGGAATATATAGATTTTTAAGGGGAATATAAGGAAAGTAATATATATTGGATTACCCAATAAGAAAGGAGGAAGTATATTGTTACTGTTGGAATTTGTACTAGCGATGCTGCCAATTATTTGGCTTATTGTAGCCCTCAGCGGCTTGAAAATGGCTGGGCATAAAGCCTGTGTGGCGGCGCTTGCCCTCACGGCTGTGCTGGCTGGGGGATATTGGGGATTAGATGCACTGTGCATTGCGACGGCAGCTTTGGAAGGGGTTTTAAATGCCTTATGGCCGATTTGCCTGGTGATTGTGGCGGCTTTGTTCACCTATAACCTGACCTTAAAGACTGGGGCTATGGAGTCTGTAAAGAAGATGCTGGCGGGGGTTTCTAGTGACAAGCGTGTCCTGGCATTGCTCATCGGGTGGGGGTTCGGGAACTTTATGGAAGGCATGGCAGGCTTTGGGACGGCGGTTGCAATCCCGGCATCTATGCTGGCGGCAATTGGGCTTGATCCTATCAGCGCGGTGCTGGGCTGCCTGGTGGTGAATTCAACGCCCACAGCATTTGGTTCCGTTGGCGTCCCCACGGTGACCCTGGCATCGGTTACTGGCACGGATTTAACCCCATTGGCAGGGAGCGTTGTAACGATCCAGTGTATTTTAACCTTTATATCTCCGTTCTTGATGGTCTGCATTTGCGGAAAAGGGTGGAGGGCCTTGAAGGGCATGGTCCCAACTACTTTGGTTGCGGCGGCATCCTTTACGGCGCCATGGTTTTTTACCGCATATTTTATCGGGCCGGAGCTTCCAGATATTATTGGGTCAATTTGCTCCATGGGATGTATAATTGCGGCGGCAAAAATTTTTAATAAAGAGCCAAATAAGGAATATGCCATCCAGATTGCGGAAACGGAGGCAGGTCAGAAAACCATGGGAATTGGGGAAGGGCTGAGGGCATGGAGTTCTTTCATTTTGATTTTTTTGTTCCTGATGGCGTCATCAACCTTATGCCCACCCATACATAATGCGATTGCAGGCATAAAAAGCACCGTTGCGGTGTATGCCGGGGAAGGCGGGAATGCCTTAAGCTTTAGCTGGATTAACACGCCGGGAGTTATGATATTCCTTGCGGCAATCATAGGGGGCGCGGTTCAGGGAGCCACCTTTGGGGATATGGCAGAGGTGTTTCTAGAGACTTTGAAGAAATATTGGAAGACCATACTTACAATCTGCTCAGTGATGGCGACTGCAAAAATTATGGGCTACAGTGGGATGATTTCTGATATTGCCAAATTCTTAGTGGCTGTGACAGGTTCTGTTTATCCATTGATAGCACCCTTAATTGGGGCGCTTGGGGCATTTGTGACAGGTTCTGGGACTTCTACCTGCGTACTTTTTGGGGGCTTACAGAGCGAGACTGCCGCGGCGCTTGGCTTGAATGCAACCTGGATGGCGGCGGCAAATGTGATGGGAGCCGGGATTGGGAAAATGATTTGCCCCCAAGGGATTGCCATTGGGGCAGGGGCGGTTAATATGGTAGGTTCTGAAAGCAAAATTTTAAATAAAGTGTTTTGGTATTTCCTGCTGTATGTAATTGCGGCTGGCATTATTTGCTACGCCGGAGGCCTGATGGGCCTGTAAAGCGGAATGTATCGGGCAATTTGGCCTAAACTTAGGGAAATGAAAATTTAAGGAGGGAACAATATGTACAATCAATTGACACCAGAAATCGTGGCGCAGATGAAAGCGGTTACAAATTATGTTTTTGAGGGCGAGGATATCAATCCAGATTACGCCAAAGACGAAATGCCCATTTATGGGACCCACATGCCAGATGTGGTAATCCAGCCCCGCTCTACAGAAGAAGTGGCAGGAATTATGAAAATTTGCTATGAGAACAATATCCCTGTTACGCCAAGGGGAGCAGGCACAGGGTTAGCAGGCGGCGCAGTGCCGTTGTATGGGGGAGTGCTGATTGACATTTCCAAAATGAATAAGATTAAATCTTATGATATGGAAAATTTTGTTGTGGAAATTGAAGCGGGCGTTTTGCTGAATGACTTAGCGGAGGACTGCCAAGGCAAAGGCATGCTGTATCCGCCAGACCCAGGAGAGAAATTTGCATGTGTAGGCGGGAACGTGGCGACCAACGCAGGGGGCATGCGCGCTGTGAAGTATGGCGCGACCCGTGATTATGTAAGGGCGATGACGGTTGTGCTGCCTACAGGTGAGATTACCCATTTAGGCGCAACCGTATCCAAGACGTCTTCTGGGTATTCTTTGCTGAACCTGATGATTGGTTCGGAAGGGACCCTTGGCATTATTACAGAGCTGACCTTAAAAATCATACCTGCGCCAAAAGCGGCGGCTTCCCTGATTATACCATTTGAAGATTTACATACAGCCCTTGCTACGGTCCCTAAGTTTAAGATGGCACATATGGACCCGCAGGCAATTGAGTTTATGGAACGTGAGATTGTGCTGGCTTCTGAACGGTACATAGGGAAATCCGTATTTCCACAGGAATTGGATGGGACAAAAATCGGCGCGTACCTGCTGGTGACATTGGATGGGAATTCGGAAGATGAAGTGGATGCCCTGGTGGAACAGGCGGCAGAGCTAGTATTGGAAGAAGGGGCCATTGACGTGTTGGTGGCAGATACCCCATCAAAAATGAAAGACGCATGGGCGGCGCGTTCTTCTTTCCTGGAGGCAATTATGGAAGAGACAAAGCTGCTGGATGAATGCGATGTAGTAGTCCCAGTAAATAAGATTGCAGACTATTTGGAATTTGTCAATAAGACAGGGGAAGAATGCGGGCTTACCATTAAGTCCTTTGGCCATGCCGGGGATGGGAACCTCCATATTTACCAGTGTTCTAACGACTTAGGGGAAGAAGAGTTCAAAAGCCGGGTAGATAAGTTCTTTGACATTATTTATAAAGAAGCGACAGCATGCGGCGGGCTTGTTTCTGGTGAACATGGCATTGGGTCTGGAAAGGTGAAATACCTGGTAGATTCGGTTGGGGAAGCCAATATGGCGATTATGGAAGGCATTAAGCGTGTGTTCGACCCGAAGATGATTTTGAACCCAGGCAAAGTATGTTACAGGCTATAAGAAATAAAATGATGAGGAGGAAGCGTTATGAATATTTGCGTTTGTATGAAACAGGTACCAGATACCAATGAAATTAAGGTGGACCCGGAAACCCATACACTGATTAGGAAAGGGGTCCCAAGCATTGTGAACCCTTTTGACACTTATGCCCAGGAAGTGGGGGTCCGCCTGAAAGAGCAGCTTGGCGGAAAGCTGATTGTGCTTTCTATGGGGCCAGAACAGGCTAAGGAAGCAATTAAATCCTGCCTTGCAGTAGGCGCGGATGGAGGATACTTGATTTCCAGCAGGAGTTTTGGCGGCTCTGACACATTGGCAACCAGCTATATCCTCTCGGAGGCTATCAAAACTGTGGAAGAAAAGGAGGGGCTGAAATTTGACTTAATCCTTTGTGGGAAGCAGGCGACAGACGGGGATACTGCGCAGGTAGGGCCTGAAATCGCAGAGCATTTAGGCCTGCCCCAGATTACCTATGCATTGGATATTGTGGAAAAAGATGGGGAAATCCAGGTGAAGCGTGAATATGACGCTGGTTTTGACATGATTTCCACAAAGCTCCCAGCAGTTGTGACAGTTGTGAAGCTGCCCTATGAGCCGCGATACCCCACCATTAAGAGCAAAATGGCTGCCAAGAAAAAAGAAATTCCAGTATTGACAGAGGCGGATATCCCATCCATCGACCTCAAACAGTGTGGCTTGAACGGCTCGCCCACTAGGGTGAAGAAGACTTACACGCCAGTAAGGGAAAAATCGGGCGTGAAACTGGCAGGCATGGAGCCTGCAGATGCAGCAAACGAAGTAGTGAAATTGCTGGAAGATGCAAAACTTTTATAAGGAGGGGCTTACTATGGGCAATCTGAATGATTATAAAAATATATGGGTGTTCATTGAGACAGAGTGCGGGAAAGCAAAAAATGTTGGGTATGAACTGTTAAATGTGGCACGGCCGTTGGCAGACCAGAAAGGATGCCCGTTGGTGGCAGTCGTTATCGGCAAGGATATTGAGGGTGTGGCGAAAGAGGCTGTTTGCTATGGCGCAGACTCCGCTATTATTGTAGATGGGCCGGAATATGAATACTACACAACAGATGCATTTACCAAGGCTATGGTAACTCTGGTGGAAAAGTACAAGCCAGAAACGTTGATGATTGGGGCTACCAACAATGGGCGCGACATGGGGCCAAGGGTGTCCTGCCGTTTGAAAACAGGGCTGACTGCGGACTGCACAGGCATTGACATTGACGAGGAGACTGGGAACATTGCATGGACCCGCCCAACCTTTGGTGGAAACCTGATGGCAACCATTATGTGTCCAGACCATCGCCCGCAGATGGGTACGGTAAGGCCGGGCGTATTTAAAAAAGGCGCTTATGGAGAAGGGCGCAGTGGAGAAGTGATAAAAGAGGAGGTTCATGTGGCTCCAGAAGAGATCCGCACGAAATTAGTGGAACGCGTGAATGAAATTGCAGAGGCAGTAAATTTGGAAGAAGCGGACATTATTGTGTCTGGAGGCCGCGGCGTTGGTTCTGCAGAGAACTTCAAGCTATTAGAAGCCCTGGCTGCGGAGCTTGGGGCAACCCTTGGGTGCAGCAGGGCAGTCGTGGATGCGGGATGGATGCCCCACGCGCATCAGGTAGGGCAGTCTGGCAAGACAGTGGCCCCCAAGCTATATTTTGCAATCGGAATTTCCGGGGCAATTCAGCATTTGGCAGGGATTTCTGGTTCCGATACAGTGATTGCAGTAAATAAGGATGAGGACGCGCCAATTTTCGATGTGGCAGATTATGGGATTGTTGGGAACCTGAATGAGGTGGTGCCAGCGTTGACGGCAGCATTTAAAGCACGGAAAGCATAAGATGCAGGGCTGGCCTTTTGCAGGGGCAAAGGGCTGTAATAAGAAAGGGATGGAGGAACAGGTTATGGATTTTAAAAGAGATGAGTTGCATCAGGATATTCTGGATATGGTACATGAGTTTGCTGTAAATGAAGTAAAGCCCTTGGCAGCGGAAATTGATAAGACAGAAGAGTTTCCAATGGAAAATGTAAAGAAGATGGCAGAGATGGGGTTGCTTGGCATCCCATTCCCAGAAGAGTACGGCGGGGCCGGCATGGACACCTTGGCGTATATCCAGACAGTGGAAGAACTGAGCAAATATTGCGGGACCACAGGGGTGATTGTTTCTGCGCATACTTCCCTGTGCTGTACGCCAATCTATCAGTTTGGGACTGAGGGGCAAAAGAAAAAATACTTGCCAAAATTATGCTCCGGGGAATGGATTGGCGCATTTGCCCTGACAGAGGCAAATGCAGGTACGGACGCTTCCGGGCAGAAGACCGTTGCAGTGGATAAAGGCGACCATTGGGTATTGAACGGGTCCAAAATCTTTATCACCAACGCTGGGGTGGCGGACATATTTTTCGTGTTGGCAATGACAGACAAATCCCAGGGTACCAAAGGGATCTCCGCATTTATTGTTGAAAAAGGGTTCCCAGGGTTCTCCATTGGGAAACTAGAGGATAAAATGGGCATCCGCGCATCTTCTACTTGCGAGCTGATTTTTGAAGACTGCATCGTTCCAAAAGAAAATCTGGTTGGGGAGCTTGGCAAAGGGTTTAAATATGCAATGATGACACTGGACGGCGGGCGCGTAGGCATTGCAGCCCAGGCGCTTGGCATTGCAGAAGGGGCGATTGAGGAAACGGTGAAATATGTACAGGAGAGGACGCAGTTTGGGCGCCGTATTTCCCAGTTCCAGAATACCCAGTTTGAGTTAGCGCAGATGCAGGCGAATACAGAAGCGGCAAAACTCCTTGTGTATCAGGCGGCATGCGCGAAAGACAGCCATGAGCCGTTCTCCCATAAAGCCGCAATGGCAAAATTAGTTGCGTCCAGAAACGCTTCTGACGTAACGCGCCGCTGCCTGCAGTTATATGGCGGCTATGGATATACAAAGGATTATCCGATTGAACGTATGATGCGGGATGCTAAGATTACAGAGATCTACGAAGGCACGTCAGAAGTCCAGATGATGGTAATTGCAGGGTGGATGGGCGTAAAATAGTAACTTGCCTGCGTTGAATAAGAGGTGGATGTTATGGATATAAAACTGCCATTTTCCAGAGAAGGCATGATGCTGCACCTGGATGATGATTTAGATTATGAGATTCTGGAATCTTCCATTGAATCTATGCCAAAAACTGGGAAAACAGAGGATGAAATTGTACTTTCCGCTATGGGGCGGCCCATTGGCTCCCCCAAGCTCTCAGAACTTGCTAAGGGCAAGCAGAAAGTGGTTATTATCTGTTCCGACCATACCAGGCCGGTACCCAGCAAACATATTATCCCGTTTATGCTGAAGGAAATCCGGGAAGGGAACCCACAGGCAGATATTACCTTGCTGATTGCCACAGGGTTCCACCGGGCGACTACGAGGGAAGAGCTGGTAGGGAAGTTTGGGGAAGATATTGTAAATCAAGAGGACATTGCTGTCCATGACAGCCAGAACATGGATGATATGGTAACTCTTGGGACGCTTCCCTCCGGCGCGCCCCTATTGGTCAACAAAATAGCGGCAGAAGCTGATTTGCTTGTTAGCGAGGGGTTTATTGAAACACACTTTTTTGCGGGATTTTCCGGCGGGCGCAAAAGCGTCCTGCCCGGTGTATCCAGTGCGGTGACAGTTTTGGGAAACCACTGCTCCGCATTTATAGATTCTCCATACAGCCGCACAGGCGTATTGGAAAATAACCCTATTCACAGGGATATGGTTGCTGCAAGCAAGATGGCAAACCAGCAGTATATTGTCAATGTCATTATTGATGCAGACAAAAAAATTGTGCATGCGGTAGCCGGCGATGCAATTGAAGCACATGCGGCCGGCTGCCGGTTCCTCCAGCAATATTGCCAGGTAAGCCCTCGAAAGCTTGCAGATATCGCGATTTCTACAAACGGCGGGTATCCCCTTGACCAGAATATGTACCAGTCTGTAAAGGGCATGACGGCGGCAGAGGCCGCTTGCAAAGAGGATGGCATTATCATTATGGTATCCAATTGCGGGGACGGGCATGGAGGGGAAGGCTTTTACCAGGCATTGAAAAACTGTGACAGCCCTAAGGGTCTGATGGAAGAAATACTGAAAATCCCTCAGGACGAGACAAAGCCAGACCAATGGGAATACCAAATCCAGAGCCGCATATTAATCCATCATAAGGTGATTTATGTAATGTGCGGGAAGTATCGGGCAATGGCAGAAGAGATGGGGTTTGAGACGGCGTCCGATGTCAATGAGGCGTTGGGGCTGGCATTGGGCAGAAAGGGAAAAGACGCCCATATCGCGGTGATCCCGGAGGGTGTGTCAGTTATGGTAAAAAATTAAAGCAGCATGGGCGGCAATCCGCGAAAGGGCGGATTGCCTGTACACATACATACAACATATTTCACTTTAAGGGCAGCAGGCTGGCGGATACGCCGGCCTGTTGCCTTTAAATCCATAGAGCAAACTTCGGCTTCCATACAAGGAGGCGTCCGTCCACTTTGCCCTTGCAAATCATTTGGAAGTATAATAGAATATATCGAATAAGGGGAATATTGCCATAGAGATGTGGCTGGCAAAATAATTTGAGGTAGAATAAGAGATAGAGGCGGCAGAATGGATAATCCCAGATTAAATGGAAAAAAAACATATGAATATGTATTTGATTATTTTTCGGAACAGATTTTGTCCGGTCAGTTAAAATTAAATGACAAGATTCCCGCAGAACGGGAGATTGCGGAACAGCTAGGCGTTAGCCGCAATTCGATCCGGGAAGTGATGCATATGCTAGAAATCACAGGGCTGATTGAATGCCTGCAGGGGAGCGGGAATTACGTCAGGTGCGACCCCATGGAATATATGCTGAAATCTGTCAATATGGTGATGGCTTTATTGGAAATTGACTATTCTGAGATTTTCCATATACGCATTGGCTACGAATATGCGGCGGTCAGGCTGGCAGTGGAAACGGCGACACCAGAAGAATTAGAGGGGATGCGTCAGATTTTACTGGAAATGGACCAGCCCATGAGCGCGAAGGAGAGCGCAAAGCTAGATTTGGAGTTCCACCATATGTTGGTAAAAAGCTCCCATAACCGGATGCTGATTCTGTATAATTCCATGTTGGATAATTTGCTGGATCAGTTTATAGAGAACTTCCGTACAAAAATATTAACGAATAAGATGCGGGCTGAGCTGCTTCGGCGTTCCCACTGGGGGATTTATAATGCTTTGGTGGATAGGGACTTGCCAGAGGCAATGAAAGCATTTGATAAGCATTTCCGGGTGGTAGAAGCACAGTTGGAAAAAATGATGCAGAAGGATGCAGAATAAGCTTTTGGGGATGTGGTGCAAAGAGGGTTCCTTATTATAGGCATGGATTTTCTGGCTGAGGGGCAGGGGATTTCAATGGCAGCATGGACAGAGGATGGAAGAAAGGAGTTCTTGGCATAAAGAAAGACACGGAAAGGTTTCAAAGGGTATATACCCAGGGTACCATGCAGGGTATGCAAATATGGGTGGATAAAGAGACAGGGGTAAATTACTTGTTCCATTTTACCGGATACCGCGGCGGCCTTACGCCGCTGTTGGATGGGGAAGGGAAGCCAATTATAACGCCAGTTTCAAAAAGATAGGGCATTGCGGATGTTTAGGCGCTTAGGGAAATCCTAGGCGCCTAAACTGTCCCATCCCTTAGGGGGTGTTTGGAAATTATTTTGTGCCAGTTGTAACAGCAGGTTCTATAATGGCGTCATCTTTCGTATACCCTTTTAGGGAATGCTCTTTTACCTGGATACAGGCAAAGCTTATCCCGGTGTCCTCTGCTGCAAAGAACTGGCGTTTTGCGGCGGGGGAAATGCGTATCCAGTCGCCGGCTGCAAGCGGCACCAATTCCCCATCAATGACAGCCTTGCCCGACCCGTCAAGCACGGCATAAATTTCCTCATTATTTTTATGGGAATGGACAAAGGGGACGCTGTTCCCTGCAGGGAGGTGATTAATGCTTATTTCTGCCCCCGTTAAAGAAAGTTTGTCATGAAGTTCGGTTCTTGCATCCTGTGCAACGTTCACTTTTTTGAAATTTTCCATTATATTTCCTCCTTTTTTGTTGTAATAATTAATACTACAACTATGTAGTTATCATACCACCTCCTTGTTGTAATGTCAATGGTTATATCAAAAAAAGGGAATTTCTTGCTTACTGGATCGGAATTTGAAAGGTAAAAGCTGAAACCTACTGGTTTTGAATACTTAGAAAAAAGATAAGCTATGATATTTTAAAGTCTTTGAGCAATGTTGTGTTTCGGGAGATTTGCCTTCCATGCATATCTAATGTGCCATGTATGGTTCGGATTTCCGTGCGGAATTCTACGTTGGATTCCTTTTGCACAACATAAAATTCTTCGGTCAGGGCATAATTCAAGCCAACGGTATGCTCAATTCTGTCTAAGCGTGCATCAATATTTTGAAGATGTGCCTTGATGCCTGTGATTTCTGTTTGAGAACCTTTGATATCAGCCTTCATGTCAGCTATTTCTGTCTTGATACCTGTAATATCAGCCTTCATGTCAGCCATTTCTGCCTTGATGCCAGTAATATCAGATTTCATGTCAGCCATTTCTGTCTTGATGCCAGTAATATCGGATTTCATGTCGGCAATCTCAGCCTTCATGCCAGTGATGTCAGCCTTCATGTCGGCAATCTCAGCCTTCATGCCAGTGATGTCAGCCTTCATGTCGGCAATCTCAGCCTTCATGCCAGTGATGTCAGCCTTCATGTCGGCAAT
>CAJUDE010000025.1 GCA_910585295.1 uncultured Lachnospiraceae bacterium | reverse complement strand
ATGCGACGTAGCTGCATAAAATACTGTAAATCCAATGAATCAACATCTTTTTAAACAAGGTATTTTCACCAAGGGATAAGTGCACCCTTTTTTAGGAGAAAATATTTTTCATTTTTCTATTGACATTTATTAGCTGGACTTACGGCATATAGTTTGGAATGCTCTTCTACATGGCATATCATATCACATCCTACCCGAGTTGTCATTTAGATTCTTTTTCATAATTGTGGAAAAGTCCTCATAAGATAAAGGGAATATACCCCAGGAAGTGCGTTCTGACATGGAAAAAAAGTTTTTCAGGAAATGGTTTGGGCTACAAAAGAAAAATAAGAAATGGAAGGTACGGCTGCTGCTCTTTGCGGCGTTATTGTTCCTGCAGGCAGGGTGCGGCGGCGGGCAGGGAAGCCAGGAGGAATTTTCAGAATACCTAAGCCAGATATTTAAGTCTGAGGTAGCCGCAAGCACGTTGAATATGCACTACAGCCTGGCACACCCGGAGAATTATGGGATTACAAACTATAAAGTCACCTATGGGACTGTCTCTGCGGACAGGGGGAAAGAGACGGCGGCAATTCTGGAAAACTGGAAAAGCAGCTTAAAAAAATTTAATAAAAAAAGCTTAACGGTCCCCCAGCAAATGTCTTATGACATTATAATGGATTACATTAACAGGGAACTCCAGGCAAACAAGTATGGTTTGTATCAGGAAATCTTAAAGCCCTCCACTGGGATTCAGTCCCAGCTTCCCGTGCTGCTGGCGGAATATGTTTTTTATGATAAGAAGGATGTGGAAGATTACTTAAAGCTATTGTCCTGCACGCCTGAATTATTTCAGCAGATTATGGAAGTGGAGAAGGTAAAAGTAAAATATGGGCTGTTTATGGCGGATTTTGCGGTAGACGACATTGTGGCGCAATGCAATAATTTTACCCAGGATGCGGAAAATAATTACCTTCTGTCTACTTTTGACGACCGTGTGGACAAAGCTTCTTTCCTAACCCCAGAGCAGGCTGGGCAGTATAAAATGCAAAACAGGAAGATTGTGGCAGAAGATATTATACCAGCCTACCAAAAACTGGCAAAGGATTTGGCGGCGCTTAAGGGATCCGGGAAAAATTCTGGAGGGCTGTGCGGGCTGAAAGGGGGGGAAGCGTATTATGAATATCTGGTGCAGGATACAACTGGCTCAAGATTATCGGTAGAGGAGATGCAGGAACAGACAAAAGCCCAGCGGAAGCAGGATTTGGAGGATTTGGCAAATATAGCGAAAGAGCATCCAGACGTAGGGCAGAAGTGCCGGGCTTACCAGCTCCCTACAGAGGATCCTGAACTGGTTTTAAAGGAGCTGCAAAGTAAAATGCAGCAGGACTTCCCGGCGCCCCCAGAAGTTCCTTTTACGGTAAAGGAGGTCCATCCTTCGCTGGAAGAATATACGGCGCCTGCATTCTACCTAACGCCCCCCATTGATGATATTTCGCAGAATTGCATTTATATCAATAAGTCAAAAGGGGATGTGAAAATGCAGCTGTACACTACCCTTGCCCATGAAGGTTTCCCAGGCCATCTTTACCAAAATGTTATGGAGCGCAGCTGCGGCTTAGAGCCTGTGCGCAACCTGTTTGGCAGCAGCGGCTATGTGGAAGGGTGGGCGACTTATGTGGAAATGCAGTCTTATTATTATGCAGATGTAG
This sequence comes from uncultured Lachnospiraceae bacterium, assembly GCA_910585295.1. GTDB lineage: Bacteria > Bacillota > Clostridia > Lachnospirales > Lachnospiraceae > Petralouisia. The sequence goes on along the minus strand of CAJUDE010000025.1, from coordinate 82,777 downwards.
ATTGGGATGTGGCTGCATTCCTGCAGAAAAATCAGTCTGCGCTGTTAAGCCTTTATGCCAGCGCTGATTTGGGGATCCACCATGACGGATGGACTTTGCGGGATACCATTGATTTTTTTGCCGCATACCAAATTACGGATAAGCAGGTGGTTCAGCAGATCTATCAATTGATTGTGGAAGAGCCAGCCCATTATTTGAAATATTATATTGGGTATCTGGAATTTCTGAACTTAAAAGAGTATGCGGCCGCTAAATATAAGGACAGCTATAGCGATTATAAATTCCATAGCGCATTGATGAAAATGGGGAACGCGCCTTTTTATATCCTGAAAAAGTATTTGCCGGAATATTGGGGGCAGGCTTAATGGGGGTGGCCCATACGTCAATCTGCCTCCTTTAGCAGCCCCCCATATACTTCCCGTTTGGAAATGCCTCGGTCTTTTGCCACCAGCTTCATGGCGTCCTTGTGGGGAATGCCCTGGCTTTCATAATGCTGCATATGTTCTTTCAGGGAGGTGGATTCCCATACCTGCCGCTGCTCCTTTACAAGCTCCTGCTGGCTTTTCCCCTGGATGACCAGTACATATTCCCCCCTGGGTCCGTTGCCTGGTTCCCCATAATAGGAGATTGCGCCGGAAATTGTGGTGGGAAATACGGTTTCGTATTTTTTGGTAAGCTCACGGCAAAGGGTGATTGTCCGGTCACCCAGGGCTTCTAGCAGCTCCTTTAAAGTTTTTATAAGGTGGTGGGGCGCTTCGTAAATAATAATTGTGCGGGTTTCCTGCTGTAGGGAAGAAAGTACCCGCGCGCGCTCCTTTTTATCCCTGGGGAGGAAAGCCTCAAAGGCAAAACGCCTGGTGGGAAGCCCGGACATGGTTAGGGCTGTAATGCAGGCGGCGGCTCCCGGAAGGGAAGTGACAGCAACGCCGGATTCCTGGCAGATACGCACAAGGTCTTCCCCGGGGTCTGAAATTCCTGGGGTTCCGGCGTCGGTGATTAAAGCGATATTCTGCCCCTGTTTCATCTTCTCCACAAGCTGGTATGCCTTATCAATTTTATTGTGTTCGTGGTAGCTTGTCATAGGGGTTTTAATCTGGAAATGGTTTAACAGCTTAATGGAATTGCGGGTGTCCTCCGCTGCAATTAAGTCCACTTCCTTAAGGGTTTTCAGCACCCGTATGGTAATATCTTCCAAATTCCCAATAGGGGTGGCGCATAAATATAATTTGCCCTGCATGGTAAATTCCTTTCTGTTAGCATGCCGTCTGTCATGGGGCATGGATTTTTAATATCCGTAGATTTTCCGGATTTCATCGGTATACACCCCAGGCTCTTGAAAAATAATTAGGGGCTTTTCCACGGTGATCCTAGGGTTCCCGCCCCGCAGCCCTTCTATTAAGACCATGTTAGGCTCCCTGTCAAGGAATGGGTGGACCATTTTCATCCGTTTCGGTTCCAGGCTGTATTGGCGCATCAGCGCCATAATCTCCGCTAGGCGGAATGGGCGGTGGACCATGTAGAAACGCCCCTGGGGCTTTAAAAGCCTTGCGCTTTCCCGTATTACGTCCTCCAGGCTGCAGAGGATTTCATGGCGGGCAATGGCCTTGGCCTCATTGGGGTTTGTGACGCCATGGTGGTTGTTCATATAAGGCGGGTTTGTCGTTACTACATGAAAAGAAGATGCCCCAAATTGTCCCGAAGCATCTTTGATATTTCCGATTTCTATATTGATTTTATTTTCCAGGCGGTTTAGCCTTACGCTGCGCCTTGCCATATCTGCGCTTTCCGGCTGGATTTCCAGCCCAGTGAAATGTTCCCCTTTGGTTTTGGCTTCTAACAGGATAGGGATAATACCTGTGCCTGTCCCAAGGTCGATTACAGTTTCTTTTGGCTTTACTTTGGCAAAGCCAGAAAGGAGGACTGCATCCATGCCAAAGCAAAACTTATGGGGGTTCTGGATAATATAGTACCCATTTCGGTGCAGCTCGTCTAACCGTTCCTCTTCTAATAGTTCCACTGACATAAATCTACTCCTATGGCCTGTCTGGTAATTAAGGGGCGTCGTCTATTTTGGACCTGCCCTTATCTTCTAAGGCGGATAATTCTTTTAATTCCTCAGCGGAGAGCTTTAGGTGTTCTTTCCTGCGTTTTGGCTTAAAGCGAAGCTGGTCTACTTTGTATTCCCGAAGTTCCTTTTCATCGTTTACCTCGACAAGGACTTTTACCGTCTGCCGCAGGACATTGACGCTGTTGACTTCCCCTTTCAGCTTATCGTTTGTGGTAACGTAATCGCCTACATTTGGCAGGCGGCTGTTTAAGTATTCATAAGTTTCCTCTTCATTTTTCAGGCAGCACATCAGCCTGCCGCACACGCCAGATATTTTGGAAGGGTTCAAAGAAAGGTTCTGCTCCTTTGCCATTTTAATGGAGACTGGCGCAAACTCCGCTAAGAAAGTGTTGCAGCAAAGGGGCCTTCCACAGATGCCAATCCCGCCTAAAATCTTAGTTTCGTCCCGAACCCCTATCTGCCTTAACTCAATCCGTGTGCGGAATACAGAGGCAAGGTCTTTGACCAGTTCCCGAAAGTCAATGCGTCCGTCCGCCGTAAAGTAAAATAATAATTTATTGTTGTCAAAGGTGTATTCTGCATCCACCAGCTTCATTTCCATTTTATGCTTCTGGATTTTCTCTAAACAGATTTTAAAGGCTTCTTTTTCTTTCTCACAATTTTTTGCCTCTATTTTCTCGTCCTCTGGCGTGGCAATGCGTATCACTGGCTTTAACGGCTGGATCACTTTATCTGGCTCTAAGTCCCTTGGGGCAAGCATGACTGTGCCAAATTCAATGCCCCTTGCCGTCTCTACGATCACGTGGGTCCCAACGGTGATATCATAATCTTTGGGGTCAAAATAATAAATTTTTCCGGCGGTGCGGAACCTGACTCCAACTACTTTTACCATAATTTAATTCTCCTTTATTGTCAGCAGCAGCAATTCCATCACCAATTCAAAATTAACATTGGCGTTCAGCCGTTGTTTTGCCTTGCCTAAGGCTTTGATGATAGTTTCAAGCCCTTCATAAGAACTTTTGCTTGCCTGCTTTTTTATATTATAAACCTCATCCTTAAAGATAAGGTGGTTTGCGTCCGAAGTGGCTTTATAGAACAGCACGTCCCGGTACCATATTGCCATAATGTCAAAATAATCAGTGATTTCCAGCTTGTAGCTGCTAATTTGCTTGATGGCTTCCATCATTTCGTATAATTCAATTTCCTTGACCCTTCTTAAGAGCTGTAAGGCAGAGGTTTTGATTTCATTAAATTCTTCGGAGCCTGCCAGTTGGATTGCTTTTCCTACATTCCCCTGGGCAAATGCGGTGCAGACATCCGCTTTATAATCTGGAATCTGGTATTCCTCCATCAAAAAAGCGCGGATTGTGCTGTCCGCAACAGCTTTTAGGTTCAAAGTAATGCAACGGGACAAAATAGTTGGTAAAAAGGAATCTGCGTTTGTTGTAAGCAGCAGGATAATGGCATAGGCGGGCGGCTCTTCTATGGTTTTTAAAAGGGCGTTCTGCGCCTGTTGGCTCATTTTCTCTGCTTCGTCAACAATGTATATTTTATAAGGGGAAGCATAAGGCTTCACCAAGATATCGCTGTTAACCTGCTTTCGGATATCATCAACGGAGATAGTGTTTGGCTTTTCATGGCGCAAATAGATAATATCTGGATGGTTTCCGGATAACGCCTGTTTGCAAGACCGGCATCCCATGCACCCTTCGGTGGTGTTTTGCTGGCATTGGAGCGCCATTGCGAAACTTTTTGCCAACATCATTTTCCCAGATTTGTCAGGGCCGTTAAATATATAAGCATGGGATACTTTATCCATGGAAATTGCGTTCTGTAAATGTACTTTGATTTGTTCATGTCCAATGATACTTGAAAAGCCTGCCATAATAATTCCTCGTTTCTGTATTGGGATTAGGTGGAGATATCCAAAAGAAGCCCGCGGATTTCCCCGACTTTGCTTAAAATTGTAAGATGGTCTTTCTCGTCCTTCACCAGTTCGCTGGCAAGGTCATCCAGGTTCTTATCCACTAATTTCACAATTCCATATACCCGGTGGCGCCCCCTGCGGTCCAGAAAATTCTCCCTGGAAAATTTGTGGGAGCGGTTGACAATTTCATTGAGGAAATCTTTTACCAACTCCCGGTATTTCTTCATGTCCCGAATGTCCATATGCTCTGAGAGCTTCTCCCCCTGTGCAGTGATGTCATTCATAAGCCCATTGAGCTTTTCTTGCAGCTCGGCCTCTTCTACCTGGCTGGCAAGGGTAAACTTAAAGCTTCCATCCCCTTTATCCACTGGCTGGGAAGCCTCCACTGGCTGCAAAGCGTTTACGGAATCTACTTTGATTGCCATGAAATCACCTGCCTTTCTGGTATTATTATCGGTTTTTTCAATCTTATTATAAAGTGAAAAATTCTATATGTTTGCTTTTATAAAGGAAATGATTTGCTGGGTGCATAAGTCCAGGTCTGTGTTGGAAAAAGAGTTAGTGATTTCTGCTTGTTTTAAGTTTTCTGGGGAGAAATCTTTGTCATCTGCAAGGAACCTGCGGCAAAGCTCTGTATATTTTGGCTCTGACTGCATCCGTTCCCGGTTAAGGGCGCGCTGGAGGCGTTCCCCGTCCTCAAGTTCAATATACAAAGGCACCAGGGAAGGCTTCCCAAAGTATTCCTGGAACTTTGCATAAGATTCCAGCGTGCCAATAATCAGGTAGTGGTGCTTTTCTAAGTTAATTTGGTGGTCATTGGCGGTAAAGTATTTCCAGATGCCATGGACGGTATGGTAAGAGCGCAGCTCAATAATATTCCCTTGCCGCTCTAGCTCTTCAAGCTGCCCTTCTGTAAAAAAGTAGTATTCCACGCCGTTTGCCTCTTCGTCCCGGGCGGGGCGTGTGGTATAAGGGACCAGCGTTTTTAAAGGGAGGGATCCTTCTGCCAGGACCCGTTTGTACAGAGTGTCTTTCCCACATGCGCTTTTGCCCATCAAACAAAATATTTTTCCCATAATTTCCCTTACGTAATAAACCATAATTTTGATGCAATTTATAGTATAGTATAGCTTATGGAAAAATGCAAAAGAAATTTGAGTTTCCCCATTTTGCAATTCATAGAGCCAAAGGGTTTCCATCACAAAGTGATGGAAGCGCTTTGCGCATAAAAGCGCTATGGAAAGCTAGATTTCCAGACGCTTTTTGTGCAAGACGCCTATGCGGCCAAGGGCAGCAAGGCCTTTTGGCACAATAATATAGGCTATCATAAAAAATGGGGAAACCCAAAAAAAGAAATTATACAAATTGCCATGCTTTTACATTTTCACCACATTAATTTGTTTGCCGGACATGTCGTTTAGCCCTTCTACTGATAAGCCTTGCGCCTGGCATTGGGATATTGTGCGCAATAGCTTGCCTGTCATAATCTCCCCAGGGGCCACAAGCGGGATGCCAGGTGGGTATAAATAGATATATTCCTGGCTGATATACCCAGTAGAAGCCTTTAGGGGCAGGGTTTCCGTTTTTTGGGCCATGGCTTCGCCAATGGCCATGCCATGCTTTGGGGCTTGGTAAATTAAGTCGGAGGACAGCGGCTCCCCTTTGCCGCCAGCCTCATTGAAACGGTTTTTGTGGTCAATGTCCTCTAATGCCGCGGCAAGGCGCTGGAACCCTGCTTTGGTGTCCATAACAGAAGTCAGCGCAGTGGCGTAATGCCCAGAAGCCATTTCCAGCTGCAAATGGTAGGTGTGCAGTAGGGCGTCATAAAGTTCTTTCCCAGTCAGCCCAGTGGAACCCACAGAAATTAAAATTTTGGAAAAATCATGGTCAAAACAAAGTTCCGGGGGGCAGGAAGACTTATGGAATACTTTTAAATGCCGCAGGTTTTCAGATTTCCGGTAAAATGCCTGCAGAATTTGGGTGTATTCCGCCATCTGGGAAACGCTTTCCTCCCGTAGGAACCGCAGGCATTGCTCTATGGAGGACATTAGCAGGTAGGAAGGGGAGCTGGTCTGGTAAATGTCCAGAAAGCGTTTGATAAGGCTTAGGCCAATCCGTTTGGAATTTACATGCAGCAGCGCGCATTGGGTAAGGCATGGGAGCGTTTTATGTAAGCTTTGTATGGCGATATCCGCCCCGCACCTAAGGGCGGGGGAAGGGAATTTGCGGGAAAACATAAAATGGGCGCCATGGGCTTCATCCACAATCAAAGGGAGGTTGTGGGAATGGGCAATGCCCGCAATTGCCTGGATATCTGATACAATGCCGTCATAAGTGGGGGAGGTGATAAACACTGCCCCAATCCCAGGGTTTTCCTGTAATGCCTGTTCCACGGAGGCGGGCGAAATTGAGCCGGAAATGCCAAATTCTGTGGCGGCTGGCATTAGGTAAATGGTGTTAAGCTCCCGTAAATATGCGGCATGGTATGCGGATTTATGGCTGTTGCGGGACATCAGCAAAGCGCCTCGTGGCGGGAGGGCGGCGCTGATTGCGCTTAAAATGCCGCTGGTGCTTCCATTGATAAGGTAGAAGGAAGCTTTCGAGCCGAACAGTTCAGAGGCCCTCATCTGGGCTTCTTTTAGGATGCCTTCTGGGTGGTGCAGGTTGTCAAACCCTTCAATTTCTGTAATGTCCATGGAGTAGGGGTTTGGGAATTCTAGCTTATCTGTGCGTTTGTGGCCCGGCATATGGAAAGGGTAATAATCACTGTCAGCATAGGCCTGTAATTTATGGTCTAAATAAGAAGATTTCTGAAGGGTGTAAAATATATTGCTGGGCATAAGCGGCTCCTTTCATATGGAATGTGTAAGGCTTATTTTAAGTATACTGGAAAAATGGAAAAAAGGCTATAAGGAAAAGGGCAATAGGGACTATCTGAGTATTGAAATTAAAGTAATAACATAGTAAAATAAGGCTCAGTGGTTTTAATAAAATACACGAAAAAGTCAGGAGGAGCAAAAGGTGAAAGCAAAAAGAAGCATTAGCGGAAGAATATTGTTAAACACGGATATTATGATGGTATGCCTGGCAGTTGTTTTTGTCGTGTTGATGACGCGTTCTATGAAATCCCTGACGGACAGCGTATTGACTAATGTACTTCCATCTATGACGAAAACAGCCTCTAAAAATCTGGAAGGGAACATGCATATGCTGGCAGACCGGATTTTCATGATTGGGGAGAATGAGGCAATTATAAATGCAGACAGCCCCACAGAGGAAAAAAAGGCCGTGCTGGACAATGCGCAGTCAGGGATAGAATTTACATGGCTTGGGCTGTATGATGCAGAAGGGAGCCTTTACTTGGGGGATGGGAATTGCCCGGAGTCGCTCCAGGAGAGGAAGCTATTCCCATTATTGCAGGAAACACAGAATATGGTTGTGGATGATATCTTCGATCATGACGGCGTGCTGGAATTAGCAGTTGGGCTTCCCATTTTGAATGCAGACGGGGAACTGGTTTATTACTTGGTAGGAAGTTATAATTATGATATCTTAAGCGATGTGTTAAGCAGCATTAATATTAGCGCCAATGGGGAGGCGTTTATTGTAAATTCCGATGGCAAGATTATGGGCCACAGGAATACGGATTTGGTTCGGGAACAGGCAGATATGGCGGATTATACTGGGGTAGGTTTTATTGAGGAGAAGGTTGTATCTGGTGAGACTGGAATTATTACATATGGGGAGGGCAAGGATACTGTATTAATTAGTTATGTCCCAATTAACGGGACTACCTGGCACCTTGCAATCATTGTCCCAAGGGATGATTTTATGGGCCCGGCAAACAACAGTATTATGCTGGGGATTTACATTACGATAGGACTTGTGGTTATCGGGGGGATTTTTACAATTGGCTATGCTTCCAGGATTAAAAATTCCTTAAAAGGGGTGATTGGCCGTATAGAGCTTCTGGCAAATGGCGATTTAAAAACCCCTACAAATATTAGCAAAATCCAGGACGAGACGCAGGTGCTGTCTATTTCCTTGAGCAATACCATAGACAGCATTAATGGGTATATCTCAGAACTGTCTAAAATATTATCAAGCATATCAGAAGGGGATTTCGACGTGTCGGTGGAAGGGGATTTTGAAGGGGATTTCATTATCATGAAGGAGTCCTTAAACCACATTATCGTTTCCCTTAGCCAAATGTTAGTGTCTGTACAGGACTCTTCCAAGCAGGTGTTGGAGACGGCGGGGGTTGTGTCAGAAAGCGCGGTACAGGTGCATACAGGCTCCAGCGAGCAGTCCAGCTCCCTTATGGTATTGACTGAGGAGACAAAGGCTATTGAAGAAAACATTACAGAAGTGGACGGCAACACCAGGCTTGCCGGGGAGCTGATGGAAAAGGCACGGGTCAGCATGGATGCCGGGGATGCCAATATGAGGAATTTGCTTGAAGCAATGGAAGACATCAACGCCAATTCTTTGGAAATTACAAAGGTAAACAGGATATTGGAGAATATAGCCGCACAGACAAATATGCTGGCGCTGAATGCCTCTGTAGAGGCAAGCCGCGCCGGGGAATTTGGGAAAGGGTTTGCAGTGGTGGCTTCTGAGGTCAGGATGCTTGCAGAGCAAAGCACAGAATCTGCAAAACATGCGTCTGAGGTGATAGGCAATTCACTTAAGGCAATTCAAAATGGCGTGGCATATGCAAAACAGGCGGCAGAGTCCTTTGCAGATATTAGCGATGTGTCCAACAGTATGTCGGATATTACAAAACGGCTGGAAGAATCTGTGTATATTCAGAAAGAGTCGTTGGAAAAGATGGCAGAACAGATTTCCCAAATCAGCGATGTGGCGCAAAGGAATTTGGACGCAAGCTACGAAAGCACCACGGCCAGCCAGAAGCTTCACAAACAGGCGGAGGAATTACAATATATCTCTGGACAGTTCCGGTTAAGGAGGGATAGGTAATATGAAAAAGAGAAAGGCGTATGCCATAATTGCCTGTATCCTGGCATGCATTTTAATTTCTGGGTGTGGAAGTAAGGAGAAAGAAGCGAAGTGGCAGGACGGGTATTATACTGCAATTATGGGGGATTATAGCCATGGGTGGAAAGAATTTGTTACAATTTGCGTGATGGACAGTAAGATTGTCAGTGTGGAATACAATGCAAAGAATGTAAGTGGGTTTATTAAATCGTGGGATATTGCCTATATGAGGAACATGAACCCCGTATCTGGCACATACCCAAACCGGTATACAAGGAATTATGCAGCAGAACTTTTGGAGGAGCAAAGTGCAGATAATATTGACATGATCGCAGGCGCTTCTTCCTCAGGGGGGAATTTCCGAAGGCTTGCAGCCGCAGTGCTGGAATGCGCAGAGCAAGGGGATACGGAGATTGCGGTGGTTCCTGCGGAGAATGTGGAAGAATAAATGGCAAATACTATAGTATTAAGAAATGAAAAAGAAGCTGTAAGCTAATTTAGCGCTGCAGCTTCTTTTTTTGGCACATGTTGCCCATGCCAAACGTTAAACATAATGGAAGGGGGATATTGCATGTCTCTGGATATCAGTGAACAGTATGATAGAATTTACCGTTATTGCTATTTCAAAGTGAATGACCGCTTCCTAGCAGAAGATTTGGTTCAGGAAACGTTCCTGAAATATTTTGCCCAAAATTCTTATGTCAACCGTGGAAAGCAGCTGGCTTACTTGTACACCATTGCCAGGAATTTGTGCGTGGACTATTACCGAAGCCATAAGAGGGAGGAAACTATAGAAGGCTCCACAAAGGGAATGGTGGATAAATTATCAGAAAACCCAATAGAGCATGTGGAAAAGTCCCTTTATTTACAGATGGCGGTGGAAAAGCTTCCGCCAGAACAGCAGGAATTGGTATTGCTTCGTTATGTCAATGGGCTTTCCGTCAGGGAAATCTGCAAAATCACCGGCTTATCCAGAAGCAGTGAATATCGGATGGAACAAGAAGCGCTGCGGCGGTTAAAAAGAATGTTACAGGAGGGTGGCAAACGTTGAAGGTTTCAAAACGTCAAATAAAAAAAGAATTGAAGCAATTATATCTGGCGCCTGCCCCTGAAGGAAAAGGCGAGTTCCTAAAAAACTTTTTTGCCCCAAGGGCGAGCCTGCCAGAAACAATTGCAGTGCAAATTGGGTATATCCATAAATCTGCATGGATACTGTCTGTACTGATTGTAGCAATGGCGTTGTTTCACGGAAATTATTTCCAACAAGAAGATAAATATGGGATGTTATGGAGCCTGTCTGCGGCAATGCCGCTTTTGGCGGTGCTTACGGTGGCGGAGACATTCCGTTCAAGCGCATATGGAATGGCAGAATTGGAGATGGTGTCAAAGCACAGCCTGCCCCAGGTAATGTTGGTGCGGATGGGCGCTATGGCATGCGGGAACCTTCTTTTAATGACGCTTGGGCTTCCATTCCTTGTCCAAAAAGGCGGGCTGGGGCTGCTGCATGGAGCCGTATACTTGCTCGCGCCATGGCTGTGCGCCTGTGTGTTGGGGCTTTGGGTTGAGAAATATGCCAGAGGGCGGGAAGGGGTGTGGTATTGCGGCATTTGCGGGTGCTTCCTATTTCTGTTTGGCCTTATAAGGAAGGAATTTTTAGAATCTTTATACAGCAGTGGGAAATTTTCCCTCTGGGCGCTTATTATCTTAGTGTCTGCCTGTTTGCTGGCAAGGCAGCTTTGGCAGATTTACCATGGGATAGAAGAATGGAAATGCAATTTGTATGTTATGTAATTGTTAAGATTAGGAAATCATGGAGGGATGGAAATGGAACTTGTCTTTGACCAGGTAACGAAGCAATTTAAAAATAAACTTGCAGTGAACCATGTTTCCCTTTCTCTGAAAGAAGGCATTTATGGGCTTTTAGGGGCAAATGGGGCGGGGAAAACCACATTGATGCGTATCATGTGCGGGGTCTTAAAGCCGGATAGCGGGAAGGTTTGTTATAATGGAATTTCGGTGCAGGAGGAAGCATTTCGGGACGTCCTGGGATATTTGCCCCAGCAATTTGGGCATTACCCTGATTTTTCTGCAATGGATTTCCTAATGTATTTAGCGGCTCTGAAAGGGTTACCCAAAAGGCAGGCAAAAGAAAAATCTTTGGAGCTGCTGGAATTGGCAGGCCTTTCTTCTGTGGCAAAAAAGAAAATCAAAACATTTTCCGGCGGCATGAAGCAGCGCCTTGGGATTGCCCAATCTCTGCTAAATAACCCGAAAGTACTTGTAATGGATGAGCCTACTGCTGGGTTAGACCCCAAGGAGCGCGTGAAGTTCCGAAATTTAATATCAAAGCTTGGGGATGGCAGGATTGTGCTTCTTTCTACCCACATTGTTTCTGATGTGGAATATATTGCAGATGTTGTCCTTATAATGAAAGATGGGATGATTATCCATAATGGAAGCCTGGATGAAATTATAAAAGCGATTGAGGGAAAAGTATGGGAATGCATTGTGGATGGACAGACGGCAGAAAAGCTTATGGCGAATTTCCCGTCCATAAATGTCCGAAAGGAGCAAAACGGCACATTCTTGCGGCTGGTCTGCAGCCAGAAGCCAGTGGAGGGGGCTGTCAATGTGAAGGCGTCCTTGGAGGATTTGTATCTTTATTTTTGCGACAAATGAGGCAGGCTGAAATTTTGATAATTTGGCAGTTAGCAATTACCTAATTTAGCGAGGTAGAAAAGGAGGGCGTGGAGTGATGGCAGGAATAGTATATTTAGCAGGGTATGAATACCGGAAAATATTCCAAAGGCGGTCAACCTGGATTGCATTGGCGGTTGTCTTGGCATGGGTGCTGTTTGGCGGTTTTGCCGGAATCTATGGGAATTATTACATGGAAGGGGAAAAAGTGGCCACCCATTTCCAGATGGTGGAAATGGAGCGGGAAGCATTGGGGGATTTGGCAATAAAAAAGCTAGACCAGGGCTTTTTCGAGAAAAAGAAAACAGACATGGAAACAATTGTGAAGGATAAGGAAGCCGCCTTGTATAGTGAAGGGGCAGAAGGGTCCAGGGCAAGCCGCTGGAAGGAATATTACAGGGCTTATGCCCCCTATGGCAAATTATATGATTTGCTGGGTTTGTTGGAAAATTGTATTGACGGCCTTGAAATTGATCAGGTGGACGGGGAAAATTTTTATAGCTTCCGTGATCAGGCGCTGGATCAGATTTATGGAGGGGAGCAGCTATCCTATGGGGAAATTGAGTTCCATAAGAGGGAGGATGGGAAGGTTCCGAAACCTTTTACATATGGGAACATGGCAGGGTATGAACGGTATTTGCAGATGTTAAGCCCAACATGCATTATCCTTGCTTTTGCCATAGCCATTATCCTTGCGCCTATGTTTGCCGGGGAATATTCCTCCCATATGGATGCGCTGGCATTGTCGTGCCGGTATGGGAAAAATAAGCTGATTTGGGCTAAGGTTATTACAGGCATTTCATTTGCCGCTTTTTCCACCCTGTTTTTTGCGGCGCTCTCCCTGTTAGAGGTTCAGGTTATCTATGGGCTAGACGGCTGGGACTTGCCTGTGCAGGCTAGTATTTTGGGCTTTTTCCTAAGCCTTCCCATAAATTTATTGGGGCTGGCAGTGGCCGCCACAGGGTGCTGCCTGGTAGCTGCCTGTATGGTTGCCATGGTGGTCATGTTTTGTTCGGCAAAAATGAAAACGCCCTTTGGCGTTATTATTGTATCCTTTATTTTTATTTTTGCCCCTATGTACCTTATCTATATGGTGGCAGGGCATCGCGTTTTATTTATGGTGGCCAACAGCCTTCCTACCTCCATGATGTTTGTGGGCAGCATGGCGGCGCCACAGCTTCTTGCTGTTGGCGGGCGGTATTTGTATTTTTTCCAATGGGTTCCTCCTGTGTACCTGATGCTGATAGCAGGTTTGGCTTTGTGGAGCTTCCGTACGTTTCAAAGGCATGAAGTGCAGTAATGTTAAGTGGATTTTTGGTGCTATCCATAAAAATTGGGAAAAAAGTATTAGAAAAGGTTTGACATTTTCCACATTATGGATTATAATACACCTATCAGCGCGGGGTGGAGCAGTCTGGAAGCTCGTCGGGCTCATAACCCGAAGGCCGCAGGTTCAAATCCTGCCCCCGCAACTCATTTATTCCCGCGAGCAATGAGCCAAGCAGTCGCGCTTGCGCGGATATTTGGCGAATGCCGCGAGGGTCAAATACCCCGCCCCAAGGGGCGGGGTATTTGACTTCAGTGGGTAATAAGCCAAGCAGCCATGCTTGCGCGGAGAATGCGCTGTGCGCATTCTTTTTTATCTTATAGGAAAGACCGTGTTACTGTAAAGTGTTAAAGTCCATGACTTTTCTATAAGATAAAAATAATATGCGCACTCGCACAAGAGGTAAAATATTGCTTCGCAATTGTGCTCGGCGCGTAAAGTGTCCAAGCCCCTCATGAGTGAGGGGTTAGGGGAGCTGAAGTGGGCTTGCCCACTTTGTTCTTTTGGGCGGCTGGCTCAGTCTAACAGCCGTTTCACAAGGGCATCTCTATGGTTAATAAACATTTCCATTATCTGGTAACTTTCCGTGTCTTGGTAGCTACAGCGTTTCAGTTCCCCGCCATCAAAAGAGATAATGCCTGCATTTGGTATGCCTAAAAGGATGGGGGAATGGGATGCTATAATAAATTGGGAGCCGTTTTCTGCCATTTTACTGATTTGAAGGAATAAGCTAAGCTGGCATTGTGGGGAGAGGGCGGCTTCTGGCTCGTCCATCAAATACAGCCCAGGTTCATGGAAGGACTGGAAGTAGGACAGGAAGCTTTCCCCATGGGATTGTTCGTGGAGGGATTTTCCCCCATACCTTGCATAAAAAATTTCTTTTGGCGTAAAGTCCCGGTAATCTTCCGCTTTGGTTGCCACGTTAAAGAAACTTTCTGCCCGGAAAAAGTAATTGGAGGCAGCCCTGCAAATCCCTTTGGTTAAGCGTACGCCCTGGCTCAATGGTGAAACATCGTCAAATGTGCTGAACCGGTAATTTATGCTGCCGCCCTCCGGGTTAAATCCATAAGCAGTCGCGATAGCCTCCAACAGCGTAGATTTGCCTGTGCCGTTTTCCCCCGCAAATATTGTGATATTATCCTGGAATTCCAGGGACGTTATATTTTTAAGCACAGGGATTTCCTGCAAATAGGAACCTTCCTCAATTTTGCCCCAGTCAATTTGTAGGCTTCGGATAAACTTACGGTCCATGCCTGCCACATCCTTTCTTTCTATAAAAATTATAGATAATTGCGTAATTCAATAGTTTTATATATTTATATGATAAATATAATAGAAAGAATATCAAAAATCAATGGAATGGTTGTTTTGAGTTTCCACATTTTGCAGTTCGCAGCGCCAAAAGGTTTCCATTACTTTGCACATAAAAGCGCCATGGAACGCTAGCTTTCCAGACGTTTTTTGTGCAAGATGCCTATGCTGCCACAGGCAGCAAAGCCTTTTGGCACAATTATATTGGTTATTATAAAAAAAGGAAACTCAAAAATGGTTGTTGTATTTCCAAAGAATACATATTATAATCTTAAAGATATTTCCGTGACAGCAGTTGAGAAAGGATTTGAGCATATGGTTTATGAAAATATATTGGAGGCGATGGGCAATACGCCCTTAATCAGGCTGAACCGCATGGCCGACCCAGAGGGCGCCCAAGTATTGGTGAAATTTGAAGGGCTGAACGTGGGCGGTTCCATAAAGACAAGGACAGCATATAATATGATAAAAGATGCTGAGCAAAAAGGGCTTATTCACGCGGACACAATAATTGTGGAGCCAACCAGCGGCAACCAGGGCATTGGGCTTGCGCTTGTGGGGGCGGTGCGGGGATACCAAACGAAAATTATAATGCCGGATTCTGTCAGCGAGGAACGGCGTAAGCTGGTCGAGCATTATGGGGCAGAGGTAGTTTTAATCCATGACGCAGGGAATATTGGCGCATGCATTGAAGAATGCCTGCAGACAGCCCTTTGCATGGCGAAGGAAGACCCTAAGGTATTTGTGCCGCAGCAATTTGAGAACCTGGCAAACCCTGCAGTCCACCGTTCCCAGACTGGGATTGAAATTTTGAACCAGGCAGATGGCCCAATCCATGGCTTTTGTTCTGGCATTGGGACAGGAGGGACGATTACAGGGGTTGGTGAGACAATCAAAGAAGAAAACCCAGATATGGAAATCTGGGCGGTTGAGCCGGAGCATGCAGCGATTTTATCTGGGGGTTCTATTGGGACCCATTTGCAGATGGGCATTGGCGACGGGTTGATACCAGAAATCCTAAACCAGCAGATTTATAACGAAGTTTGCATTATTACAGATGAGGAAGCGCTTTCCACCTCCAAAAGGCTGGCGGCAGAAGAGGGCATCCTTTGCGGCATTTCCAGCGGGACGAATGTGGCTGCCGCATTGAAGCTTGCGAAGAAGCTTGGGAAAGGCAAAACTGTGGTCACAATCTTGCCAGATACAGCCGAGCGTTATTTTTCCACCCCCTTATTCGGATAAAGGCAAAGTGGGGCGGCGCAGCTAGGGCTATTGCGGGACGCAGCTATGGGAATATGCTTCCCGCGGCATCCAAGCTTAGCGCCAGGTCTTTTCGGTAATCTGGGTCTTTGGGGTCTAAGCTGTTGATGGTGCAGCCGAAGCTGGCAGGGTTCCCGGTGGAGTGTATATATTTCCCTTCCCCCAGGTAAAGGGCAACATGGCCAGGGAAATAAAGAAGGTCTGCAGGCTGTATCTGGGAGAGGGGGATTTCCCGGACAGGGTACCCCTCCTTTATGGCGGCATCCCGGTAAATCAAAATACCGCACATATAATAACTCATAAATGCAAGGCCGGAACAGTCAATCCCTGCGTAGGTTTTTCCACCCCATCGGTATGGGGCGCCGAAATAAGACATGGCATAACCTAAAATGGCATGACGAAGCCGCATTTGCGCCTGCTGCCCGTTTACAGGGAATTGCTCCAAGCATTCGGGCCGCAGCAGGGAGCTGGAAGGCACGTACCCGCAGGAGGCGTCTGCCGCCCTTATTTTCTGCCACCCGTCTTTTGGCGGTTCCAAAAGCTGCACAGAGCTGCCCATAAACAAAGTGGTGAGGATGCGTGCCTGCACCGTTGGCTTTGCCAAAAGGTCTATGGACGTCCGGCAGAGGATGGCCTGCCTTACATGTTTGCAGGCTTCCAGTTCTAGGCATTCCTTATCCCTTCGCCCGTCCCATCCATGCCACGGCCATGTATCCCAGCATTCCCATTGCCCTGCGGCGGCTTTGCAGGCGGCAGAATCGTCCAGCCATCCAGTGTAGCCATAATGGGTAACCACTTTTAGGCGGCAGTGTTGCTTTGCCTGGATGGAGACAACCCACCCAGACAAAAGTTCGTCAGAAATACGGCTGCCCGTGCTGTTTTCATAGAGGAATGCAGTTGGGGCGGTCACAATCGCAATTTGCATATGATTCCTTCCTTACAATAGTTCTTTGTAAAATGACAATACATTTTGGTAAAAAATCTTATCAATTTCGCTTTCATGGAACCCAGTTTTCTTTAATGCTGACTCTAACAATTCCATATGGCCGCAGTTTTTCATTTCTAAATTGTTGTCAATCCCATCAAAATCAGAACCAAGCCCTATACATCCTATGCCGCCCACATTTGCAATATGATGGATATGCGCCGCAATATCGCTCACATAGCTATAATAACAGCCCAGGACATTTGGCGTATTAGAGAGGAACGGCCCATAATAATTGGCGCCAATTACGCCGCCCCGTTCCGAAATGCTTCGGATTAGCTTGTCCGGCAAGTTCCGCCCTCTGTGGCAGAGGGCGCGGGCATTAGAATGGCTTGCGCAGAACGGTTTTTTGGCAAGCCTGCATACATCCCGAATCCCTGCGTCTGACAGATGGGAAACGTCTGGGATAATGCCAAGCCGCTCCATATGCCCCAAAAATTCCACCCCACGGGAAGTAAGCCCCTGGGACTGCGCCAAATGGCTGGCCGCAGGTTCCCCAGGGAAGCCAAGGCTGTTAGGGTAATTCCAGGTGAAAGTCATCATGCGTACGCCAAGCTGATGGAATTCTTCTAATTTTTCCAGGCTTCCCTCGCAGGCTTCCCCTTCTTCTATCGTCATCAGCGCGGACATTTTGCCTTGTTTTTGGTTGGCGAGGATGTCCGCATAAGAGGTTGCTGTGGAAATAATATCCTGGTTCTTCTCCATTTCTCCCTGGAAGGTTTTAATCTGCTGTTTACAGTCTTCATAGGGGGTGGAAGTCCCTTTGAGGTCTAAAAACATGGCAAAATTCTGGAGCAGGTATCCAGAACGTTTCATTTTTTCTAAATCCAGTTGAAAAAAGTTGCTGCGAAGCCGTGGGTTTTTCCCCTGCCTGCGTTCCTCATAGATGCGGGAAATGGTGTCGCAGTGCATATCTATAATTTTCATAAGTACTCGCCTCCTTAGTTCTGCTGGCATAAGCCACACGGATTTTGGATATCGTGTGCTTCTATTAGTATACTATAAAACTGGAAAAATTTTGAAGCAATTTGTTGAAAATATTCGTTTAATTTATTAAGGGATAAAAACCTGGCTCCCCAGGGTATCCAAAAATGTTGGAAATGTAAGATAAGCGTAAGATAAGTTTAAAATTATGTTAAGAAGCAATTGATAAAATGGTAAAAATGAAAGCCAGGAACGTGATAGGCAGGAAAATAAAAGAAAGGAAGGGAGAAGGGTTGGGAAATTTAATCAAGGTGCAGGATATGTGCAAAATCTACCATCCAGGAGAGAATGAAGTCCGTGCATTGGACCATATAGACCTGGAGGTTGACAAAGGTGAGTTTGTGGCGATTATTGGGCATTCCGGGTCTGGAAAGTCCACATTGATGAATATGTTAGGGTGCTTGGATGTGCCGACCTCTGGTTCCTATTACCTGAATGGGAAGGATGTCGCCGCCATGAAGGATAACCAGCTGTCAGAAATCAGGAACCAGGAAATCGGCTTTATTTTTCAGGGGTTTAATTTAATAGCGAACCTAAACGCCATAGAAAATGTAGAGCTTCCTTTAATTTACAGGGGAATTGGGAAAAGTGAGCGGCACAGGCTTGCAAAGGAGGCGCTTGCAAAAGTCGGGCTGGAAAAACGTATGCGCCATAAGCCTTCGGAGATGTCAGGAGGGCAGCAGCAAAGAGTTGCCATCGCCAGGGCAATTGCAGCAGAGCCGCCAGTGATTTTGGCGGATGAGCCTACCGGGAATTTGGATTCTGCTTCCACATTGGAAATTATGGAAATCTTAAAAGGCTTGCATCAAGCGGGCAGGAGCGTAATATTGATTACCCATGACAATGAGATTGCAAGCCAGGCAAAACGGGTGGTGCGGATTTTAGACGGCAGGATTGTAGAGGATTATTATAACTCAGATGTTTCGGCGCCAGAATTGGGTTAGGAGGAAAGAGGATGAAAAAGAAGAAGTTATGGAAAATTGCAATTCCAGCAGCAGCGTTGGCTGCCGTGATTGCCATTGTTACAGTAAACAACGCAAACAAAGCAGGGGAGGCTATGGCGCGGGCCATGGAAGTGGAAGCAATTACAGTGGAAAAGGGAAATGTGTCAGAGACCATAGAAACAAATGGGACAGTGGTCAGCGGGGAGCAAAAAACCATATTCTCCCCAGTGAATGCCCAGGTGGAAACCGCCCCATTCCAACCGGGGGATTTGGTGAAGGAAGGGCAGAAGCTGGTGACATTTAACCTAAAAGACTTAGAGAGCCAAAACCAGAAGGCGGAGCTTACAGTAAAGGCGAACCAGTTGGGCTACCAGGATACCGTAAATAAGTCCAACCAGGCGGCGGTAAAACAGGCGGAGGCCAAAGCACAGGCAGCTTCCCTACAGGCGCAGGTCGATGCAAAAAAGCAAGAGGTGGCAAATTTATCGGCCTCTATTTCCAATGAGGCCAAAGCGCAGGCGGAGGCCAAACAGCAGGAATTGGCTCAGATAAACGCGCAGATAGGGCAATTGGAAAAAGAGTTGAAGGAAGCGCAAAAGGCGTTAGAAGCGGCAAAAACCCAAAAGGGGCAGGCGGAAGTCACGCAGCAGAAAGCACAGGTGGATTTTGAGGCAGCGGCGGCTTCTGAAGACCCAGAAAAATTAGAGGCGGCACGGAATGCGTTAAACGCCGCAAATGAAACATTGGCGGCGGCAAATGGGGAACTGGAGGAAACGCAGGAATTGGTAAACAGCTTAAACGCCCAGATTGCAGCCCTGCAGCCTACAGGGGGGGCTATACAAGATGGCGGCATGTCAAGCGGGGAGCTTCAGCAGAAGCTAGAGGCCGCCCAGGCGGAGCTTGCAGAGCTTAAGGCTAGGCTGGAGGGACAGAACTCTATTGCCCAAGCAGATGCAGGGACATTGAGCAGCGCCGCAAGGGCCCAGATGCAGACCAACAACAACCTTGCGGAATTGGAGAGCAAGTCTTTAGAGGAATTGATTTTGCAGGGGCAGCAGGGGATTTCAGCAGAATTTAACGGGGTGGTTTCTGACAAACAGGTCTTAGAAGGGGCTACCGTTTCACAGGGAATGCAGCTTTTTACACTGCAGAGCATTGACAATGTAAATGTAGAGGTCACTTTGTCAAAAAGTGTCTATGACAAAGTAAAGGAAGGGCAGAAAGCAGAAATTACCTTTGCGGGGCAGACTTACGAAGGGACAGTAAAGCGTATCAGCCGGATTGCCACAGAAGGGGCGTCAGGGACGAACCAGGCCGCAATAGCGGCAGCGGGCATTCAGGCAACGGTGCATTTAAACCATCCAGATGAGAATATTTTCCTGGGCGTGGACGCCAAAGTGAAGATATTGGCGGCAGAGGCAAAGGATGTGGTTATCCTTCCAATAGAGGCAGTAAATATCGGGAAGGATGGGACGTTTTGCTGGGTAAGCGAGGATGGGGTCCTCGCAAAACGCGCCATAACGACCGGCGTAACTTCGGATGAATGCATAGAAATCACAGAAGGGATTGAGGTTGGGGAACAGGTAATTACAGATCCTGGAACCCATGAAGAGGGGGATGAAGTTACAATTATAAGCAGCCAGGAGTAAAGGGAACCATGAGGTGTGAAAATGGGAAATATAATGGAATATGTTAAGATGGCGTTTAAAAACATAACGGCCAATAAGGGGCGTTCTATCCTGACCATGCTGGGGATTATTATTGGGATAGCCTCTGTAATTATGGTAATGTCTGTGGGGGATGGTACTGCAAACGCCATGAATTCTGAGGTGTCAAGCCTTGGAACTGGGCAGATTAGCGTATATTGCAGCGATGATGCGGCAAGCGAAGGGGAGTGGATTACACCAGAAGATTTGGAGGCCATCAAAGGGAAGGTAAAAGGGGTGGACGGCGCAACCCCAAATGACAGCGCCTCTGGGAACACTTCTACTGGCAAAGGCGAGTTTGCAGTGCAGCTTAACGGCGGGTCGCAGGATATGCAGTGGTCTTTGAATTATAATATAAAACGAGGTTCCTATTTCACGGCAATGGATGTGGAGGAGGGAAACCGCGTCTGCGTGGTTACGGATAACGATGCAAAGCGGCTGTTTGGCTCAGACGACGTGGTGGGCATGGACATTGAAGTGGGAATTAATGGGATTACAAACAGCTACCGCATTGTGGGCGTGACACAACAGAAAGAAAATGGCGGGTTTGTCAGCTATACTTATGAAGGGATGCCAGTGACGTTGGATGTGCCTTACACTTCTTTTGAAAATTTTGGTTGGGAAAGCAATTCTTTTTATTCAGCCACTATTTTTGCCAATGATAAGGCCAGCGGCGAGGAAGTGGTGAAGGAAACCATCCATTTGTTGGAAACCAGGCACCAGTGCGCAGGGGAAGAGTACTATCAGGTGCAGAGTTTCCAGGACATGGTGGCGGAATTAAACGGGATGCTTGCAATTGTGACTACATTTATTTCCTGTGTGGCGGCAATATCCCTGATTGTGGGCGGTATTGGCGTGATGAACATTATGCTGGTGTCAGTGACGGAGCGCACCAGGGAAATTGGCATTCGGAAATCTTTGGGGGCTAAGACTTCTTCTATCCTGATGCAGTTCCTTGCAGAAGCGGCGATCCTTACAATTGTGGGAGGGGTAATTGGGATCCTTCTTGGGCTATTGGGCGCAGTGGGCGCCTGTGGGCTAATGAGCGCTTCTATGGGAAGCACAATCCATCCAGGCATCAAAGCCAGCACTATTTTAGGCGCGACATTATTTTCCTGTGCAATCGGCGTGTTTTTTGGGATTTACCCAGCCCGCAAGGCGGCTAAGCTAAGCCCTATTGAGGCATTGCGCAGGAATTAACTGCCAGCGGCAGTTTGGGTGGCATATTCCCCCTAATTATGGTATACTTAACCTTATTGGAAAAGCAGCGAATCCACAGGGAGGGAAGAATATGGAAAATCAGGACAGGGAAGGGAAAATTCAGGAATTTTTGGAGATGGTGGAGTCATCGGATAATATTGTATTTTTTGGCGGGGCAGGCGTGTCTACGGAAAGCGGGATTCCAGATTTCAGGAGCGTGGACGGCCTGTACCATCAGCAGTATGAATATCCGCCAGAAACAATTTTAAGCCATACGTTTTACCGGAGGAACCCAGAAGAATTTTATCGGTTCTACCGCAACAAAATGCTTTGCCTGGATGCAGAGCCGAATATGGCCCATAAAAAGCTCGCCCAGTTGGAGGCGGCAGGAAAGGTAAAAGCGGTGGTGACACAGAACATTGACGGGCTGCACCAGCTTGCAGGCAGCAAGAAGGTGCTGGAACTCCACGGAAGCGTCCACCGGAATTATTGTGAATCCTGCCATGCATTCTATGATGCGGAGTATGTGCTGCACAGCGAGGGCGTGCCGCAGTGCGGGACATGCCACGGGAGCCTGAAGCCAGATGTGGTTTTGTACGAGGAAGGGCTGGATAACCAGACAATCCAGGAAGCCATTTACTATATCAGCAATGCAGATATGTTGATTATTGGCGGGACCTCCCTTGCAGTTTACCCAGCGGCGGGGCTTGTGGACTACTATCCAGGGAACAAGCTGGTCTTGGTGAACAAAACCCCAACCCCAAGGGATAATATGGCTAACTTAGTGCTTTCGGAGAGCATTGGGGAATTGTTTGGGAAAATTAAGGTTTGACGGAAAAGGACAGGAGGGATTTATGCCAATACCATTTGAGATAGGGGATATTGTCCGTTTGAAAAAACAGCACCCTTGCGGCAGCAAGGAATGGGAAGTGCTGCGGGTAGGGGCGGACTTCCGTTTGAAATGCCTAGGGTGCGGGCATCAAGTTATGCTCCCAAGGACACAGGTAGAGAAAAATACTAAGGGAATCAGGAAAAAAGACGAGTGAGTAAGAAGAAGGCAGGGAACCGGAAAAAAATAATGGCTGCCACAGGCATTGTAAGTGGAATTTTGTTTGGCCTGTATGCCCTGCTGGTAAATTTCCTGGTGAGCGCGGCGCTTGTGCCTTCTTTTATGGAAAAATTAGAGGCGTTTGAACGCGTTACCGAAGAAAGCTATGCGGCTCAGGTGCAGACTTCCGATATCAAAGGGAACCGCCAGGCGGCGCTGAATGAAACAAGGGAATGGCTAAAGGGTGCAAAACATCAAAAACTCTCTGCGACGACAGAAGATGGGTATCATTTGGCGGCGGAAAAATTTCCGGCGGCAGAAGAAAGCAAAAGATGGGTTTTGCTGCTCCATGGGTATACAGGCTGGAAAGAAGAAATGTACCCCTTTGCATACTGGTACCATAAGCAGGGCTGCCATGTAGTTGTGCCAGACCTTAGGTGCCAGGGGGAAAGCGAAGGGGATTTTATTGGCATGGGGTGGACAGACAGAATTGACTGCATGTTGTGGGTAGACTATATCCTTACCCAGGACAAAGAGGCGCAGATTGTCCTCCATGGGCAGTCCATGGGCGCGGCAACCGCCTTGATGATGACGGGTGAGGGGCTTCCAGCCAATATACAGGCGGTTGTTTCTGACAGCGCCTATACAGACGCCTACCATATGTTTGAGGAGAAAATCAAAGCGTGGTTTGGGCTTCCAGCGTTTCCATTGGTGGACTCAGCATGTTTGGCGCTGCGTTTGCGGGGAGGCTATAATTTGAAGGACGCTTCGGCGCTGGAAGCGGTGAAAAAAAGTAAAGTCCCAACGCTGTTTATCCATGGGGATTCGGACGCCATGATTTCCGTGCAGATGTCAAAGGATTTATATGAGGCGGCGGCATGTGAAAAGGAGCTGTTGATTATTAAGGGCGCAGGGCATGGGCAGGCGCAGGAAAAAGACCCTGGCACATATTATGGGGCAATAGAGGATTTTTTAAATAAAACACTTGAAAACAAAGGATAATTGTGGTAAGCTAATGCTCTGTGATGTAATAATTTATCCTTGCTCTTGGCAGAAGCTAAGGGCCAGAGACCAAAAGGAGGTACGATGAGCATGAACAAATATGAATTAGCACTTGTTGTTAATGCTAAAATCGAGGATGAAGAAAGAGCCGGAGTGGTAGAGAAAGCAAAAGAGTATATTACCCGGTTTGGCGGAACCGTCAATAACGTAGATGAATGGGGTAAGAAACGGTTAGCTTACGAGATTCAGAAGATGCGTGAAGGGTTCTATTATTTTATCCAGTTCGATGCAGATGCAAGTTGTCCAGCAGAAATTGAAAAGCGTGTGCGTATTATGGACAATGTGCTTCGTTTCTTATGCGTTAGACAAGATCCTGCGTAATAGAAAGAGGAGATTAGATGAATAAAGTTATACTGATGGGCAGATTGACCAGGGATCCTGAGGTACGTTATTCACAGGGTGAATCAGCGACCGCAGTGGCAAGGTATACATTAGCGGTAGACAGAAGGTTTAAGCGCGACAATGACCAGCAGACCGCAGACTTTATTGGCTGCGTTGCATTTGGCAGGAGCGCTGAATTTGCAGAGAAATATTTCCGTAAAGGAATTAAGATTGCCATTACTGGAAGGATCCAAACTGGAAGTTACACCAATCAGGACGGGCAGAAAGTATACACAACAGATGTTGTTGTGGAGGAACAGGAATTTGCAGAGAGCAAGGCTGCAAGTGACAGCCAGGCCGGAAGTTTCCATGCTGCAGAAAGGCCGATGCCAAGCGCGGCGGCAGGGGATGGGTTTATGAACATTCCGGATGGAATTGATGAAGAGCTGCCCTTTAATTAGAACAGGAGGTAATGAAAATGGCTTATAATAAGGCAGATAGAGGCGATTCCCCCATGAAGAGAAGGGGCGGGGTACGCAGAAGGAAAAAAGTTTGCGTGTTCTGCGGCAAAGACAATGTGATTGATTATAAAGACACTAATAAGTTAAAAAGATACATTTCTGAAAGAGGCAAGATCCTTCCAAGAAGGATTACTGGGAACTGTGCAAAGCATCAGCGGGCCCTTACGGTTGCAATTAAGAGGGCAAGGCATATCTCCCTGATGCCTTATGTGACAGATTAAGCGTTTTTTTAATGGACAGGTTGTGGATTTACACAACAAGGAAGTAAGGTTTACAGGATAGTCGGCCATCTTGTGATGGCTGGCTATTTTTTTATCTTATAGGAAATACCGTGTTACTGTGAGGTGTTAAAGTGTATAAATTTCCTATAAGATAAAAAATAATTTTCGCAGAGCCTGCCCCAGCGAAGCGCGGGTACTGCGGCGGAAAAGAAATAAGCCGAGGTAGCGGCTCGCCGCTGGCGGAGAACAAGGATTTAGCCGCCTATTATTTTCCACCTTTGTATTAATGTAGAAAGGTATGCCAAAATTTGGCTCCTTTAACAGAAACTCCCTGCCTAAATGCGGGGAAACATGCGGGAATTGTGGAGTATTGGCATTGAAAGGGAAGAAAGGGGTATGCTATAATATGTCACAGCAAATCACAGAAAGTAAGTCTGGAAGCAGGGCAGGTAAGGTTCGATGAAATATCACCGTTTGAAATATCGTTTATGTATATCCCATAGTTTTGATGGAAAACTAGGGCATAGGCACCAGCATTTAATTGAGATTGAAATCGTGGCGCGGCAGATATCGGAAGAATTTATGGAATTTGCCAGCATGGATACAATCCTTCACCAGGTGTTTGGCCCATATCAATACCAATATTTAAACGAACTGCCTGAATTTGAGGGGGACACCAGCATGGAGCATTTAGGCGAGGTCTTTTACCATAAAGTAAAACGTGCGCTGGAACAGCAAAATTGGAAATTTGCCCGTTTTGAGATTAGTGAAACGCCTCTGCGTGTGTATGCAATTATCGAAGAGACATTTTAACATTACAGCAAAGGAGAGCTTTTATGAAAGCAAGGAGGATTTTTAGAGGGGCTTTGTCAGGGGTGATGGCGGTATCGCTTTTGTTTTCAGGGATTCCGGCTGCCGCTGCAGAGATAAACGGGCCGGCGACGCAAAATGAGGCGGCGGATAACGCAGGCACAGATGCCATGCCCAAGCAGCAAGGGAATCCTGGAGAAAGTGCGGCAGAACCTTCAGGCCCTCAGGAGATAAAGGATACAGGCGCCCAGGGTGATGCACAAATAAATACAGCAAGCCAAAACGGTACCGGGGAGGAAGCGCCTGGCCATGCAGGAAGCCAGGGCAGCGTGGAGACCGGTACAACTGGCGATGGAACCCAGGACGGCTTGGAAACCGATGCAGGAAACAGCGGCGGAGATCAGGACGGTAATGGGAATGAAGAAAACAGTGACGGAAGCCAAAATTCTGCTGAACCGGAGAAAAACACAGATACAAAACCGGCTGGCAGTGAAGATGGGAAGGTTAAAAAAGATGCGAAGGCAGAGATAGAAAATGCTGGGTTTGAGGATAGCGTGGAAAGCATAGAAAGAATTGAAGAAAAAGCTGTGGAAGGAAAGGACGCCACAGTAACCCGGCGTACAGTAGGAGGAAACATTGAGGTTGACGGAGAATTGCCTGATTGGGGAAATGTTGTTTCCCGCACATCCAACGTATCCAATGTAGATTCCTGGAAGGTTGCCTTTTCTCCAGACGGCAATACATTGTATCTCAGTTATACAGGGACTGCCAGCACAGAGTGGGACTATAGTTTTGCCAGCAATGGCAATAAATTTGAGTTTGTGTATCCTGACGGCGCAGCCGGGGAAAACAGCGGGGTGTCGGTGAACGCATGGAACGGCGGGGCAGTTGTGAAAAATGCATATTGGGGCGACGTCCCAGGCGCAGAGGCGGCAGTGAAGAACCATGCCCATGGAAATAACCCAGGGGCGTACGCCGTTGAGTTATCTATCCCAGCCAGCTTCCTCCACAATGGGGAATTTACCCTTACCTTTGGGGGATGTTCCGTGGCTTCTGCTGATATAGAGCAGATGGATGGCAATTCCATTGTGGTGGAAGTGCCGCCAGTATACAATGGCATAGCCATTGATGGGGATTACTCTGACTGGAAGGCAGTGTCCAAGACAGATGTTTCTTGCCCAAACAGCGCGCATACAGGCTGTTTATCTGAGGCCGCAGCCGTTTATGACGGCGATTGGTTTTATATCTATATCAAAGATGGCAAAGGCAGCAATGCATCTGGGGCGGGGACGCATTCCAATGGAAAATTTGCAATAACCTCCGACTTAGGCTATGAAACGGATATTCAGCTCTCAACTTCCCCGGCGGTCAACGGCGTGGATGGCGCGCAGGTCGCTTATGTGGGGAACCAATGGGAAATTGCAATCCCAAAAGGGCAGCTTCCGAAATACCGTGAGAGCCTGTCCTTTGGGCTTTATCTGGGAGAGCCTTTCCTTACAGGGATTGTGAATTTACAGCCAGACAGTGAAAATAACCTGGAACATTTATTTGAAGGCATTGTTTATGATGGGCAATATGAAGATTGGGAGGATTATGGCCATAGCACAATCGAGTATGCAACGGCAGGTTCCCAGGAATCACAGGTGGACGCCAAAGGGGCCTTGTATTCCAGCGACGGCAAACTGTATGGGCATGTAGTGACCGATATGCCCCAGCATTTGCAGGAAGCAGGCGGTGAGTTTACGTCGGCTGTGACCATAGCGTTTAATCAAAGCGCACAGAGTTTGGGCAACGGGTCATACGACCAGAACATGGCGTTTTACCCAAGGTATGTAGCCGTGGAAGCAGGCGGGGACATAAATTGGGACCCTCAGCTTAGCGGGCTTGCAGAAGGTACATATGAATATTATATTGCTTCTAGCGATGCATGGCATACATCCACAAATATCAATAACCTGAATGAGATGGACCAGCTATATGGGAAAATGATTATGACCATTGGCAAAGATGGAAAAGATGAAATGGAGTTTTACCTGGAACTGCCTATGGTGGCGAAGAAGCTGGGCGTGGATGAGACAGATTTAAAGGAAATCTCTGCACAGTTTGGGCGCATTGGGCAGCAGTGGATTTTTACCGCAGGTACTTCCACAGGGCCGGTGGCCGGGGTTTTGGTATGCATAGCTTCGGTTGGGGCAGCGCTGTGGAACCAAAAAAGGAAAAAAGAAAAAAGATTGCCAGCGCCTGCGTAATATAAATTCTGGCAGCAGAATCATTTAGGAGGGATGGGCATTGAAAAACAGTAAGAGAGTAGGTTACCTGATGTTATCCATGCCCATTCTTTATGCTATGCTGGCATTTGGGATTGCAATTTTAGTAAAGGGCAGCGGTATCTATCCCAGTGGCAAGGACACAATGGGCTGGCTGTACCGTGGGGACGCGTTATATCAGGCGGTATGCAACGGGGATGTTTGGCCTATGTTTGACCCAAACTGGTATAACGGCATGGAGCTGATGCGCTGTTTCGCCCCTGTGCCTGCCTATTTGCTGGCTGCCTGCCAATTATTTGGCGGCGGAAGCCCAATGGCTGGCTACCTTATTTTTATAATGTCCCTGTTTTTCTTGGGGGCTGTTTGCTGGCTCTATGCGGGCGTTCAGGCAGAACGCCCTTTTTTAGGGGCTTTCTTGGGCATATTATGGTTTTTTACGCCGAATAATTTGTTTACATTATTCTATGAAGGCGATTTGGCAAGGTCGGTTTGCATTGCAATCTTGCCAATGCTGCTCTATTGGGTATACCATTATTTGAAAACCTGTGATTGGCATGCCTTTCTATGGATAACGGTTTTCTTTGCCTTGATTTCCCTGTGCCAACCTGGTTATGCGGGGATGGTATTCGGGCTGTGCTGCCTGTATTTGCTTATAGATATTGCGATATACCGTACATGGCGTAGGAATTTGCAGGCAGTCTTTTCATTGGCATTGGGATTTTCCCTGGCTGGGTTCTGGGTAGTCCCATCCCTGGCTGGCAGGGTGTCCCCTGTGGAGCCATCTGAGATTCTGGCAGATTTTTTCCAAAGTATGTGGTTGTCCCTAAACCCTATAGCCCGTATACAGCGGGGGGCTGTTGATTCCTATTTTGGCTTGGCGGCTGCGCTGCTGGCTGTTTTTGGTATTTTCCTCAGTAAGAAAAAATCTATGCCTGGATTTTGGGTGGGGATTCTGGCGCTTGCCTTTAGTTCGGAGACATTTTATTTGTTCCTGTCCGTAGTTCCGGGCGGGGAATACCTGCAAATGCTGCGTTTTATCTCAATTGCCTTAGGCATGGCCCTGTTTAGTTTCCTGATTTGGGACACGCTGAAAAAGGGCTGGGTGCTGCTGTTTGCTGTGCTGCTGGTATTGGATGCCGTCCCCTCCCTGCAGTTAATTTTGGGGAACCAATCCGGGTTGGGGCCAGAATGGAGGTTGGCATATTATTCAGAGAAAACATTGGTGGGACGGGCAAAGGAAGTGACAGGGCAGCGGCTGGCATTGCTGGATGAAAGCAGCTTGGGTTCCACCAGCGCATACCTGGTATCCGGGTATGGAAAGCCAGCGGCGACTTCTTACGGGGCCGTGGAAGAAGCAGCCAGGACAGTAACGAATTTCAAACAGGTGGACAGGGCTTTGGAGGAAGGGAATTATCTGTATATGTTTGACCGGTGCAAGGAATTAGGGAATGATACGGTTATCATACAGTTAGGCCTTGTAAATGACTTAGCGAGCTACCCTACCCGTAAAATGGACCAGGCAGCCATAAAAACGGGATATCGGTTAATGGCTGCGAATGAAGATTACCGCTTGTACTATTTGCGCGGCGTGGAAGGAAATTGGGGGACAGTCTCTAACTACCGTGCTATTGGCATCGGCACGGCTGCGCCAGCCTTATCCCGCCAATTCCCTGTTGTGGAAGAGGTTGGGACCACAAACCTGAATGATTTTACTTTTGAAGAGCTTGCGGGATATGATTTGGTTTATCTGGCAGGGTTTACTTATGATGACAAGCCAGCGGCGGAACAGTTAATCACTGATTTAAGCGAGGCAGGCGTGCGCATTGTCATTGCGGCGGACGGGATACCCGATGACAGGGGCAGCCAAAACCAAAGTTTTTTGGGGGTTGTCTGCAACGGCGTTACTTTTTCCCAGGGCTACCCTGATTTAGATACTGTAGATGGGGTATTGGAAACAGACTTGTTCCCCGACGGGCATCGGGAATGGAGTACCGTTTACCTGGATGGGTTAGATGAGGTATGGGGGACGGTGCAGGACCTAGATTGGAAGCTTCCGTTTTTTGGCACGGTAAAAAATGACAATATTGTGCTGGTTGGCCTAAACCTGACTTATTATTACAGCATTACCTTGGACCAAGGCGTAGGGAAGCTTTTGGGCCGGGCAATGGATATAAGCCCGGACGAGCTTCCAGACCGTGAGGTCGTGCCGCTTCAGTTACAATGCACGTCAGGCCGTATAGTGGTAACGGCGGGCAAGGACCATGTGAACACTGGCCTTGCCTACCACGATAGTTTTCAGTCAGCCCAGGCATTATATGGAAAGAACCACTTGGCTTATGTTATGGCTGGCACTACGGAAATTTCCCTGGGGCATCCTTACCTTGGCCTGGGGGCGGCTGTCAGTATTGCGGCATTATGCGTTGCCCTGGCATATGCAAGGCATTTAAGGCGGCAGGGAGAAAGGAAGGTGAAGGGATGGTAAAATATCTGGCGGGGCTTGCCGGGCTTGGGGTTTGGCTGTTTGCCCTCCATGTATTGAAGAAAAGCAAATTAAATTTCTGGCGGTATTTGGTGGGAAGCGTCGGGGCGTTTATCCTGATGCTGGCATTCCTCCAGCCAGCCTTGACCCAGCCATTAGCCCGTGTTGTGGCGCTTTTGGCAAGCATACCAGGGAAAATTGCCCATATATACAGCGCCCATTATAAATATGGGGTGATTTTTGTAGAGTCGTCTGCTGGCGCAATCTCTTTGAAAATTGATTTCGAGTGTTCTGGCATTATTGAAATTATCGCATACCTTTCCTTGCTGATGTTTTACCAGGTCTATTCGGTATATGAGAGGGTTTATGTAGGGGTGCTGGGGATGGTTGCCATGGTGGCGGCGAACGCCCTTCGGATTACAGTGATTTGCCTGGCTATTTATTTTGGCGGCATCGACATGTATTATATTGCCCATACGTTTATTGGGCGGTTTGTCTTTTATGGGCTGTCTGTGCTGATTTATTTTTATGTATTTACCAAACCACAGATTATTAAGCAAAAGGTAGGAAGCTTTAAGTATGGCGATGATTGAACGTTTTTTAAATTCGATGTTATTTTGGGCGGCATGGATTGTCATCCCGCTGGTAATGGAAATTATCCCATCCCTGGGCAGCATGGCGATTTTGGTAAAAAAAAGGCTGATGCCAAAGTCTTATGGGGATCCCTTGTTTTGGCCAGAAATTACTATCATTATCCCAGTGTATAATTCCGAAGGTTCTTTGCAGGAATGTATCCAGTCTATCTACCACAGCGATTACCCAAATGAAAAAATGCGCATTTTTTTGGTGAATAACCAAGGCAAAGACAATTCTTTCCAGGTGTATGCTAAATGCCAGCAGCTATACCCGGATTTGCTGATGCAGTGGCTAAATGCCAGGCAGGGGAAATCCCGCGCGCTGAACTTGGCGTTGTTCAATGCAGATGGGAAATATATTATCCATGTGGACAGCGACGGGCAGTTTGAACCCCATGCCATCAGCAATATGGTGCGTAAGTTTGAGGCATGCCCAAAAGTGGACTGCATGACTGGGGCTATCCTTACCATGCCAGGGCAGATTGAGGAGTACCATGGGGTGTTTGCAAAGCTGCTGCGGAAAATGGAGTTTATGGAATATGCCCAGGCATTTTTGGCAGGGCGCAATTATGCGTCGGAGACAAATTCCATCTATACCCTCTCAGGGGCTTTTTCCGCGTTCCGTAAATCGGCAGTGCTGAAATCCAAACTTTACAATACAGATACGATTTGCGAGGACACCAATATTACGTTCCAAATGCGTTTTATACAGAAAATTAGGGTGGAAATTTGTGAAAATGCCATCTTCTGCGTGGATCCCATTGAGGGGGTCAATAAGCTCTATACCCAGAGGCAGAGGTGGCAGAGGGGGAGCCTGGAGGTTTCCCATCAATTTTTGGACCAGAACCTAAAAGCACGCAAAATATTTACAAATGTTATGGTTCGGACATTGATGTATGACCATACGTTTGCATTTCCACGGCTTATTTGGTATCTGGCGCTTATTTGCCTAATGTGCATGAATTACTCGGCGGAAGTGATTTTGGCCTCTACTGGCATGATTTTCCTGTTGTATATTATCAGCGGGTACCTGTATTATTTTTCTACCGTGGGGTTTTTGCGGGAATTTCGGGAATTGCGAAATTACTACCGAAAGCACTGGTATGTGGTGCCGCTGCTTCCATTTTTTAATTTTATGGTGTTTTTTATCCGGTTTGCAGGGGTGGTCAACAGCATAAATACAGACAGCGCATGGAAGACGCGCACGTTGGCAGATGAAAGGGAAGATTTTATGGCGGCGTTAAAGGAAGAGCTGCGAAAGCCTTTGGATTTGTTGAAAAAAATACGCAAAGCAGTTAATTATGAATAGGGAATAGAGGGAATGAAGCGGAAATTTAATTTTTTTATTGTAACGGCATTGGTAGTTTTTTTTGCCATGGCGGCGGATGCGTTTATTATTTACCAACTGGGGAATTATGAGACAAGGTTCCTAGAAATTTATGGGACGCAGCAGGATGGCTATGTGGAAGTTGTGTTAGGGCAGATAAACCGCCTGGGCAGCCAGGGGACGAAGGAGGATATTACAGAAATTGTCGGCTCCTTGGACGCTACGGCAAGCAAATATTGGACTGTGAGCAAAGACGGCTCCCTGTTATTTGTAAAAAGCGTTGCGGAGACAAACCGATATCAAGGCTTTACAGACGGCGCCTATTATGCTGGCGGCAGCGCCTCTGAATTTATGGACAGCCTGGGAGTGGGACAGGTTGGGCATAAGGTGATTGAGCTAGCGGGGGGCAGGTTTGTTGCGTCCGGCATGGTGTTTGAATGGCAGGGCGGCGAGTATAAAATCTGCCTGCTGACTTATGACAGGGCAATCTTAGAGGATAATATTTTACTGGAATGCAAGAATTCGATTATTATTATCCTTTCCCTGGTTCTGGTCCTATTGATTGTGCTTAGCATGGCGATGTCCCGGAAAATTTCCAGGCAGGGGATGGAGATTTCAAAGCAAGAAGGGCGGATGGTTTGGCAAAACCAGCAGATTGAGCGGCTGGATGGCCAGTTAAAGCGGGAAAATGCGTTTAGCGCCAGGAAACATGTCTTTCAAAATAGCGTGTTGGATGAATTTCTGGAGGTGCTGGACGAAAAAGGCGCGCGTCCTTTGCACTTCGCAGTTTTTGAAACAGAGTCCCAGCAGGCGAGGGATGAATTTTTTGAACGTATGCAAGTGATGCTGGACAACCATGTGCTGCGGTTTTCTATGGATGGCGGGCAGGTCCTGTTGATTTTTGTAGGGTATGAGGAACATGCGAGCCAGCGGATTATTGGGGCGTTGGAGAACTGGAATGTGCATGGCGTTGCAAACTTGTATTGTGAGGATAACACAGAGGGCTATCAGGCGCAGTTTCATACATTTTGGGAGGCGGCAGCGGGGCAATGAGGAAACAGAAAATGTACCGGGAATACCGGCTGAAATCTTATTTGAACATGAGCCATTACATTATTATTGACGGCAGGCAGGGGTTGAGCCACCCGCATACCTGGGAATTTGTAGTGACAATGATTGTGGTTGGGGATGAATTTGTGCAGTTTAGCGCATTTGAGTCATTGATTGAGCAATATTTGGAAAAATACCAGGACAAAATTTTAAATACAATCGAGCCATTTGATACGATTGTGCCGACAATTGAGAATGTGACAGACCATTTCTATGAAGAGCTTAAGGGTATGCTGCATGAAAATGGAGGGGAGCTGGTTTCCATGGAAGGGAGCGAGACCCCTACCAGAAGCTATATTGTCAGCCGCAGGAATGAACCGGAATTTATAGAGCAGATTAGAAGGAGGCAGACGGAGCAAATCTCCGGGGTGATACGGTATGTGGTAGGCCAAATCGTGGATGGGACAGATGAAAATTAGGTAAATATCAGGCGGGAAAGGCAAATTGCCTTTCCTTTTGTTATGGCTGGGATAGAAAACGATATTGTAACAGGCTGGGTAAATGTGCTATAATATCCCTTAAGGT
This sequence comes from uncultured Lachnospiraceae bacterium, assembly GCA_910585295.1. Taxonomy (GTDB): domain Bacteria; phylum Bacillota; class Clostridia; order Lachnospirales; family Lachnospiraceae; genus Petralouisia. Next base: position 49,044 of record CAJUDE010000025.1, on the reverse strand, counting down.
GCTATGGAAACGCTGTCCAGCGGGCGCTTGGTGCTTAGAACATGTTTAGAATAAGCATTCTGGACGGCACAATAAAGGTAGGAAAATAAATGAAAAGAAAAAATTACCCGGTAGGCCAATGGAAAAATTATATGTATTGGCCCCTAATGCTGACAATTTTACTTGTGCTGATGAATATGCCTTTATATTATTTTGACAAAAAGGCAGGAATCTGCGTCTCTGTATTTTCGGCGTTATATTTTTTTGTTGTGTTGGGCGTGTTCCTGGCAAATAAATCCATGCTGCGCAATGAAGTGATTAGTTTTGCCACCCAATATGGGACGGTCCAGAAGAAGCTTTTAAATGAATTTGAGATCCCATATGCCTTGTTGGATTATAACAGCAAGATTTTATGGATGAACGAAGCTTTTTCTAATATCACAGAGAAGGACAAGGGATACCATAAATCAGTGGCGACGATTTTCCCGTCCATTACCAGGGAGCTTTTAGAGAAGGAAGAACATAACAGGAATATACAAGTGGAATGGAAGGGCAGGTTCTACCGTGCAAGCGCAGGGAAAATTTATTTTGATGAAGAAACCCTGGAAGAGGGCTTGCCTGAGTTGGACAAGAATGGGCAGTTTTTGATTGCCCTGTATTTGTTTGACGAGACGGAACTCCATGCCAGCATCCAGGAAATCCAGGATCAGCAAATGGTTTCCATGCTGATTTATATTGACAATTATGAGGAAGCGCTGGAGAGCGTGGAGGAAGTGAAAAGGTCCCTGCTGGTGGCGTTGGTGGACCGCAAGGTAAGCAAATATTTTTCGGAACGGGACAGCATTATCAAGAAAATTGAAAAGGATAAATACTTTGTGTCGTTTAAACAGAAATATTTGGAAGAGCTGATTGAAGATAAGTTCAGCATACTAGAAGACGTTAAAACTGTTAAAGTGGGCAATGAGATGGCAGTCACCTTAAGCATTGGGGTGGGGGTTAGCGGAACCAGCTATAACCAGAAATACGAGTATTCCCGTATGGCCATCGACCTTGCGCTGGGCAGGGGCGGCGACCAGGTTGTGGTGAAGGAAGGGGAAAAAATCTCTTATTTCGGCGGGAAGTCCAGGCAGGTGGAGAAGATGACCCGCGTAAAGGCAAGGGTGAAAGCCCATGCGCTGCGGGAAATTATAGAGAGCCGGGAAGAAGTCTTTATTATGGGGCATAGCATCAGCGATATGGATTCCTTTGGGGCTGCAATCGGCATTTACTGCGCCGCGCAGGTTTTGGGGAAGAAAGCCCATATTGTGTTAAATGAGGTCACTTCATCCCTGCGGCCTATGAAAGAGTGCTTTACAGAAGAAAAGGGCTATCCGGCGGATATGTTTGTTAGGGGCGAGCGGGCGTTGGAAATGGCGGATTACCGGAGCGTGGTAGTGGTCGTTGACACGAACCGGCCAAATTATACAGAATGCCCAGAGCTTCTTGGGAAAACTAAGACAATTGTCGTGTTTGACCACCACAGGCAAAGCAGCGAAGTCATAGAGAACGCAGTGCTTTCCTATATTGAGACTTATGCGTCCTCCACGTGCGAGATGGTGGCGGAGGTGCTGCAGTATTTCAATGAGAATATCCATTTGAAATCAAATGAAGCGGACAGCATCTATGCGGGGATTTTGATTGACACCAATAATTTTATGACAAAAACAGGGGTCAGGACCTTTGAGGCAGCCGCTTACCTACGCCGCTGCGGGGCGGAAGTCACCAGGGTCCGTAAGCTTTTGCGGGATGATATGGCGGCTTATAAGGCCAGGGCGGAGGCGGTCCGTTATGCGGAAGTATATAGGGGAGCGTTTGCCATTTCCATCTGCCCGGCATACCGTGATGTGGAAAGCCCAACGATTGCAGGGGCGCAGGCTGCAAATGAATTGTTGAATATTGTAGGGATTAAGGCTTCTTTTGTGCTTACCGAATACAATGAAAAAATCTATATCAGTTCCCGTTCCATTGATGAAATCAATGTGCAGCTTATTATGGAACGTTTAGGGGGCGGCGGGCATCTGAACGTGGCAGGCGCCCAGATGAAAGGCTGCAGCGTATCAGAAGCAAAGAGGCGCATCCAGGTAACATTGGACCAGATGCTTGAGGAAGGAGACATAGAAGTATGAAAGTAATTTTATTAGAGGATGTGAAATCCGTAGGGAAAAAAGATGAGGTTGTGAAGGTAAGCGACGGGTATGCAAGGAATGTGCTGTTTGCAAAAAAACTGGCGGTTGAGGCGACTGCAAAAAACTTAAACGACTTAAGATTAAAAAAGCGATATGCTGAAAAACGGGCGAAGGAAGAGTTGGAATCTGCAAAGGCCCTTGCAGAATTGATTGCAGCAAAAGAGGTGACAGTGGCAATTAAAACTGGGGAAGGCGGCAAAGTTTTTGGCTCTGTCTCTTCCAAGGAAATTGCCAGCGCGGCAAAAGAGCAATTGGATATGGAGCTGGATAAGAAGAAAATGGTCCTCCCAGAGGGCGGGCTGAAAGCCTTGGGCGTATATGAGGTGGGGATTAAATTCCATTCTCAGGTAATGGGGACATTAAAAGTGAAGGTGGCAGAGGCTTAATAGTTTTGGGAGGCATTTATGGAAGAAGCTGTAGTGAAACGGAGTATGCCAAACAGCAAAGAGGCGGAGCAATCCGTGATAGGGTCTATGATTATAGACAGGGATGCAGTGATTATGGCTTCGGAAATTCTGGTACGGGAGGATTTCTATTATCAGGATTGCGGGATTTTATTTGAGGCAATGGTGGAACTGTACAATGAAGAGCAGCCCATCGACGTGGTAACGCTCCAGAACCGCTTGCGGGAAAAAGATGTCCCAGAGCAGTTGAAAGATATTGGCTTTGTAGGGGAATTGGTGACATCTGTGCCTACTTCCGCCAATATTAAGCATTATGCCAATATTGTGAAAGAGAAATCCATGCTCCGCAGGCTGATAAAAGTAAATGAGGAGATTGCAAACCAATGTTATCTGGGCAGGGATAGCCTAGAGGATATTATGGCAGCCACGGAAAAGAAGATTTTTGACTTGCTGCAGAATAAAAGCGGCGGCGATTACGTGCCGATTAAGACAGTCGTAATCAACGCTTTGGAGCGGATTGAGCAGGCTTCCCGGATGAAAGGGAATGTGACGGGCATTGCTACGGGCTTTGCAGATTTAGATTACCGCACTTCTGGGCTGCAGAATTCAGACTTGGTGCTGGTTGCCGCAAGGCCTTCCATGGGAAAAACGGCATTTGTGCTGAATATCGCCCAATATGTGACGTTCCACAACAATCTATGCACAGCAATTTTCAGCCTGGAAATGTCAAAAGAGCAGTTGGTGAACCGCTTGTTCTCCTTGGAGTCCCGGGTGGACGCCCAGTTATTGCGCTCAGGCAGCCTGGCAGATTCTGATTGGGAAAAACTGATTGAGGGGGCAGGCACGATTGGGCGTTCTAAGTTAATTATAGATGACACGCCAGGTATTTCTATCTCAGAGCTTCGCTCGAAATGCAGGAAGTATAAGCTGGAGCACGATTTGAAGCTGATTATTATTGACTATCTCCAATTGATGTCCGGCTCTGGGAGGTCGTCTGATTCCCGGCAGCAGGAAATCTCAGATATTTCCCGTTCCTTAAAGGGGCTTGCCCGTGAGCTGAATGTCCCGGTAGTGGCATTGTCCCAGTTAAGCCGCCAAGTGGAGCAGCGCCCAGACCACAGGCCGATGCTTTCTGACCTAAGGGAGTCTGGGGCAATTGAGCAGGATGCGGACGTTGTGATGTTTATTTACCGCGACGACTATTATAATAAAGATACGCCAGACAAAAATATTGCAGAAATCATTATTGCCAAGCAGAGGAACGGCCCGATTGGGACGATTAATCTGGTTTGGCTGCCCCAATATACGAAATTTGCCAATATGGAAAAACGCTAGGCGCGGGCGGCATTTGGTAATATTATGTAGAATCAGGCAGATATTTTCCTAAAAAGGAAAGTATCTGTTTTTTGCTGTCATTATTTCACGATGAAAAAGGATTGTAACGGAGAAGAGAAATCGTTAAAATAGAATTAGTAAAAAGGGACAAGCTGGCAATTTAAGCGGCAAGGCGGACCGGGATGCCGGGAAGCAGATCCCAAAAAGGAGGTAAAAATGTGGAACATGTACGCTATATGATTTCGGATGCGGCAAACATTGTTAATGTTGAGTCCCATGTATTGCGGTACTGGGAAGAAGAGCTGGAGCTTCAGATTCCCCGTAATGAGATGGGACACCGCTATTACACAGAAGAAAATATAGCGCAATTCCAAAAGATAAAGGAATGGAAAGAGCAGGGTTACCAGCTAAAAGCCATTCGCATGATGATACATAGCAATTCCCAGCCATATGAAATGATGGAGGGATGCGGGGCAAACAGCCAACAGGCTTTAAAAAACAGCGACTATTACACCAGCCCAATGGAGCAGAGGCAGGAAACTTATGCAGGCAGCGTTCCAGGGGCAGGCGCAATGATGCAGGGGGGAGGAAATGTAATCCAGATGAATCGGGAGTATATGGAGCCGGCGCCGAAAGCGGCGGTGGAGAAACATGGAAGCCCTGTTTCCAATACGGTTAAGCTGGAGCAGTTCCAATCTATGATGCTCACTATTGTGAAACAGGCTGTGCAGGAAAATAACCAATCTTTGGGCAAAGAGGTTGGGGAGCAAGTAGGGGACCGTGTGCTGAAAGAAATGAATTACCTTATGCGGGAGCAGGATGAAGCGGAAGAAGAACGGTTCCGCAAATTAGACGAAGCAATCCGCAGCAGCCGCAAGGGAAGAAGGTTCCATAAGGAAAAAAAGGACAAGAAGGACAAAGAAGCTGGGAAGCTGATTGGGAAAGAGAAGAAGCTGAACCCAAATTTAACCGTATAAGGACAGAATAAAAAGCCCTGTTTCGTGAAAAGGTTTGCGGGACAGGGCTTTTCTATTGCCTGCGGGAATAAAAATTAGCCAAGCCACTGTAAAAGGGGCTTGGCTAATTTGCAGGATTCTTTGTTCCAATATGTAGGGATTAACCCTGCTCAATAGCGCCTGTTGGGCAAGAGCCTGCACATGTGCCGCAGTCGATGCAAGTATCAGCAGCGATTTCATATTTGCCATCGCCAGCGGAGATAGCGCCTACTGGGCATTCCCCTTCACATGTGCCGCAGCTTACACAAGAATCATTAATTACGTATGCCATAATAATTTTCCTCCTTATAAAATGAATATTCATCCCAGCTCCCGCAATGGTAGCTTTGAACCCTATTTTAATACAAATGCCCGATGATTACAAGTGAAAAATTACTAAAGTTTATCTGTTTTTTAACCGAAATAGTTATTGTTAAAAATCAGGGATTATTCTTAAGTTAAGAATTATGGGGCGTGGATATGAACGTTAGAGTAGAGAACAGTAACCTGGCAGAAATTGCCAAGCCAAAAAGCAATGTAGAAATAAAGGGAAATGTAGCAGGGGCCGCCCAAGATGCGAAAACGCAGCAGGCGGCGAATATGGGAATGGCGGTGGCGGTTCAGCAGACCACCGTGGAGGCTGGTATCCGCCCGGGGGAATCCCAGATTGAGAAAATCAAGCAGGACGCCCAGGCAGAAGCCCAAGTCCAGAGGTTCCGCCAGCAAATGGATGTTGTGTCAAACACCATGTCGGGACGGGATTGCATGGAGATGGGTGAAGATGGGTTCCCCGCAAATTATACTGAGGTGGATACCATTGTCACAGAGATGGATAAGATTAAAATGGAGCTGGCAAAGGCCGGCGTGGATATCAGCACGTTTGGCGACGGCTTAACCAGTGAGAAGATTGAGGAGCTTGCTGGGAGCGCCGGGCTTGCAAGCCATTTGGAGTCTGTGCTTCATGGGGCGGATCTTCCAGCAACGCAAGAGAATATTTCTGACTGTGAAGAGGCGGTCCAGCAGGCGGCAGGGCTTACAGCTTGTGGGGAAGAGGCGGTAAAATATATGTTGGAGCAGGAACTTCCCCCTACCGTGGAGAACCTTTATAAGGCGCAGCACAGCACAAACCAGGCTTCTGTGGCTCCGCAAAAAAGCCATGTGTTATTGGATGAGGGCCTGAAAGCGCAAATAGAGCAGGTGCTTGTACGGGCAGGCCTTCCAGTCAATGAGGACACCCTTGGATGCAGCCAATGGATGCTGGATAACCAAATCCCGTTGACAGAGGAAAACCTAAAATATGCAATGGAATTGGGGGACCTGAAACTTCCGCCAGAGACAGGGCAGCTTGTAGGGGCGATGTTAGAAGCAGTTGCAGAGGGCAACCGGCCAATGGATGCAATGCTGCTGGAAGGTTACAGTAATGCAGACAGGGCCAAGCAGGCAGCCGAGGCAGTGGGGCAGGCGACAGATGCAGAAGTATGGAGCCTGGTAGAACAAGGGATGCCTGTAACGGTAAAGAACCTTCAAGAAGCCCATAACCAGGCAGGCCAGGATGGCAATCCAGCAGACGGGCAAGCCCCTGCCTATGCCAGGGAAGACATGGATTTTTTGACAGCAAAGCGGCAGTTAGAGGAAACCAGGCTGATTATGACGGCGCAGGCGAATTACGCATTGCTGAAACAGGGGATTTCCATTGAGACAAAGCCCTTAGAAGAGCTGGTGGAGCAATTAAAGTCATTAGAAGGGCAGTACTATAAAGATTTGTTATCCCAGAATGGGATACCTGCCACAGAAGAAAATACAGCAGTTTTTGCCGAAACCATTGGGAAGGCAAAAGAATTGGCAGAGGTTCCAGCTTATATCCTGGGCAGGGTCAGGACCACAGAGGACAGCATCACGTCCATGCACCAGGCAGGGACGGCGAAACAGGCACAGCTAGACCGCGCAGGGGAGGCTTATGAGGCCCTTCGGACAGCCCCCAGGAAAGATATGGGTGATTCCATCCAAAAGGCATTCCGCAATGTGGATGACATTTTACAGAGCCTGGATATGGAGGCCACAGAGGCAAACCAACGGGCAGTCCGTATCCTGGCATATAATAGCATGGAGATTACGCCAGATTCTATTGCAGGCATAAAAGCGGCAGACCAGAAGGTTCAGAATATGTTCCAGAACCTTTCCCCATCGGTTGTGATGGAAATGATAAGGGAAGGCGTAAACCCTCTGGAAATGGATGTTGAGCAGTTAAACAGCAAAGCACAGGAGATAAAGGGCCGCCTAGAAAGTGTGGAAGAAGAGAAATTCAGCAAATATTTGTGGAAGCTGGAGCAACGCCAAGAAATCAGCCCTGAGGAGAGGGACAGCTATATAGGGATTTACCGTTTACTGAACCAGATTGATAAAACAGACGGCGCAGTTATTGGGGCGTTAGCTAACCAGGGCGCAGAGCTGACAATGAAGAACCTGCTGTCGGCAGTGCGGACCAACCGGAATACAGGGATTGACGTTACGGTAGACGGTGAGTTTGGGGAAGCGGAAACGGTCCCAAGCCCGGATTTAAGTATCTCCCAACAGATAGAAGCGGCATACCAGTCAGATTGCGCGAAGGAAGCTTATGGGATGGTAACGCCGGAAGGGCTGCAGCAGGCAGCGGCAAATGGCGTTGGCAAGGCCGTGGGGGATATGACCCCAGAGGAATTGCTGTGGCAGCTTAAGCAGGCGCCGGTAGATGAACAAGCAGAAGAAGCTTATTACAAAGAGCAGATGCAGGAGTTCTCTGGGGCAAAAGAAGCAGAAGCCCAAGTCATTCAGATGTTAAGCGGGCATGACATGCCGTTGACGGCTTATAATATTATGGCGGCAAACCAGATGCTCCATAACAGAAATGGCATATTTAAGTCATTGTTCGACCATAAGGACCTGGAAAAAGAGATAGATTTTGAGGAAGTGAAGGCTGGGATTTTAGAAGAGTTCGGGGAAGCAGTCAAAACGCCGGAAGACATGGCGAAAGCCCAGGAGAAGCTTGGCGACCTGGCAGAAAATGTTATGAAAACCATGATCCAGTCAGAAGATGTCCGGAATGTAGATATCCGTGACATGAGGGTTGCCCGGCAGCAAATTGAACTTGGCGCCAGGATGGCGAAAGAGGAAAATTATGCAGTCCCAGTTTTGGTGGCTGACGAATTGATGAATGTCCAGCTTAAAATCGTACGCGGCAAAGAGGAGCAGGGAAGGGTTGACATTATGTTTGACTCACCAGCCCTTGGGAAAGTGGCGGCAAGCTTCCAGGTACAGCAAGAATCTATCAAAGGCTATATTGTATCAGATTCATCTGCAACGATAAACGAACTGAAAGAGAGAAAAGCAGAGCTTCAAGAACATATCAGCCCAGAACAGGGATATGCATGGAATATGGATTTGGTACACAGTGGCAGCCTAGACCTTTCCCGTTTTTCCTCTGGTGAAAAAGGAGAAGGGCAGGCAGAGATGCCAGAAGGGGCGCGGCAGGTGCAGACAAAGATATTGTATGGCGTTGCCAGGGCATTTTTAGAACAGGTGAAACAGACAGGGCAGAATATGTAACAGCGGCTTATCTGTAGTTTGGGTAATGCAGCAGGATTTTGAGAATCAGAGAGGGATAGAACATGAAAATAAATCACAATATGTCAGCGCTTGTTGCAAATAAAAGGTTATTGGCTTCCGATAAGAATTTGGCTAATTCTATTGAGCGGTTATCCACAGGCTATCGGATTAACCGGGCTTCCGATGATGCGGCAGGGATGGCGATAGCTACGAAAATGAAAGCGCAAATCAGAGGTTTGTCACAGGCGTCTAGAAACGCTTCCGATGGGGTTTCCGTGCTGGATACTGCAGACGGCGCGCTGACAGAAGTCCATGCAATGCTCCAAAGGATGCGTGAGCTTTCTGTCCAGGCAGCAAACGAAACAAATATGCCGGAAGACCTGGATGCGATTCAGGCAGAGATTTCCTCATTGAGGGACGAGATTGACCGGGTGTCAAAAGATACAGAATTTAACACAAAGCATTTGCTGGATGGCTCTTTAGACCAGAGGGTGTATCCAGACAACCGGGGCATTACCAGAATTGATATTTCCGATGCGGTTGCAGCGAATGAATATATTATTACAGTAGGGGATGACGCCACCCATGCAACGATGGAAGGGAACGTAAGCGTTGCAGGGACTGCAGTTACCCCAGCGGATGGGACAGTCACCTTTAACGGCGTGGATGTGGAGATTAAAGCGGGCGAGCCATTTGAGATAGTATATGAGAAGCTTCGGGAAGCTGCAGAACGTGGCGAGGTAAACCTGATGGTTGTAGCAGATAAAACGGATAAGACAGGTTTGCCAGAGAATGGCGGCTATGTGCCTACCGATGTTGCCAATGGAGGGTTTTTGGTATTTTTATCCGATGACTATGGGGCCTCTGCATCTATAGATATAAAATGTGACGACCCAGACCTTGCTAACTTTTTGGGAATCCCTCAGGACCATCAGGAAGTTGGGACAGATGTTGAGGTTGAAATATCCGATGATGACGAAGCGTTCGGTACCCAGGCGACAGTCCTTACGGATGGGAATTATGTGACGATTACCGATAAAAATGGATTTGAAATGAAATTTGAGGTGACTCCGGGAACCACTGGGGACGTGAAGATGAATGTCACAAGTATTGGTACCATGACACTTCAAATTGGGGCGAATGAGAATCAAGTAGTGGATGTCCGCATCCCAGAAGTCTCCTCCCGCACGCTCTATATAGATAAGGTGGATGTTTGTACAAAAACCGGGGCGAACCGTGCAATTGCCAGCTTTGACGGGGCAATCGCCAAAGTAAGTGAGGTCCGTTCCAGCATTGGCGCATACCAGAACCGCTTGGATTATGCGGTGAGCAGCTTAGATGGGACAGAATTAAATATGACCCAGGCATTATCCCGTATTGAAGATGTGGATATGGCAGAAGAAATGACAGAATATACAAAGTACAATGTATTGACCCAGGCGGCAACTTCCGTACTTGCGCAGGCAAACGACCTTCCTCAGCAGGTATTGCAGTTGCTGCAGTAGGGGGCTGATGTATGACCCAGGAAAAAAAACAAGAATTTACCCGCCGTTTAAGCTGCTGTAACCGGGGAGAGATGGTTGTCATACTCTATGATATCTTATTTTCATATCTGGACGAGGCTTTATGCGCCCAGGAAAATGGGAATTATGCAGAATTTCGGGATGCAGCGGGGAAAGCGGGGCAGGTAGTCCGCAGGCTTATGGAGGATTTGGATTTTACCTACCCTATAGCTGGCGAACTGTACCCCTTGTATCAATTTGTCAGCAAGCTGTTGGCTTTGGCGGTATGTAAGAATACAGCGGAAAATATTATAGATGCTAAAAAAGTTCTGAAGAACCTCTACGAAGGGTTTGTGGAAGCGGCTAAGCAGGATTCTTCAGAACCTCTGATGCAGCATGCCCAGCAGGTGGTTGCTGGGATGACTTATCAGAAAGGCAGCCTGACAGAGACCCTTCAGGGTTCTGAAAGTTCAAGAGGGTTCTTTGCATAAGAACCCTCATCGAACTGCTTGGCTTTTGCCAGCAGAAATTTATAGCGCATCTGTAGGGCGTTTACCTGATAGATGCAGCAATCAATCAAATCCGGTTCCATGGCGTTCTCAAAGTTATCGTAGGCAAGCGCTAAATCGTATTTGGCTTTTTCAAGGTCATCTAAAAGTAAAGAGTAAGCAGTCCTGTGAGATATTTGCTTTTTTGTAATCTGAAACATACGCGTCCCTTTCTTTTTTTAACGATTCTCTGCGTGGTGTGCTTCGCAGATGGTACCGCTCTCTTACTTAAAGTATAAGCAGAAAATTCCAGCTCTATACAAAAAAGTCATAATTTTTTCCAAAAAGTATATAGTTAATAACAGAAGGGGCTTAATCGTTAGGTTGATGGAAGGAGAGTGTTATGGAGGGGTATTACGGAGTTGGGGCGATTGCAGTTATTTGCGTGCTGATACTTTTTATGGGCATGATGAAACAGAAAACACAGGCGTTCACGACGTTTATATTGCGGGCTTTTGTGGGGGCTATAGGGATTTATGCCGTCAATGGAATTCTTTTAAGCAAAGGGGTCGCTATGGTGCCGGGGATTAACCCTGTGACAGTTTTGACAGTCGGAAGCCTTGGTATCAGCGGGTTTGCGCTGATTTACGCTATTTTAATTTACCGTTTATTGTAGAATAGTGACAAAAATAAAAAACTTACGGCATACTACTTTACAGAAGATGGAAGTTGTTTTATAATCCTAAGAAATCACCTGTTATGGCAGGTAGATAAAGATAAAGTTAGGGAGAGGTGGTATATTGGGGGAATCAAACTAATATCTGGGTTGCTGCTGATATGTATTGCAGTGGCGACGGATATACTAAGCGGTAAAATCAGGAACCGGCTGATTTTATGCGGATTGGCAGCAGGGCTTATCCTTCAGGCTGTGGAATCAGGCTGGAGGGGAGTTGGTATTTTTCTTATCAATGTTTCTATACCGGTGGTCTTATGTTATCTGTTATTTCTTATGCACGCCCTTGGGGCAGGCGACATCAAATTGTTTTCCGTAATTGGAGGTATCTGGAATTTACAAATGCTTATTATTACAATGGCAATATCCTTTCTGGCAGCGGCAGGGATGTCTCTGTGTAAAATGCTCTACCATCGCAATCTGATTTCACGTCTGTGTGTTTTTGGAACATATCTGCATCAGGTTTTCACATCGGCAAAATTGTCCCAATATCCCAAAAGTACCCAAGACGGGCGGCATACCATTCATTTTTCAATCGCGATATTAATTGGGTATCTTATCGCTGTGGAGGTGGTTTGTTGAAAAAATTATTTCTTGCCGTTTGTGATATGGAGGCGGCGTATGCAAAGAAGCTGGGGGAATGGATTTCCCTGGAGAAAAGCGGGTGGTTTTCTGTACATATATTTTTTTCGCCGCAAAATTTCTTGGAGTTCCAGAATACAGGGAACCTCGATGTGGCGCTTCTGGGAAGCGGGTTTTGGGAAGACGCCCAGATTATGGGGCAGGTATTGCATGGAGCACGCAAGGGGACAGGGCAAAAAGAGGTTTTGTGGATGTTCCTTAAGGGGTCGGAGGAGAGTGGGAAGGTTCCAGATGCGGCGTGCATGTTCCCTGTTATCGAGAAATACCAGCCTGCTTCTGGAATTGTAAGGGAAATCTTCTCTTATTGCCAGAAATATAGGGAGAAGGGGCAGGAGGGAATGCCAATCAGGCGGGAAGTGACAGGCATTTATTCCCCTTGCCACAGCGCTGTCCAGACACCCTTTGCATTGACCCTCGCCCAGGTTTTAAGCCAGGAGGAAAAGGTGCTGTATGTAAATTTTAATGAATGTGCTGGTTTTGCCGAATGGCTGCAGGAGAGCTATTCCCATGATTTGCTGGATGTGATGTACCTTTGCCTGGCGGAAGAGGGTAAGGCTTCGGAGAGTATCGGGAGCGCAGCCCACAGGCTGGAGGGGTTTGATTATATCCCGCCAGCAGAGGATGGGGTCTGCCTAGGGGAAATATCCAGGGACGATTACAAGCGCTTCTTAACACTATTGATAGAAAAAAGCGGCTATGATGTGGTTATCTTGGATTTTGGCATGATGGCGCCTGGTTTTTTGGAACTGCTGGAACTTTGCAGTAAGGTATATATCCTGGCAGAACCATCAAACTGGCAAGGATACGCCCTAAGGCATTTCAGGCGAATGATAGCCAGACAGGGGAACCAGCCGTTAGAAGAGAAGATGTCTTACCTGTCATTGCCATCCGTGGCGGCAGGGAATTGCCAGGGAGGGCAGAAAATGCAGCAGTGGATTTGGGGAGAGCTTGGGGATTATGCCAGGGAATTAGTGGGGGTGCAAAGTGGAACGGATTAGGCGGCGTGTGTTAGGGCAGCTTGACATGGCAAGGGAGCATGAGGAAGAGGAAGTGCTTGCGGTAATTGATGAAGAAATTTGCAGGGAAGCAAAAGAACGGACAATCCCTTTGGGCTGGCGCAAAGAGTTGCGGCAGCAGGTATTCCATTCCTTACGTAAATTGGATGTGCTGCAGGAATTGCTGAATGAAGATGACATTACGGAAATTATGGTAAATGGCGCAGACCATATATTTTATGAGAGGGATGGCGAAGTTTCGGCATGGGGGAAGCGTTTTTCATCAAAAGAAAAGCTAGAAGACATTATCCAGCAGATGGTAGGGAGCCACAACCGCATGGTAAATGAGGCGGAGCCAATTGCAGACACCAGGTTAGAGGATGGTTCCAGGGTGAATGTGGTGTTGCCGCCAGTGGCCTTAGAAGGGCCGGCAGTATCTATCCGTAAGTTCCCGAAACATCCAATCTTAATGGAACAAATGATTGAGAGGAATTCTATCAGCAGGGAGTGCGCGGAATTTTTGGAAAAGTTAGTAAAGGCTGGGTATAATATTTTCATTTCCGGTGGAACCGGGTCAGGAAAGACAACATTTCTAAATGCATTATCTGAATATATCCCAAAATCAGAACGTGTTATTACAATTGAAGATTCAGCAGAACTTCAAATTCAGGGAATTGGGAACCTGGTTCGTTTGGAAACCAGGAATGCAGGGGTTGAAGGCAGCCTTGCCATTACCATACGTGATTTAATCCGTACTGCCCTGCGTATGCGCCCCGACCGGATTATTGTAGGGGAAATCCGTGGCGCAGAGTGCCTAGACATGCTTCAGGCAATGAACACTGGCCATGACGGTTCCCTTAGCACAGGCCACGCAAATAGCTGCCAGGATATGGTGAGCCGTATGGAAACCATGGTACTGATGGGAATGGAGCTTCCATTAATGGCAATCCGTTCCCAGATTGCGGCCGGGGTGGACATTTTGGTGCATCTGGGGCGGTTAAGGGATAAAAGCAGGCGCATGTTGTCTATTGTGGAACTGGCAGGGATGGAACAAGGGGAAATTTGCTTAAATCCCTTATATGAATTTATGGAAATGGGGGAAGAAAATGGGAAGGTTCTGGGGAACTGGCTGAAAAAGGGGGAGTTAATCCATCAGGGTAAGCTTTACCGCGCAGGAATGGAGGGAGGACGTGCAGGATTACAAAACATATAAGTTGAGCCGAAAAGAGAAAGCCCGCTGTATAGGGATTGCATTGGGGATTGGGGGGATAGTCGCCTGGCTATTTTACCGGAATGGATATGCAATTGCAATCGCAGTGGTTCTCTACCATCCAGTGAAAAAGGCTGTCCAGGGCAGACTTTGCCAGAAAAGGGAAAAGGAAATTTTGTTTCAATTTAAAGAAATACTGCAAATGGCGTCTGCATCATTGAAAGCAGGCTATTCTATGGAAAATGCATTTGTGCATGCCAGGCAGGAATTTGCGAGGCTTTATGGGGAAGGGAGCCTTATGGCGAAAGAGTTTGCCTACATCAACCATCAGGTACGCCTCAGCATTACATTGGAAGTGTTGCTGGAAGATTTGGCAGAGCGAACCGGCGTAGAGGAGATTAATAGTTTTACCCAGGTCTTTTGCTTTGCAAAGAGAAGCGGCGGAGATTTTATGAAAATATTTCAAAATACCGTAGATAAAATAAGCCAGAAAGCGGAGGTAGAACGGGAAATCGAGGTGCTTCTTGCGGCAAAAAGGATGGAAATGAAGATTATGGACCTGGTCCCTTTTGGAATTTTGCTCTATGTGGGGCTTACTTCCCCAGAATTTTTGGATCCGCTTTATGGAAATTGGCTGGGCGCAGGGATAATGACAATCTCACTTTTGGTATATGGGTGCGCTATTAAGATTGCAGAGAAAATTGTGGCAATCCAGGTATAGGGAAAGGAGGGGCTATGGGTTATATTTTGGGGGCAGTTGTTTGCGGCATTGCCGCCTGGCAGATGAGAAAAAGAGGGATCCATCAAAAAGTACAGCAGGCGGCTCTGGTATTGGCAGCAGGTTTTTTACTGGCGTCAGCCTTTTGGCAGCTAGATAGTTCAAGCGAAACCCAAAGCCAGGTTGGGAGGAACCCGCCTGGCGGGGGAGAGAAGGAAAAGGAATACCTAATTGATGCAGACGGGATGTTGGAGCAATATCCGCTGACCATCCAAATTGAAGAAAAGAAGCTGACAAAAGAGCAGAGGCAGGAATGCTTGAAGGATGCCAAACAGGAGCTTGATGTATTGATTTTAGGTGAGAATCCTTCTCTGGAGCGTGTTTCAAAGCCCTTATACCTGCCTGAGGCTTTACAGGGAGGGGCGGTGACGGCAGAGTACCATTTTTCGGATTATGATGTTTTTGATATTACAGGAAAGATTACGGATACATTGGCAGAACCTGTTTTTGTAGAGGTGTCAGCAGAGCTAAGCTGTCAGGGGGAGACGTGCCTGTATGCCTTTTTTGTCCAGGCAGTCCCTCGGGACAAATCGAAAAAGGAGTTGTTTGCTGAAAAATTACAACAGCTTTTGGCATCGGAGAACAATAGGGAGGATACGGAATTTTTACAACTCCCAAAGGAAGTGGATGGGATTGGCGTCCGTTGGAGCGAGCAAAGGGAAAACCGCGCCATAGCTGCCGCCTTTCTAGGGCTGGCAGGCGCATTCGGGATAATTTGTTCCGAAAAAGAAGGGAGGAAGAAAAAGGAAATGGAGCGCCGCCGCCAAATGATGTTGGATTATCCAGAAATAATCAGTAAATTGTCGTTGCTTTTAGGGGCTGGGATGAACATTACTTGCGCATGGGAAAAAATAACATCTGGTTATCAGGCACTGAGGAAGCGATCCCATATGCCAAGGCGGGAGGCTTATGAAGAAATGGTGGCAACATTACATGAAATCCAACAAGGGGTTGGGGAACTGCAGGCATTTGAGAATTTCGGGGAACGCTGCCGCCTCAGCGTTTATCGGAAATTATCTTCTTTGATTGTGCAGAATATACGAAAGGGGGCAAAAGGAATGCAGCGTTTGCTGGACACAGAGGAACGGGAAGCGTTTGAGCTAAGGAAGGCACAAGCCAGGAAAATGGGGGAAGAGGCAGGCACAAAATTGCTGCTTCCAATGGGCATGATGCTTGTAGTTGTGCTTGTAATCTTACTTGCGCCAGCAGGGCTTACATTTCAGGCCTAACAGTATGAAGTTTATTTCCGTGGGCAATAAGCCATACAGCCGCGCGTGCGCGGGTATTTGGCGAATGCCGCGCGGGTCAAATAGAGATAAATATAATATTTCAGGAGGGAATAAGATGAAAGAATTTAAAAGGTTTTTAACAGAAGAAGATGGGATGGGCGTGGTTGAAGTGATTTTAATTATTGTGGTCTTAATCAGCCTGGTTGCATTGTTTAAGACACAAATTTCTGCAGTTGTCTCAAATGTATTGAAAAAGGTCACAGATAATGCCAAAAAGATCTGAACCAGGAAAAGGCGCATGCGCTGGGTCAGTCACATTATTCCTTGCACTCACCCTTACCATTGTGCTGTCACTATTTTTTTCCTTGCTGGAGGCCGTCAGGGTACAAGGGCTGTCAATGATTGCCCAGCGTAACTTGAAACTTAGCCTTACCTCTGCATTTGGGGCGTACCATATGCCATTGTGGAGGGATTACCGCTTGCTGTTTCTGGATGGGGGTGATTGGGAGGGACAGTTTAACCTGTCGGCTTTGGAAGGGAGGATGGTTAAAGAAGATGCCCTAAAACAAAGGGGATCCAGCTTTTATCAGATTGCGTTAAAAAATATTGAAGTGACAAAATATGGGCTGGCGTCCGACCATGGAGGAATCCCCTTTCGGATACAGGCATGTAAGGCAATTAAGGAACAGCTTGCCCTGGATACCGTAGAATCTTTAAAAGAAAAACTGGAATCTGGAGGGAAGCTGGCAGAGGATAGGAAAGAGTTGGGGGAAAAATGGGATACAGCCCAAAACGCAGAGTCAGAGGCAAAAAGTTGGAAAGAAGGGAAAGAAGAAACGGAAGAAGGCGAAAAACCAGGCATCATGGAAGGGCATGGTACGGTACCTGTGGATAAACTGCCAAAAAACCCAATGGATTTTGTAAAAGTGTGGAAAAAGTCCCCAATGCTGGCCTTAATTGTGGAAAACCCATCTGCAATTTCCGGGAAAGGCATTTCCTTGGATGGCAGTATGGGGAAACGTAAAAAGGAAAAGGGGAATTTGGTGGAAAAAGGGACAGAAAGCTTGGAAAAATTATGGCTGGTGCAGTACCTAAACTATTATCTCTCCTGCCAGAATGGAGCTGGCACAGGCGGCAGTAAGAACCATGTATTGGATTACGAACTGGAATATTGCATTGGGGGCAAGGCGACAGACAGAGAGAATTTGGAGCAGACAGTAAAGGAATTGCTGCTCATTCGGGAAGCTGGGAACTTTATGGCAATTATGAAAGATGAGAAGAAGAAAGCGCTGGCATTGGAAATGGCTGCTGCGGCGGCAGGGTTTACCGGGATTGCACCTTTGGTGCAAGCCGTTCAAATTGGTATCCTTTTGGCATGGAGCTATATGGAAAGCGTACTGGATGTGCGGTGCCTGCTGGCAGGCGGAAAAATTCCTTTGGTAAAAGAACCGTCAGAATGGAAAAGTGATATATTTTCCGGGGAGAAGGTCCTAGGCCAAAAAACAGAGAAAGAAGAAACAGGGTTAAGTTATCGGGAGTATTTGCAGATTTTGCTCCTTACCATACAAGAGGAGACCTTGGCGTACCGGGCAATGGATATTATAGAGCAAAATATTAGGATGGAGCCAGGGGAAGGGCAATTTCGTATGGACTATGTTATCTATGGGATGGAGGCGGAGGCATTGTATCAATCCAATATCCTGTTTTTGGGATTTGTGGCGGGCGTGAAAGAAAAAGGCGGGGCCTATTATTTTAACAGCAAGGAACAATTGTTTTATTCCCGCGAGCAATGAGCCAAGCAGATGCATCCACGCGGAGAGTTGGCGAATGCCGCGAGGGTAAGTCCCCTGTGGGTGCAAATCCCCCTGCCCTTGGGGACAAAAGGGCAGGCCAGTCTATGCCCCATAACTTACTTAGGGATATTTGAACAGGTTTTTATGATTTATGGGAAGGAGGTATGGGAAAGTGCCTTGGATAATAAGAAAGGAAAGCGAAAAAATCTCTCTCAGCCAAATAGATAAAGAAAATTACAAGGGGAAATCCCCACCAAAGGCACTTTCCCATACCTTGTTTCCGGGAAGCTTGACCGTAGAGGCGGCTTGTGTCTTGCCTATATTCCTGTTTGCAGCCGTAATGGTGCTGTATTTATTTCGGGTTGTGCAGGTTCAATATATCGTGGGGAATTGCCTGGATAAGGCAGCGGCAGAGGTTTCCCTAATGGGAAGGGTTTCAGAGAAAGAAGTAAAAAACCTGACAAAAGCGGCATTTTATAAAGAATTGGCAGAACAGGGCTGCCCATTGTCTGGCATAGAATTTGGTTTGGCAGGATTCTCTTTGAAAAATACCACGGCAGATTTGCTCTATATTGATGCAGCCGTTACATACCGTGTTATGTTCCCATTGCGTTTTTTTGGGAAAAAGGGCATAAAGCTGACAGATGGATGCAGAATGCACCGCTGGGTGGGGAATCAGGAAGGGAGCGCTGATAAGGAGAAAGGGGTAGAGTGGGTGTATGTTACGCCGACACAACATGTCTATCATTTGAGCCGGGGATGCACCCATTTAAAGCTTTCAATTCGAGCAGTGCCAAACAGCAGCCCAGCCTGGAAAGCTTATAAGCCATGCGGGCATTGCATAAAGGGCGGGAAAACGGGGAGGACGGTTTATATTACCAATGAAGGAGGGCATTACCATGGAAAGATAGATTGCAGCGGACTAAAAAGGACAATTTTTATGGTGCCAAAGGAACAGGCAGGGGATAAAAAACCCTGTTCAAGATGTGGAGGGAAATAAGATGCAAAAATTTGTGTTGTTGGGGTTATTAAGTTTATGCAGTTGGGAAGATATCAGGAAAAAAGAATTGACAGTTGCCTATATACTGTTGTTTGGCATAGGGGGCGTATGGCTCCACCTATTTTTTCCTGTATGCTCCATATACAGCATAGCCTGGGGAATCTTTCTGGGGGCGGCAATGATGTTTTTTAGTTGGCTCAGCAAAGGGAGCATTGGGATGGGCGATGGGGTTTTACTGGTAGTGACAGGCGTGTATCTGGGAGGCTTAGGGAACCTAGAATTATTTTTTACAGGTTTGCTCCTGGCGGCATGCTGGTCATTGGGGCTGCTTGTATTTAAAAGGAAAAGGGGAAAGGAGACAGTTGCGTTTGCGCCTTTTCTGTTAGCGTCGTACCTCTTTATGTTGGCAAGGTGGCTGTTATGAGATGGAAAGCAAAGGGGAGCCTGACAGTGGAGGCTTCCTTGGTGGTGCCAATTGTGCTGTTTGTTATTTTCCTGCTTCTGAACCAAGGGCTGGAGCTGTATGCGCAAGTGGCACAAACAGTGAAAAAACAGGAAATGTGGGAAGATTTCAAACCTTCTGAAACATTTCAGAGGTTAGAATTATTGGGAAGCTTTATCAGTGGATAGAAGGGATGGGTTCAGATGGAAGTAACATACAAAAGAAGCCTTCAGAAAAGCTATATGTGCGTGGCAAGCCAGGAAAAAGTGATAGAAAGCTATGAATTGCAGATGGCAGAAGGAAGGAAAATACCGTGTTTGCTGGGGATGGAAATAATCCGTGCGGAAGGGAACGCTAATTATATGTATGATATCAGTGGGAAGCAGCAGATAGACGATTATCTGTCTGGGAAAAAAATGGGATATGGTATTTTGTGGGGGTTACTCTGTGCAGTTCAGGAATTATGCACTGCCTTGCCAGACTATTTGCTGCGGGAAGATGGAATCTGCCTGGAATCAGAATATATCTACGTAAGCTTGGAAGATGGAAGCATCTACTTTACATACCTTCCCTTTTGGAGCCAAAGCTTTCCAGAGGCTTTTGAACGGTATATGGAACAGGTGCTTCGCAAGGTTGACCATCAGGAACAGGCTGCGGCAGAATTAGCCTATCAGGTATACCAAATGTGCATTATGGAAAATACCAGTATACGGGAAATTCTTGAACAAGTAAGGAAAAAAGGGTTTCTGGATGAGATAGTTATGGAACCAGAAAAAGAAGTTAGGGCATCTGTTAAGGAAGAGCCACAGGGACAGCCGATAGAAAATTTGCCGCAAAGAAAGCAGAAACTATGGGAAAAGTTACAAGAAAAGGCAATAAGCTGGGCAGAGGATAACCCAACACTTGTAAAATTCCTGGATAAATGCAAGGAGATAATGCCAAAAGGATTCACAGGCAATAAGCCAGCGGCAGAAACAGGAAAGTTCAAGAAAACAAGAGCAAAAGAGAAAACCCGAAAGGTAATTTTTAAGGAAAAGGGAGGAACTAGATGGGGGAATAAACCCAAAGAAGGAAAAACCCTATTGCAAACGGAATTGGAAGCAAAACCTGTGAAAAGTAAAGCATTCAATCATATAGAAAGCCAGGTATGCCAGAACGCAGCAGAAACATATGCAGGCATAGATGGGGCGTTGCAAAAAGTGGAGGCGCACCCTACGGAAATACTCGGAATCTGTGGGCAGGAAACAATAGGGAGGCTGGCATATCAGGGAAACCGTGGGTGTGGGGACATACAGGTTGAAGGGGAGGAATTCTTGCTTGGGAAGAACAGGGAGCAGGCAGCAGGGGTCATTGATGCGGAGGGGGTCAGCAGGCTCCATGCCAAAATTACCAGGCAGGGAGAAAACTTTTATTTGGAAGACCTGAATTCCACAAATGGGACTTTTTTAAATGGGGAGCCAGTGCAATACCGCCAGAAACGGAAATTATCCAAAAATGACCGCATCCGGTTTGGGGCAGAGGAATATTTATTTTCCTAAAATTCATGGTAGTTGACTTTGCTGCTAAAAATTTATATACTAAAGACATTGATAAATTTGGAGGCTTTGGTATGAAAGTAAATATTTATTATGGCGGGCGGGGGCTTTTGGATGACCCCACTTTATACGTGATTGATAAAATGCAGGAAGTTTTAGTGGAACTTCGGGTGACGGTGGATCGTTATAACATTTATGAACATAAAAACAGTATTTCTACCTTGCCGCAGACAATTAAAGATGCAGATGGGATTATTCTGGCAACGACAATTGAATGGCTGGGGATTGGCGGTTATATGCAGCAATTTCTGGACTCTTGCTGGCTCTATGGGGACAAGGAGAAAATTGCGGCTACTTATATGCAGCCAATCGTAATGTCTACGACTTATGGAGAACGGGAGGGCGAGATTACCCTTGCAAGCGCCTGGGAAATCTTAGGCGGGCTTCCTTGCGCAGGCCTGTGCGGATATGTGGAAGATTTGATTTCTTTTGAAATGAACCGTGATTATACGGTATTGATAGAGAAAAAAGCGGAAAATTTATACCGCACTATTTCTCAGAAGCTAAAAAGCCTTCCGAACAGCAACCAAGCAGTGAAACAGTCAATCCTGCGCCCACAGCAGTTGGAGCTGACGCCACAAGAAAGCGAGCAGTTGTCAAAATATGTTTCGGATGATGTATATGTGAAGAAACAGAAAGAGGATATTGAAGAATTGAGCAGCATGTTTAAGGATATGCTGGGGCAAAGTGAGGAAAGTGAAGACGTAGCTTATCTTATGGAGCTGGAAGCCCATTTTGTCCCACAGAAGGATTTTTCAGCCACATATCTCTTTATGGTGGACGGGAAAAAGAAGCCTTTGACGGTGGAAGTCCACAATGATGAACTTCGTGTCCATTATGGGCAGGGAGATAAAATAGATGTGTACACAAAGCTTACAACAACAGTTATGGATAATATTGTCCAGGGGCGGATGAGCTTCCAGCGGGCATTTATGACAGGGGAAATGACCGCAAAGGGAAACTTTAAAACGTTGAAAATGCTGGATCAAATATTTATTTTCAATTAAGTAAGGAGGATTAAAAATGGAAGGGCAAGATTGTATTTTTTGTAAAATTGCAGCAGGGGATATCCCATCTAAGACAATTTATGAAGATGAGGATTTTCGGGTTATCTTGGATATTAACCCAGCAGAGAAAGGACATGCCCTGATTATCCCCAAAAAGCATTATGCTGATATTTTTGAATTGCCAGAGGATATTGCAGCTTCTGCAATGGTGCTTGCAAAGAAACTAGCAACACATATTTCAGGGGTATTAGGGTGCGATGGGTTTAATATTATCCAAAACAACGGGGAAGTGGCAGGGCAGACAGTGTTCCATTTCCATATTCATTTACTTCCAAGGCATAAAGGGGATAGCAACCAGGATACTATGTGCTGGAACCATGTGGAACTCTCTCCAGAAGAGTTGGAAGGGATTTGCCAGAGCCTCCGTTTGCAGGGATAAAGCGTTATGGGAATGGTATAATAAGCCCATATTTGCCAGAGCCTCCGTTTGTAGGGATAAGGCGTTGCGGATAGAAGTCAAGCTTGAGAAAATAGGGCAGGCTCTTTTGCCTAACATCATTCCTTCCAGCGGGCGATGTGCCAAGCAGCCAGGCAGGCACGGAAATCTGGTGAATGCCCCCAGAGCCAAAGGCATATATTTTATGCCAACTTTCCTTTTAGCAGGCAGCATCCTTCTATGCATACTGCCCGCTAATGGGTTGGTTTTGCAGGGTTATTATGTCTATTTTTTGCAGGGGCTTGTTAGTTCTGCGCCACTGCCTGTTCTAATAACTGCACTACCTTTTCTACAGAATTTAGCTGTTCACTTTGTGCCATGGCATCTACATAGCTGCTTCGGTTTTGGAACAGCTTTTGAATAGCATCTAATAGGACAATGTTATTCAGATGTTCTTCTTCAATCACGATACTAAAGCCCTGACGTTCAAAAGAACGGGCATTTAAGATTTGGTCCCCCCGGCTGGCATTAGCGGAAAGGGGGATTAAGATATTGGGCTTGCGAAGCGCCAGCAGTTCGCATATGGCGTTGGCGCCTGCCCTAGAAATCACAATATCCGCTAAAGCGAACATATCGCTCAATTCTTTATTTGCATACTCAAATTGTGCATACCCTTCCGTGTCTTTCCATGAATTGTCCAGATGCCCTTTCCCACAGAGATGAAGTATTTGATAATCTTTTAGCAGGTCTGGAAGCAGGCTGCGTACCACATCGTTGATGAATTGGGAGCCGCTGCTGCCCCCAACTACCATAATGACAGGCTTTCCCAGCTTAAATTGGCAGTATGTAAGCCCATTTAGGCGGTTGCCAGAAAGTAATTCCTGACGGATGGGGGAGCCAGTCAGGACAGCTTTGTCAGAAGGAAGGTATTTCAGTGTTTCAGGGAAATTACAGCACACTTTGTAAGCGTTTGGGATGGCAAGCTTATTGGCAAGTCCAGGAGAAATGTCCGATTCGTGGATAATTGCTGGAATTTTCCGGTGCTTTGCCGCCATTACTACAGGGACGGAGACAAAACCGCCCTTTGAAAACACCACGTCTGGCTTTAATTTTCTTAATAAAGCGCGTGCCTGGCCGTAGCCCTTGATGACTTTGAATGGGTCAGAGAAGTTTTTCCAGTCAAAATATCGGCGTAGTTTGCCAGAGGAAATGCCATAGTAAGGGATTTTATATTGTTCTATTAATTTGCGTTCAATGCCATCATAAGAGCCAATGTAATGTATGTCATAGCCTAACTCTTTTAATCTTGGAAGCAGGGCGATATTTGGTGTTACATGTCCGGCAGTCCCGCCGCCTGTTAAAACAATTCTTTTCATGGTAGCCTCCTGAATATTATAGTATTTGCACTACTCTTATCTTATACTGTTCTCCAAAAATGTCAAGAGAGGCAGGAAGTCGAAAGTTAGGGGAATATGCGGCGAAAAAACTTTTTAGCTACTTCACAGATTGAGAAAGAATATTTATAATGGAGACTAACAGGCATACACTGTCTAATCGGCGGGGGATCCCTGTGCATTTACGGAAAGGAGGGACATGCTTTATGGAGAAATGGATGTTTTATTTGCAGAAATACAATGAAATCCTAACAGAGGCGGCGGCTTTTTTACTTGCGCTGATTGCTTTAATGCTTCTGATAGGAATTTTGAGACAGATAAAAAGGCTGAATAAGGGCCTTGGAAATATCATAGGGAACATACAGGCGTATTTTGACGTAATCCTTAGGGAAGAAGAGGAAGAGGAGCAATCTGTACAAGTGCAGGCGCAGGTGCAGGATGCACAAGAGGAGAAGGGACAAGCTTTGGAAAAAGAACAAAAGAAGATGGAAGAGGAGCAACTGGTGAACGCGGTATTGCAGGAATACTTTTCCTAATTAGCCTTTTACGTTTGACGAAGCGGGGCAGATTTGTTACAATATTCCAATAAGTAGAATGAAGAATTCTAATTTATGGGTTCTTTTAATGAACATAATAAAAGATAAAGGAGTGGAATCATGGGAAAAGTATCATTTGATTATGGAAAGGCATCTGATTTTATCAGCCAGGAAGAGATTAGCTATATGACCAAGCTGGTGGAGGATGCCAGGGAATTATTAGTTTCAAGAAAGGGCGCAGGAAATGACTTTCTGGGCTGGCTGGATTTGCCAGTAGACTATGACAAAGAAGAATTTGCAAGAATCAAAAAAGCGGCTGAAAAGATCCAGGGAGATTCCGAAGTCCTGGTAGTAATTGGGATTGGCGGCTCTTATTTGGGCGCAAGGGCTGCAATTGATTTCTTACGGCACGGATTTTACAATATTGTTTCCAAAGAGATTCGGAAAACGCCAGAAATATATTTTGCTGGAAACAGCATTAGCAGTTCATACCTTGCAGAATTGATAGAAGTGATCGGTGACCGCGATTTTTCCGTGAATGTTATTTCCAAATCAGGGACAACTACAGAGCCAGCAATTGCATTCCGTGTATTTAAGGAACTGTTAGAGAAGAAATATGGAAAAGAAGGCGCAGCAAAGAGAATTTATGCGACAACTGACAAAGCAAGAGGGGCGCTGAAAGGCCTTGCAACAGAAGAAGGGTATGAGACTTTTGTAGTTCCAGATGACGTAGGCGGGCGTTTTTCTGTCTTGACAGCGGTTGGGCTGCTTCCTATCGCAGTAAGCGGGGCTGATATTGATAAGTTGATGGAAGGCGCGGCTTCCGGGCGTGAGACAGCGTTAAATAAAACGTTTTGTGACAATGACGCAATGCAGTATGCAGCAGTCCGCAATATTCTGCTGAGGAAAGGCAAAACAGTGGAAGTGCTTGCAAACTATGAGCCAACGCTCCACTATGTTTCAGAATGGTGGAAACAGCTCTATGGGGAAAGTGAAGGGAAAGACCAGAAGGGTATTTTCCCAGCATCCGTAGATTTTACCACAGACCTGCATTCTATGGGGCAGTTTATTCAAGATGGCGCAAGGATTATGTTTGAAACCGTTATGAATGTGCAGGAGTCACGCCATACGGTAAAGATCAATCAGGAGCCAGTTGACTTAGATGGGCTGAACTATCTTGCTGGCAAAGATATGGATTTCGTCAATAAGAGCGCAATGAATGGGACAATCCTGGCGCATACAGACGGGAATGTGCCAAACCTTGTGATAAACATCCCAAAACAGGATGAATTTTATCTTGGTGAGTTGTTCTATTTCTATGAATTTGCCTGTGGGTTAAGCGGGTATTTGCTGGGAGTGAACCCATTTAACCAGCCAGGGGTTGAGAGCTATAAGCGCAATATGTTTGCATTGCTTGGGAAGCCTGGGTATGAAGCAGAACGGGAAGAATTATTAAAGAGGCTGTAAGAAAGTAATGGGATTGGGGGCTCTGGCTTACCAGTTTTGCCCCATTCATCCCAAATAGGAATCTCCTATAGAATCCAGTGTTTTTGCAAGTTGGTGTTCTATAGGAGATTTTTTGGTGTTCTTTTAATTAGGAAAGTCCTTGCCATGCTAAAGTGTGAAAGAATCTTTCCTAATCTAAATTAGAAAAAAATTGAGATGCGCAGCGCGCAAATGAAGTATATTACTCCGCAATTCGTCCGCGCGCATCAAAAAGTCAAAGCCCCACCAAGATTGAGGGTGCAGGGGAGTTGAAGTGGGCTTGTTTTCAGCTGTCGCCCGCATAATTGTGATATATCAATGTCATAACTGAAATGCATTCATATTTTCTTCCAAAGAATATGCAATTTCCTGCAATTTAGAAGCATGGTTGGAAATTTCATGCATGACATTTGAGACTTCCATAACAGCGGCAGAGGTTTCCTGTGTGTTTGCAGCATTTTGCTCAGCGATGGAGGTTAAGTTCTGCACAACATCTACAATGTTTACACGGGCAGAATTTAATTGGTCGGTTCGGCTGGCAATAGAATCAACATTTGTGACAGAAGTTAAAATCCCTCCCTGAACCTGTGAGAAGGTAGAGCCTGTCTTGGTTACATTTTCATTTTGCTGAACCATAATTTCCCGAACAGACTCCATGGTTTCTACTGCCTTTTGGGAATCTTCCAATAAGTTAAAAATAATTTTGTCAATTCTTTGGGCAGATTCATTGGACTGTTCTGCAAGTTTCTGTATCTGGGAAGCGACTACTGCAAATCCACGTCCGGCTTCCCCCGCCCGTGCGGCCTCAATAGAAGCATTTAAAGACAATAGGCTTGTTTCGTCTGCGATGGCGGAAATCAAGCTTGTAGCTTCTTTAATCTTCAAAGCAGATTCATTGGTGGTATGGGTTTGTTCATAGATAATGTTAATAGAATCTATTGCGCGCCGGTTAATGGAATCCAGTTCATGGAGCGTCATATTAGCATGGTCGCTGGAGCTTTTGATGGATTGCGCAATTGTGCGCAGGGAGGAGACTTCAGAAGAAGTGTTCTCTACCATATTTCCAATTAAAAGAATATCGTCTGTTGCCTTTTGTGTCTCTTCCGCCTGGTTTGTTGCCCCAGCGGCAATCTCATTGACGGCACGTTCTACATTCTGGACAGTCCCAAAGGTTACGGTCGCGCTGTTTGTCAATGATTCAGCAGTGTTAAACAGCAATGCGCTTTGCTGCTGGATATCAGAAATAATGCCTGCCAAAGCTTCGCGTAGTGATATCAATGCAGCCCCAGTCATCCCTGTTTCATCTCTGCGCCTGCTGATTTTTTCCAGTCGCGTATCTTTGGAGAGGTCCATATTTGCAAACTTTCCAACTATTTCTGAAATAATAATTATTGGCTTTGTCATTTTAGAAATTGTCAAGTAACCAGAAATACTAAGTATTGTGGCAAAGATAGAACAGTAAATAATCGCACGTTTGGCCACGTCATTTACTGGCTTAAGGATTTCTGACTCTTCTGCAGCTAAAAGTAAAACTGCTTTTCCCCCTCCTATGACATAATAAGAAGAAAATTTGCTCTTTCCATTATATTCATAATGAAGTATATCGGGCTGCGGCACATCGCCAGCGTCCAGAGACGCTACGATTTGGGCAACGGGTTCTATGCCTGTAGATTTCCCCATTTTTTCGTTGTCAGGGTGGTAGATCACAGTTCCGTCAGAATCTATTACATAAAAGTAACTGGAGCCTACATTTTGTAACCCAACGCCGCTAAGTAGATTTTCTAAGCGGTCGCTGCGCAGGTGCATGACAGAGACTTTTACGTTTTGGTCTAAAACTTTCCCGTAAGAGTTGGTAAGGTCATACATATAGCTCTGGGTTGTATTTGTTATATTTTTCCTAACATCGGGGATAATAATACAAATACTTAAAAGGACTGATGCAATAATTGAGAAGAGGACAACGGCCACAACTCTCATTTTAATGGAAGTCAGCTTAAATCTTCCAGAAGGGACAGCCTTTTTTTCTGGGGATAGGAAATTTTCTTCGTTCACAAAGATATCCTCCTTTTCACTTTAATATTCCTACTATTATAGCAGTTTGCTTATTTTTTTACAAGAAAAAGGAAAAAAGTAGGAAAAATTATACAATAGTTTAAAAATTTTTGGCAAATAAGCGGGAAGGGAGCGGCGGTAAAAAAGATGGGGGCGCTAGTTATCAAAATAAATTTCAGGCTGATAGCTTGACAATTTACAATTTCTTTGCTATAGTGTAACAAGTTCGTAACAATTGTAACAAAATTGAATAAAATAGCATACAAAATTTTAAAGAAAATTTAAATGTTATTTTAGCAGAAATTCAGGAGGTTGATATGAAATTCGATAAGAAGCTTATGGAAAGTGGAATCGTTGCAGCTTTTTCGCTGGCGCTTACAGTTTCAACTGTCTGCGGCACAAATGCAACATCTCAGGTTCCAGACAGCCAGGAGGTAGAATTATCAGCAGAACCGGTAGAATTCAATGATGAGTTAGTGGCTGCGACAAAGATAAGGAAAGTGAAGGACATCGTGGCAGCGTCCATCATGGAACACGAACCTGAACAAGAAGCAGAAGATATACAGGAAGTTTTAGACGACAACAAGGCGGCAGAGAATCATTCTGAATCAGAACCGGTGAGCGTGGGGCTTCTCGCAGAGGCACTAAAAACAGAACCAGCGAAGGAAGAGGAAATATCTGAAGCTGATGAAGAAATAACGGAAGAGCATCCGAAGGATGGCGAAGGTAAGGAAGACAAAGAAGAAATAGAACATAAAGAAGAGGATTCCCAGGCTGAGGCGCTAGCAGAGCAGCCGAAAAAAGAAGAAGAGGCAAAATCAGAGGAAGAAACAAAGCCAGAGGAAAACAAGGAAGGCGCTAAGCCAGAAGAGCAGGTGAAGAATGAGCTTGTTGCAGTGGGAACGGAAGAAGTTTCCCCATGGGCATCCAAACTGCTGCCAAATGTGGAGGATTATTTAAATATCCGCACAGAGCCTTCCGATGAGGCAGAGCTTGCAGGAAAACTTCATAAAGGGGCTTCCGCAGAAATTTTAGAAAAAGGCGATGAATGGACAAAAATCAGTTCTGGAAGCGTGGAAGGCTATGTAAAAAATGAGTATTGCGTTACTGGACTGGAAGCAGAAGACCTTGCGAATCAGGTAGGGACCACATATGCCATTGCTGTCACTGGCGGCGTAAGGGTTCGGGAAAATACTTCTGCATCAGAAGATACAGCAATTTTAGATGTATTGGAGGAAGGCGGCAAGATTAAGGTAGATACAGGAGCAGAAGCAGCAGAAGGCTGGGTTGCAGTAAAAATGGATGAAGGCGTTGGTTATGTCAGCGCAGAATATGTAAATGTTGAGCTGAAATTGGGCAAAGCCATTTCCATTGAAGAAGAGCGGGCGGCAATCGCTGCAGCTGAAGCAGAAGAAGCAAAAAAAGCACAGCAGGCAAGCGCTGAGCCTTCCCAGAGGGGGGCAGTATCCGCATCTTATGATGACGTTACATTATTGGCGGCATTGATTCAGTGCGAGGCAGGCGGCGAGCCTTATGAAGGGCAGTTGGCAGTTGGGGCTGTCGTTATGAACCGGGTTCGTGCTGGGTATGCTGGAAGCATTTCCGGCGTTATCTATCAGGGCGGGCAGTTCACCCCGGCATCCAACGGAATGCTGGCAAATGCATTGGCAGGCGGTGTTTCTGGGAGCTGCATGCAGGCGGCGCAAGAAGCAATTGCCGGCGCAAGCAATGTAGGCGGGGCAACAAGTTTCCGCAATGCAGCTTCTGGCGCATCAGGAATCGTAATTGGAAACCATGTATTTTTCTAAATAATAGTGGAAATCAGCAGGCCGCAGCATCGGCGGGGTGGAAATTCCCCAATAGATGCTGCGGTTTTTGTTTTGCCTGATTAAATATTGTAATATGTGCAAAAATATAGTAAGATAAATGAAACGCTCTGAAAGGAGGGAATTTATGGATGGTATTTTCTGGTTAGTTGTAATTGTTGTGATGGCGGTAATCGAGATTATCACGCTTGGGCTTACTACCATTTGGTTTGCAGGAGGGGCGCTGGTTGCATTTCTTGCCAGCTTGCTTGGAGCCAATCTTCTGGTACAGAGCATATTGTTTGTTGTAGCGTCGATTGTCCTATTGTCTGTTACAAGGCCGCTGGCGGTTGAATTTTTCAATAAGGACAGGGCAAAGACCAATGCGGAAAGCCTGATTGGGAAGACGGGCATTGTGATACAGGACATTGATAACCTGAGGGCTGAGGGGCTGGTCAGCATCAGCGGCCAGGAGTGGTCTGCAAGGTCTGTGGACGACGAGTCCATCCCTAGGGAAACAAAGGTGGAAATTGTGGAAATCAGCGGTGTGAAGCTGCTGGTAAAGAGAAAAGAAGCAGGATTTAAGGAGGGATAATATTAATGGTAGGATATATTATTTTGTTGTTGCTGATTTTGTTTGGGTTAATCCTTGTGGCTTCCTGTGTGAAGATTGTCCCCCAGGCACATGCGCTTGTTATTGAGCGGCTGGGAGGATATCAGGGGACTTGGGGAGTAGGGCTGCATTTTAAAGTGCCTTTTATTGACAGGGTGGCAAAACGTGTGCTGCTAAAAGAGCAGGTAGTGGATTTTGCTCCCCAGCCGGTTATTACGAAAGATAATGTTACCATGCGGATAGATACGGTTGTGTATTTTCAGATCACCGACCCCAAGCTTTTTGCCTATGGCGTGGAAAACCCGATTATGGCAATTGAGAACTTAACGGCAACTACGCTCCGTAATATTATTGGCGACTTGGAGTTGGATGAGACGCTGACTTCCAGGGAATTGATCAATACGAAAATGCGGGCGTCCCTGGATGTGGCTACCGACCCTTGGGGAATAAAGGTCAACCGCGTGGAATTAAAGAATATTATCCCACCGCAGCAGATTCAGGATGCCATGGAGAAGCAGGCGAAGGCAGAGCGTGAGCGCCGTGCAGCCGTTACTCAGGCGGAAGGTGAGAAAACAGCTACCGTCCTGGTGGCAGAAGGCAAGAAAGAGTCTGCAATATTAGATGCGGAAGCGGAAAAACAGGCAGCAATCCTCCGTGCGGAGGCTAAGAAAGAAGCAACGATGCGTGAAGCGGAAGGCGAGGCAGAAGCAATTTTACGGATTCAGAAAGCGAATGCAGATGGCCTGCGTTTCTTAAAGGAAGCGGCTCCAGATGGCGCGGTGCTGCAGTTAAAGAGCTTGGAAGCATTTGAAAAAGCTGCTGATGGAAAAGCCACTAAGATTATTATCCCATCAGAAATTCAAGGTTTGGCAGGCTTGGCAAAATCTCTGACAGAGATTGGGAAAGAGGGTTAGTTTATCAGCAATGGGCTGTCGCGCCGGATGTGGCAGCCCGTTTCATTTAGGGAGGATAGGACTATGGATTTAAAAGGACGGAGTTTTTTGAAGCTAAAGGATTTTACACCAGAGGAAATTACATATTTGATTGCGCTAGGCGAGGAATTAAAAGAAAAAAAGAAGCAGGGGATTGCCCATGATGAATTAAAGGGGAAAAATATTGCATTGATTTTTGAAAAGACAAGCACCAGGACCCGTTGTTCTTTTGAGGTGGCAGCCCATGATTTGGGGATGCATGTAACATACCTGGACCCGTCAGGGTCCCAAATTGGGAAAAAAGAAAGCATCCGGGATACCGCAAGGGTATTGGGGAGGATGTTTGACGGCATTGAGTACCGCGGCTATGGGCAGGAAATTGTGGAGGAGCTTGCAGAACATGCGGGCGTGCCTGTATGGAATGGGCTGACAAATGAGTTCCACCCTACCCAAATGATTGCGGACATGATGACAGTCCAGGAGAAATTTGGGCGCTTAAAAAATATTAAATTCGTATACATGGGGGACGCCCGTTATAATATGGGGAATTCCCTGATGGTGGCTTGTGCCAAGCTGGGCATGGATTTTGTGGCATGCACCAGCAAAAATTATTTCCCAGACCAGGAATTAGTGTCTTATTGTAAAGGAGTTGCAAAAGAAACAGGAGGTTCTGTAACCTTGACAGACAATGTAGAAGAAGGCGCGTCTGGCGCGGACGTAGTCTATACAGACGTATGGGTGTCTATGGGCGAGCCAGAAGAAGCCTGGGAAGGAAGGATAAAGGAGCTGATGCCTTACCAGGTCAACCAAAAAGTTATGGCCTATGCAAAACCAGAAGCAATCTTTATGCATTGCCTCCCAGCGTTCCATGATTTAGGGACTGCCATTGGAAAACAAATTTATGAGAAATATGGATTGGCTGAAATGGAAGTGACAGACCAGGTATTTGAGAGCGGCCAGTCCGTAGTGTTTGATGAAGCAGAAAACCGTATGCATAGCATTAAGGCAATTATGTATGCAACGTTAAAATAAATCCGTTTGGCGCTATAGGGTTATGTTATGGGAGGTAGCGGATGAGGACAAAAATTTTGCAGATGCTGCGCCAGACAGAAAATGGGGAATTTATTTCTGGGCAGGGGCTGTGCAGTGAATTAGGGGTTTCAAGGACTGCAGTGTGGAAGGCAATCAAACAGTTGAAAGAGGCTGGCTATGAAATAGAGGCTGTACAAAACAGAGGTTACCGGTTAATTTCTGTGCCGGATATTTTATCCAAAGAAGAAGTGGAAAGCCGCCTGCGTACTAGATGGATGGGGCATCCTGTTTATTATTTTCATGAAATTGACTCTACGAACACACAGGCCAAACGGATTGCGGACCAAAAAGCCCAAAGGGAAGGGCATGGCGCAGTTGTCGTGGCGGACATGCAGTCTTCTGGCAGGGGACGGCGGGGGAGGGGATGGAATTCCCCCCATGGGACTGGAATTTTTTTTACAGTCCTGCTAAAGCCAGAAATTGACCCGTCCAATGCGTCAATGCTGACTTTGGTAAAGGCTTTGGCAACCGTAAAAGGGATCCGGGAATTGACCGGTCTGGATGCTAGGATAAAATGGCCGAACGACATTGTGGTAAATGGCAAAAAAATAGTTGGGATCCTCACAGAAATGAGCGCGCAGGTAGACTATGTGAACCATATTGTAGTGGGGACAGGGATTAATGTCCATCAGACAGAGTTCCCAGAAGCAATTGCCCAAACAGCCACTTCTTTGGATTTGGAGCTTCAGCGTGCAGGAAAGGAAATCGTGGTTTCCAGGGCAAGGCTTTTAGGGGAAGTGCTAGGGCAGTTTGAAAATTATTATGAAACCTACCTGCAAACCCAGGACTTATCAGCATGTGCAGAAGAATATAATTCCCTTCTGGTGAATTGTAATAGCCACGTACGGGTCTTAGACCCCTTGGGGGAATTTGAAGGGCAGGCCCTTGGGATAGACTGCAGAGGGGAACTGATGGTAGAGCGGGAAGGCAGAGTGGCCAGGGTGTCCTCAGGCGAGGTATCTGTCCGGGGGATTTATGGTTATGTATAAGGAGGTACCATGGATCAGGAAGAAGTTGTCTTGTGCGGCTCCAGCGCATATACGAAAAAGTATTATTTAAATGATGATTTTGAAGCATTGCCAGCAAGCATTAAAGATGAATTAAAAATCATGTGTGTGCTGTATACGGAGGATATTGGGGGAACCCTTACGCTATTTTTTGACCAGGGGGGGAGGCTCCAATTTCAAACTGCGGCGGATGAAGGCGATTTGCTGTACGATGATATTGGAAGCGTCCTAAAGGTCAAGCAGCTCCAGCGTACGAAACAAGAACTGTTAGAGGCCCTGGAACTGTATTTTAAGGTATTTTACCTTGGAGAAGAGCTTTCAGAAGAGGATTTGGAGGAAGGAACATGTTATTAGTAGTGGATGTTGGGAATACAAACATTACATTTGGGATATTTAACGGGGAAAAACTAGAGGCAACGTTCCGCATGACCACGAAGCTTCAGCGCACATCCGATGAATATGGCATTTGCATCCGGGATTTGGTGTCCCATAATAAATTAGACCCGCAAGAGGTGAAGGATGTGATTATCGCCTCAGTAGTCCCGAATGTGATGCATTCCCTCTTAAGCTCCTTTATTAAATATTTTGATATCCAGCCTGTGATTGTAGAGCCAGGAATTAAAACAGGTATCCGAATTGCCACAGAGAACCCAAGGCAGTTGGGCGCGGACCGCATTGTGGATGCTGCGGCAGCTTTCGGGCAATATGGCGGGCCAGTGTTTGTCATTGATTTTGGGACGGGGACGACCTATGATTTGGTGGATGGGACAGGGACGTTTGTGTCTGGGGTCACTGCGCCGGGGATACGCACATCTGCAAAGGCATTGTGGGAGGATGCGGCAAAGCTTCCAGAAATAGAAATCCGTAAGCCCAAAAGCATACTGGCACGCGAAACGATCAGCAGCATGCAGGCAGGTTTGATTTATGGGCAGATTGGGCAGACCGAATACATTATCAGGCAGACAAAAAAGGAGACAGGCTATAAAGACCTGAAAGTGGTGGCAACAGGAGGGCTTGGCAAAATTATTGCAAATGAGACGGATGAAATTGATATCTACGACCCTACCTTGACCCTGCAGGGGCTGCGCCTGATTTATAATAAACAAAACCGTGGGAAATAAGTGGCAGATGGAAAAGTTACAAATTGGAAAAGTTATATTGGAAAATAATTTGATTTTGGCGCCAATGGCAGGGGTATGCGACCTGCCATTTCGCGTGCTGTGCAAAGAGCAGGGGGCAGGGCTTATTTGCATGGAAATGGTAAGTGCAAAAGGCATTTTTTATCATAATAAAAATACAGAAACACTACTTACCACTATAGAGGAAGAACGCCCAGTTTCCCTTCAGCTATTTGGGGCGGATCCATGGATTGTCAGCGAAATGGCAAAAAAAATTGAAAGCCGCCCATTCGATATCCTGGATATTAATATGGGATGCCCGGTTCCTAAAGTGGTAAACAATGGGGAAGGCTCTGCCTTGATGAAAAACGTGAAATTAGTGCATGAGATTGTCTCCCAGACAGTAAAAAGCATCCGTAAGCCAGTCACTGTCAAGATTAGGAAGGGATTTGACGAAGGGCATATCAATGCAGTGGAGGTTGCGAAGGCGATTGAAGCGGCAGGCGCCTCAGCGGTGGCGGTCCATGGCAGGACGAGGGAGCAATATTATTCTGGGAAGGCAGATTGGGATATTATCCGACAGGTAAAAGAGGCGGTTTCTATTCCAGTCATTGGCAATGGGGACCTTCTGACAGGGCAAGATGTGCTTGCGATGAAACAGCAGACAGGGTGCGATGGGTTTATGGTTGGCAGGGGCGCCCAAGGGAACCCGTGGATTTTCCAGCAGATACGGCATTTTTTAGAAACAGGGGAAGAGCTGCAAAAGCCAAGCCTTCAAGAGGTGGCAAAGATGCTTTTGCGCCATGCGAAAGCCCAAGCTGCCTGGAAAGGGGAACAGGCTGGGATGCGGGAGATGCGCAAACACGCGGCATGGTATACCAGCGGCTATAAAAACTCTGCCAGGCTTCGGGAGAAAATAAATGGGATTGAGTCCTATAGGCAGTTAGAATTGCTGTTTCAGGAATATTTATAAGATGGGGCTTCTTTTGGAATATGTTTGGCGTGGCATTCATATAATTGGAAAAACAAGCCTGGATGGGTGGGCTGGCTTTTGGGATAGGGGCTGATTCCCAAATGCCAGCGCATGGGCGGCAGGCATGGGGGCGTAATGATATCGAAAGGGAATATAGAAAAAAGGCACTGTCATGCCAGGTAAAACATATGCTTGGGAAACTGACAGGGCGTTTCCGAAGGAAAAAAGAAGCAGAAGCCTTTGTAGAAGAGGTTTTGGAGGGAAATCCGTTTTTACCCAGGCTTCGGGGGATTTTGGAGGAAGTGCTTGCCCTATATCAAATGGATTACCGGACATTTTGCCCACTCCTTCTTGATACTGACACACCGCCAGAATCAATGCTGGATGAGGATGATGTGGGGCTGGTTTTGGAACAGATTTCCAAAGACTTAAACTTTTTGAAGGTTGCCACAACGCGCCCTGCATATTTTGAGGCTTATATTGAAAGAATGTATGAGGATACAGGGCTGGTTGTCCAGGTGGAGGGCAGGGAGGAAGTTTCCCTTGCAGGGGTGAACGCCATTTTGGATATGGAGCAAAAGGGGGATTGCCATTACCGTTTGATACGGGAAGGGATACTGTATATCCCAATTTATAAAAGGCCTTGGAATGCTGTGGGTATAGGGCAGAATCTTGACATTTCTGTACCTATCGGGTATAATACTGTGATTGTTAAAGGGAAATGACAGATTATAATTGGATAAATATAAAGATAAATATTAGGAAGGTGCTGCGTTATGGAAAAGAAAAATTTATTAACTTATGAAGGGCTGCAGAAATTAGAGTCTGAGCTGCATGACCTTAAGGTTGTGAAACGTAAAGAGGTTGCCCAGAAAATCAAAGAGGCAAGGGAGCAGGGGGATCTTTCTGAAAATGCAGAATATGATGCTGCGAAAGATGATCAGCGCGATATAGAGGCCAGAATTGAGGAAATTGAAAAGATTTTAAAAAATGCGGAAGTTGTAGTGGAAGATGAAGTAGACCTGGACAAGATTAATGTAGGCTGCTGCGTGAAGATTTATGACTGCGAGTTTGAAGAAGAATTGGAATATAAAATCGTAGGCTCCACAGAGGCAAACAGCCTGCAGGGGAAGATTTCTAATGAATCCCCAGTTGGAAAAGCCTTAATTGGCGCTAAGGTTGGGGACACCGTAAGCATAGAGACACAGGCAGGCGTTTTGGAATATAAGGTATTGGAGATACAGCGTTCTAATTAATACGTTGTTGGGCCGGAAGGGTAAGGAACCAGAATGGAGGAAAAGAAAATGGCGCAGAACAATCAGGCAGCGGAACAGGATTTGAACCAGTTATTAAAAGTCCGCCATGATAAATTAAAGGATTTGCAGGAAAATGGCAAAGACCCTTTCCAGATTACAAAATATGATGTGACAAGCCATAGCCAGGAAATCAAAGATAATTTTGAGGCCATGGAAGGGCAGGCAGTTACTGTGGCAGGCCGGATGATGTTTAAACGCGTGATGGGCAAGGCATCGTTTTGCAATGTGCAGGATTTACAGGGAAATATCCAGGCATATGTGGCAAGGGACAGCATTGGCGAGGATAGCTATAAGGATTTTAAAAAATATGATGTGGGGGATATTCTGGGAATTAAGGGCGAAGTGTTTAAAACCAAAACAGGTGAGATTTCTGTCCATGCCCAGGAAGTGACGCTGTTATCTAAGAGCCTCCAGATATTGCCAGAGAAATTCCATGGATTGACTGATACAGATATCCGTTACCGCCAGCGTTATGTGGATTTAATTATGAACAGTGAGGTAAAGGATACTTTTATCAAACGTTCCAAAGTCCTGAGCAGTATCCGCAAATACCTGGACAGCCAAGGATTTATGGAGGTGGAGACGCCAATGCTGGTCAGCAATGCGGGGGGCGCTGCCGCAAGGCCGTTTGAAACCCACTTTAATGCTTTAAACGAGGATTTGAAGCTGCGCATCTCCCTGGAACTTTACCTAAAAAGGCTGATTGTCGGAGGCATGGAACGGGTGTATGAAATAGGGCGCGTGTTCCGTAATGAAGGGCTGGATACCAGGCATAACCCCGAATTTACCTTGATGGAGCTGTATCAAGCATTTACGGATTACAATGGGATGATGGATTTGACAGAAAACCTTTACCGTTATGTGGCAAAAGAGGTGACTGGTTCAGAGGTGCTAAAATATGGAGAGCATGAAATGGATTTGTCAAAGCCTTTTGAGCGCATTACAATGGTGGATGCAGTAAAGAAATATGCCAATATAGATTTTAATGAAATCCACACAACAGAGGAAGCCAAAAAATTGGCGGATGAACACCACATTGAGTATGAAAGCAGGCATAAGAAGGGGGATATCCTGAACCTGTTTTTTGAGGAATATGTGGAGGGGCATCTGATTCAGCCAACATTCGTTATGGACCATCCAATTGAGATTTCCCCATTGACAAAGAAGAAGCCAGAGAATCCAGAATATGTGGAGCGTTTTGAATTCTTTATGAATGGGTGGGAGATGGCCAATGCTTATTCTGAATTGAACGACCCTATAGACCAACGGGAGCGTTTTGAGGCACAGGAGGCTTTGCTGGCTGCTGGGGATGCAGAGGCGAACCATACCGATGAGGACTTCTTAAATGCTTTGAATATTGGAATGCCGCCGACAGGTGGCATTGGGTTTGGAATTGACAGAATGGTTATGATGATGACGAATTCTCCAGCGATTCGGGATGTTTTGTTGTTCCCGACGCTTAAGAACTTGGATAAATAAAATGGTTTAAAATGGGCGTTTACAGAGTATAATACTTTACGCCATACGCCCAATTTACGCCCAAATAATGAGAACTGACGGAAAGTTGGCTTATAGGAATCGGCAGAAAACAAACCTCTGCCGATTTTCTGGTTCATAAGAAAACCTTGTAAAGTTAATACGAGCGGCATATAATAAAAGAAAAATGGAGGGAGGAACACTATGCAGTCTACCGCTATAAAAATAAATAGCCTGTTGGAGAATTTGGAAGAAGAAGATTATGATAAGGCTGTTTCCTATATTGAATTTTTAGTCACCAAAAGGAAAGAACAGATGCCGGATAAAAAATCATCAGAGGATAGAATAGACGTTGAAGCTATTGTATCTTCCCTGACAGGCGCTATTCCAGATATGGGTAAATCGTTGGAAGAATATAGAAGTGAAAGGTTGAAAAAGTATGAGAATCCTTATTGATACGAATATCATTCTTGATGTGCTTTTAAGAAGGGAACCTTTCTATCGTGATGGTGCAAAAGTTCTGAATTTATCAAAGAGGGACAATATCAATCTGTTTGTATCGGCATCTGCAATCACTGATATTTATTATATTGCTAACCAAACGTTAAGAAATAGGATGAAGATAAAAGACCTTTTGTCAAAACTGTTAAAAATAGTCTCAGTTGCCAGTGTTTCAGAAGATATGATTAAAAATGCACTTGAACTGCCATGGAAAGATTTTGAGGATTCGGTACAGTATTCCATAGCATTATTGCAGGAAATGGATGGGATAGTGACGCGCAATTCCAATGATTACAAAGAAGCAGAAATAGATATATGGACACCGGAAGCATTGTTGTTGCAACAGGTCTGAAAATTTGTGTTCAGAGTATTGTTTCATCATGAAATACCAGATAATACATGATAAATTTAAAATATGGTTTATAGAACCGATAGGAGTTGTTTCCTATCGGTTTTTTTAGAAAATATTATTTTTATGAAAATGGTTTTATGCAATGGAGTAAGAATACAATCATTCATTTTTATGGAGTTCTTCTAAAGCATATTCACAGGCCTGTATTACAAAACTTGAGAATGATACACATTGTCCTTCAATTTCAGATTCGATTTTTTCTACCAAAAGCACTGGAAATCGAATGGTTTTGTTTTCAGTCTCTTTTTTGTCGGGTTTTAGTTGAAATGCCATGTCATACACCTCCTTTGTCAAAGTATAGTGCAAATGAAATGATAAATAAGCATTGCAAATAGCAGTGCATAATATATTGCTAATAGCAATGCGCTATGATATAATGTGACAGAAGATTGCAGATATGATATTTTAGAAAAAGGAGGAAAATTAGAGAAATGAAGAAAACGGTCAGTAAAATATTGATAATTTCACTGATAATGGCGATAATGCCGGCACAAATGGTTTTGGCATCAGAGAATGATTCTGAGATAGTGGAAACAGGAGGAGAAAATACAAAAACAGGAACTGGGGAATTTACTTATGAAAAGGGGTATTATTATGATGCAGATGGGTATATAGAAGGGGATAACTACCTTGAAGACGATGGGTGGACAATAGCAATTACCGGATATTCAGGAGAAGCGACAGGAGATGTTGTTATACCAAATAATATTGAAGGACATATGGTAACTTATATTAAAGACGATGCATTTAAGGGATGCAGTGAATTGACAAGCGTAATATTGCCGGATGGATTGAAATTTATCGGAAAAAGAACATTTGAAGGATGCAGTGGATTGACAAACATAACATTGCCAGATGGATTGGAATTTATCGGAGGTAGGGCGTTTGCGGAATGCAGTGGATTGACAAGCGTAATATTGCCGGATGGATTGTCCTCTATCGGAGAAGCAGATTTCGGAAACGGGGGAGTATTTGAGGGATGCAGCGGGTTGACAAACGTAACATTCCCGGAGAGTTTGACCACTATTGGAGGTAGGGTATTTGCAGGGTGCAGTGGGCTGACAAACGTAACATTCCCGGAGAGTTTGACCACTATCGAAAACGGAGCATTTAAGGGATGCAGCGGATTAACAAGCGTAATACTTCCGGAGAAATTGTCCTCTATCGGATACTCTGGTGCTGGTTACGAAGATGAGGGAGTATTTGAGGGATGCAGTGGGTTGACAAACGTAACATTCCCGGGAAGTTTGACCACTA
This sequence comes from uncultured Lachnospiraceae bacterium, assembly GCA_910585295.1. Lineage (GTDB taxonomy): Bacteria > Bacillota > Clostridia > Lachnospirales > Lachnospiraceae > Petralouisia. Next base: position 8,705 of record CAJUDE010000025.1, on the reverse strand, counting down.
TCAAAAACAAGGCATTTAAGGGATGCAGCGGGTTGACAAACGTAACATTCCCGGAGAGTTTGACCACTATCGAAGAAAACGCATTTGCAGAGTGCAGCGGGTTGACAAACGTAACATTCCCGGAGAGTTTAACCACTATCGGAGAAGAGGCATTCGTAGGGTGCAGCGGGTTGACAAACGTAACGTTTTCGGAAGGGTTGACCACTATCAGAAGAGGCGCATTCGCAGGGTGCAGCGGATTGACAAACATAGCATTTCCAGAGAGTTTGACCGATATGGGGTGGGAAGCATTTTCCTGTTGCAGCGGATTGACAAGCGTAATATTTCCAGAGGGGTTGACCAGTATCAGGCATGGTGTATTTTTTAACTGCGGTAGTCTGACAAACATAACGTTTCCGAAAAATTTGATTAGTATTGAGTCTAGTGCATTTTTTCATTGCAATAATTTAACAAGTGTAATACTTCCGGAAAGTGTAACTAGCATCGGAAGCAGTGCATTTGCAGGATGCGAGAATTTAAAGAGCATAGAAATTCCGAATACTGTTACAGATATAGGCAGTCAGGCATTTGGGTATAACATTATAAATTTTTCTCATGAAGGCTATTGGGCCACGGGTAGCTATAGTCCTGTGAGAATGGCTAATTTTACCATACATTGCGGAAAAGGTTCAGTGGCAGAAGCATATGCGAAGGAGAATTATTTTATATATAAATATTTTGGAGAAGATACCTGCACCCAACACAGTTATACAAATGAAATTATGAGAGAAGCCACCTGCATATCTGACGGAATCAGGAAATATACCTGTACTGTCTGCGGAAACAGTTATGAAGAAACAATACCGGCAACAGGGCACGATTATAAAACGGCTGTCACAAAAGCAACTGTAAACCAAAATGGCAGCATTACAACAAAATGTTCCATATGCGGTGATTCAATTACGACGATAATCAATGCTCCTAAAAATATAAGGCTGGTTCAGACATCCTATTATTTTGACGGGAATGTAAAAAAGCCTGCGGTTACTGTAAAAGACAGCAATGGAAAATTGTTAAATGAAAAAACAGATTATGATGTCACATATCCGGCAGGGAGGAAAAATATAGGCAGTTATAGCGTAACAATTCAGTTTAAGGGCAATTATGAAGGGACGGTAAACCAGACTTTTAAAATTGTTGAAAAGAAAAATGCCATTTTTACAGTAAAAAATAATCAATACAAAATTACCGGGGCTTCTACAGTGGCGTTTACAGGGGTAAAAAACAGTAAAACGAAAAAAGTAACCATACCAGATACAGTGACTTATGGAGGGAAATCCTTTAAGGTAACGTCTATAGCGGACAAGGCTCTTAAAAAGTCAGCGTTGACAAGTGCCACAATCGGAAAGAATGTAAAAACGATAGGGGCATCTGCATTTGAAGGGTGCAGGAAACTGAACAGTGTGACAGTTGGAAAAAATGTTGCGAAAATAGGAAAGAATGCGTTTAAAGGATGTAAGAAACTTAAATTAATCACGATAAAATCCAGCAAGCTGAAAACAGTCGGAAGCAATGCGTTTAAGGGCATTCATTCCAAAGCAAAAATCAAAGTGCCGGCTAAGAAACTGTCTGCTTATAAAAAACTGATGAAAGGAAAGGGGCAGGGGAAAAAGGTAACGATTGTAAAATAAGATTATCAGCCAATATGAAATATTGGACAAAGGTTTCGTGTGTAAACAGGAGACAGGCAAACAGCATTTCCGTTCTTTAAGCGGGAATGCTGTGCTTTATAACAAGATATTATTGAATATATCTATATAAAAAGAAACAGGCAACTAATGATATTGATAAGAAGCAAATAAATCGGGAAGCAACTATGTTAAGTGGTTGTTTTTTCTTTCATATAAAATTCATGCATTTTGACTAATTCTGATTGAATCTGTGTTAAATACAGTGTCTCTGATTGAAGGTTTTGGTATAGCTTTTTATCATTAAAGAGGGTTTCAGATTCACAATTATATTCTTCTCGTGATGAAGCCACAAAGATTTTATTTATTTGAATTTCATCGGGAAACAAGTATTCAGATAAGCATTTGATTAGTAATCCATCTTTATATGTGATAAGCATATTTATAGTTTCAAAAAAATGCTTAACAGGACAATGTTTTTGAAAAGCATTCATCTTATTTTCTATTGTGGTTTCAGAATCATCATTTAAAATTTTCATAGTTTTCGAATCAAAAATTTCTGGATAATCTTCTATATATTGATTTATTTTTTCTATGATTTTTTCTAAAGGCTCAACAATTTCTGTGCCTTGGTGTGTAGTATAGGAAAAGGTTGGCGCTGACTTAAGAGAAGATTCTAAATTAACCACATCCAGTGAACCATCTTCCGTAGACGGAAGGTATCCGTGCTTTTTAGAATAGTTTGGTTCTTTAGATAATTTGTGTTTGAGTTCAAGAGAACGTAAAGCATTTTCTGATAAGCCTGTAATGTGGGCGGCTTTTTCATATTTAGGGTGCATACAATCTGTAATACCTGTAAGGTAGTCTATAGAAACACCAAAAGATATGGAAAGAGCAATTAATGTATTTGCATTTGGACATCTAAATTTTTCTGATGTTGGATTAGTATTTTCGGATAATACAGTTTGGCTTAGTTTAAATGATTTATCAAGGTGTTCTCCATCTGTTATTACAGAGTTGCAGATATCAATTTTAGATTTACTTTGTTCCTTTCCCAAGGTGTGAAAACGCTCTACAAATTTTGCAAGCCATGGTTGCAATCCAGAAGCAGAAGAAATTTTTTCTTGCAATATTTTAAGCTGCTCGCTATCCAGTTCTTCAATAATACAGTTGTATTTTTTTCTATTTTCGCTCATATTTTCCCTCCAAAAATTCTTAATATTGAATATTTTTATTATAATTCATATTTTGCAATAAATCAAGAACATTTGTGACAAAGAGTATATACAGGGTTAAAATACATGTGAAAACAGCGAATGTGCACAAGAACTGTTTCTGAAAATATGGTGGATGCAACCCAAGATGCATCAGAAAGGAACAAGGGATTTAGAATGAAAAAACTGAACATGTTTTCTTACTTTGATTGGGAAAGATTTGCGGAAAAGAAACGTTTTGTAAGTACAGGAATCCAGCCTTGGAAAGATTTTGAATCCGGAGAGGTAATAGGGACTAAAGTTGAAGCAGTGATTGCGCAGGATGGTACATCTTATGGCAATAAGGAAGGGGAAATTATCAGCAATATTTATGAAAAGCTGACGTTTAAGGTGCCTAAGAAGATTGATATACCTATGAATGTTGAAATCCGTCCGGTCAATGTTGAAGCGACTGTATATGGCGATTACAGGAACCAGTTAAGCATTACAGCGGAAGATGTTGAGGTTATAGGCAAGTAGCCAGACCGTGCGCACCCGGCTCCTGTGGAGCCGGAGCGCAGGCTCCCAGGCTTAGTATTACCCTGGGAGCGTTACATGTTACTTCTGTTGGATTTACAGGGTTTACAGATGTAACAGAAAATTTAGTTGTTACAAATATTATAGAAAGGCGAAATATGTCAGATACAGTTAGCAGGTCGTGGTTTGCAGTCCTTAATAATCCAGAAAAATATGGGTATGCAGATTTGACACCAAAGCAGATTGTAGAACGGATGAAGGCGGAGTGGATTGGAAATAATCCCTTGAAAAAAGGGCATTGGGCATACTGTATATCAGAAAAAGGAACTCCGCATATCCACATGATTCTGGAAGGTTCTGGGAGTATGCGCTTTTCCGCTGTGAAGAAAGCATATCCGCAAGCGCATTTAGAGCCGACAAAAGGCTCAAAGAAACAAATTCTTGCGTATATTAAAAAAGAACCGCCGTTTGATGAAAAGGGGGAACAGGTCATCTGCTTTACATCTCATGGGAATATTGAGGGGAATAAAAGGTTTGTGCTTTCGAATGTAAACGATACCTTACAAATGATAGAACAGCTTATAGAGGATGGCATGACGCCAAATCAGATAATGACGGAAGATATTAGGCTAAGGCGTGAAGAATCCCTTATCCGAAAAGCATATTTTGCAAAAAGGTACAGGGAAACACCGCCTAAAAGGGAAGTAAAAGCAGTCTGGCATATGGGAGATTCCGGGACAGGGAAATCTTACGCTTATGTTCGGTTATGTGAACAGTATGGGGATGATAATATCTATTTCTTTAATGACTATGCAAATAAAGGCGTAGGAGGGTTTGACGGATATTGCGGTGAGCCAGTTTTGTTTATGGATGAGTTGAAAGGCGGTTCATTATCCTTTGAATCGTTGCTGACAATTATGCAGGGGTACAGAACCCAGATTCATTGCAGATATGCCAACTGCTATGCTCTGTGGAATGAGGTTCATATTACTTCAATTTATGCACCAGAGGATATTTATACGGAAATGGTAAGCAGGGGGGAACGCACAAAAGATCCTGTAAAACAGCTATTGCGCAGGATTTCAGTTTACATTTACCACTACCGGGATGAAGAGGGTTATAAAACTTTTGAATTGCCCGGCAGTGAATATAAAGGTTGTGAGAACTTAGTTGCATTGGCTATGGGAAACAATGGATTTGTAAGGGTAGAAAACAGTGAAGTACCTTTTTTGAAAGGAGTTGATACATATTATGAGAAATGAAAGGATAATGCGGATGGTTTCAGGGGTGAAACACATTCGCCAGAAGAAAACGCTTATTATCATTCCTATTATTTATTTGGCAGGGATATATGGATTATCGCAAGCAGTAAAGAGTTATATACCAAGTTTCCGTATTGCCATACTGGCGAAATTCTGTTATTGGGTGTATGTCATTTTATTTGTGGAGTTGGCGGTTATCGGGCTGATGGCTGTTTTTACAGTTCTTGGGACACCGCTAAAGGCAGGAAGGATAGAAAAGAGCCTGTCACAAATTGGATTCCGGGACAAGATGGGAAAGCCACCTTTTCTATTGTCTGAACAGGAGGATGATAAGTGCATTGTTTTTGAGTTTTATTCCCCTGGGATTTCCATATTGGAATATGAAAAACATCTTTCAGAAATAGAGACAGCGTTAAATGCGCATATTGTGACGATTGACCCGGGAAGGGATATCCAGCATGTGCTGTTGAAGACGGTAACGTCCAAAAATCAATTTGCTGACATACTCCCTTGGGATGATTCATACTTAAGCAAAGAAGAATTTATATTGCAGATTGGGGAGGGGTGGTCAGGAACAGAAAGCATCAACTTGAACGTGATGCCCCACCTCCTGATAGGCGGAGGAACTGGCTCAGGCAAAAGTATGCTGTTGAAACTTCTGTTGATGCAGTGCATAAAAAAATTTGCCATTGTCTATCTGGCAGATTTTAAAGGAGGTATTGATTATTCACCGGAATGGCATGAGAAGTGTACCATGATTTTGAATGGAGAAAGATTTTCGGAGCAACTTATGGAGATTATTGAAACCATGGAGAGGAGGAAAGAACTGTTGTTGTCGGAAGGATGTGCAAATATTAAAGAATATAATGAAATAAGAAAAAACAGCATGAGACGTATCATTGTTGCATGTGATGAGATTGCAGAAGTGCTCGACAAAACAGGGTTGGATAAGGAACAAAAGGCTCTGGTAAATCAGATAGAAAGCAGGCTCTCCGTTTTAGCCCGGCAATCAAGGGCATTTGGAATCCATCTGATTTTAGCCACTCAGCGTCCGGATGCCGACATTCTGAAAGGACAGATAAAAAATAATATTGACTGTCGTATCTGTGGGAAGGCGGACAAGGTACTCTCGCAGATTATCCTTGATAATTCAGATGGTGCAGTCAAGATACCAAAAGATAAGCAGGGAATGTTCCTGACAAATATGGGAACGTTGTTTAAGGCTTATTATGTGCCTGATAACTGTTTCAGTGAAAGAAAGGAGCAGGAGAATGTTTGAAAAACTCGACATCAAGGACAAGCCAACGCTCACGATAGAAGAAGCTGCTGCGCTTTACAATATAGGGGAACATAAACTCCGGGAACTTACGGATGCCGATACATGTTCATTTGTACTGTATGTAGGGCGAAAAAGACTGATAAAAAGGAAGCAGTTTGATGACTATATTGCAAAATCCTTTTCGATTTAGGGTTTAAAAAGGGAAGCTGGCATGTTATAATAATAACAAGCCAGCTTTCTGTCGCAGGAAGGAGATTATAATGGCAGAAAGACGAAAAGACAATAAGGGCAGAGTATTGAAGGAAAATGAAATTCAGCGGAAGGATGGTTCGTACCAGTACAGATGGCGGACATCCGACCATAAAAGGCATTCCATATATGCACCCACGCTTGAAGAACTCCGAGAAAAAGAACAGGCAGTGTTGAAGGACAAAAGTGACGGAATCCGGACAGATACCCAGAAGGTTACAGTCAATGACGTGTTTGACTTATGGGTTCAACTAAAGAAAGGATTAAAAGAAAATACTTTCCAAAATTATATATACATGTATGAGCAATTTGTCAGGGATGATTTTGGACAGCAGAAAATAGCCACACTCAAAAAATCCGATATAAGGAGATTTTATAACCGTTTGGTGGATGATAGGAATTTGAAGATTGCTACGGTGGATAATATACACACAGTCCTCCATCAAGTGATAGAAATAGCGGTTGAAGATGGCTATTTAAGGAACAATATCAGTGACAATGCTTTGAAAGAGTTAAAGCAGTCAAGAAATCTTCTTATAGAGAAAAAAAAGGCGCTTACTGTCCAGGAACAGGAAATCTTCATTGAATTTCTGAAAAACAGCCATATGTACCAACATTGGTATCCGGTTTTTGCAGTAATGCTTGGAACAGGGCTTCGAGTGGGAGAAGTTACCGGACTGACATGGGAGGACGTAAATTTCGAGAATAATACCATCAGTGTGAACCGTACCTTAGTTTATTTCAACCATAGCAAAGGCGGTTGCTATTTCGGAATCAATACGCCAAAGACCAGAGCCGGGGAAAGGGTTGTACCAATGATAGACACTGTGAAGGAGGCATTTTTGCAGGAAAAGGAATACCAGAAAGAGTGTGGGATAAAGTGCAATGCCAGAATAGACGGATTTACAGATTTCATTTTTGTGAACCGGTTTGGAAATACACAGCATCAGGGAACATTAAATAAAGCACTCCGTAGAATCATGCGTGACTGCAATCAGGAAATTTTAAATAAGGCAAAAGAGAATCAACAGGTTATATTGCTTCCACGCTTTAGCTGTCATACCCTCCGGCATACATTTACAACCAGGCTTTGTGAATCGGGAATTAATATCAAAGTTATCCAGTCGGTGTTAGGTCATGCGGATATCAGTACCACTTTGGATATTTATGCAGATGTGACAAAAGATTTGAAAAAAGCGGAAATGCAGACATTTGAGGATTTTATGAATGACAAAAAAATGTAATATGACATACGCCCGCCTTACGCCCGGTTTACGCCCGATTTATGAAATTTGATATAAAATTATGAGAAAAGGTGAAAATAAGAAGTATGGGGAAAGGCAGGGGTGACAATATTTGAGAGAGTATGAGAGACTTTGAAACAGAGGGTAGGGAAATCCCGACGATGAAAAGTCTTTCCTGATTTTTGAGCCGGAAAAGCCCTGAAATAAAGGAAAGTATGTTATTGCACTGCTGCCGGAACGGCGATTTTATCTCAAATTTATCTCAATTCAATAGAATTTCAACAATTAAAGCCCTTGCTACTGGAAGAAAGTAGAGAGGGCTTTTTATTATAGATTATCTTTGGGCTTTTCAAGTCCAGGCATGGGAGATTCCAATGATTTCAGTGTAAGGTTTATTTCTTTGCTCCATGTTTCTCTTATCTTATTCAAAAAATTTCCAAATGATAAACTGCATTGATATATTAAAAATAGGATTTGGTTTCCATTATGCTCTAAATGATTTGCATATTCTTGTAACTTATCATCTAATCTATAATATTCTTCTTGATTTTCTGTTGTTTCAATAGCAGCTTTCATATTTTCAAAAACAGAATAATAGAGTTTAATATTATGGCAATTATTTTCTATACAAAACATATTATGTTCTATTTCAAGATATTCTTCTGATAAAATAAAAGAATTTAAAAAGTCCTGATTGGGAGTATTACCGTTTTTGCTAGTGATGCGCTCTATTGCCTTATCTGAAAGACCTGTTTTTAAAGAAATGTAATGGTTGTCAACACTCGTACAATCAGAACGGCACAATAAATAATCAATACTGCAATGAAAAATTTCACTCATTTTTATAAGGCGTTCTAAATCTGGTTGCGGGTATGTTTTTTCAGTATGTCCTTTTCTATATTCTCCATTTTCCCATGAGCGATAAGTCTTTTCTGTCACGTCTAAAAGCGCAGACATTTCCTTTTGTGTTTTGTTCCCTCTCAATTCTCTAAGTCTTTGACAACGTTTAGGTAGCAAACTATCTTTTTCCATGAATCAAACCTCCAAAATAAGTAGAAGAACGGTAGCTGACTAATGATAGTTTATCATGTTATGCTTTGTTTGTAAACACGAAGAACACAAAAAAACAAAGATAAAGGAGTGTAAACAATGCGAAAAAGACTTGAAAATAATGTTTCAGAAGCAAAAACAGGAACACTTGAATGTGCCGGGGCAAGGTACGGTTTTGGAAGAAATAAAATGAGGGCTATTGCGGAGGATGCAGGAGCCATTAT
>CAJUDE010000024.1 GCA_910585295.1 uncultured Lachnospiraceae bacterium | reverse complement strand
GAAAATGGGGCCATGTCCGCCTCAAGACTCTTTTCGATTTCAGCAAGATGTTCTTTTAAGGAGTCATAATGGTCCATAAGAATCTTCAGGAAGGCTTTTTGATGTTCTGACAGGGTTCCATTTACGGACATGAGGATTTCATCTATACGGTTTCTTGTCTTTGTTTTTAAGCAGGAATCCAAAGCAGACCGATCAATCTGTCCATGCTCAGTGAGATGCCGGATGATGTTCCTGCCGGAAGCGCCAAAAATATCAGAAATAAAAGAGGAAAGGCGAAAGCCAGAGCTTTGCAGGAACTTCTCAACTCTGTTTTTCTGGGATGTGATATCACGGATGACGCTCTTACGGTAACGGTTTAAGTCACGGAACTCCCGGATTTTTTTTCGGGAATAAAGCTGCCATTCAAAAGCCCGGCACGTAACAGGGTGGAAATCCATTCAGAATCCCGCATGTCTGTTTTCTTGCCAGGGACGTTCTTCATATGGCGTGCGTTTACAACCAGCAAAGTAATATCGCCGCCAAACGCTTCTTCGAGTATTTCATAAATAGGCATCCAGTAAATACCTGTGCTTTCCATAGCGACATGATGGCAGTTTTGAGAAACGATCCAGTCCCGTAAAGCAATCATATCAGGGATTAATGTGGTAAACTCCCGGATTTCAGAGTTTGTCGGCTTACCCAAAGGACCAGTCAGGATACAGGCAACAATTTTATCTTTGTGGACATCCAGCCCACAGGAAATTTCCAGAAGGTCTTTCATACAGAGCATCTCCTTTGCAATCGAATTGGCAGGAGATTTGCCCGAGGTGATACGGACTTTGCTACTCGTGCTAACCATAAAAGGCGCGACAATATGCTGCGCTCAAGGGCAAAACATTTACGTTGAAAAACGGGGTGCAGATCCTCCAAGGTGCGTCCAAACTTAATCCTGCCTAAAACTATTATAAATCAAGACAGGAAGCTAAAACAGTAGTGGAGCCAGCCCCCCCCTATTTTCATTATAGGCTGTGATAACCCTTCATGATTCGTTGAAAATTTAATACAAAAAACTTTGCGCAGTGCAATACAGATGGCAGCGGGCAGGAAGTTGCTGGAGTTATTAATAAGGTTGGAGGCAGGCAGAAAGAAGAGGTGGTCATATGAGAGGGTCGCTGGAGGAAAGGATTGTAGGTTTTACAGTGGATTTTGTAAAAGCGGTGCAGAAGATTAATAAGGATTTCATTGATAAGGGCCATTTTATGCAGTATGGGAAGAAAAAAATTTATTTTGAGGATATTGCTTTGCGAAAACGGAACATGGCAGATTGTTTGAATTTTCCCGAAGAAACGCAAGAGCCGGGAATATGGGAATTTGCAGGCAATGAAATATATGCGGCGTATATGGACTGTGAAGGGTACTTATTTGAATGGCTGGATGAATATGAGAGGTTTCGGGAAGGGATGGAATATGGGGATAGGGATGAGGCGCGGGAACTGCATGGCGCCTTATCAGACCTTGCATGGAACTATGGCTTGAGTTATGAATTTGGCCAAGAATTGGATTTGGATTATGGAACTATAAAGCTTTCGGATAGGGAATACTGGAAAATCAATATTTTAAAAAAGTATCAATTTTATGACGGCGAAAAAACGGAATGCCCAATTGTAATTTTGGGGCCGGATGGGTCGGAAGAAACAAGGTTCCGGGCGTGCGCATATGGCGAGGTAATAGGGCGCGTAGCGACACAGAATAGTGAAAAATGCGATACTCTGGCAGACGATAAAGGGTATGCCAAGTATTTGGGCGAGGGCTGGTTATCAAAAGATAATGAGACGGATAGGAACTATTTGCAGCGCCTAATGGAAGCGCATGTGTTTACAAAATATGATGAGGACGCCATTCAGAAACAATTACAAGAAAATCTGCAGGAATTGTTGGGCTTAGAACATGGGATGCCGCTTATTATGCCGGACTATTTGGATTTAATATTGAAGGCTGTGAAAAATAAGTTTTTGAGTGAGGGCGGTGATTTAGAGGAAATCAAAATTCGGACAGCAATTGTAAAGGAACATATGAAAACAGCCCAGGGCTGGTGTGCAATTGATATGGACTATACAGTTACGAAGAATGTAAATCCCGCAGGGGAAAAATTTAAGCCGGACATTGTGGTTTTTGATAAAAAATATGGTTTTGGGTTTATTACGCTGCAATATAAGCACAAAAGTGCAGAGGATTTAAAGAAACATTATGTGTATTTTCAAAGTATTGTACAAAACTGCGGGGCAGTAAAGAAAATTACAAGTGAATTGAAAAGAAGGAGCAGATATCTGTGGAAATATAATTTAATTGATAGTGCGGCCTATCAATCCATGCAAGGCCCCATTATGCAAAATTTATGGCAGGGATTTTTGTTTGTTGGTGAAAGCCGAAAGAAAGCAGCCAGCCTTAGTAAGGTGGTTGTAGCAAAACAAGGGGGATTAAAAACAGATGGGCGCTGCCGCTTTGCGTATTTTCCATATAAGGCAGGAAGCGGCTCCGAAAGCATTGGCAGCATAGAATTGGGCTATCAGTCCATGCAGGCGTTTGAGGATTTTGTTAAGTGAGGATAGATTTGAAAAAATAACTGGGAAAGGAGAAGGCGGGTGGGAACCATAGAGTTTATTTTATCGTTAGGCGCCGTAGTGGTTGCAGGAGGCGCAGCAATCTTTATTATGCTGTTCCCCTTGTTATTTGACGCTGATTTAAAGAAGCGGACAGGAAAAGGGATTGTGAATTATGCATTGACAGCCGTGGAATTGATATGTTTGATAGGCGTATTTAATCCGGGGGAGCCGGAATTTGGGCAAAATCTTGGTGTGCTTGTGGTTGTGGCGGCCATTGCTGGAATCGTTGCCCGAAACAAAGCGAAAAAAAGGGATCTGGATAAAAGGACCGTAGCTTGCGCTGTGGTTGCCCAGGTGCTTTCACCAGCCAGCATTTTGTTTATTACACTAATGGTTAGCAGGGTTGTAAGCGGGCTTGCCAAAAAGAAAGGGGACAAATAGTGAGTTATTCCAAAGGGAATGGGGCGGTTACAGATTTGCCAAAACAACGGTTGGCGTATGTGAAATCGTTTCGGGCAGTGTAAAAGGAGAAAATTATGTTTGGAGCAATTTTGGGAGATATTATTGGAAGCCCCTTTGAGTTTGACAGAGGTGGCAAGACAAAAAATTTTGAGTTGTTTACGGATGGCTGTGGATTTACAGATGATACGTTAATGACGGCGGCAGTGGCGGATGCTTTGCTTGCAGTGGGAACAGATGCCGATGTAGAAACAATAAAAACGGAGGTTTGCCGAAAAATGCAGGATTGGGGCAGAAGATACCCAGATGCAGGGTATGGCGAGCGGTTTCGGGACTGGCTCTATGAAGAAAGCCCAAAGCCCTATGGGAGTTATGGCAATGGCTCAGCAATGCGGGTATCGGCGGCAGGGTGGCTGTATGGTTCATTGAAACGGACAAGGGAAGTGGCGGCGGCAACGGCAAGCGTGACACATAACCATGTGGAGGGGATAAAGGGGGCGGAGGCAACGGCAAGCTGTATCTATCTTGCACGCAACGGGGCAGGGAAAAATGAAATCAAAGACTATGTGGCGCACGAATTTTCTTATGATTTAGATCGGACATTAGGTCAGGTCAGGCCGGCATATTGCCATGTGGAAAGCTGCCAGGAAACCGTTCCAGAGGCCATTATTTCTTTTTTGGAAGCGGAGGGTTTTGAGGATGCATTGAGGAATGCGGTATCCCTTGGTGGCGATACCGATACGTTGGCGGCGATTACGGGAAGTATTGCAGAAGCCTTTTTTGGCGTAGCAGAGCCTTTGAAACAGGAGTGCAGGGATAGGATTGACCATAACATACGAAGGGTCTTGAACCAGTTTGAATCTAAAATCCATAGATAATTGCGAAACAACTAAATTATCATAATTTGATGCGCAATCTATACAATTTGTTTGAAATTTTTTCCTCATACGAAAGCACGAAATGCAAAACGTGCAAAACATTCCAACAAGCTTCTGTACTGCGAAAGACCCTGTCAGCAAAGGCTTCCAGCGTTTTTTGAGTCTTGTTTCCATAGCGCTAACATGCATTTCTTTGCTTTTGATTAAGAAAATATTTCCTTTTTATTTTACAGATTTGTGCATGAAATTTAGGAAAATATTGAGTTTTGCAAGCGCCTATTTATAATTCAGCAGGAAAGGAGAGGGTTTTGTGGTTAGAATATCAAAATTAGACAATGACACTTATAAACTGGAGTTAGATGGGAACATAACCATAGCGCCGTATGGGCGGTTTGGGCTGTGCAAGCTGCTTAGGAGGGTGGAACGGACAAGAGGAGTGCAATTGCCGTTTAAGGAGACAGAAGCAATACTGGACAGGGATGGAACGTATGAAGTGGTTGTTGCCCCAACAGAAACATCTTCTTAATAATGGAAAGGAATCCCCGTTGCGTCCCATGTAATATTGGGGGCGCAGCGGGTTTTTGCCGCCCAAAATTATCTCTTTTTTATGAATATTGCTGTGTTTGTTCAGGAAGGTTAATGGTTGACAAGCAAGAACAGTAACTTTTATAATAATGGTAATATCTAGTATAAGTGATTGAATATGTTAGAGCGTGTTTGAAAATCCATTTCCGCCATCTGTATCCCCTGCTATGCCATATTTATGCCAAATTCAGCCAACATAGCCCGCTATGTGCCCTTCATTTGGAGTAAACCTGCCATAAATTTGGGAATACATGTGACACAAAGCAATTTTTAAGCACGCTTTCGTCTGCATATCCCATTTTTCAGCCATGTGAGCAGGAGGTAATGTCAAAATGAAAAGCATTCGTATGAAAATCAACCTATGCCTGATTCTGACTGTTTTAATTGGCCTGGTTGCATCCGGGTCTTCTAGTATTGGGCTAAACTACAATAATACCATGTCCACGGTTCAACAGATGATGAGCCAGACGGCAGTCTTGGCGGCAGGGCGTGTGCAGCAGGAGTTGGAAGTTTATAAGAATGTCGTTATGGAGGTAGGGTGCATTCCGCAATTGTCCGACCCTACCGTGCCAGTGGAAGAAAAGCAAACGATTATTGATGAACGTGTTTCCATGCATAATTTTCAGAGGGGCAATATTGTCGGCGCGGACGGCATCAGCATTTTTGATGGAAACGATTATTCAGACCGGGAATATGTCCGCCAGGCCATGGAAGGGAATGTTTTTGTTTCGGAGCCATTAATCAGCAAGGTCACAGGGGAACTCTCAATTATGGTGGCGGCGCCGTTATATTCCGAGGGAGATTTTGGGAAATCCATAGTCGGCGTTGTATATTTTGTGCCGCATGAAACTTTTTTGAATGATATTGTATCGGCTATTCAGATTGGTGAAAACAGCAGGGCTTATATGATTAATAAGTCTGGCAGCACGATTGCCGATATTACGCTTGATACAATCACAGTCCAAAATGTAGAGGAAGAAGCGCAGGGCGACGCTTCCCTGCAGGAGTTGGCGGCAATCCATGCCGAAATGCGTGAGGGGAAAAACGGGTTTGGAAGCTATACAAACGGAGAGGTTAAAATGTTTGCAGCCTATGCCCCGGTGCAGGATACAGACGGTTGGAGCATTGCGGTGACTGCCCCGCAGATCAATTATCTGGCGTCCACACGGGACGCCATGGTTATCAATATTATAGTGATTTTGGTTTCCATATTGCTTTCTGTTATTGTTGCCCTTGCCTTGTCCATTAATATTGGCAACCCTATGAAGGCTTGCGTGAAACGGATGAAGCTGTTAGTAGAAGGTGATTTGGATACCCCAATGCCAAAGGTTTCTAACAAGGATGAAACAGGCATGCTTGTCCGGTCCACCGAATCTCTGGTGGAGGGGCTGCGCGTCGTAATTAATGACATTAGTTTTTTGCTCAATGAGATGGCAAACCAGAATTTGGATATCCATACGGAGCATGAGGAAGTATATGTTGGCAGCTTTCGGGATATTTTGGTTTCCATGCGGAATATGAGGGTTGAGTTAAACGATGCCATGCATCAAGTCAACCATTCTGCAGAAGAGGTGGCAAATGCCAGCAACCAATTATCCTCAAGCGCGCAAACGCTTAGCCAGGGCACTACGGAGCAAGCCAGTTCCGTACAGGAATTGGCGTCACGCATCAGCATGATTTCTGAGGAAGTCAAAAATACAGCGAGCGGGGCGTTAAATGTCAGGAGCCAGACGCATCAAACTGGCGAGGAAGTTTTTCTGTGTAACCAAAAAATGCAGAACTTAGTGGAGGCCATGGAAAAGATTCAGGCTAGTTCTGAGGAGATTGAGAAGATCCTTAAGACAATTGACGACATTGCATTCCAGACAAATATACTTGCACTGAATGCGGCAGTGGAGGCAGCCAGGGCGGGAAGCGCTGGGAAAGGGTTTGCCGTAGTTGCAGAGGAAGTCCGTGATTTAGCTGGCAAGTCTGCACAGGCAGCCCAAAATACATCGCAGCTTATTGAAAATTCTACAGATGCAGTACATATAGGCACAGAGATTGCCAAAAATACAGCGGATGTTTTGCTTGGCGTGGTAAACAGCATTCAGTCTGTGGTAGATTCTATCGACCAAATCGCAATTGTGTCCAACGAGCAGTCGGAGTCGGTTGAGCAGGTTTCAGAGGGCATCAATCAGATATCAGTCGTTGTGCAGAGCAATAGCGCCACTGCTGCGGAAGGCGCGGCTGCAAGTGAACAGCTTTCCGCGGCGGCTGCCTGCCTAAAAGAATTGGTGGGGCAGTTTACGCTTTCTTCCCAATAATTGCAATGCCATAAGCGGGGGCGTAGGCTAAAATAGCACATAAGCGCCGCCGTTTTGTGCATTTGGCGAATGCCGCGAGGGCTAAATGCCCGCCCCTTGGAGCCAAAAGAACAAGCTAGGCCAGCCTAAGCTTGCTGCTGGGTATTTGGCTTATCGAAAATGGGATTTTCCCGCGAAGCATTCTGGATGCTTTTTAAAATCAAAATAAAAGATGCCCCTTTACCAATTGGGATTTTTTTTGTAAAATGGAGGGGCAGAGATTATTTATGGAAAGGAAGTAAAAAGCATGAAAAAATTAATCTGTTACAAAAGAAAGCCCCGGCTGCTGCCAGCTATTATGTTGTTGTCGACATTCTTATTGTTGGCAGGGTGCGGGGATAAGGATACACAAAAGGATAAACCAGTGCAGGAGGGGCAGACAGAGGAAGGGCAGGATAGCAGGCAGCCAGCGGGGACAGACGCCCAACAGGCGGCTGAGCCTGGGAGCCAGACAGAGGAAGGGCAGGATAACCAGCAGTCAGCGGGGACAGATAACCAGCAGCCAACGGGGCAGGACGGGAACCAGCCAGAAGGGGCAGGCGCCCAGCCGTCAGATAGCCAGCAGACAGTAAACCAGCAGCCAGCGGGGCAGGGCGGGAACCAATCAGGTTTGGCGAACCAGCCTAAACTGGGCGTGGAAGAGGCTAAGGAAGCGGCATTGAAACATGCAGGGCTGACTAGCCAGGAGGTCACATTTATAAAAGAAGAGCTGGATTATGACGATGGCATTACAGAATATGAGATTGAATTTGTGACCAGCACGACAAAATACGAATATGAAATAAATGCTGCTGACGGCGCCGTCCTCGGCAGTTCCCAGGAGCCAGTAGAACAGATCCCTGAAAATTTGCAGGGACAGGGCGTGGTTTCTGTGGATGAGGCAAAAGAGGCGCTCTTAAACCACGCGGGGTTTCAGCCAGAGCAAGTTGCCTTTACGAAAGTGGAACTGGAGCAGGATGACGGCGTGGTAGAATATGAGATAGAATTTTACGCAGATGGCAAGGAATACAGTGGCAAGGTAAATGCGTCTACAGGCGCAATCATGAAGTACGGCATGGAATAAAGGCAGGGATTGCCCCAGCAGGAGGGAACAGCAATGACAAAAGAGGAACTGGCGCTTGAAATTATAGGCCGGTTAAAACAAGAGTACCCGGACGCCGGATGCACCTTAGACTACAACCAGGCTTGGAAGCTGCTGGTCAGCGTTCGGCTGGCGGCACAGTGTACAGACGCCAGGGTCAATGTGGTGGTGCAGGGATTGTATGGAAAATACCCAGACGTGGCAGCTTTGGCGGCGGCTCCTGTAGAAGAGATTGAGGCGATTGTAAGGCCTTGCGGGTTAGGGCGCAGCAAAGCCAGGGATATTAGCGGGTGCATGAAAATGCTTCAGGAAAAGTATGGCGGGAAGGTTCCAGATGATTTTAACGAATTGCTCAAGCTGCCTGGCGTAGGCAGGAAAAGCGCCAACCTGATTATGGGGGATGTGTTTGGCAAGCCTGCCATTGTGACGGATACCCACTGCATCCGCCTGGTAAACCGGATGGGCTTGGTAGATAACATCAAAGAGCCTAAGAAAGTGGAAATGGAATTGTGGAAGCTGATCCCGCCAGAGGAGGGCAGTGGGTTCTGCCACAGGCTGGTGTACCATGGCAGGGACGTATGCACTGCCAGGACCAGCCCCCATTGCGAAGCGTGCTGCATTAGCGGCCTGTGCGCCCGTGTTGGGGTATAGCATTAGGCATGTTACAGAGAAATTACAGAAAGTGAGGAAGTACACATGGCAGTGATTAAGCCCTTTTGCGCAATTAGGCCAGCGGTAAGTAAGGCCGAGAGGATAGCGGCGCTTCCCTATGATGTATATAACCGTACAGAAGCGAAAGAAGAAGTTAAGAAGCATCCAGAAAGTTTTTTGAACATAGACCGGGCGGAGACTCAGTTTGCAGATACTGTGGATATTTACAGCCCCGAGGTATACCAAAAAGCCCATGACATTTTATGGGGGATGGTGGAGGATGGCTCCTTTGTGTCAGAGGAAAAGGAATGCTATTATATTTATGAGCTGACAATGGATGGCAGGAGCCAAACCGGGATTACAGCCTGCGCCTCCATTGATGATTATGAAGCAGGCGTGATAAAAAAGCATGAAAACACCAGGGCGGAAAAGGAAAAGGACAGGATTAACCATGTCAATGCGTGCAATGCCCAAACTGGCCCTATTTTCCTGGCATACCGTTCCAATCCGGCAATTAATGAAGTGGTGGAGGCTGTAAAAAAAGAAAAGGCATTGTATGATTTCACTGCAGAGGATGGAGTGCGCCACCGGGTATGGGTAATTTCCCAGGAAAGGCAGATTGCCACGGTGGAGCAAGCTTTTGCAGGGATTGGGGAAATCTATATTGCCGATGGGCATCACCGTGCAGCTTCCGCTGTCCGGGTGGGGCAGATGCGGCGGGAAAGCCATCCCAGCTATACAGGCGAAGAGGAATTTAATTATTTTCTGTCTGTGCTGTTCCCAGATGAACAGCTTATGATTATGGATTATAACCGGGTGGTAAAGGATTTAAACGGGCTGACAGATGAAGAATTCTTAGAAAAGGCGTCGGAAGTATTTCAAGTGGAAGAAATTGGTGCAAAAGGGAAAAAGCCTGGGAAAAAAGGCAGTTTTTCTATGTACTTAAAGGGACGCTGGTACCATTGTTCCATAAAGCCGGAGGATATCCCGCAAGACCCAGTAAAGGGCCTGGATGTGTCTGTGCTGCAGGATAAACTGCTTGCGCCAGTCCTTGGGATTCAGGACCCAAAGACGGACAGCCGGATTGATTTTGTAGGAGGCATCCGTGGGCTGGAAGGCTTGGAGCGGCGGTGCAGGGAAGGCTGCGCGGCTGCATTTGCAATGTACCCAACGTCAATTGAGGAATTATTTGCCGTGGCAGACGCGGGGTTGTTGATGCCGCCCAAATCTACCTGGTTTGAGCCAAAGCTTAGGAGCGGGCTGTTCATCCATCCAATCGGGAACCCATAGGTTCCAGAAATACTTGGCACAGCCGGGAAATTGCCTCTTCCATGCGCTCTGGGGCGATGGAGGAGTAACTCATAATAAAAGTATGCTCCCCAAAAGGGCATTCTGTTCCATAGTACTGGGACAGGGAAGCCATATGTAGGTTTCGTGCTTTTGCCTGCTGGAGGATGTCCTTATCTGGAACAGAAGTGTCTACACCCATCAAAAAATGCAGCCCTGCATCTTCTTCCATAATGGTAATCCGGGAGGAGAGGGGGCTGTTCTTTAAATAGTTCAGAAGTGTGTCCCGTTGATTATGGTAAAAATTGCGCATCCGGTTAATATGGCGTTCAAAGTGTCCGTCCTGCAGGAAACGCGCCAACGTGTACTGTTCAAAATTAGAGACAGTGCAGGAATAAAAGCCCATCGTTTGGTGGAAACGTTCCATTAAATGCGCTGGAAGGACCATATAACTGATCCTTATTGTGGAGGTAAGGGTTTTGGTAAAGGTATTCATGTAGATTACTTTTTCCATAACGTCAATGCTCTGTAGGGAAGGGATAGGCTTGCCCATAAAGCGGAATTCGCAGTCATAATCGTCTTCAATAATATACCTGCCGTCCTTTTCGGCTGCCCAGCTTAACAGCCCGTACCGGCGCCCAATCGGGGTGACAATCCCAGTAGGGAAGTGGTGGGAGGGGGAAATATGGACAATGTCCACACCCTGTTCTTTTAGTTGGCTAATGCAGATGCCGTGTTTGTCCATAGGGATATGGCGGCACGCAACCTGGTTGCTTTGGTAAATGGCGGGAATTTTCTGGTAGCCAGGGTCTTCCACCCCATATATTTTCTCATGCCCAAGCAGTTGGATCAACAGCCCATAGAGATATTCCGTGCCGGCGCCTACAATGATTTGTTCTGGACGTACAGCCATGCCGCGGAATTCTTTCAAATGGCTGGCAATAGACTGGCGCAGTGGAAGAACCCCGCCGCTGGGGGATTTTTCCATCAGTTCCGGCCTGTGGGAGCCAATCACTTCCCGGAGCAGTTTTGCCCATGTGGAAAAAGGGAATGTGCCAGGATGGGTCTGGCTGCTGGTAAAATCTGCAAAATAGGCGCCCCGCGCCTGTTCTGCCATAGGCTCCGGCAATGGGGCGCGGGGCGTTTGGGCTGCCCCAACAGAAATATCTGCGGCATAATAGCCTTTTTTGGGGATAGAATAAATATAACCTTCCGCAAGGAGCTGCGCGTAAGCATTTTCAATGGTGATTGTGCTGAGGTTTAAATGGCTGGCAAAGCTTCGCTTAGAGGGAAGGCGGTCGCCAGGAGCCAGCGTGCCGTTTAAGATGTCTTGTTTGATGCATTTATATAAATATTCATACAAGCTGTCTGAACCAAGGTCTGAGAAAGAGTAGGTAAGCATGTTAGGAACCTCCAATCTTGCTGTTTAAAGTATTTCCAATAGTATAAAGAATCAAGGCGGATTTGTAAATGCCTATCGCGCTATTCTAATCCCCGACAGACATTATAATCAGAACATTGGGATATACTATGCATAAGATAAGTAGACGCAGGATATTTTGGAGGAATATATGGAATTAAAGGATTTTTTACAGCAGGAGGACTTTATTGTAAAATGCCAATGGGGGATTAGCTTGATGAACGCCAAGCTGGAAATGATAAATGCAGAGCTTAGTATGCGCTGTGGGCGCAAAGTCATACACAGCTATTCCAGCAGGATAAAATCTTATGACAGCATTGCGGCGAAATTGAAGAAAAAAGGGCTGTCGGAAAGCGTTCGGGCTATGGAAGAGCATGTGAACGATATGGTGGGGGTCCGTGCGGTCTGCACTTATACAGACGATTTATACCGGATTGGGGAGATGCTCTGCGCCCAACGGGACTTGCGCCTGTTAAAGAAAAAAGATTATATCAAAAGCCCTAAGAAAAGCGGGTACCGCAGCCTCCATTTGATATTCCAGGTGCCTGTCTCCTTCCAGGATGAAGTGCGGTGGATTAAGATAGAAGTGCAGCTTCGGACGGGGGCTATGGATTATTGGGCAGGCTTGGATTACCAGCTCCAGTACAAAAAAGAAAACAGGGGGGCGAAAAATATCAGCAGGGAGTTAAAGGCATATGCCAATGCCATAGAGCAGATAGACAGTAAAGTTTTGGAGTTAAGGAAACGGATTGAAGCCATATAGGTTACAAAATTTCGCAAATTTGACTGAAAAATGCACAAAATTTCAGAAATTTGGTTGAAGGATGGGGAAAGAAAGGATATAATTACTGTAAAGGCGTTTTAGGAGAAACGGTTCAACAGATTTGAAATAATAGGTATATGGAGGGAAAATGGGTGAAAGAGCGAACAGGGCAAAAGAAGAAAGTTTCATTTGGCATTATGGCGAAAATTATGCTGATAGGGTTTATTCCGTTACTGACCCTTGCAGTTTCCCTTGCTGCCTTTTCCGCGAAAACTATTCGGAAGGGCATGCGGGATGAGGCGATTAAGCGGTTAGAAGATGTGTCCGTCGGGCTGCAGCAGGCATTAAGTGTGGCAGGGGAAGGGGATTACCGTTTAGAAGGCATGGATTTGTATAAGGGCGAACATAATATTTCAGCGGATTTGCCAGCGTTCGAGGCGTTTTCAGACTTTTCTAATATTGACCTCACTGTCTGCTGGGGGGACGCTCGCATGGTGACGACATTGACAGACCCAGATACTGGGGAGAGCATGGCAGGGACGAAAGTATCGGAGGACGTAGCGCAGAACGTGCTGGAAAATGGGATGGAATATACACATACAGACATGGTAATTAATGGGGAGCCATATTTTTGCTGTTACATACCTTTAGAAAATGGGGATGGGACCATTGTGGGCATAATTTTTGCAGGTGAGCCAAGCAGTGGGATTGAGGAATATATTGACCAGGAGCTGATACAGGTCACGATATTGAATGTGGTAATTATCCTGTTGGCCAGCATAGTTATCTTCTATTTTTCACGGAGTTTGGCAAAGGTTATCTATAAAGAGGAAACCGTGTTGGAGGAACTTGCGCAAGGGAATTTGAACCTGGAAGTGGATGAGAAGCTGCAAGGGCGGGGCGATGAGCTTGGGAGCATTGCAAGGGCATTGCAAAACCTGATACGGCAGTTGTCCACGATTATCCAGCATATCCAGAATTCTTCTGGTGAATTGATGCAGTCTGGGCAATCCCTAGATGAAATGGCAGAACGGGTCAATGCCAACGCACTGGAAATAGGCAGGGCTGTGGAGGAAATTTCTACAGGAGCGGCGACCCAGGCGGAAGAGATTGAGACGGCTTCCAGCCAGATTATGGATATGGGTTCTGAAATTGAAAACATCGTACGGGATGTGGATAAGTTAAATGCAACCTCCAAGACTATGAAACAGGCAGGGGACACTTCGGCAGAGATTATGAAGCACCTCGCCTCTTCCACGGAACGCACCAATGAAGCCATTCAAAAAATTGGCGCGCAGGTGTATGCCACCAACGAGTCTGCCCAGAAGATCCGTGCGGCAGTGGATATTATTTCATCTATTGCCAGCCAGACCTCCTTGCTTTCTTTGAATGCAAGCATTGAAGCTGCAAGAGCTGGGGAGTTTGGCAAAGGGTTTGCGGTTGTGGCTTCAGAAATCCAGAAATTGGCAGATGAATCCAGCGATTCCGCGCAGACCATTACAGACGTCATTAATTCCCTGTTGGCAGATGCAGAGATGACTGTGGAAATTATGAAAGAAGTGGAAGAGATTATCATAGACCAGAAGCAGAAGTTAGAGGCGACGCAGACCCATTTTGTGGATGTGGCAAATGGGATTAATAGTTCCAGGGAAGATGCCTCCATGATTGAGAAACGGACCCATGTCTGCGATTCTTCCAGAAAGACGGTGGTCGATGTGATTGGGAGCTTGTCCGCCCTATCCCAAGAGAATGCGGCTTCTGCCCAGGAAACAACGGCTTCGATGGAAGAGTTAAACGCTACCATCCACCTTCTGGCGGATGCGGCAAACAACTTGAAAGGCATGTCGGGTAAGATGGAAGAAGAGACGAGGTTCTTCAGGCTGTAAGCGCAAGTATAAGAAGAAAGGGTATAGGGAAGCTAACCATGGGTGAATTTAAAATTTTAGAGATTAAACAGAGTATTTTTGAGGATAATGATAAGGATGCCGAAAGCCTGCGGCAGGAGTTAAAAAAGCAGAAAACATTTTTGCTGAACCTGATGTCTTCTCCAGGGGCAGGGAAGACTACTACGCTAACCAAGACGATAGAGGCTTTAAAAGACGAAATGGCAATTGGCGTGATGGAAGCAGATATTGATTCGGATGTGGATGCGCAGGCAATTTCCAAGACAGGCGTAAAAGTAGTCCAGCTCCATACCGGCGGCATGTGCCATTTAGATGCGGATATGACGCGCCAGGGCATAAAAGGGCTTGGGGCAGAGGGGATTGACCTGGCTATTCTAGAAAATGTGGGCAACCTTGTCTGCCCAGCGGAATTTGATACAGGGGCGTCCAAAAACGCTATGATTTTAAGCGTGCCGGAAGGGGATGACAAGCCCTTAAAGTATCCGTTGATGTTTCGCGTCTGTGATGTGCTGCTTATAAATAAAATCGATGTTATGGAATATTTTGATTTTGATTTAGAGGAATGTATGGAACGGGCAAGGAAGCTGAACCCAGATATTAAGGTGATTCCGATTTCGGCAAAGACCGGCGAAGGGATAGAGGGCTGGGCAAACTGGCTTCGGTCGGAAGTGAAGAAGTGGCAGCAGGGGATGGAATAGTGGCAGGCAGTTTGCCCTACAGACCCATTTTATATCTTATAGGAAAGATGCTTTCACACTTTCGTGTAACATGGCCTTTCCTTATAAGATAAAAGGGGCTGTTGCAAAATAGCTGTTATATACAAGATATGGTATTCAGAACTTTGTAATCTCTGCCATATATTGTATATAAGCTGCATTTTGCAACAGCCCCTTTGCAGTTTAAAACAGTCTGTTACATTGCATTGCGCCTGATAGGGGTAATGTCGCATACACTGCTGGATGCAGGTTGGGAGTCCTGTTCCTTTACAATATACAGGGGGCGTTTTTTATTTTCCAGGTAATCTTTGGATAAGTATTCCCCCAGAATAAAGGTCATCATCATCTGCAGCCCGCTTAAAAATATAACAATGGTGGAAATATAATATAAGGTACCCATGCTATGGTGGAAAAAGAGCTGCTGCACCAATCCGGAGCCGCCCAACAAGGCTGCGGCCAAAAGCAGGAGGGAGCCAAAGATGCCAGGCAGTTTCAATGGAGCCGTTGAGAAGGATAAAATTCCGTCAAAGGCATAGGAGAATAAGCTTCCCAGGTTCCATTTTGAGGTTCCGGCGGCACGCTGCACATTGTGGAATTCCAGCCATTTCGTTTCAAACCCTACAAAAGAAAAGATGCCTTTTGTATAACGGTTATATTCTTTCATTTGCAGGATGGCGTCTACCATGGTGCGGTTCATCATGCGGAAGTCCCCAGCGCCATCGCTCATATCCATATGGGTCATTTTCTGTATCACTTTGTAAAAATTCTTAGAAAGCATGCTCCGAAGCGCGCTGTCCCCTTCCCTCCCAATGCGTTTCCCTGCACAGCAGCCATATCCTTCCTGGCTGACAGCATGGTACATAGGGGCAAGGAGCGTTGGGGGGTGCTGTAAATCCGCGTCCATAATCACGCAATAATCGCCAGTAGATTGTTCCAGTCCGGCATACATAGCGGCTTCCTTGCCAAAATTCCGGGAAAAGGAAATATAATGGCAATTTTTATCCTGGTAACAGAGGAGCCGGAGGATATCCAGTGTATGGTCCTTGCTTCCATCGTCAATAAAGATAAATTCATAGTCTAGGTCTGGGATTGCAGTGACTGCACGGCAGGTTTCCCGGTAAAAAAGTGACACAACCTCTTCTTCATTGTAACATGGTACGATAATGCTCAGCTTATTCATGGATTTTTTCTCCTTTCTCTGTGATGGCGCAGGTGTTTGGGACCCTGGCAGGCGTTTGGAAAATCTGGCATTTGCAGATTACATAGTTGGCAATTACAGTCACAAAACTGACGGCAACTTTGGAAAATGTTTTGTCAAATTGGCAGCCCTGGATAAAGAAGAGCAATAGGGCGTTTTCTGCCAAAAGCGTGAGGAACCGCAGGGAGACAAAGGACAGAAGCTCTTTGAGAACCTGGTTCTCGGAATGGAAAACAAAGATACGGTTGCTAAAATAAGCAAAGGTGACTGCAAAGGCCCAGGCTATGGTATTTGCGGCCAGGTAATTCATTTCAAAGCGCAGCAGGCTTAAGTACACCACATAATTCACAAGGGTGGTGGCGCCCCCTGTCAGCAGGTAGCTGACAAGTTCCTGGATCGAATGTTTGGAGACGTTTTTTTGCGGCAGATGCGTTGTAGCGGTCAATAACTCATTTTTCATTGTTCTTCCTCTTTTCTGTTTAGATTATTTATGTTGAGAACCTTTGTTAAGGTTACGGGAATTCTTTTTTGCTGCTGCCCGGATTCGGTTTTCCAAAAACATAGCGCCAAACAGCAGGGCCAGCGAGGCAATGCTGATGGCTATTGCAGCCGTTTTGCCAGGCGGGCGGTAAGTGATTGTGACTTTATGGAACCCTGCCGTCAGGGGGAACCCCACAAACCCTTGGTTGACGGAGAGGACAGGCGTTTTTTCCCCGTCTACCCATACCGTATAGCCCTTGCGGAAAGGGTATGAGGTAACAAAGAAGCTGCCTTCCCCACAAGAGGCGGTCCCTTCAAACAGAGGGTTGCCGGCTGTCTCAGAGAAAGTTGCCGGGGAAGCTGTCTGGTTGCCCCATCGCTTGATGTCCATCGTCCAAAACATTAATTCAGACAGAATGTATTCCCCAGGCTTTAGGGTGATATCCAAAGTTTTTATTTTCTCAGCAGAAGAGATTATGTAAGTAAACTCATGGTTTTGGTTTGGATATGGCGCATGGCTGCTGGACAGCTTATTCCTTATCCCATTGATATCTATGGTGACTTCTTTACCCTTAGGGGATTCTACATGGAACGAGCAAATCAGTAATTTGCTGTCCAAAGGGCTTGCCAGGGGGATGGACACCCTTTGTTCCTTTTTCAGGGAAACCGTCAGGGCTTCCCCTTCGTTCCCCTGCTGCCAGGAAACAGCGTCAGAGCCTTGGAACAGGCTATCTAAGCACTGCCCAGTTAGCCGCCCCAAAGAAACCGGGGAAATTTTGGTGCGTTCCATAAAATCTTTTGCGGTGGCGCCCTCATTTTCGTTTCCCAACTGGGAAGGGTCGGCAATCGTATAGTTTACCAGAGCTTCCAGCGTGTAAGGGAAGGAAAGCTTGTCAAATTCATCCTGCCCCATCAGGGAACTGCTGGTGTAAGCAATAGGCAGCGTATTGCTGTTTTCTGCTATTACCGTATGCCCTTTTGTTAAAATAGGCGTATAGCCCCAAGGGAGGGCGGAATCTTTTGCCTGAATGTAACGTATTCCCATCAGGTAAGCGAAAAAAGGGTTTGCATCCGTCATCAGCGCCACCCGGTTCCGGACACGGATTGGGTTTTTGCAAACATTATAATAAAAATCTGCATAGCTTTTGTCTGTCACAGAAGAGTACATGGTTGTGCTTCCCATGCCTTGTAAGGGCAGCACATTTACATTTGCATAAGGTTCTGTGAGGCAGTCAAAGCGATAACTTTTATCCATATTTAATGCTTCCAGCTCTTTTGTGGAAAAGACAGCCTGCCGGGCGTCGGAAGCGGAGATAAATTGGTCATTGCTGCTTACAGTAATTAGCGCTATTGCGGGAGGGATGCACAGCAGAAGGTAAGCTGGAAGCTGGAATTGCTTTTTCCAAACAACAGAACTTGCAAATGGGAGCTTTCCCAGTAAGGCAGCCGCTGCAAATATTGCTGCGGTCAATGCCGCGTCCGTGAGCACAGCAGCAGGTATTTCAAAAAAGTATGCAGGGATCAGGCAGAGCAGGCCGCATAACAGGCTGTGGCGTTCCTTGCCGGTATACAGCAGCTCTAATGCCTTGGTGCATAGCAACAGCAGAAATGGAACCAGCGGGATTAATACTTTATAGCGAATATACAATAGCCCGCTCAACAAATAAGGGCATGCATTCCACATAAGGCAGGTAAGCAGCAATATGCTTAAGGCGCGGGTGCTTTTGCGGCGGACGCCTAAAAGCAGCGTATAGAGGCAGATAAGGCTAAGCCCGCACCCTCCCGGGTGGTACAGCAAGGATTCCATAGAGAACTGGACAGAGCATATTTCTGACAAGGAAGGGGGGATGCCCGCATCCTTTTTTGTAGAAAGCAAATCCAGCCCAGTGGGCAGCAATAATACCGCCGCAATTCCAATGGAAATCCCAATGGAGAAAAATAGCCGTATCCAATATCTGATTTTCCGATCTTCTGGGTTTTGCCCCTGCTTGGAAAAAAGGCAAAACAGAAAATAAAGGAAAACGGCTGCCAGTATGGACGGGGCAAAATAATAGCTATGTAAGTAAACAAGCGTCAGGGATAGGACTAACAGCCCATGTTTTTCCTTTGCAAGCATTCGGTCAACCCCAAGCAGCGCAAGGAGCAAAAATGGCAGGTAATTTACAAACATCACTTGATGGTGCGCCTGGTAGAAGCATGTGGCGCAGGAATAAAGGATGCCTCCCATAAAAGCAAAAAATGGGATGGATACATGCTTTTTCAGCCAGCAATAACAAAGAATACTCCCGCCCATAATCTCAAGCACTGCATAAATGGATAGGATCCATGCCATGGGTACCTGCGGAAGGAGGAAAGAAATCAGCACATCCGGCCGCAGCAGCCCATAATAAGAAAAATCATAGATATTGCTCCCTGACCCGGCAAGGGTAAAGTCTGGCAATATCTGCCCAGTTTCGTAAAAAATAGAACGGAATTGCTCTGCTATGGCAAGGTGCTGGCTGAACCAGTCCCCCTCAGAACCAAAGATAGAATTCTTTGGCAGTATCAGTAATGTGCAGAGAATAGGAAATATAGCTAAACATAGTGGGTAAAAATATTTTTGATAAAATTTCCTGTCCATAATGCCCTCCTAAAATAGTAAAACGAGGCAGCGCTATCTGTGGCTGCAAAAAAAGTATAAATTTAATTTCTTAAAAATTCACCAAAGAAAATCTTAAAGATTCTTAAGAATTTTTGAAATAAGGAAGCTTTATGCTAAAATGTCCATAGAATTTGAGACAGGAGATGAAACATGGTGGAAATAAACGGCATACCGCAGATTTTGATGGTGGACGATAACCAGGAAATCCGGGAGGTGGTAAATATACTGCTGTCAGGCGAGGGGTATCAGGTGGACGAGGCTTCCAATGGCCGGGAAGCATTGGCGGCTATCCAGGCGAAAGAGTATGACTTGGTTATACTGGATGTTATGATGCCTAACATGAATGGGTATCAGGTTTGTATGGAAATCCGTAAAAACAATAATACGCCTATTTTATTTTTAAGCGCAAGGTCGCAGGTGGAGGATAAGACCTTGGGGTTTTCCAGCGGCGGGGATGATTACCTGCCCAAGCCTTTTTCTTATCAGGAGCTTCTAAGCAGGGTAAAGGCGTTGATACGCAGATACCAGGTCTATCAGGGCAAAAATGCAGGGAGCGGCGCAGCCGCGGCATTGGGGGAAGCAGAAGAGGCGGGCAGGGAGCGGCAGGTTTTGGGGAATGTTATTTCCCTGCCAGGGATTCAGATTCAGGAAGACCAGGGAACCGTCTTGCTGGATGGGGAGGAAATCGAGCTGACAGATATTGAGTTTGCAATTTTATGTTTGCTGGGCAAGCACCGGGGGCAGATATTCCCAGTCCAGCATTTGTATGAGAGTATCTGGGAAGAGGATTATTATTATGGGGCGGCAAATACGGTGATGGTACATATCCGAAATTTGAGGGGGAAAATAGAAAAAGACCCCCATAATCCGAAAATAATTAAAAATGTTTGGGGAAAGGGGTACCGATGTGAATAGGCAAATAGAAGCAAGCAGGGGAAAGCGTTGGGTAAAAAATGGGACTGGCAGGCTCTTCTGGCTGCCAGAAAAAATGACAGGGAGGCTTTTTTGGCTGTTGTTTGCATGCGTGTTCCTGGCCATCTGCTGTTTCCGCTTTCTGATGCAGCGGCAGGACTGGGTTTATGTAAAGCTGGTGGAGCATGGCGTCATTCAGTATAACCCAGAAAAAATGATGGAAGAGATGCAAGAGAAAGCAAAAAATATCAATTTTGGCGAAGTGGGAACGGAGGAGCTGATAAGGCTTTTGGATATTGAAAAATATAATGACGGTTATACTTATATTGCCTTTTATGGGGAAGACAGCACATATCAGTTCCGCGCCATTGAGCCTCCCGATTGGGATTCCCTTACCAGCCATTTCTTCTGGTATGATAGTGTGGAAGTCTATACGGGGATGGACTATATAGGGTATTTGGAATTTGCGGATACCACCGAACAGGTAATGGTCTATTCTATGCATCAAGTGATGATGATATTGCCTTATTTTTTCTTCTCCCTGGCGGTAAGCCTTTTGTTTTTTAGCCCAGTGATTTGTTATGTATGGAACCGGATGCGGTATGTGGGCAAATTAAAAGATGAGATCCTTATTATGGCGGAAGGGGACTTGGAACATCTGGTTACGGTAAAAGGGAAAGACGAAATTGGAATTTTAGCAAAGAACCTGGATGGGATGCGCCTGGCGTTAGATGAGAATATCCGCAGGGAACAGGAAGGGATAAAAGCAAACCGTGATTTAATAAGGTCTATTTCCCATGATTTAAGGACGCCTATGACAACTTTGTACGGATACTTGGAAATTATAGGGCAGAAGAAATGTTCCTTGCAAAAACAGGAAGAGTACATCGCCAGGTGCATTGAAAAGGTGGAGGAAATCCGCGCATTGTCCGATAAAATGTTTGAGTATGCATTGGTCTATGAAAAGAACGAGAAGGCAGAGCTGGCAGAGGTTTCCCTGTGGGAGCTGATGGAGGAAATAGAGGGGAACCGGGAGTTTTTAAGGCTGAAGGGCTTTCAGGTGCAGGCAGATTTTCAGGCGCCGGAAACCGTAAAGGTCTGTGGGAACCGGGCGCTGTTCCAGCGGATGTCCAATAACTTGTTTTCTAATATTTTAAAGTATGGGCAAAAGGACAGGCCAGTGCTAATTAAGACGGCGGTTGAGAAAGGGAATGTGGAGTTCACGTTCCTGAATTGGAAACGGGAGGACTGCGGTCAGGTGGAAAGCAATAAAATTGGATTGAAAAGCGTGCAGAAAATGGCTAAATTGCAGGGGGGCAGTGTTTTTGTGGCGGAAGAAGAGGATACGTTTGCAGTGTCTGTCCGGCTGCCAGCCGTTGCCCGCTGTTTCATAGGCGATGCCTACAGTAAGGAGGAAAAGAATGAGAGAGCAGCTGACAAAAAGTGACGTGAAGAAAATAGAGGAAGAAATTGAATACCGGAAGCTGGTAGTCCGAAAAGAGGCCATTGAGGCTGTGAAAGAGGCCAGGGCGCATGGGGATTTGAGTGAAAATTTTGAATACCATGCAGCTAAGAAAGATAAAAATAAAAATGAGAGTAGGATCCGTTATCTAGAGAGGATGCTGAAAACGGCTATCATTGTCTCTGACGCCTCTAAAGAAGACGAGGTAGGCATCAATAATACAGTTACCGTCTATTTTGAGGAAGAGGGGGAGGAGCAGGTGTTCCGCCTGGTGACTTCCATACGCGGGAATTCCATGAAGAATTTAATCAGCACAGAATCCCCCATTGGAAAAGCAATCCTTGGGCATAAAACAGGCGACAGGGTTCAGATAAAAGTCAATGATGATTACAGTTATTATATCGTAATTAAACAAATTGACAATACCTGTGGGGAGGAAAATGACGCTATCCGCGGGTTCTAAGGGGATAGTTATTTGATAAACTGGCCTATGGCGGTTTTTAAGTCTTCCAAAGCCTGCCCATTCCCATGTTCCACTGCATCCACGATGCAGTGGGAAATATGGTCTTCTAAAATGATTTTCCCAATATTATTGATGGCGGAACGGACTGCCGCTATTTGTATCAGCACTTCGCTGCAGTCCCTTCCATCTTCTACCATCCTCTTGACAGCTTCCATATGCCCAATGGCGCGGGACATGCGGTTCAGCACGGCCTGGGTCTGGGTATGGCTGTGGGGGTGTTTGTGGGTATGCCCAGTGCATTCCCCAGCTTCTGGGCTATTCTTTGTATTGCCTGTATCCAAATCAGAATCACCTCCTACAAAAACCAGATTGTTTCGCTGGTGGAAGACACGCATGTGGCTCCAGCTGAGAGCATGGCAATGACATCTTCCTTTTCGGCAATCAGCCCGCCGGTAATTACTGGCACATGGACCAGGCTGCAGATACGGGTGAGGACCCTTGGCATAAGCGCGGGCAGGACCTCTATCACATCTGGCTTCACATTTTGAAGCTGTTTTTCAATATTAGAAAGCGCAAGGGAATCAATAACAAAAAACCGAAGCACAGTGAATAAAGATAATTTGGCGGCATATTTGACCAGGGCAGGCTTGGTGGAAATAATGCCGTCCGCATCCGTCCGCTGCTTAATGAAATCAACCGCAATTTCTTTGGGGGCCAGCCCAGTGATTAAGTCAATATGTACCACAGCCAGTTTCCCAGCCGCCTTTATTTTTGCGACAATATCTGGAATATTGCAGATATCCCCAAAAAGGATAAAAATAATACGGCTTTCGCATGTCAGGGATTTTTCCAGGCTTTCAAAACTGTTTGCTGCAGCGATGACAGGGGAGTCTTCAATAGCTTCACGATATTCCTTTTTCATAGTCCAGCTCCTTTTTTGGTTCCTAATGGTTATGGCGTGCCACTCCCATTATACATGATGGAAAAGGAATTGGCTATATGAAGTATGGTTTTCATCCCTTTTCCGTGGCTTGGCATGTTTTGCATTGAGGTTTTGATAGAATTATGCCTGTTCCACATATGTAAAATCCATGCAACACCTCCATTCCGATAGAACGAAAGCATCTCTATCTTAATAGGGCCTTCCCGCTTGAAAAAGTAATACGCGGAATGAAAAAGCCGCTGCGCGATTTGAGGATATTGCACCAAAAGGCAGAGGAGTGTGCTGGAAGCTGTTATCTATCCTGGGAAAGGTCATGCTTGCTGTATATATGCGCCTGTTTGATTAAGTAAATTTGTTCTTGCGGGGCAAGCGCCCGATAGGTGTATAGCAGGTCTTCTTCATTATCGTCATAACATATCCCAGCGGAATAGGGTCGGCGTATCTCTGTGATGCCTAGCAAATAATCTGTGGACACTTTAAAGTACCTTGCCAGCTTAATCAGCGTGGCAAAGTCTGGTTCCCTGTTCCTCCTTAAGTATCCATTTAGGGTGGAAGGCGCAATATGAAGTTCCGTAGATAATTTCCTTTGGGTAAGGTTGTTTTCCTCTAATAAATTTTCCAGTCTTCTGGAGAATTCCATATGATGTTCCTCTTCTAAAAATATTCCTCTTTTGTATAAGGTTATAACTGTGCCGCTTTAGAAATATTTTACGAAAAAAAAGCCTGGAAGATAGTGGAATTATTCAAAACGCGAATATGATTCACGATCGCGCATACTCGCTGGGGAAGAGGAAAACAAAGGACTTATCCGTTATTGCCAGCCGCCGTCAAGGGTTATGATTTGCCCAGTCATGTACTGGGGGGCGCAAGCCACAGACAGGGCAAGCCTTGCAACTTCCTGGGGGGCGCCAAGCCTTCCAAGGGGGATTTCCTCCGCAAGCTGCATACGCTCCTCTTGTGAAAAGCAGTGGTTCATCCTGGTGTCTATAGCGCCGCAGGCAATTGCGTTGACTGAGATGCCGCTGGGCGCAAGCTCTTTGGCAAGGGCTTTGGTAAAAGCATTAACGCCGCCTTTGGAAGCAGAATACGCCACTTCGCAGGAAGCCCCCACATTGCCCCATACCGAAGAAATATTTATAATAACGCCTGACTTACGCTGTACCATAGCGGGGATTGCGTGTTTACAGCAGCAAAACAGGGAAGTAAGGTTTACCTGAATAACTTGGTTCCATTCTAAAAGGCTCATGTCGGAGAGCAGGCCCACATGGGAAATCCCTGCATTATTAATTAAGACGTCTGCCACCCCAAATTCCTGTTCAATGGCTTGGAATGCTTCGGACACAAAGCCTTCATCGCTGATATCCCCAACCAGGGGGATGCATGGGACATGGCAGGCTTGGTGGAGGCGCCTGGCCAAATCTTCCAATTCTGCTGCAGAAGTTTTGCAGTTAATGGCAAGGGAATAGCCTGCCAGGGCAAATTCTTCTGCAATGGCTCGCCCAATTCCATGGGAAGCGCCTGTAATAAAGGCAGTTTTTGATTTCATAGTAAGGCTTCCTTTCTATATTAAATACGATTGGTGCAATATCCTTATACTAGAGTGTGTTTTTAAATACACTCTAGGACGGATTGGAGGAATTGTCAAGATTTCCCATAGATTTCTTGTATTCAGAATGGGGGTGTGGTATAATGGATGCATTATAAAACGGAAAAGGGGTTGGACACCATGCGTATTACGATCAGTGGAAAAAATATCGATGTAACAGATGGGTTAAGGAATGCAATAGAGGACAAGCTATCGAAACTGGAAAGGTATTTTACTCCTGAAACAGACATTGTTGTAACCTTGAGCGTGGAGAAGGAACGGCAGAAAATCGAAGTTACGATCCCGGTGAAAGGGAATATCATCCGTTCTGAACAGGTAAGCAATGATATGTATGTTTCTATAGATTTGGTCGAGGAAGTGATTGAGCGGCAGTTAAAGAAATATAAGAATAAGATTGTTGACCAGCAGCAGGCGGCGGGCAATTTCCAGCAGGAATTTATTGAGAAGGAAGTGGAGGATGACGAGGAAATTAAGATTATCCGCACCAAACGTTTTGGGATGAAGCCTATGTACCCGGAAGACGCCTGCATCCAAATGGAACTGCTGGGGCATAATTTCTTTGTGTTCCAGAATGCAGAGACAGAGGAAGTGAATGTGGTATATAAGAGGAAAGGGAATACTTACGGATTAATTGAGCCAGAATTCTAAGCAGTAATTTGTAAAGGTATGGGGAGCCGCCCGCAAAGTGATTTTGCAGGCGGTTCTTTTTTTATCTTATAGGAAATACCGTGTTACTATGAAGTGTTAAAGTGTATAAATTTCCTATAAGATAAAAATTATGCGCAGCTCGCGGAGAGGGAATTTATTGCTATGCAATCCGCTCGCGCGCGAAGAATGCGCTGTGCGCATTCTTTTTTATTAAGGCGCCAAAAGGGAGGGGAAAATGCTTTAAGTTTTGTAAAATGTGCTAAAATAAGTAGAGGTTATTGTCAGTGGGAATAAAATAGTATAAGATATCGGCAGAGCTTTGAAATATGAAGGAGGATTTTAGGATGGATATTGTAGTGTTGGCGGGGGGCTTAAGCACAGAGCGGGATGTGTCGTTTGTGACTGGGGGCAATGTGGCGGATGCACTGAGGGGCCGCGGCCACCGGGTGATATTATTGGATGTGTATATGGGGTACCACGATAAGCCGGAAGATTTGACAGGGATATTTGAGCGTTCCAAGGAGGCCAGCGTGTCCGTGGCGGGAATATCCGGGGAAACGCCTGACCTGGAGGCTGTGAAGAAAAGCAGGAAAGACCAGAGCGGCAGTTTTTTCGGCCCTAATGTGATTGAGCTGTGCCGGATGGCGGACATTGTGTTTATGGCGCTCCATGGGGAAAATGGCGAAGACGGAAGGATCCAGGCAGCGTTTGACTTATATGGGATTAAATATACCGGGACAGGTTTTTTGAGCAGCGCGCTTGCTATGGATAAAGAGCTGTCCAAGCGGCTGTTTCTAGCAAACGGCATCCCTACGCCGGAAGGGATTTCTATGAAAAAAGAGGGCTGCCAGTGGGATTTTGATGAAACAGGGCTGACATTGCCCTGTGTGGTAAAGCCTTGCTGCGGCGGTTCTAGCATTGGGGTGTCGATAGTGCGGACCCAGGAGGAATACCAAAAGGCATTGGAAGAAGCATTCCGCTGGGAGGAGAAAATTATTATAGAAAGCTACATTCAGGGACGGGAGTTTTCCGTTGGGGTAATAGATTTTAAGGCGCTTCCTGTAATAGAGATCGCCCCGCTCGAGGGATTTTATAATTATAAGAATAAATATTCTGCTGGGAGCGCGGTGGAAACATGCCCTGCAGAGCTTCCAGAAGACATTACAAAGAAAATGCAGCAGTATGCCCAGGAGGTGGCAAAAGCCTTAGGGTTGGACACATATTCCCGCATGGACTTCCTGCTGGATGGGCAGGGGGGCTTGTACTGCCTGGAGGCAAATACCCTTCCAGGCATGACATCAGTAAGCTTGCTGCCTCAGGAGGCGTTGGCAGTCGGCATTAGTTTTGAGGAGCTTTGCGAAGAAATTATTCGGATTTCCATGAAGAAATACACATAAATTTGGAGGAAGTTATGAGAAATATGACATTGGGACATATTGCGCAAGCATGCGGCGGAGTATATATCGGGGAAGGACAGGAAA
The DNA here is from genome assembly GCA_910585295.1 of uncultured Lachnospiraceae bacterium. Taxonomy (GTDB): domain Bacteria; phylum Bacillota; class Clostridia; order Lachnospirales; family Lachnospiraceae; genus Petralouisia. The sequence goes on along the minus strand of CAJUDE010000024.1, from coordinate 9,385 downwards.
GGCAGACGGTGATTCGCGGGGCAGTGACGGACAGCCGCCAGGTAGAGGAAGGTTTCCTGTTTATCCCTATCAAAGGGGCGAAAGTGGACGGGCATAAGTTTATCCCGGAAGTATGTGCAAAAGGGGCGGCCTGCGTCCTCTCGGAACAAAAGCTGGAACATTGCGGGCGGCCTTATATTTTGGTGAAGTCTGGGGAACAGGCATTGAAGGATATTGCAAAATATTACCGCAGCCAGCTTACAATCCCTGTGGTTGGGATAACTGGGAGCGTAGGCAAAACCAGCACCAAGGAGATGGTTGCTTCTGTGCTGTCCCAAAAATACCATGTATTGAAGACGGCTGGGAACTACAATAATGAAATTGGGCTTCCATTGACATTGTTGCGGATCCAAAAAGAGCATGAGGCGGCAGTGGTGGAGATGGGGATTTCTGATTTTGGGGAAATGCACCGTTTGGCAGAGATGGCTCAGCCAGACCTCTGCATTATCACGAATATTGGCATTTGCCATCTGGAAAACTTAAAGACCAGGGATGGGATTTTAAAAGCAAAAAGTGAGATCTTTGACTTCCTGAAACCAGAAGGGAAAATTGTGCTGAACGGGGAAGATGACAAATTGTGTTCCATAAAGGAAGTCAAAGGTATCCGCCCTATCTTTTATGGCATTGGCGGCGATGGGCAGCAAAAGCTTGGCGTCTATGCAGACAATATCATAAATTATGGTTTAAAAGGGATGGGGGCCGACATCCATACGCCGGCTGGCAGTATCCACGCCCATATCCCAATCCCAGGGCAGCATAATATTTATAATGCCCTGGCGGCTACGGCGGCAGGGCTTTCCCTTGGCCTGGGACTTCTGGAAATTAAAGCTGGGATAGAGTCAGTGGAGGCGATTGGAGGGCGCACAAACCTGATAGAAACTGGGGGCATCCTTGTAATTGACGACTGCTACAATGCTAACCCGGTGTCTATGCGGGCCTCTATCGAGGTGCTGGGCAATGGGCTTGCCAGGAAAGTGGCTGTCCTAGGCGACATGGGGGAACTGGGGGAACAGGAAAAACAGCTCCATTATGAAGTTGGCGCTTATGTGGCGGAGAAACAGATTGACACGTTATTCTGCGCGGGGGAATTGTCGGAAGAAATCGCGCGGGGGGCAAGGGAGGCAAACGACTGGTGTGAAGTGTTCCATTTTGGCTCCCGGGATGAGATGGTGTCCCAGCTTCTGGAATATTTGCAGGAAGGGGACACCGTACTGGTGAAAGCATCCCATTTTATGGATTTTCCCAAAGTGGTTGAGGCAATCAAAGGGAGTTTCCATTCTGTATCATAGATTTATGCTTTTCTAGCATTTCTTCAATTTTGGACTGGGTATAGGCGCCGGAGAATTTCCGTTGTTCTTTATCCAGTTCTTTTATATAGATTGGCTCCCCATACTCGATAATTACCTGGCATTTACGGATAAATGGCAGATGGCTTTCAAAAATATTATGGGTGTTCGTGATGGCGATTGGGATAATGGGGCAGCCAGTTTTCTCAGCCATTTTCAGGCTCCCTTCTTTAAAGGGGAGCATCCCATTTTCAGGGTTAGGGTTCCTAGTGCCTTCTGGGAAAATGCATACAGAAATCCCACGTTTAATCTGGTCAATCCCGGTCAGCACCATTTTCAGCCCCTCCCGCATATCGGCCCGGTCCAGGAATAAGCAATAGAGCCGTTCCATCCAATTAGAAAGGAGCGGGTAACGCCGCATTTTATCCTTGGCAATGTATCCGGTCAGCCCTGGGCATCGGGAATAGGTAATCACAATGTCGAAGTAGCTCAGATGGTTGGGGATGTAAAGCACCGCCTGGTCCTTTGGCACATGTTCTTCCCCGATTACCGTAACTTTTGTCCCCGCGAGGAAAATAACTACTTTAAAAGCCCATTGTACAATCCGCAGGCTGCTGATGTCCGCCGCGTAAGGGTTGATTTTTTTCAAGGCCCACTCTGCAATCAGTATGGGGACTGAGAAAATTAGGAAGGTTATCAAAAAAACTGCCACTAATATTATTCGTATCATAGTATTCTACCTTTTCCTTTTCATAATTCACATATATTATACAGAGGGAGGATGGGAAATACAATCATAAATCAAGGATTTTTTTCATAGAATTTGGGAAGAATGTAAAAAAATAAGGAATAACATTATGGAAAAACTGGGACGGCAGCGCCGCTATATTTACTTTTGCGCAATCACCTTTATGCTGACGGCAATTTTATGTTTTTTGCCAGGGTGCGGGGTAGAAAAAACAGATACGGAAAAATTAAAGGACTTAGATTACAGTATATTGGAACAAAAAGATATCCCAGAAGAATTCTTGTCTGTCATTGAAGAGAAAAAAGGGGCGGTATTTAAACTTACATATACCGATAAAGAATATTTGTACATAGCGGCGGGGTATGGGGTGCAGGAAACCGGGGGATACAGCATTGCAGTGAATGGCTGTTACCTGACAAAAAATGCAGTCTATTTTGACACTACGCTTATTGGCCCATCCAAAGGGGAGAAAATTAATGAGGTGAAATCATACCCATACATTGTGGTCCGGACAAAATATATTGAGAAAAATGTAGTGTTTGAATGATTGGCAAATAAAAAATAGTAGGAATTTCAAATCAGATGTGGTAAGATAGTAAACAGAAATTATTTTCCAGCTTCTATATGATAAAGCAATAAAGGGAAAATGGTTTCTGTTTCTATGTGTGCAAGAAAGGATGTTTGGCAGGTTATGGCAAACAGATAGGGGACAGTGGGAGAAAAGATGGAGAATATTGTGCTGATTGGGATGCCGGCGGCAGGCAAAAGCACAGCCGGCGTTGTGCTGGCAAAGGTGCTGGGCTATCAATTCCTGGATGCGGATTTGCTTATTCAGGAAAAAGAGGGGCGCCTGCTCGCTGAGATTATCAGGGAAGAAGGGACAGAAAAGTTCCTAGAGATAGAGAACCGTGTGAACGCGGGCATAAAAGCGGACAAGTCTGTAATTGCCACAGGGGGCAGCGTAGTTTATGGAAAAGAAGCTATGGGGCATTTGCAGGAAATTGGGACAGTCGTATATTTAAAGCTCCCATTTCAGGTTTTGGAGCGGCGGCTGCATAATATCAAAGGAAGGGGCGTGGCCTTGCCCAAAGGGCAGACGTTACGGGAGTTGTTTGAGGAACGGGCCGCCTTATATGAAGCGTATGCGGACATTATAGTGGATGAAGATGGGCTGGATGTAGAAGGGACAATAGAAAAAATAGTGGAACAGTTAAAAATAGCGCATGATTTTTAGAGAAAGGCCTATACTAAATCCCAAGGGAGCCATGCACGGATTCCGTAATTTAGCATAGAATAAGGTAAGCTGAATTATTATGGTTGACAGGGAAAAAACAGGGAAAGATTTACAAATCGACAAAGTGTGTTATAATAGTACATAAAGATTTTTTGTCAGAAACTTGACAAGGGAGAAAAGATGTTACTATAATAACTTCTTGTACGAAAAATATAGCATAGAGGTGCAATATGGAACAGTATGTGATTAAAGGAGGTAATCCGTTAGTCGGTGAAGTGGAAATCAGCGGAGCGAAAAACGCGGCGTTGGCAATTTTGGCGGCGGCCATCATGACGGATGAAACCGTAACGATAGATAATTTACCAGATGTAAGGGATATTAATGCTTTGCTTCAGGCAATGGGGGACATTGGAGCAAAAATAGATAGAGTGGACGCACACACCGTTAAAATAAATGGTTCTTTTGTAAAAGATATTCCAGTAGACTATGATTCTATGAAAAAAATTAGGGCTTCTTATTATTTGCTGGGCGCTATGCTGGGCAAATATAAACGGGCGGAGGTTACGCTGCCAGGGGGGTGCAATATTGGGAGCCGTCCCATGGATTTGCATATAAAGGGGTTCCGTGCGTTAGGCGCCCATGTGGAAATCCGAAACGGCGCAGTTGCTGCAGAGGCGGAACGGTTACGTGGCAGCCATATTTATTTAGACAAGGTATCTGTCGGGGCTACTATAAATATTATGATGGCGGCGGCGATGGCAGAAGGGAAAACTACGATTGAGAATGCGGCAAAAGAGCCGCATGTGGTGGATGTGGCTAATTTCCTGAACAGCATGGGGGCAAATATCCGCGGCGCAGGCACAGATGTAGTGCGTATTGTGGGCGTGGAGAGGCTGCATAAGACAGAGTATTCTGTTATACCAGACCAGATAGAGGCAGGGACGTTTATGTTCGCGGCGGCGGCAACCAAAGGGGATGTCACGGTTAAGAATGTAATCCCGAAGCATCTTGAGGCAACAACAGCGAAATTGCTAGAGGCAGGCTGCGAAGTGGAGGAATTTGACGACGCGGTGCGCGTGGTGGCGTCGAAGCCCCTGCGCCATACACAGGTCACCACGCTCCCATATCCAGGGTTCCCAACGGATATGCAGCCCCAGATGTCCGTGGTGCTTGGGATTGCCCATGGAACCAGCACAGTGACAGAAAGCATTTTTGAAAACAGGTTTAAGTATGTGGATGAGTTGACGCGTATGGGCGCGGACATTAAAGTAGAGAGCAATATCGCCATTATTAACGGCGTGCATGGATATACAGGCGCAAGGGTCAGCGCGCCGGATTTAAGGGCGGGCGCGGCCTTGGTAATTGCAGGGCTTTCGGCGGAAGGCGTTACGATTGTGGACGATATCCATTATATCCAGCGCGGCTATGAAGCGTTTGAGAATAAGTTAGAAGGGCTTGGGGCGCAGATTGAACGGGTAAGCTCTGAGAAAGAAATCCAGAAATTCCAGTTTAAGGTTAGCTGACGGAAAATGTAGCATAAGGCATAGGGATGAGAAAGTTAAATATAGATTAAAGATGTTGCAAAACATCCAGGGAACGAATGGTTTTGCAACATCTTTTTTAGATAATTTTAATTATTTCCCATTCAGGAAGGCCCATCATGTCCACCACTGAGCCATCGTCCATTTGGAGCATAGGCTTGGTAAGGTGCTTGGGGTTGATCATAACAATATTTGCGCTTTGGCCATTGTTCAGAAGCACACGGTTATTCTGGTATGTATTTGCAATCCGGTTCAGGAATGTCAAGATATATTTTGGGCTGTACAACTGCAGCCCGTCCTTCTCAAACATGCCGATTGCCTGGAACGGGCATAATGGTGAACGGTAGGAACGGGCAGCCGTCATTGCGTCGTATACATCTGCAATTGCAATGATTTCAGCATAATCATCAATTTCTTCGGATTTGAGTTTTTGCGGGTAGCCAGAGCCGTCGCTCCTCTCATGGTGCATCAGAGCAGCTTTTTTGATGCGGCCGTCGATGGGGAGGTCCTTTAGGAGCTTATAGCTGGACAAGGGATGCTGCTGGATTAGAGAGAATTCTTCGTCCGTGTATTTTCCAGGCTTATTCAGGATTTCGTCTGGAATTAAGACTTTCCCAATATCATGGAACAGCCCGCACAATGTCAGGATATCCAGCTCCTCTTGTGTGAAATGCAGCCATTTCCCCATTTGCCGGGCGATTAGCGCCACATTCAGGCAATGGGCATATACGCTGTCTTTGTCTATGCGCATATTGTGCAGCTTGTCAAATAAGTCTAAAGTGGTTTTGCTCAGGCCAGTCAGCCTATAGCAGTCATCCAGGAGCTGACGGATATCAACAGCAGCGCCTGGGTTTTGGATAATGGTTTGGAACGTATTGCGCAGAGAAGTGACTTCCTGCTGGTATTCGATTTGGTATGCCATAAATTCTGGCTGGGCTTTTACTTTCTGGGAATACGTTGGGTTTGACGCACGGCTTCGGTTTGGCAGGCTGCTTGAAGCGCCGGCAGTTTTTTCTGGAGCTGCCTGGAAGTGTGCTTGTTCCCCAGGGATTTCTGCATATGCAGAAGGGATTCCATAAAAGGAAAGCCTAGATATCAGCTCAGAGGTTAAGGTAGTGCCAGCTTCCAGTATCATCTGCCCGCTTGGGGAGTGGATGGTTTTGGATAATTTCATGCCAGGCCGTAATTCTCTGATAGGATAATTGTTCATTTAGATTCCCCCTGTTGTATGAAACATTATTATAAGTTTAGTTTGTTTGCAGATGGGATGCCAGGCCTTCTGCAGAAATATATCATTAGCCTTAAGTATAGGAACAATAGGTATATTTGTCAAGGAAGAAATTACTTGACAGAATGGGCGAAAGGTTGTATCTTAATAAAGAAAGATTGAAAACCGAATATTGTTACCCTGGCGAGGCAGCAGATGTTTTGCCAGGCATTCATTTCTCTTATTCAGAGTGGTGGAGGTACATAGGACCTGTGAAGCCACGGCAACCCCTCTACGGAAGGTGCCAACCTGAGCGAGCAATCGAACAATAAGAGGATTTGATAATCTTTTGAAAGAGTCGGGTCCGCTTATTTTTTTAAGCGGGCTTTTTTATTTTATGGGAAATTCCTTTGGATTCACCTATAAAATAAAAAACAATTATCGCAGGGTCTGCCCCAGCGAAGCGAGGGTACTGCGGCGGAAAAGAAATATGCCGCGAAAGCGGCCGTACTCGGCGCGCAAAGTATCCAGGCCATTCATGCGTGAGGGGCAGGGGAGTTGAAGTGGGCTTGCCCCTTATGAGCAAGGGGCAAGGTGCAGTAAATACTTAGAACAGGAGGATGAAACATGGAAAAAAGATTATTTACTTCAGAGTCAGTGACAGAGGGGCATCCAGATAAAGTATGTGATGCAATATCTGATGCGATTTTAGATGCGCTAATGGAACAAGACCCTATGAGCCGGGTAGCATGCGAGACGGCGTCATGCACTGGGTTTGTGCTTGTGACAGGGGAAATTACTACAAAGGCAGAGATAGATATTCCGCAGATTGTCCGTGAGACAGTGAAAGAAATTGGTTATACAGATGGCGCTATGGGATTTGATGGGAATACCTGCGCCGTTATGGTGGCGTTGGATAAGCAGTCCGAGGATATTGCTCTGGGCGTGGATAAGGCTCTGGAGGCGAAAGAAAACAAGATGTCTGAAGAAGAGTTAGAGGCAATTGGCGCAGGGGACCAGGGCATGATGTTTGGGTATGCCACAAATGAAACGCCAGAACTAATGCCATATCCGATTTCATTGGCGCACAAGTTAGCGCTTCAATTGACAAAAGTCCGCAAAGACGGCACATTGAAGTACCTGAGGCCTGATGGGAAAACCCAGGTTTCCGTGGAGTATGATGAGCAGGGGCATCCAAGAAGGCTTGAGGCAGTGGTGTTGTCTACCCAGCATGATGCAGAGGTAAGCCAGGAACAGATCCATGCAGACATCCGCAAATTTGTATTTGACCCAATCCTGCCTCAAGATATGTTAGATGGGGACACGAAATTCTTTATTAATCCCACAGGGCGTTTTGTGATCGGGGGGCCTCAGGGCGATGCAGGCCTGACCGGGCGCAAAATCATTGTGGATACATATGGCGGGTATGCCCGTCATGGCGGCGGAGCTTTTTCTGGGAAGGACTGCACTAAAGTTGACCGTTCCGCAGCTTATGCGGCACGTTACGTTGCAAAGAATATTGTGGCTGCAGGCATTGCAGAAAAATGTGAAATCCAGTTGTCTTATGCCATCGGGGTTGCGCAGCCTACTTCCATTATGGTAGATACGTTTGGAACAGGCAAAATTGCAGACGAGAAGCTTGTGGAAATTATCCGTGAGAACTTTGACCTGCGCCCGGCTGGGATTATTAAAATGTTAAACCTTCGGAAGCCTATTTATAAGCAAACCGCAGCCTACGGGCATTTTGGGAGGAATGACTTAGACTTGCCGTGGGAAGCGACCGATAAAGTGGATGTTTTGAAAAAGTATCTGTAAAGGCGCGGCAAAATAGCAATATTGGATAAGCGAAGGATCACAATGGGTATGGCTCAACATGCCAGGCGGCAGGGGCTTGCGAAATTTGGATGGAATTATTATAATTACAAAAACTTTTGCAGAATGATGTATATGGGAAAAAACCTGGCATGGAGTAATCCTGCCGGGCTTTTTTGTTCTCTTATAGGAAAGACCTTGTCACGCGAAAGCGTGAAAGTGTCTTCCTATAAGACAAAAATAATATGCGCACTCGCACAAGAGGGATATATTGCTTCGCAATTGTGCTCGGCGCTTCAAAGGTTCTAAGCGCCAGTGGCGCTTGTTCTGAACGGACCGAAACGGAGTGTAGACGCCAATTCCCTCAAGATTGAGGGGACAGGGAAGCCCCAGTGGGCTTGCCCACTTTGTTCTTTTATAGGAAATTCCTTCGGATTCCCTATAAAATAAAAAACTATTATCGCACTGCGGCGGAAAAGAAATATGCCGCTAAAGCGGCCCGCCGCAGGCGGGGAATCCTGCAGAGCAGGATTCTTTGTTCTTTAAAAATACATTGTTATAAGGTTTCCGTATAAAATCCTGGTTTCACTATATACTTATTTCTATCGTTAATTAAGGCGAAAAGGAGAAAATCATATGAAAAAGTATATTACAGAAAAACAATTGGAGGATTTTCGGGAGTATTTATATGAGGAAGAAAAAAGTGCGGCTACCATACAGAAATATATGTGTGACTTAAAAAAGCTGGCATCTTTTATGGGGGAACAGGAAGTGACAAAGAAGAAAGTGATAGAGTATAAGGAAATGTTAAGGCACGGCAACAGATACCAGTTAAGCAGCATAAATTCTTTTTTAACGGCGTCAAATTGTTTCTTTGAATATATGGGCTGGTATGAACTAAAGGTAAAGACGTTCCGAATCCAGAGGGAGCCTTTTTTGCCAGAGAGCCGGAACCTTACAAAAGAAGAGTACAAGAAACTGGTCCTCACGGCAAAAAGCCAGGGGCAGGGGCGTTTATCTTTGATATTGGAAACAATTTGCGCTACTGGGATACGGGTCAGTGAATTGAAAGAACTTACTGTGGCAGGCGTGAAGCGCGGGACAGTCGGAATTTATTGCAAGGGGAAGTCAAGGCAGGTCTTAATCCCTGTGGCGCTGCAGAAAAAGCTGCTCTATTATGTGGGTAAAAACGGGATTCGCAAAGGCTTGGTATTTCAGACGGCAGGGGGAAGGCCCATAGACCGCAGCAATATTTGGAAGCAGATGAAAGCCCTGTGTAAACAGGCGAAGGTTAAGGAAGAGAAGGTATTCCCCCATAACTTAAGGCATTTGTTTGCCAAGTCATTTTATCAAATAGAAAAAGATATTGCCAAACTGGCGGACATGTTGGGACACAGCAATATTGAAACTACACGCATCTATATCAAAACCACATGTTACGAACATCGCAGGCAGTTGGAGCATATGGGGCTTGTGTTAAAAGTGATAGGAGATACAACATAATGAAAATTATGTGGT
>CAJUDE010000023.1 GCA_910585295.1 uncultured Lachnospiraceae bacterium | reverse complement strand
TAAATACAGAACTAAAGGTTCTGGGAGTGATAAAAGAGGTTGCCATGCCTCGCAAATCCGCATAAATACTGAATGTGTGGAGTTTTGCTCATGGCTATACAAAAAAGTAAAGGGGAGGTGAGCTGATGCATGCAATATGGGGTTTTATCCTACAGAATTGGCTGGAGTGGTTGTTTGCCGCCATAACGTTTATACTTGGGTGCCTGTACCGGGACGTGAGGAAGCGTTTGGGGGAGGAACAGAGGAAAAGCACGGCGATTGCTGGGGGAGTCCAAAGCCTCCTAAGGGAAAGCATTGTGCAAAATTACAATAAGTACCAGGATAGGGAGTGCTGCCCAATTTACGCAAAGGAATCCATGAAGAAGGTTTACGAGTCCTACCATGGCCTTGGCGGGAATGATGTGGCGACGAAACTTTACAATACGCTTCTGGCCATGCCAGAAGAGCCAAAAGAAAGGGAGGAATGATTTATGGGTGAAAAAACAAAAAGATGGCTTAAAGCGGCAGGCATCCGGGCAGTGAAGACCATGGCGCAGAATGCGGTGGCGCTGATCCCAGCAGCGGCGACGATTGGGGCTGTTGATTGGAGAGTGGTCTTTGGGACTGCAGCACTGGCAGGGGTTGCATCAATGCTCACATCCCTGGCAGGCCTGCCAGAACTAGAGGGTTGTAGGGTGGAACATGAATGCGCAAAAGAATATGGTATCCAAATAATGGAGGGGTAAAAATATGGGTAGGATTGCAATTAACAGGGACTTTATTTCAAAAAAGAATACATATGCAGGGCGGAACAGCCCAAAATATATTGTCATCCATGAGACAGACAATACATCAAAAGGGGCGGGGGCAAGGCGCCACGCTGAGGCACAGTCCCTTGGGCATTTAAGCACATCCGTGCAGTATTATGCTGGCTCAGACGGCATTTACCAGGCAGCGGAACACATGGACGGAACTTATTCCATTGGAATTGAGTATGGCGGTAACCATGCCATCCATGATGCCAATAACCGGAACACCATTAACATAGAGGTTTGCGTGAATGCGGATGGGGATTACGAAAAGGCACGCCAGAACGCCATCGGCCTAGTGAAATGCCTGATGGAGGAGATGGGGATCCCAGAAGGGAGGGTCATCCGGCATTTTGATGCGAAAGGGAAGCACTGCCCACGGAAGATGATGGACAGCCCAGAACTGTGGGAAGACTTTAAAAGGCAGGTTGCGGGGCAGCCCCCAGCGGAAGTTGGGGAATCAGGAAATAAGGGACCAGCACAGCCAGAAACAGGTAAGGGGGAAGGAGCCTGGTACCGTGTTGGGACTGGCTGGGAAAACGGCATCTGTCAGAACCAGGCAGGGGCGTACCATAACAAAGGCTTTGCCATTGCGGACTGCAAGCCTGGGCAGAAAGTCTATGATGGGGATGGGAAAGCCATATATTCAGCGGGAAGTGCAACAGCCCAGGAGGCGGTTGCTTCAAGCTATACCCAAAAGCAGTTTATATTAGACGTGCAGAGAGCCAATGGCAGCAGCCCAGATGGGTTGGCCGGGGATGAAACACTTGGCAGTACCATAACTGTGTCCGCATCCAGGAACCGGAAGCACCCTGTGGTTGCGCCATTACAAAAGCGCCTGAATGCCTTAGGCTTTGATTGCGGTGCAGTGGACGGGATTGCTGGGGCGAAGTTCACATCGGCAGTGAATGCCTACCAGAAAATTGTGCTTGGCTATAAGAGCCTGGATGGGGAGGTAACGGCAGGGAAAAAGATGTGGAAGTCTTTGCTTGGCATAGTTTAAGGGAATGGGGTGAAAAATGGTGGCAGATAAGAAGGTTAATACATTTAAAGAAACAAAAAAGATGGAAGGTGGGTATAAAGTTGTTGGGGACAGGTTTACCAGTAAGAGGGAGGCTAAGGAAGCCCTTCAGAAAGCATTTGGGAAGGGCTTCAAAGGCACAGGGCTTTTAGTGCAGGAGGATAAATTTGTGGTGTTGTTTGGGACTTATGCAACGGCGGAGGAAGCAAGGGCAAGCGCGGAAGCAGTGAAGGCGGCAGGGCTTGCCGCAGAAGTTTTTGGATAATAAGAATATGGGCAGGTGGCGGTTGCCTTTGCTACCTGCCCAAGGAGGACTTTTAGGCTATGGATGGGGTATTGCTGGGAAGAAAATGTGGAGGTCCCTTCTTGGGATGCTATAGGCAAGGCTTAAGGCTGGAAAAGGGCGGTAGGTGTTATCCTGCCGCCTGTCCGTTCTATACCGCTAATCGCTGCTGAGCGTTTTAATCATGCCATATCAAAAAATAAATGAGAATTACAACAACGACCACAACTACAACAGGTCTGACTTTAATTTTTTAATGCCACGCCGTATTCCTTCTGAATGTGGAATATTCTCCTGCATGCAATATCGTTCTAAAATTCCATTACATTCGTCATCCAATCTGACCTGGCGGGGGTTTGATTTTGGCGCTAAAGTAGGCCTGCCTATTTTCCTTTTTTCTACTGAAACCACCTCTTGACCTTGCCTTTTTTCTAATTATCTGGTATTTTATATTTGGATACTGGCGGTGGCAAGTACCGCCAGTTTGGTGTTGTGGCCCTGCTTATTTATTAAGCAGGGCTTTTACTTTTGCCTTTGCTTCCTCAAGGTCTTTACATTCATTAAGAATCTCAAGGATTTTTCTGGTCTGGTTCTCTTCTGCCGTCTCTTTCAGCAATTCACCTACATTCATTTCTTCGTCCATTTTTCCTCCTTTCCAGCTTCTTGCCTGCCTTACTTGTTAAGTAATTCCTTAACTGTAATTATATTATATAATTTTGAGCTACAAAATTCAAGAATTATTTTAAACTATTCTGAAACAAATCCCCACAAAAAGAATACGTTTCAATTCTCTTTAGAGCAGCCAAATCCACGGTGAAATGTAATAAATATATATTCCATATAAACATATATCTTATATGCTCTTATGTATACCCCCATTCATAAGTCATTAAAAGCACAGAATCGGCAGCTTCCCCGAGCAAGCCGTAATCTTTCCCCTCATACAGCAGCCCGGCCTGTGCGTCAGAGGTTTTGGGAGCCAGAGCAACAGATACAGGGTACCCCAAAGCATTTACTGCCGTGCGTACATCGCGCACAAAGTTTGCAAAAGGGATTTTATCTTCTGGGAGGATATATTCAAAGTCGATGTCCACGCCTTCAAACCCCCGTTCAGTAATTTGTGCGGACAGGTTTTCAATTAAATTCTGTTTGCTGGTTTCATTGTTCACTACTTGGGTGATCAAATAATTACTGAATTGCCCTGTGGGGCCAAAAGGGGTCAGTGTCAAAATAGGGGCGGCGCCGGCAGATTTTGCCGCTGTGACCATAAAAGTGTCGTCTAAGGCAGGCGGTATCAGTTCACCTTCTGGAGTGAAGCCATAGGAAAAAATATATAAGCCAGAAAGGAACGGGAGTGTTTGTTCCAGTACCCATCTGCTGATAAAGGGATAAGCATAGCCGCCCGTAAACGCAAGGGGCTTGCCAGTATTAGGGGACGGCTCATCAGACAGAAGGAGCGCCTGCCCGACAGCCAGTGGGTAGGGATAGGGCAGTTGGTTGTTGTAAATAATGGATTGGGGCGAAACGCCATAAGCTTCGGCAATGGTATCCACGGTATCCCCAGGGCGAACAATATAAATCTCCATAGAAATCCTCTTTTTCTTTAGGATATGAATTGCGGGGAAAATGGTTCCTGCAAGATTCTCCCTTGTTTTTCCTGATGAAAAATTTATAATATAGATAATTGCGAAACTCAATAATTTTCATAACTTAGTAGTTTCGCAATTGCCTAAAAATCTATAATAGTAGAAAAGAGCCAATCATGCAGGGGCGGAAGGAGGAAAACAATGGACAAATTGCTTTATGGGGCGGCATATTATGAGGAATACCTGCCATACGGGCGGTTGCAGCAGGATGTTGGGATGATGAAGGCGGCAGGGATAAATGTGGTAAGGATTGCAGAGTCTACCTGGAGTACTTGTGAGCCGCAGGATGGGGTATTTGACTTTTCCCATGTGGTGCGGGTAATTGATGCGATGGAAGAGGCAGGGATTGGCGTGATTATCGGGACGCCCACTTATGCGGTGCCAGCATGGATGGTGAAGAAACACCCAGAAATCCTGGCTGAAACCAAGGCTGGCAGGAACTTGTATGGGCCTAGGCAAAATATGGATATCACGAACCCAGACTATTTGTTTTATGCAGAACGGGCCATCCGTAAGCTGATGGAATGCACAGCGCATAGGAAGGGCGTGATAGGGTTCCAGCTTGACAATGAGACGAAATCTTATGGGACGTCTGGAAAAAATGTGCAGAAGGCTTTTGTAGCGTACCTGAAAAAAGAATTTGGGGGAAGCTTAGAGGAAATAAACCGTAAGTTTGGGTTGGATTACTGGAGCAACCGTATTAATAGCTGGGAGGAGTTCCCAGATATACGGGGGACTATTAATGGGAGCTTGGGGGCTCAGTTCCAGAAATTCCAGAGGAAGCTGGTAACAGAATTTTTAAGCTGGCAGGCAGGGATTGTCCGGGAATACAAACGGGAAGGCCAGTTTATCACCCATAACTTTGATTTTGAATGGCGTGGGCATTCTTACGGGGTTCAGCCTGAAGTGGATCAGTTTAAGGCAGCAAAGTGCATGGACATTGCCGGGGCGGATATTTACCATCCTTCCCAGGATTCGCTGACAGGGGAAGAAATTGCCTTTGGGGGCGACCTGATACGATCCGTTAAAGGCGGGAATTATCTGATTATGGAAACACAGGCACAAGGCTTTCCAGGCTGGACCCCTTATAAAGGGCAGCTGCGCCTTCAGGCATACAGCCATATTGCTTCTGGGGCAAACAGCGTTATGTACTGGCATTGGCATTCTCTCCACAATGCGGTGGAGACTTATTGGAAAGGGCTGTTAAGCCATGACTTTGCAGAAAATGAAGCTTACTTAGAGGCGAAATGCATTGGGGCAGAATTCCATGCGGTGGGAAGCCATCTGGTGAATTTGAAGAAACAGAATAAAGTGGCAATTTTAGTAAGCAATGAATCGCTGACTGCCCTGGAATGGTTTCCAGTGGACGCAGACCCGGCAAACCCAGGAAAAATAAAGTACAATGATATAGTGCGCTGGGTGTATAACAGTTTGTACCGTATGAATGTGGAATGTGATTTCTTAAGCCCAGAGTCAGAAGGGTTTGAAAACTATGCCCTAATCCTTGTGCCAGCCCTCTATGCAGCTCCAGAACCATTGCTGAGGCGTTTGAATGCATACGTTGCCCAGGGTGGGCATTTGTTTGTGACATTCAAATCTGCATTTGCGGACGAATATGTAAAGGTATCCCACCATGTGCAGCCAGCAATCTTAGGGGAATGCCTGGGCGTGGAGTACCATCAGTTTGCATTCCCAAAAGAGGTAAGGCTAAAAAGCGATTATTATCAGGGGATGGACGGGCCAGTCCATACATTTATGGAGCTTCTAGTGCCGAAAGGAGCCAAAGCGCTTGCATCCTATTGCCATCAAAGCTGGGGCGGTTATGCGGCAGTTACCCGCAACCATTATGGGAAGGGGACGGCGACCTACCTTGGATGTATGCTGGATGGCGCGATGCTGAGCCTTATTTTGGAGGATGTGCTGGATGGCGCAGGGATTTCCAGGATAGACGAAAGGTTCCCTGTGATTGTGCGAAAAGGGAAGAACGGTTTGGGAAAAGAAGTGGTGTTTTATTTGAATTATTCTGGGACGGCTCAAAGGGCAGTTTGGCATGGGGAGGAAGCAACAGACCTTTTGTCTGGCGACAGGGTGGGGCATGGAGAAGAGGTCCTAATTGAGCCATGGGGGCTTCGCATGATAGAAGCCTAAGCTTGGGCAGGGGATTTCTATGGCGCCAGCCATAGAGTGGGCCAGAGCAACCTTGGAACTAAAGTGGCAAAAAATGTGGAAATATGGTTGCAAATTTAGGGAAAAAAGAATAAAATTTATATAAAGTATAGGTAAAATAGGAAATGGGAAGCAGGATGGAGGAATTGTGTCATGGATACTGGTAAGCTAAATTCTGGTCTGGTTTACACGAATGAGGAATGTATTGGCTGCAACCACTGTATTTCAGCATGCCCGGTTTTTGAAGCAAATTATTCACTGAGACAGGATGGGAGGGATTTGATTTATGTCAATGGGGACGCCTGCATCCATTGCGGAGCCTGCATTGATGCCTGCCACCACCATGCAAGGGATTTTCGGGATGACACGGAACAGTTTTTTGCAGACTTAAAAAAGGGGGAGCTTATCAGCCTTTTAGTGGCTCCTGCATTTGTTGCCAATTACCCAAAAGAGTACGGCAGGGTGCTTGGGTATTTGAAAAGCCTTGGGGTAAACCACATTATCAGCGTAAGCTTTGGGGCGGACATCACGACTTGGGGATACTTGAATTACATAACAGGGCATAACTTTAAGGGCGGCATTTCCCAGCCTTGCCCAGCCGTTGTAGATTATATTGAAAAATTTGTGCCGGAACTGATATCGCACATTGTCCCAATTCACAGCCCTATGATGTGCGCGGCAATTTATGCTAAAAAGTATCAAAAAATTACAGATAAATTGGCGTTTATCGGCCCCTGCATCGCTAAGAAATCAGAAATTATGCGTCCTGAGAACAGCAGGTATGTGTCATATAATATAACGTTCGCCCATCTGATGGACAAGCTAAAGAATGTGAACTTGTCTTCTTACCATGCAGTGGATGAGATGGAATATGGGCTGGGCAGCGTATACCCGCAGCCAGGGGGGCTTAAGGAAAATATAGAGCATTTCCTGGGGAAGGATGTGATGGTGCGCCAGGTAGAAGGGGAGAAACATGCATATCGTTTTTTGAAAGGGTATGCAAAACGGGTGAAAAGCGGAAAGCAGCTCCCATTTATGGTGGATGCATTGAACTGTTCCAACGGATGCCTCCATGGGACTGGCGTGGAGCCAGGGGCAACGGAAGACGACGATGTGCTGTTTGAGATAAACCGCCAAAGGGAGAAGGCAAAATCCAACAGGCAGGATAAGAAGAAAGATAAGAAAAGCCCTTGGGGCAAATGGGTTACGCGTGAAAAAAGGCTGGAGAACTTTAACGCCCAGTTTGCGGAATTAAAACTAGAAGATTTTGTTTGTAAATACCAGAGCCGGAATATGGCGGCTTCTGTCAGCGAACAGCAGGCAGAGGCAGGTTTTGGGGAGATGAAGAAAGACAGCCTGGAGAAGCGGGAGATAGATTGCGGGGCTTGTGGATATGAAAGCTGCAGGCAGATGGCAGAGGCAATTGCATTGGGGCTGAACCGGAAAGAAAACTGCATGCATTATGAAAAAGACGCGCTGCGGGAAGAACAAGACAGGATGCAGGAAATTACAGAACAATTAAGGGAATCCCAGAAGAGGAAACAGGAATTATATGAAGAGGTGATTTCTGATTTCCAGCTTATCAGGACATCCATGGGGGAATTAGCGATAGGGAACCAGGCTTCTGCAGAGGACTCCACAAGGATCGCCCAGGCAGTAGGCGGGATGTCCGGGTTTACGGAAATGCTGCGGGAATCCATGCAGCAGGTTGTGGGTGCAGTGCAGGGGTATGATGTAATGAATGAAGATATCATTAAAATATCTAACCAAACTGGCATGTTGGCATTAAACGCCGGGATTGAGGCAGCGAGGAGCGGCGAGGCCGGAAGGGGGTTTGCTGTAATTGCAAACCGTGTCAGAGACTTGTCGGAGCAGACCAAAGAGGCAGTTTCCACTGGGAAAGAACAGAGCGCGATTTTGGTTCCTGCAATACATAAACTAGATGAGGAAACAATCCAATTTGTGCAGAATATAGAGAGCATTAATGAGGGGACTTCCGCTTTAGCGGCAAGCAGTGAGCAGATTGCCGCTCAGACAGAGATGGTGGACGAAATTGTGAACCGCCTGGCGGAGCGGATGAAAGATGTGGTAGATTAATTGGGAGATTTAAAAATAATTCCATAGATAGGGGCAGGGCTTGTCCGCGCGCATGGCATTTGCTTTGCGCGCTTTTTTATCTTATAGGAAATACTGTGTTACTGTGAAGTGTTAAAGTGTATAAATTTCCTATAAGATAAAAATTATGCGCAGCTCGCGGAGAGGGAATTTATTGCTATGCAATCCGCTCGCGCGCGGAGAATGCGCTGTGCGCATTCTTTTTTATGGGAAAATAGGCAGGGCCAATGGATTTGCATCCCAGATCCACCTTGAAGTAAAGATTTAGTAAAATTAATTAATAATTAATAAAGATTTAGTAAAAATTTATTTACACATGGTTCAGACAGTGGTACAATATGTAAAAAGTCAAATACCCAGCAGCAAGCTGGGGCTGGCCTAGCTTGTCCTTTCGGCCCCAAGGGGCGGGGGATTTGGCCTGCACTCCGTTTCGGTCAGCGCTGAACGTGTGCCGTCGGCACACAGCGCCCCTCGCGGCATTCGCCAAATATCCGCGCGAGCGCGGCTGCCTGGTTCATTGCATGAGGGAATAAAAATGCCCTTGTGTATTGTGCAAAGAGGCTGCTGTTGGAAAGAAGAGGTGTAAAAGATGGATATTTGGATGGTTTTTGCAGTGTTGTGCGCTTATTTTGTAAAGGGGATGTGTGGATTTGCCAATACGCTGGTATTCAGCACGATTTTAAGCTTTCGGGAAAGCAACCTGAATATTTCCCCAGTGGAGTTGCTGACAGGCTACCCTTCCAACATATTGATAGCCTTCCGGGAGCGGAAGTCATTGTCCCTTAGAATCTGCCTGCCCTTGTCAGCGATGGTGGTTGCAGGAAGCGTCCCAGGGGCGTTCCTTTTGAAAAATGGCGATGTAGGGTGGATAAAAATTTTATTTGGGTTTGCTGTTGCAGGCATTGGGGCAGAACTTTATGTTCGGGAACAAAAAGGGACGGGGAAGAAGGGCAAAAGCTCTCCAGTGGCGCTAGGCATATTAGGGCTTCTGTCTGGCTTACTCTGCGGCCTGTTTGGGATTGGGGCATTGCTTGCCGCCTATGTAGGGAGGACCACGCAGGACAACAGCGCGTTCCGTGGGAACTTATGCATTGTGTTTCTGGTGGAAAATACATTTCGGGTATTTTTGTATGCCAAACTTGGGATATTGACCTGGGAAATCTGTAAAACCTCGTTGTGCCTGATGCCATTTATGCTGGCAGGGCTTGGGGCAGGGATATTTTTTACAGGAAAATGCAGTGAACAGTTCGTTAGGCGGGCGGTTGTGTGGCTGCTGATGGCTTCTGGCGTATTTCTGGTATGGTCAAACATGTCCGTTCTGTTTTGGTAAATGCAGGTGGATTACTGCATAATAATGGAGAAAATGAAAACAAACATTAACAAATA
The DNA here is from genome assembly GCA_910585295.1 of uncultured Lachnospiraceae bacterium. GTDB lineage: Bacteria > Bacillota > Clostridia > Lachnospirales > Lachnospiraceae > Petralouisia. The sequence continues at coordinate 106,827 of CAJUDE010000023.1, read as the reverse complement.
TGAAATTTTCACCGATATGTAGCATAAGAGGGAGAGAGGAGGGAAAGGAATGGAAACTACCCCAAGCCAGAGCGAATGGCTGGTTATGGAGATTTTCTGGGCGGCTGAGACGTCCCTGACAGCCAGGGAAGTGATCCAAAAGATGAAGGAAAAGGAGGGCATGTCCCCACGGATGGTTCGGGTGCTGATTAATCGCCTGTGCCAGAAAGGCGTGTTAAGCTACACGGTGGATAAGTATGATTTGAGGGTTTACCATTATTCTGTGGTTAAGTCAAAAGAAGAATGCCAGAGGGAGAAAAGCCGTAAGTTTGTGGACAGCTATTTTGAAGGGAGCCGGAAAAATGCAATGGCGGCATTGCTGCAAAGCGCAGAGTTGACCCAGGAGCAGTTTCAGGAATTAGAAGAGATTTTAGGGCAATGCCGGGAAGGGAAGGAATAACTATGGCAATGGAGATTATAAACAGCTATCACAATTACAATCAATATATGGCGCAGGATGCCGCAGGCCGCAAGGAGAAAAAGGAAACATCCAAAGCTGGGGAAACAAAGTTGGCAAGGGAAGTGGCAGAAACCGATAAACCCCAGGGCAATTCGGAATATTTAAAGAAACTGCAAAAGCAGGCGCCTTACCTTACGTTAGAAATTGGGAGCAGCCTGTCAATGGCAAAAGATAAGAGGGGCGGCGTGTTGGCCATCAACCCCATGCTTCTGAAAAGGATGCAGGAAGACCCGCAGGCGGAAAAGAAATTTACCCAGACCATCAAAGACATCGAGCGGGCAGAGAAAACTGCGGATGCCTATTACAATGCACTGGGAGGATGTGTGGAACGGACCAGCCATTGGTATATGGATGAAAATGGGGAATTTACCCATTTTGCCTATACTGTCCGTGATGACAAGCTGAACAAGCAGCTCCGTAAGGAGGCGGAGGAAAATGCTGATAAGCTGATTCAAAAGACAAGGGAAAAATCTTCCGAAAAGATAAGGGAATTAGAAAAGCGGATGGAGGAAAAACGGAAGGGGCAAAAGGTGCATGAGAAAATTGAACTGGCGGTCCCAGAAAAGGCGCGGCAGATTTTAGCCAAGAAAGAGGCGTTTTCCAAAAATGGCATTGTTTCCCTGGACAGGAAAGAGATTTTGGACCTGCTGGGAGCCATAAAGGAAGAGGAGGCAAAGAAAAATGCGGCCAAAAGGCAGACGGCAATTGGGGGCGGCCTGAATTTGCAGGTATAAAGGGGAAGCAGCGTTTTCTTGACAGCTTATGGAATTTCTGTGTATCATTATAGTAAAAGTTCATCAGGAAAGAGGAATATGCCATGAAAGAAAAAATATATACCATCCCTATCCAGGATGCTTTTGGGCAGGGATGCGAATGCCCAGTCTGCGCGATGTACCAGAAGCTGGAAGAAAACGCTATTAATTATACGATAGGCTCTGGGGCGAGCTATATGGAGGAGGATATCCGGGCGCAGACCGACGCGCAGGGGTTTTGCCAGAAGCATTTAAGGGATTTGTATGCCTATCCCAACAAAATTGGCCTGGCGCTGATGTTAAAGACCCATATGGACAAAACCATAAAGGAACTGGAACAGGCCGCTAAGGCGCCTCTGCCTTCCCCCAATTCAATATTTAAGAAAAATGCGAAGCCTTCTTCCCCAGTGGTAGAATATGTGGAAAGGCAGGAGGCCGCATGCTTTGTGTGCGGATATATCAATCAGACCTTTGAAAGTTATTTGATGACAATTTTCTACATCTATGAAAGGGAAGAGGATTTCCGCAGGCAGTTTGCAGAATCAAAGGGCTTTTGCACAAGCCATTATAAAGATTTATTCTGCCTGGCCCCAAGATACCTGAACAAGAAATATTTGGAGCCATTCCTTAAGAAGCTGAATGAAATTTATCTGGAAAATTTCAAGCGGGTGCGGGATGACGTGGAATGGTTTATCTGTAAGAATGATTACCGTTACAAGGAGGAACCCTGGAAGAATGCAAAAGATGCATTGCCCAGGGCATTGACAAAAGCAGGGAGCATTATTGTACCGGAAGAGGAATAAGGCCGCCTTGCCGCGGTGGCGTTGCTTTACATGCACCCTGGCTGGTGAAGGAGCCGGCGCATTTGGCAGATGCCTTTTTGCTGGGAAGAAATGATTGCGTCCAGCACAGGCTTTAACTGGGGGCAAATGTCATATTGCAGCGTGGTTTTGGACATTTCAATGGCTCCCATATGGTGTGGGACCATTTCCCGGATAAAGTTCGCATTGATTTGGTTTGTGTCTGGGGTGGATGACATGCTGGAGAACATATGCTGCATAATTTGGTCTACCCTACGCTGGTATAGGCACAAATCCTGGCTGCAGTTTTTACGCATCCCGCAAGCGCATTGAATTTCCTGCATGGTTTCAATGCTTTTAGTCTGCTCTGCAATAATGCCGCAGGCAATGTCCTGCAGGGGGATGAAGGTAGTGTATTGCAGCAGGTTCTGGGACATTTCTATTGCTGCCTGGTGGTGCGGGACCATCTGCGCAATATAATTATAAGAAATGCTGTTGTTCAGTTCTGCCTCTGTCATGTCCTGGATCATTCCATCCAGGGTGCAATGGAAGGTGTTTAGGTAATTTTTTGCCACACTGCTTAATTTACATGATGTCTGCATGGTAAAGCTCCTTAGAAATCATATCGGTTACTTTATTATATGCAAGACAGGGCAGAGTGTTGCGGAAGGGAAATCCTTGAGGGATAAAAAATAGGAGCCAACGGGAGTGCAATGCCGTTTGGCTCCTTTTCGAGGGAAATGTCGTATAAGCGGCCGCACTCGGCGCGGCAAAGCGCCCAAATCCCCCAATCATGAGGGATTTGGGGAATGGAAGCGGACTTGTCCGCTTTGTCCTCAGGCATAGGCGATGGCTGCCCTCCCTGCCTGGTTACTCAATATCTTTTTTCACTTCATCTACGAGCGCGGCTGTGATAATTGCCATGGAGTACGCCTCATCGGCAGTACACCCTCTGGACAAGTCATTGATTGGGGAATTCAGCCCCAGAAGGATTGGGCCGTATGCGGCAAAGTTACCCATACGCTGTGCGATTTTATACCCGATGTTCCCGGCGTTGATATCTGGGAAAATAAATACATTTGCATGTCCAGCCACTTCGTCATCCGGGCATTTCGTGCGTGCCACACGAGGGGAAACCGCGGCGTCAAACTGCATTTCACCAGATATTGGCAAGTCTGGCCTCAATGCCTTCGCTTTTTTGGCGGCGTTGTGCATTTTGTCCACATCTTCACCTTTTCCAGAACCGAGGGTGGAATAGCTTAAAAATGCTATCCTTGGCTCAATGCCGAAGAGCTGGCTGCAGTCTGCGGCGCCAATGGCAATATCCACCAATTCGTCCTCTGTCGGTTTAATATTGATGGAGCAGTCAGCCATGGCGATCACTTCGTTTTCCCCAGTAGCGGAAGGACGCACCAGGATAAAGCAGGAAGAGACTATATTCTTCCCTGGGCGGGTTTTGATAAGCTGCAGGGCTGGGCGCACAGTGTCTGCAGTGGTATAGGTCGCGCCGCCTAACAGGCAGTCTGCATAGCCCATTTTTACCAGCATTGTGCCAAAGTAATTGCCATGCTTTAAAACCTTGCGCGCTTCGTCCATCTGCATATTCTTGCTTTTTCTGAGTTCGCATAAGGCTTCTGCCATTTCATCTATGCTCTCAAAGTTATCTGGGTCAATAATTTCTGCGCCGCGGATATTGTAACCATGTTCTTCAGCGGCGTCTTCCACCTCCTGCTTGTTCCCTACCAATAGCGGGGTCAGGAAGTAGGAAGCCAGCAGACGGGAAGCGGCCTCTAAGATACGTGGGTCGCTGCCTTCTGTAAAGACAATCCTTTTTGGGTTCTTTTTCAGTTTGTTAATCATCATGCCAAAACCTTGCATATTTCTGTCCATATTTTTGTTCCTCCTTAAGAATATTTAAAAAATATATCTGGATATTAATGTAACATGTTTTCCAAATTTTTCAACTGATTTGTTTGTACAAAAACAAATACAGAGGGAAAAATGATGTATTTTTTTCAAAACAGCGTGGTTTTGGAATAATTTTTCCTTTAAGAGAGGGTTTCCATCCTTGTAGTTTATTATTCATTGGAAAAAGATATAAATTGTCAAAAAATTAACAATCTCATTTTATAAAAAGTTTATATTTTTTTTATTGTATTTTCCAAAGGTGGTGCGTATAATGGATTCAAAACCGACCAGTCAGTCGGAAATGTGAAAAACAGGAGGAAAAAGCGCATGCTGTCAAAATTCAGTGTGAAAAAGCCTTATACCGTAATTGTTGGGATTGTGCTGGTAATTATCCTTGGCGTGGTATCTTTGAGCAAGATGAGCACGGACTTGCTGCCAAGCATTAATCTGCCTTATGCAATTGTAATCACTACATATCCTGGGGCAAGCCCGGAACAGGTGGAGAATACAGTGACCCAGCCTATAGAAGCGGCAATGGCAAGTACATCTAATATTAAGAATATCAGTTCTAATTCTGCAAATAACATGTCCATGGTAATCCTGGAATTTGAGCAGACTGCCAATATGGACTCGATTACGGTGGAAATGCGGGAGAGCTTAGACCAAATCAGCGGGCAATGGCCGGACACGGTAGGGAACCCCATTATCATGAAACTGAACCCAGATATGATGCCAATTATGATAGCGGCAGTGGAAGTGGAAGGGATGGATGGGCTTGCGGTCACCGAATACGCTGAGAAGGATTTGATCCCGGAACTGGAAAGCGTGGAAGGCGTAGCCTCGGTTTCTGGCACTGGCCTGGTGAAAGAATCTATACGGGTAACTTTAAGCCAGAAGAAAATTGACGCCATCAACCAGAAAGTGGCTGCTTCCCTGGATGCGAAGTTTGCCGACGCAGAAGATGAGATAAATTCTGCAGAAGATGAGATTAGCAGCGGGAAGGACAAATTAGACAGTGGGAAGGCAGAAATGGCGGGGCAGCTCAGCGATGCCCAGAACCAGTTAAACGACAAGAAAATAGAGTTGTTCCAGACAGAGACAGACTTGAACAATAAGCTGACAGAACTGCGGGACACAAAGGCAAAGACAGAACAGGGGATAGCTTCTTTGAAGGAACTGCAGGTACAGGTAAATACCCTGGTGGACAGCAAGGAAAAGCTGAATGGGGGGATTAAAGAGCTGCAAAAACAAATCGACCAGCTTCAGGGGCAGCTTGGGCAGCTCCAGCAGGGCATGGAACAGGCACAGGCAGGGTTAGCGCAGGTGCAGCAGGCATTAGAGCAGGCGCAGGCAGCCCAGTTGCAGGAGCAGGTGCTGCAGCTCCAGGCACAGGCAGAGGAACTACAGGCCCAGATTGCCCAGATGGAGGGGCAAATGGGGCAGCTCCAGGAAGCTTTGGGGCAGATGCAGCCCCAACTGGCGCAATTGCAGGAGCAGCTTGCCCAAGTGGAAGGCGGCCTTTCCACAATTAAGGCAGAGCTTGCTTCTCAGGAAGGCAGCACTTTAAAGGCAGACGCTTCCGACAAGCAATTGGCCTCCTACCTTTCTAAATCCATCACCCAGGCAGAGCAGGGGCTAGTCCAAATCAATGGGGGCATTTCAGCCATTGAAACAGGGCTTCAAAGCGTGGCAGAGGGGAAGGCTACCATTAATGATACGCTGGCGACCTTAAACCAGAGCCAGATTACCGGTTCCGTTGATATGGGAAGCGCTTCTGCACAGCTTGCCAGCGGAGAAGAGAAATTGAAAGAATCCAAGGAAAGTTTTGAAGAAACAAAGAAAGAAGCCTATGATTCCGCGGATTTGAACAATATCCTTACCATGGAGACGTTAGAAAATATCCTGACGGCCCAGAACTTTTCCATGCCTGCAGGTTATATTACCGATGAAGGGGAACGGTATATGGTGCGCGTGGGGGATGCGGTAGACAGTGTAGAAGCCCTGAAAAGCATGGTCCTTATGGACTTAGGCATGGATGGCGTTGATGTGATACATATGTCTGATGTGGCGGACATTGCAGTGGTGGATGATTCTGCAGAGTCTTATGCAAAGCTAAACGGGAAGCCGGGCGTGATGCTTTCTGTAGAAAAGCAGACAGGGTATTCTACTGGGGACGTCACAAAACGGATTTACAGTAAGTTTGAAAGCTTAAAGAAAAACAATGGGGACTTGGAAGTGTCAGTCCTTATGGACCAGGGGATTTATATTGACATGATTGTGGATTCCGTGCTGAATAATATGATTTATGGCGCCGGGCTTGCAATCCTTATCCTGTTATTGTTTTTAAAGGACTTAAGGCCAACTCTGGTCATTGCAGTGTCCATACCGATTTCGGTGGTCTTTGCAGTGGTGTTAATGTATTTCAGCGGCGTTACCCTGAACTTGATTTCATTGTCAGGGCTGGCTTTAGGCATCGGAATGCTGGTGGATAACTCTATTGTGGTAATCGAAAATATTTACCGTATGAGGGGCGAAGGGCTTTCTGCCCGGAAGGCGGCAGTAGAGGGCGCTAAGCAGGTAAGCGGCGCCATTACGGCATCCACTTTGACTACCGTATGCGTATTTGCCCCGATTGTGTTTACAGAAGGGATTACCAGGCAGCTTTTTGTGGATATGGGGCTTACCATTGCATATTCGTTGCTTGCCAGCCTGGTTATCGCGTTGACGTTTGTCCCAATGATGGGGTCTAAAATGCTAAAAAAGGTAAAAGATGCCAAACATCCATGGTTTGACAGTTTCCAGGAGGTCTATGGCGCGGCATTGGACAAATTGCTCCATGTAAAGCCAGTGGTGCTTTTGGTGATGGCGGCGCTTTTGGTTGTCAGCGCAAAGGCGGCGGCCTCCAAAGGGACGGCGTTTATGCCGGATATGGAAAGCACCCAGATGTCTGTGTCTGTGTCGCCTCCAGAAGATGCGGAATTTGAAGATGCATGTAAGTTGGCAGACCAAGTGACAGAAAAAATCCAGACAATTGAGGATGTAGAGTCTGTAGGCGCCATGGCGGGCGGCGGAGGGGTTGCCGCAAGCATGATGGGGGGCAGCGGCAGCAGCAATGACATTACCCTTTATATTATTTTAAAAGAAGACAAGGAACTGACGAATAAGGAAATTGCGAAAGAGATTGAGGAGCTGACCTCAGGCCTGGAAGGGGAAATCAGCATTAGCAGCTCCAATATGGATATGGGGGCGTTGGCAGGGGAAGGGCTGTCTGTGCGTGTAAAAGGGCGTGACCTGGATAAGCTGCAGGAGATAGCAAAGGAAGTTTCTGCCATTGTGGAACAGGTAGAGGGGACCGCAGACGTTTCCGACGGCATGGAAGAGACAGAAAAAGAATTTAGGATTACCGTAGATAAGGAAAAAGCGGCAAAATATGGCATGACAGTGGCGCAGATTTACCAGCTTGTATTTGAGCAGATGGAAAAAGATACTTCCGACGCCACGATTTCCACAGATATCAAGGATTATGAAGTTTTCCTGGAAAGTGTGGCGCAAAGCGAGGCTTCCTTAGAAACATTGAAGAAACTTACATTCACTTATAAGGATAAGGAAAACGGGGAGGAAAAAGAGATTGCTGTCTCTAAGGTTGCGAAGTTTGAGGAAATGGAAAGCTTAACCTCCATCAGCCGTGACGGGCAGGAGCGGTATATAACGGTTAGCGCAGCCATTGCAGAAGGGCATAATGTCGGGCTGGTAGGGAGCGAGCTGGAAAAAGCCCTGGAAAGCTATGAGCCGCCAGAAGGCTATTCCCTGGAGCTGACAGGGGAAAATGAAACGATAAACGAGGCTATGGAACAATTAATGCTGATGCTGGTTCTGGCAATTGCGTTTATTTACTTGATTATGGTGGCGCAGTTCCAATCCTTGAAGGCTCCTTTTATCATTTTGTTTACTGTCCCCCTTGCTTTAACCGGAGGGTTTTTGGCGCTGTTCTTTACAGGCAGTGAAATCAGCATTATAGCCATGATTGGGTTTATTATGCTGGTGGGCATTATTGTCAATAATGGTATTGTGATGGTAGAATATATCAATCAGTTGCGCAAGGAAGGCGTGGATAAACGGGAAGCGATTGTAACTGCTGGGAAAACCCGCCTGCGCCCAATTTTAATGACGGCAATGACTACAATACTTGCCATGTCCACAATGGCGTTTGGGAGCGATATGGGTTCTGACATGTCAAGGCCTATGGCGATTGTGACTATCGGCGGGATGATATATGGGACATTGATGACATTGGTAGTGGTGCCGTGCATTTATGATTTGTTTTATAGCAATAAGAGTATGGTAGAGGAAGAAATATAATGGGGAAACAGAGAAGGGAAGACGGTTGTCTGGAACTTGAAAAGAAATACCCGCCTAAGGTGAAGGCTATGTATGAGGCGGTGCTGTCCTTGTTTTCTTCTGGACGGGAGCTTAGCACCCTGAAGGTATCGGAAATCACGGCAAAGGCAGGGATTGGAAAAGGAACTGCATATGAATATTTTTCCACCAAAGAGGAAATGATTGTGGGCGCCATTCAGTATGAGGCAGAGCGGCATATTTCTATTATTTTTGAGTTCATACAAAATGGGCAGAGCTTCCAGGAAATAATTTTCCAGGGGTTGGATATGCTGGAAGAAAACCATGAAAGATACGGCGGGTTTGTAATGTTAGAAAAAATAATCCGGGACAGCACAATGACCGGGAGCGGGCTGCTGGATGAATTGGAAAGGCGCAAGGAAGACTGCGGGTCGGCGAAACGCCTTACAGAGAAATTATTTAGGCTGGCGGCGGATAAAGGGCTGATAAAGGAAGGGGACGCGTTTCAGGTATGGAGCGCCATCCTGTCCCAATTTGCAGTTTATGCATTCTACCTGACCCACCAGGAACTGACGGCTGGCATTGGGCGCGGGGAGGTCAGGCAGCTTGTTTATAAAAATATAATAAAATTACTCAATTAAACTACTTGACATTTTTACGTTTAGATCTTAAAATGGACAGAAACTATGTGGAATGCAAAGGTAGTGAGAAAGAGGAGTATGCAAGACATACTTGTCAGAGAGGGCGGCCCGTTGGCTGGGAGGCTGCCTCAAGGAAGGTTTGCAGAAAGTAGCTTTTGAACTGGAGGCTGAACCGGGTGCTGATGTGCTGGCATTCAGTAAGCTATCCCGGGTAATCCCCGTTATCAGATACAAAGATATGCTTCATAGAGAGCATAAATAAAGGTGGTACCGCGATCACTCGCCCTTTACCGTTTTGGGTAAAGGGCGTTTTTTGTCTTAATCTAGGAAATTCCTTTGGATTTCCTATAAGGGAAAATAATTGCCGCACGGTAGCGGAAATGAAATATGCCGCGGAAGCGGCCCGCCGCAGGCAAAGGACCCTGCAAGTCAGGATTCTTTGCCTTATAGGAAAGACCTTGTTGCGCTAAAGCGTGAAAGTGTATTCCTATAAGACAAAAATAATATGCGCACTCGCACAAGAGGGATATATTGCTTCGCAATTGTGCCCGGCGCTTTAAAGTGTGCAATCCCCTCAAGATTGAGGGGACAGGGGAGTTAAAGTGGGCTTGCCCACTTTGTTCCCTTATTATGAAGGAGGAGAGACATGAGCAAAGAATTAGCGAAGACCTATGACCCCAAATCCATTGAAGGGAAAATTTACCAGAACTGGGAAAAAAATAAATATTTTCATGCAGAGGTGGATAGGAGCAAGAAACCGTTTACCATTGTGATGCCCCCGCCGAATATTACAGGGCAGCTCCATATGGGGCATGCGTTAGACAATACGATGCAGGATATTTTAATCCGTTACAAACGGATGCAGGGGTATAACGCCCTATGGCAGCCAGGCACAGACCATGCGTCCATTGCCACAGAGGTAAAAGTAATAGAAGCCTTAAAAGAGCAGGGCATAGACAAGAAGGAGCTGGGCAGGGAAGGGTTCCTGAAAAAAGCCTGGGAATGGAAAGAGGAGTATGGCGGAAGGATTATTAACCAATTGAAAAAAATGGGTTCTTCTGCAGACTGGGACAGGGAGCGGTTTACCATGGACGAAGGATGCTCCCATGCGGTGCAGGAAGTGTTTATTAAGCTATACGAAAAAGGGCTGATTTACAAAGGCTCTAGGATTGTCAACTGGTGCCCAGTATGCAAGACTTCCATTTCAGATGCAGAGGTGGAGCATGAAGAGCAGAATGGGTTTTTCTGGCATATTAATTACCCGGTAAAAGGGGAGAAGGGGCGTTTTGTGGAAATTGCCACCACAAGGCCAGAGACCCTTTTGGGGGACACGGCGGTGGCGGTAAATCCAGAGGATAGGCGTTACCAAGACATTATAGGCAAAACTTTGGTCCTGCCGCTGGTAGGGCGGGAAATTCCGGTTGTTGCGGACCACTATGTGGACAAAGAGTTTGGGACAGGGTGCGTAAAGATCACGCCAGCCCACGACCCAAATGACTTTGAGGTTGGGAAACGCCATGGGCTGCCAGAAATCAATGTGCTTAATGACGATGCCACAATCAATAAGAATGGCGGCAAGTATGAAGGCATGGGCCGCTATGAGGCAAGAAAGCAAATTGTCCAGGATTTGGAGGAAGAAGGCCTTCTGGTAAAGGTGGTGCCGCATTCCCACAATGTTGGCACCCACGACCGCTGCAGCGCCACGGTGGAGCCGATGGTAAAGCAGCAGTGGTTTGTAAAAATGGATGAATTGATAAAGCCTGCAGTGGAAGCGGTGAAAAATGGGGTAATTACCCTGCTGCCAGAACGTATGGAGAAGGTCTATTTTAACTGGACAGACAATATCAGGGATTGGTGCATTTCCCGCCAGCTCTGGTGGGGGCATCGGATCCCAGCCTATTACTGTACGGAATGCGGCGAGCTGGTGGTGGCAAGGGAGAACCCAGGGAGCTGCCCAAAATGCGGCTGTACCCATATGGCGCAGGATGAGGACACGCTCGACACCTGGTTTTCCTCTGCGTTATGGCCGTTTTCCACGTTGGGCTGGCCGGAGAAAACAGAAGACTTGGAATATTTTTATCCAAATGATGTGCTTGTGACAGGATATGATATTATTTTCTTCTGGGTAATCCGTATGATATTCTCAGGCTATGAGCAGATGGGCGAAGAGCCGTTTAAGGCTGTGCTGTTCCATGGGCTGGTACGGGACGCCCAGGGGAGGAAAATGAGCAAATCCCTTGGGAATGGCATAGACCCTCTGGAAGTGATAGAGAAATATGGCGCAGACGCGTTGCGGCTAACGCTGGTTACGGGCAATGCCCCAGGGAACGATATGCGTTTTTATTGGGAGAGGGTGGAATCTTCCAGGAATTTTGCAAATAAAATATGGAATGCCTCCCGTTTCATCATGATGAACATAGAGGACGGGAAGCTAGAGGCCCCTTCCCTCTCAGAACTTGCGTTAGAGGACAAGTGGATTTTGTCTAAAGTGAATACTTTAGCGGCAGATGTAACAGAAAATATGGATAAATTTGAACTTGGGATTGCAGTGCAGAAAGTGTATGATTTTATATGGGATGAGTTCTGCGACTGGTATATTGAAATTGCCAAGACAAGGACCTTTAAAAAAGAAGAAGACCCAGAATCTGCAAAAGTGGCCATGTGGACGCTTCAGGCTGTGTTAATCCATGCATTGAAGCTTCTGCATCCTTATATGCCTTTTATCACAGAGGAGATTTTCTGTACCCTGCAGGAAGAGGAAAGCACCATTATGCTGTCTGACTGGCCAAAATACAAAGAAGCATGGAATTTCCCAGAAGCGGAAACGGCAGTGGAGCATGTTAAGGACCTGGTAAAAGGCATCCGCAATATCAGGGCTGATATGGAAGTGCCAAACAGCAAGAAAGCGAATATATTTATTGTATCAGAAGATTTGGCAGTGCGGGCTGATTTTGAAGCAATGAAGGGCGCTTACCGCATTCTGGCAAACGCCAGTGAAATCCATGTGCAGGAAGGCAAGGCGGGGATTGGGGACGACGCGGTTTCTGTAGTGATCCCAGGCGCGGTGGCATACCTGCCATTGGAAGACTTGGTGGATTTTGAAAAAGAGAAGGAACGCCTTCAGAAGGAAAAAGAACGTTTGGCGAAGGAGCTTTCACGTTCCAGAGGCATGCTTTCCAATGAGAAATTTATAAGCAAAGCCCCAGAGGCTAAAGTGCAGGAAGAAAAAGAGAAGCTCAAGAAATACGAAAAGATGATGGCGCAGGTAGAGGAACGCCTGGGACAAATGGCACGGAGTTAGGGAAGAATTTTCTGGAAAATATTTTATTTTCAATTTTGCATAAATATGTTGAAAAAACGCACAAAAATTGGTACTATAGTATATATAACGGTGTTTTGACAAAAATTCCAGGCAAGGGGGAATCTGTAATGGCAGCTTTAATGAATAATGGACCACAAGTAAGAGTCAGCCACGACCATATGCGGGCATATCTTTATCTGCCAAATCCCATAATGGAAAGTTATACAGAAAGTGATATTCAACTAGCATTGCAAAGCAGCGGTGTGTTATATGGGATTCAGCAGGATAAAGTTCAGGAAGCGATAGAAAAGCGAATATATGACCAGGAAGTGCTTGTAGCACAAGGAGACGCGCCGCAAGATGGCGTGAATGGCTATTATGAGTACAAATTTGATATGAATTTCAGTAAGAAGCCGAAGGTGCGGCCAGATGGGTCTGTCGATTACTGGAGCATCAAAATGGTGGAAATTGTCACCGAAGGCCAGGAGATTGCTGTTTACCATCCGGCAGTCCATGGCACAGATGGGATGGACCTGAGGGGCAAGCCATTGCTGGCAAAGCGTGGCAGGGACCTTGTCCCGCTCCGAGGTAAAGGGTTTCAGCGTTCCGAGGACGGGCTTACGTATACATCCCTAATGGATGGCAAGATTGAGATGAACAATGACCGCATCGTGATCTTACCAGTATATGAGGTGAGCGGGGATGTGGACTTGTCGATAGGGAACATTGACTTCCGCGGGGATGTGATTGTCCATGGCGGGGTCTGCAGCGGCGTAAGCGTAAAAGCAACGGGGAGCATTACGATTGATGGCATTGTGGAGGGCGCCCAGATTGAGGCAGGCAAAGATATTGTGCTTAGAAGCGGCGTTATGGGAGCCTCTAGGGCCAGCATTACCACAAGGGGGAATATTTCAGCCAAGTTCTTTGAATATACAAGGGTGCATGCCAATGGTTCCATCCGGGCTGAGGTATTTCTGAACTGCCAGGTATCCTGCGGGGAGAATGTGATTTTAGACGGCAAGAAGGCAAGCATTATCGGCGGCGAAGTCGGGGCAATCCGAGGGATTGTAGTGCATACCCTAGGCAGCGACGGGGAAGTCAGGACCCAGGTGCGGATAGGGAATGACGCGTCCGTAAGGCGCCGGATTGGCGTGTTAAGGAATAAGATTGAGGTGGAGAAGGCAAACCTTGATAAGATTGAGGCTGGCCTTAAGATGCTCAAAGATATGAAGAATGACCCGAGGAGGACAGACCTTTTACGGGTGAAGATACGGGATACGGCTTTGCTGGCGGAAGATACGGCGGAGCTAGAGAAGTTAGAAGACCAAATGGAGCGGGCAAAGGGTGGAAGTATCCGGGTAATTGGCCGCGTATATCCAGGGGTTCAGGTAGAGATAGACGACTTGGAAGTACATGTGAAGGAAGAGCAGATTAACTTAGAATTTATCAAGCAGATGGATAAAATCATAATGTGCGCGTTGTAAACCTAGGTTTAAGAAGATAGCAATATTTACAGGCATCTCAGGTATTGGGAAGTTCCAATACCTGGGATGTTTTTTATCTTATAGGAAATACCGTGTTACTGTGAAGTGTTAAAGTGTATAAATTTCCTATAAGATAAAAATTATGCCCAGCTCGCGGAGAGGGAATTTATTGCTATGCAATCCGCTCGCGCGCGGAGAATGCGCTGTGCGCATTCTTTTTTATCTTATAGGAAAGGTCGTGTTACATGAAAGCGTGAAAGTATTTTTCCTACAAGATAAAAAAGGGATGCGCACTCGCATGATAGGAAAGGCTTTGTAAAATGCTGTCATACGAAAATTGTTAGATAAAGGTAAATAATACTGGATTTCAGAGGAAGCCTATATTATAATAGGTGGGGTGTGAGAGGTGGGGCAAATATGGAAACATATGAGGGAACTCTGAAAAAGATTTTAGAAATACCAAAATTTACAAGCAAAAACACATTGAGCCATACAAGAGAATTTTTGCGCAGGCTTGGCAACCCGCAAGATGGGTGCAAGGCAATCCATGTGGCGGGAAGCAATGGGAAAGGCAGCGTATGCGCCTTTATTGACAGTGCGCTTCGGGCAGGCGGGAAGCGGGTAGGGCTGTTTACTTCGCCCCATTTGGTGCATTTGGAAGAGCGGTTTGCATTGGATGGCAAACCTTGCAGCAGGCAGGAATTAATCTGGGCGTCTGGGCAGGTGGGGCAAGCGGCAGCGTCCATGGTGCAGGAAGGGTTGCCACACCCAACATTTTTTGAGTATATATTTGCAATGGGGATGGTGATTTTTGCCCATAATAACATAGAGTATGCAGTGCTGGAAACTGGGTTGGGCGGGAGGCTGGATGCAACAAACATTATCGGGCGCCCGCTAGTTACCGTTATCACTTCTATCAGCCTGGAACATACAGAGATCCTTGGGGATACGTTGGAAGAAATTGCAGCGCAGAAAGCTGGGATCTTAAAGCCTGGGGTGCCAGTAGTGTATGACGCTTCCCTGCCAGAAGTGGAGGGAGTGATTGTGGAAAAGGCAAATTCCCTGCATTGTGAGGCATATCCCGTCAGGCAGGAGAAAATTAAAATTTTATTAAACACAGGAAAAAAGATTGATTTTTCTTATGATTCTGGTTATGATGTTACTAAAGTCTCGATTCCTTTTGGCGCGCCTTACCAAGTGCAGAATGCGGCAGTGGCTTTGCAGGCGTTAGGATGCATAAGCCAGGCAGAAGGGGTTTCAAAAGAGGCGGTCAGGCAAGGGCTTGCGTCAGTCAGTTGGAAAGGGCGGATGCAAGAGGTGCAGCAGGATATCTATTTTGACGGTGCGCATAACTTGTCGGGAATTGAAAAATTTTTAGAGGCAGTGAGGCAGATTACAGAGGAATCTGCTGTTTTGCTGTTTTCAATGGTGAAGGAAAAGGATTATATCCATGCCGTGGAACGGCTGCTGATAGAGGGGGATTGGAAGGAAATTGTGGTGACAACTGTTCCAGGGACACGCGGGGTAGGCTGTAAAACGCTGGCGGCTCTTTTTGAGCAGGCGGCAAGAAGCCAGGGGCGCCCAGTGAAAGTGACGGGGATTGAGGATGTGGCGCAGGCATATGCGTATGCCTTAGGCTGCAGGAACCCAGGGCAGAAATTGTTTTGTGCAGGTTCCCTATACCTGATTGGGGAATTGGAACAGATAACAGGAGGTATGCAGAATGATTAATTTTGAAGAAGAGTTGAAAAAATTCAAGCCCAGCCTGGAAGTGGAAGAAGCTGAGGATGCCATATATGACCGGGATTTGACAGATATGACAGATATTATGCAGGAAATTCTGAAAGAAGCAAGGCAGCAGCGGTAATCAGCAACTTTTAAAGTAAGGAAGGAAATATATGGATTCTTATAACAAAATCATATATGTATCCAATGCGTTATATAATGATGGGTTGGAAAAGGCAAAGCAGCGTGATTTGTCTGGCGCAATACAATCGCTTCGCAAAAGCCTGCGTTTTAACAAGGCCAATACCCAGGCAAGGAATTTGCTGGGGTTAATTTATTATGAAACTGGTGAAGTGGTGGATGCGTTGAGCGAGTGGGTCTTAAGCCGCAGCCTGAGCCCGGAAGGCAACCCTGCAGAGAAATATTTAGAGGAGATCCAGTCCAACCGTTCCCAATTAAATGCAGTGAACCAGACAATCAAGAAATATAACCAGGCATTGCTCTACTGCCAGCAGGACAGCAAAGACTTGGCGATTATACAGTTGAAAAAAGTGCTTTCCATGAATCCTGGGCTGGTCAAGGGATACCAGCTTTTGGCATTGCTTTATATGGAGGAAGGGAAGTATGAGCTGGCCAAAAAAGAATTGCGGATGGCAGCGGAAATTGACACAAATAATGTGACGACGCTTCGGTATTTGCGTGAAGCAGACCGTTTGCTGCAGGATGTGCAGGGAAAGGAAGGCCGCAAGGAGAAGAAAGAGAAAGCGGCTTCTTACCAGAGTGGGAATGAGACCATTATCCAGCCAACCAATTTTAAAGATAACTCGGCAGTCATGACAATCCTGAACTTGGTTATCGGCGTAGGGATTGGGGTGCTAATCACCTGGTTTTTGGTAATTCCGGGAATCCGGCAGAATGCGGTGTCTGATGCGAAGAAGGCAGAGCTTGCGGCAAATGATTCCCTCGCTACCCGTAACCAGGAAGTGAAGAGTTTGGAAAGCCAGATAGAAACATTGAATAAACAGATTAAAGAGCAAAAGGACGCTTCTGAGGACTCCAAGAAAATTGTGGATAATTATGAGCAGCTTTTGATTGCATATGATGCGTTTGCGCAGCAGAATATCCAAGGGGCAGGGGATACGATTGTCAATGTGGACGCTTCATTGCTGGATGGTCAGGCGAAGGCAATTTATGATAGCTTGAACACAAAGGTGAATGAACAGTATATTTCAGCAGTTTATGCCCAGGCGGAACAGGATTACCGCGCAGGGCGCTACCCGGAGGCTGTGACAGGGCTTGAGAAGGTGGTGCAGGTGGAAGAAGATTATAATGATGGGTATGCAATTTATTACCTGGCGCAGTCTTACCGCCAGACCGGGGATTTGGAAAACGCCAAGAAGTATTTCCAAAGGATGGTGGAACTCCACCCAGGCACTTCACGGGCCAGAAGGTCTCAGCAGTACCTAAATGAGTTGGGGCAGCAGCCACCGCAGTAAGCATAGATGGGCAAGATACGAAAGACGTCATTTTTTGGCGTCTTTTTTTATTCTATTTAGGAAAGGAAGGAAATTATGGAACACAAATTTAAAAAGGAATATGGGTGCCTGGTGCTGCAGATGCCAGAAGAATTGGACCACCATCAGGCAGAATTTTTCAAAGAGGAGGCAGACGGGTTAATTTTGAAATATCCAGTGCGGAGCCTGGTATTTGATTTTGCAGATACCCGATTTATGGACAGTTCTGGCATAGGGGTCTTAATTGGAAGGTGCAAGAATGTACGTTTTTCTGGGGGATATGTGAAGGCAATCCATTTAAATGGGCAGATACAAAGGATTTTCAAATTGTCTGGTCTGAAAAAAATTATAGAAGTGGAATAAAAGAAGGATTACAAGAAGGAGGATATTATGGAACAAATAAGGAATGAAATGAAGATGGAGTTTCAGGCTTCTTCTTCAAACGAGGGGTTTGCAAGGGTTACGGTGGGGGCGTTTGTGGCGGAATTGAACCCAACAGTGGACGAGCTTGCGGATATTAAGACTGCAGTCAGTGAGGCGGTCACAAACAGCATTATCCATGGATATGAGCAGAAGGGGGGGATAATCTGGATCCAATGCAGTATTGAAGGGAGGAAAGTGGAAATTTCAGTGGTGGATACTGGAAAAGGGATTCAGGATATCGAACAGGCGAAGGAGCCTCTGTTCACCACTAAGCCGGAATTGGAAAGGTCTGGCATGGGGTTTGCATTTATGGAAGCGTTTATGGATGAGGTAGAAGTGGTTTCTGAGCCTGGCAAAGGAACCTGCGTCACGATGCGCAAAACAATAGGGAAAGGGTGAGGGAGTTGGCAGGTCAGATGCAGGAGCTTCTGGAAGAAGTTCAAAAGGGGAATAAGGAAGCAAGGGACTGCATGGTACAGAGCAATATGGGCCTGGTCTGGAGCATTGTGCGCAGGTTCGCTAACCGCGGGTATGAGCTGGAGGATTTATTTCAGGTTGGCAGCATAGGGCTTATGAAAGCCATTGATAAATTTGACTTATCTTTTGATGTGAAATTTTCTACCTATGCAGTGCCTATGATCACTGGGGAGGTCAAGCGGTTCCTTAGGGACGACGGCATGATTAAAGTCAGCAGGAGCCTGAAAGAAAATGGGGCGAAAGTAAAGCAGGCACGGGAGAAGCTGCAGGCAAGCCTTGGAAGGGAGCCGACCCTGCAGGAAATTTCTGATGAGACAGGGTTCCCGAGGGAAGAAATTGTAATGGCGTTAGAGGCCAATGGGGAAGTGGAGTCCATCTACAAAACATATTCCCCGACAGATGGGAAAGAAGCCTGCCTGGCAGACCGCCTCCCGCAGGAAAAAGACAGCCATGAAGTTTTACTGAACCATATGCTGTTAGAGCAGCTTTTAGCAGAGCTTAGCGAGATGGAGCGCAAACTCATTGAGCTTCGCTATTTTGGGGACAAAACCCAGGTGCAGGTGGCAAAAGAACTGGGCATTAGCCAAGTGCAGGTCAGCAGGCTTGAGAAAAGGATTTTATTGCAGATGCGCAGCCAAGTCTAGCTCTGGTACTCTGCCTAGAATTTTAGTTTGGGTATTAAAAGTGCCTGCAGCCAGGATTTTGCAGGCACTTAGCAACTGTTTGGGAGCCTAACGGTCCCTTATATAAGTTTTATGGAGAACCCTTCCCAAATTGCGACTGGGATGTCTTCCCCAAAGGAATAATGCTCTACAGTTTCATTATCCAATTGGTAGGCTGTGACTAACTGTTTTGCAGGGTCCACAATCCAGTATTCCCGAACGCCACAGGCACGGTATAGGAAGAGTTTCCTAAAATAATCCATGGATTTACTGCTGGGGGAGACGATTTCTATTACCCAATCAGGGGCGCCGTGGCATCCTTTTTCATCCAGCAGGCCAGGGTCACAGATTACAGAGAGGTCAGGTTCCACATAACTTGTGCTGTCTTTGTTTGGGAATACGGCAAAGGGCGCAGGGAATACCTCACATCCTCCATTGTTTGAGTCAATGTAGTTGGCAATTAACTGGTTTAGTTTGCTTACCAGCATTTGATGTGTCCTGCTGGGAGGCGCCATATAGTAAATCTGCCCGTCAATCAGCTCTGCCCGCTCCCCGTCTGGAAGCGCATAGATATCGTCAATCGTATAAATAATTTCATTTCTTAATGCATCCATGGAATCACCCGCCTTTTTCTTTTATTATACACAAATTCGTGTTTGGTTACCATATTTATTTTAAAATGAATAAATTCTGGATTGTATGGCATACTACTTCCAAAGATGGAAAAAGGATGTGAGAGTATGAACCATAATCATAGCACTATTTACCGGATCTGCCTTTTGGCGGTTGTGGCCCTTACCATTGCAGGAGGCATATTCTATTATGTCAACTATGTGAAAGGCCAGGTTACAGTGACGGAGGGGACGCTTGTGAAAGAGGAGGCCCCAGAGGATGGAATTGCAGTGGAGGGCTTCCGGCCATTTGGCAGCGCCTCAGAATGCGCATAGGGGGAGGGGCAAATGGCATCGAATTCAGACACCGTATACCTGAAAATTGAACAGAATGTGCTGGTGCGGGAACCCTCTGTAGTGTTGAAGGATATTGCTAAATTGACTTCCACCAACCGTCCAATGGTCAATAAGCTGAAACAGATGAAGGTCTATACCTTCCATACGCCGGCAAACCAGAGCAAGAAGAAAATACAGGCGGAAGTCTTTTCTGTCCTAAAAATTATTGAGCTGATTGGGCAGGAATTCCCCAATGCGGATATCCAAAATATTGGGGAAAAAGACTTTGTCCTGGAATATGAGCCTAAGCAGGAGCCAAAATGGCTGCTGTATCTGAAAACAGCAATTTTATGCGTGCTGATTTTTTTTGGCTCTGCATTCACAATCATGACGTTTAACAATGACGTGGGGGTGGGGGAAGTGTTTGCAGATTTTTACCAGCAGGTGATGGGAAAAGAGTCTAACGGGTTTACTGTTTTGGAGGTATGCTATTCCATTGGGCTGTTTCTGGGGATTATGGTATTTTTCAACCATGTGGGGCATAAGAAAATTACCCATGACCCTACCCCAATCCAGGTGGAGATGCGCACCTATGAGAAAGATGTGGACGCTACATTTATAGAAAACTGTGGAAGAAAAGGAACCAGCAATGATGTGGATTAAACAGGTGTTTTTGGGGTTGATAGGGCTGGCAAGCGGCGCTGCAATATCCGCAGGGGTGTTCAGCTTTATTATTTCCATTGGGGTAGTGCCACGGATTATTGGGAAGAGCCGGACAGCGGCGGATATTATTGCTTATGAAAATGCAGTTATTTTAGGCGGCGTGGCTGGGAACCTGCTGTCTTTGTTCCCTATCCAGGCGCCCTTGGGCATTTGGCTAATCGTTGCTTTTGGGCTGTCCGCAGGGGTTTTTACCGGATGCCTGGCAGTGGCGCTTGCGGAAATCCTAAACACATTCCCTATTATGTTCCGGCGGTTTGGCATTAAAGAGGGATTGAGCTGGCTGCTGTTTTTTATGGCATTGGGGAAAGCATTGGGGGCTTTGTATTTCTATGCGCACCATATGCAGCAGATGTGATAGAAGAAAGAGAGGTATCGTTATGGCGCAGGAGACCATGGAACAGAAAGAAAAGAAAAACCAGGAATACAACGAGTATGTGAAGCAGGTAACGCCTACCCATTCCCTTCCGGCAAATATGGCAAAGGCATTTGTTACAGGCGGGGCGATCTGTTTGCTGGGGCAATTTATCCTGAATATAGCGGCAGGCACGTTTGGGCTGGATAAGGAGATGGCGGGGAGCTGGTGCAGTATGCTGCTGGTGCTGTTAAGCGTGCTGCTGACAGGCTTTAATATTTACCCTTCCATAGCTAATTGGGGCGGCGCTGGGGCGTTAGTCCCAATTACGGGGTTTGCCAATTCTGTGGCTGCCCCTGCCATTGAGTTTCAAAAAGAAGGGCAGGTGTTTGGCATTGGATGTAAGATTTTTACAATTGCGGGGCCTGTCATCCTCTACGGGATTTTTACAAGCTGGGCGCTTGGGCTTATTTATTGGATAGGCGCTTCGCTTGGCTGGTTCTGAAAAAGTTTCTTTTTCCTGGAATAAAATATATTTTTTTAGCCTATACTGCTCTTATATGTATTTAGAAAGGAGCTATGGAATGGAAAATAGATATGATATGCCAATAGGCCTGAGCTTCCAGCTTGGCCTAAATGAGAAAGCGCTGTCCGTCTATGCAAAGATGGATGAATCTGAGAAAAAACAGGTGGTGGAGGCGGCAAGGAATGTGTCGTCGAAAGCGGAAATGCAGCGGCTTGTGTCCGACCTGGAACATAATTTTGCATAAAAAGAATCCTGCCTGGCAGGGTTCTTTTTTCCTTGCGTCTCCATAGGGAAAGTGATACAATAGCCTGGATGCCCAAAAGGGATATCGTTTTTATAAAGGGAAGGTGTAAGGATATGGCAAAAAATGCAACAAAAGACATGACAAAAGGAAGCCCGGCAAAACTGATTCTGCAGTTTTGCGTCCCATTATTTTTTGGAATGCTGTTCCAACAATTTTATAGCATGATGGATACCGTGATCGTTGGGAAATTCCTGGGGGTGAACGCCTTAGCGGCAGTGGGGGCGACAGGGTCTATAAACTTTATGGTAATTGGGTTTTGTATGGGTGTATGCAATGGTTTTGCAATTCCGGTGGCGCAGCAGTTTGGCGCTGGGGATTACCATGCATTGCGCAAATATGTGGCAAACAGCGTATGGCTTGCGATTGTTTTTGCGGGAGCCATGACAACGGCGGTCTGCCTGCTTTGTAACCAAATACTGGCGTGGATGAAAACGCCCATGGATATTAGGGACGGCGCATACAGCTATATTTTTGTGATATTTTTAGGGATTCCAGTTATTTATTTATATAACTTGCTGTCTGGCATTATCCGGTCGTTGGGCGATAGTAAAAGCCCGTTAATATTCCTGATTTTTTCCTCCATATTGAATATTGTGCTGGATATGGTTTTAATCTTGAATTTCCATATGGGCGTGGCGGGCGCGGCATGGGCAACTGTAATTTCCCAGGGGATTTCTGGCCTGGCATGTTTGGTTTATATGGTGAAACGGTTTGACATACTGAAAATTACTAAGGAAGAATGGAGGCTGGAATGGAGCTATACGGGGGTCTTGTGCAATATGGGCATCCCTATGGGCCTGCAGTATTCTATCACTGCAATTGGTAGCGTAATTTTGCAGACTGCAGTGAACACGCTTGGCTCTGCCGCAGTGGCGTCCACAGCAGCGGCTACAAAAATCAGCATGTTTTTCTGCTGCCCCTTTGACGCCATGGGATCCACTATGGCCACTTATGCAGGGCAGAATGTAGGGGCCGGGAAGCTTGCGCGTGTGTCAAAGGGGATGAAGTCCACTTGCATTTTGGGGCTGGTATATTCTGTGCTTGCCTGCGCAGTGCTGACGATATTTGGCAAAACAATTGCGCTGCTGTTTGTGGACGCTTCCGAAACGGCGATCCTTCAAAATGTAGGCTGGTTTTTAACGATAAACAGCTCGCTTTTCTTCCCGCTTGCGTTGGTAAATATTGTAAGGTTTACCATTCAGGGGCTTGGGTTCAGCCGGTTTGCAATCCTTGCAGGCGTTTGCGAGATGGCGGCCAGAAGCGTGGTAGGGCTTGGGTTTGTGCCAGTGTTTGGCTATATTGCCGCTTGCTTTGCCAACCCTGTGGCATGGATTTGCGCGGATTTATTTTTGGTGCCGGCATATTGGCATGTGATGAAGAAATTACATAAAATGATGGAAAAAAAGGAAGCGCAGCCAGGCGTCGGCTGACAAAAGACAAGAATTTCCTGAATGATTAAGAAATCTTAAGAAAATTTTCATACAAGAAGGGTTGATTTTTTCTTGAAATCCGTCATATGATAAGGGAGAAGGATATACGATAGATTAAAGAGAGTATGGACAGGGAGAGAAAGGTAATGGAAAAGAAACAGAATGAGATGAGAAGGCGCGTAAGCAAGGAGAAACAAAAGAAGTATTTTAGGAAACGCTTAGGCACCACATTGGCGCTTTTAGTAGTGATTACCGGGATTGGGCTGACAGCAGCCGTGGTTGCTGCAAATAAGAAGAAAGACGAACCTAAGAAAGACGGGACGGTGGAGACCATTGCGGATCCAGCGGTGAGTGGAACGCCGCAGCCAAAGGAGCCAGACAATGGCCAGGAGCAGCCAAAAGAGCCAGAACAGCAGGCGGAGTCTTGGGACACAGTATTACAGGAAGCGGACCTTCTGGCGGCGGGGTATGACTATGATGGCGCAATCGAGAAGGTGAAAAGTTATGCAGGGTATGAAAGCATTGGGGAGCTGACAGCCGCAGTGGAAGGCTATGAGGCCACAAAAGCAGAATGCGTGCCAGTAAATATTAGTGAAATCCCCCATGTATTTTACCATACGCTTGTGGTAGACCCAAGCAAGGCTTTTGCGAACCAGGACACAGACCCGCAGGCGGTAGGCAATAACCAGTGGATGACGACAATAGATGAATTTAATAAAATCACCCAGACTATGTATGACGATGGATATGTGCTGGTGGATTTAAAGGATATCGCCGAGGAGACTGTAGATGACAATGGCGTAGTCCATTATAAGGAAGGGACGATTATGCTCCCTCCAGGGAAAAAAGCGTTTGTGCTGTCCTTGGACGACTTGTCTTACTACCATAGCTATGATGGGTATGGCTATGCCTCCAAAATGGTGCTGGATGAAAATGGAAAGCCCAAATGTGAGTATATCCAGGATGATGGGACGGCTGTAGTCGGGGATTATGACGCAGTGCCGTTATTGGATAAATTTATTGAGGAGCATCCAGACGCCGCATATAAGGGGGCGCGTGGGACAATTGCGCTGACTGGGTATAATGGGGTGTTGGGCTACCGTACCGACATCAGCTATCAGACTGTGCCGGATGACATTAATGCAGATAAGAAGAAATGGCTAGAAGAACATCCTGACTTTGACTTGGAAGCAGAGCGTGCAAAGGCAAAGGAAGTGGCTGAGGCAATGAAGGCGGAAGGCTGGAAATTTGCCAGCCATACTTGGGGGCATCTGAAAGTAGGGGAGGCTACCATGGAACGGCTCCAGGCAGACACCGCCAAATGGAAAGAAAATGTGGAGCCTGTGGTAGGCGAGACGGATATTATTATCTTTGCCCATGGGCAGGACCTGGCAGGGTGGCCGGAAGGTTACGTGGCAGGGAACCAGAAGTTTGAATACCTCAAGCAGAATGGGTTCAATTATTTCTGCAATGTGGACTCTGCTGCATATAATGTCCAAATCCGTGACAATTATGTAAGGCAGAGCAGGAGGAATTTGGATGGGTACCGGATTTATTATAACTCCATTGGTGAGGAAAACACCTTGTCTGACTTGTTTAATGCATCGGATATTATCGACCCGCAAAGGCCGCCAGTCCCACGTTTGCATTAGAAGTTGGTACATAACAATAGAATAGAGGCAGAAAAATGCTGCAAGACAATTTTTTGTTCAGGTGCATTCCTGGATTAGCGCAAAATTGTTTTGCAGTTTTTTTGAGTAAAATAGGATATCAGGGACATAATAATAGCAGGAAAATACATCTAGGAGGAAAAATTATGTCACAGACAGTTGGGACACAAAGTATCCAGTTTGACCAGGCGCCCTATATCCAAAGCAGCGCCAGCATTGTGGGTACAAAGGAAGGGGAAGGCCCGCTGGGAAAATTATTTGACGTGGTAGGTTCCGATGATAAATTCGGGGAAGACAGTTGGGAAGAGGCGGAAAGCACCCTCCAAAAGGAAGCGGCGTCCCTCGCGCTTGGGAAGGCAGATTTGAAAAAAGAGGATATCCGTTATATATTTGGCGGTGACTTGCTGGGGCAGAATATTGCGACTACCTTTGGGCTTATGGAATTGAATATCCCTTTATTTGGGCTGTATGGCGCCTGTTCCACTGCAGGGGAATCATTGTCCCTGGCGGCAATGGCGGTGGCGGCAGGATATGGGGAAAACGTGCTGGCAGTTACTTCCAGCCACTTTGCCAGTGCAGAGAAACAGTTTCGATTTCCCTTGGAATACGCCAACCAAAGGCCCTTATCAGCTACCTGGACGGTCACTGGAAGTGGAGCCTTTGTACTTGGGACAAAACGGAGCCATTTGCGGGTCACTGGGGTCACCACAGGGAAAGTGGTGGATTACGGCGTGAAGGATTCCATGAATATGGGGGCCGCGATGGCTCCAGCAGCATGCGACACCATTTACCAGAACTTAGTGGATTTTAACCGCCAGCCAGAGGATTACGACAAGATTGTGACTGGGGATTTAGGGACGGTCGGGCAGGAAATCCTGATTGGGCTTTTAAAGAAAAAAGGGTTTGATATTTCTTTGGTGCATATGGATTGCGGGATTGAGATATTTGACAGTGAAACACAAAATACCAATGCAGGGGGCAGCGGGTGCGGATGTTCTGCGGTAACGTTAAGCGCTTACCTATTGCCTAAATTAGAAAAGGGGACATACAAACGCATTCTGTTTGTGCCTACAGGAGCTTTGCTGTCCACGGTAAGCTTTAATGAAGGGCAGAGCGTGCCAGGCATTGCCCATGGCGTAGTAATTGAATATGCCGGATAAGGAGGGAACTAGATGGATTATATCAACGCTTTCTGGGTGGGAGGGCTGATTTGCGCGCTGACCCAGATTTTGATGGAGAAAACGAAGATGCTGCCAGGGCGCATTATGGTGCTTTTGGTGTGCAGCGGCGCCGTGCTTGGGGCGTTGCAGATTTACGAGCCGTTTCGGGAGTATGCCGGTGCAGGCGCCAGCGTGCCATTGCTGGGGTTTGGGAATACGCTTTGGCAGGGAATCGAGAAATCGGTGCAGGCCGATGGCTTTATTGGGATTTTTATGGGCGGCTTCACGGCAAGCGCAGTTGGGATTTCCGCAGCGCTTGTGTTCGGCTATCTGGCCAGTTTGATTTTCCAGCCTAAAATGAAAAAGTAAACAATCAGGTATAAATTTACGCGATCCTGACCACATTAATACAGCGAAAGAAAATTTTACGAAAAAGGAGATTTTATTATGAAAAAGCAGATTAAGAAAATAATAGTTGGATGCCTCTTGGTTCTGGCTTTGAGCAGCGTAACAGCTTGCGGAACCGGGGACAAGGCAGACAAAGATAACACAACGGAAAATGGGAATGGCGCAGGCGGCAATGTGGACACTGACGGGGTGAATGGAACGGATAAGACAGACAATGGGACAACCAACACAAATGGGGCGAATGGAACCAATAATCCGAATGGCAGCAATTCCAATGGGGCTAATGGGAATGGGACGAATGGGGCGACCAACAACAACGATGGCTCCCTGACTGATGATGTGGAGGATGTTGGCGATGATATTATAGATGGAGTGGAAGACCTTGGGGATGATGTGGAAAACGGCGTAGAGGATATGACGGACGGCAAAGACAATAAGGACAACAATTCCAACAATACAGACGCCAAGAAGGACAATGGAACCAAGAAAGACGCCAACAAAACGAATACAAAGGACAAAAAGAACCCTTAGGGAATATGGAAAAGAATCTCGCTTGCGGGGTTCTTTTTCTATAGATTTTTTTGTATGGAGGGATTATAATGTAAAAAAGGATGAGAGTAAGGTTGGGAGGATACAAAATGAAGAATAATTTGTTATTTATCAATCAAAATCAAGACATTATCCAGGAATTTCTGGGGGCGATGGAGGGCAGGGAAGTCCCTATGGAGATTGACACAGCCGACAGCGGGCTAGAGGCGGCAATCCTGTTAAAGAAGAAAACATATAAGGTCGTGGTGACCGGCATGGACCTGCCGACTTATGACGGGACGAAAATTATTGAATACCTCAATAAAAATTATCCCCAGACAATATGCATCGTCTATACATGGAGGCTGGAGCTGGCAAATTTGTGGCTGCTGGTAAATGAGCGGAGGGTGTTTCGGATATTCCAAAGGCCTGCAGATTATTCCCACATATATGAAGCTATTGTAGACGGTTTTGTAAAATATGATAAACGGGAGGCAGATGCCTTAGATAGGCGGGATTTGGAACAGGCTTTGGAGGAAAGGCTCAAGCAGGTGGAGGAGTTGAAACAGGTTGCAAAGGAACAGCCTTGGGAGAAAAGAGAGATAGTAAAATTCCTGGGTTCCCTGCTGAATGTATTCGCCCATAATATTAAGTCGGGCATTAGCGGAAGGGAGCAGTGGCAGGTGGTTAAGTATGAGAAGAAGATGCTGCTGTGGTTTTTGGATAACAAAGGAAATGGCATAGATAACCTGGAAGATGTCAGGCAGGACCTTTGCCAAAGGTTCCAGCATCCCGAACACCGCCAGACAGTCGATATCCAGATAGATGAGATTTCAGAGCCAATGGAACGGGAATTTTGCAGGGAGCTGCATTTTGTCATTTGGCTGCTCTTAACTAGGTTTGCAATGCTGACTTCCGTATTTGAGGCGCATGTGGCCCTAATCCCTGTAAATCAGGAAAGGTTCCGTGTAAGGATAGAGGGTTTGTTTCCAGAAGGCGCCTGGGGCGCTGGGCATGAGAGCAGGGCGGCTCAAGTGACGACAAGCATGACCCAGACAATTTTAGAATGCTTTTCTGAGCGTTTTACCCAGAGCATCAGTGATGAAAAAGTAATATACTTTTTGGAAATGCAGGGCTGGGGTTAAAGGGGTGTTGTAACGATAGATATAATGAGGGTTATGTGCTGCTGGGGTTGTGTGGGTATTGCCTGGAGTGGGCGCTAAAAGAGCCATTTTCATTGTTCAGAAAATGGCTCTTTTGGCGTTTTGCAAGGTTAGGGGGAATCCTCCGGCACGTTGTCAGGGAGCGCCCCGCCTGAACCCTCTGGTTCCCCAGTATGGCCAGGGTTATCATCTTCGTTATTGTTTATGTCTTCTTTATCTGTTTTATTGTCCTTATCATCCTTATCTATCTGCTCGTCCTGTTCTTCCCTGATAGGTTTGTTTGGGTCTTCTTCAACTGTTGGCGGCAGAGTTATTTCTGGAATTTGCGGGATTGTGGAAGCTGCAGTATGGACAGTGCAGTAGTTCTCATTGGAGAGGGAGGAGGACAAAAGGAACGGGCTGTCCTCTGTGCCTGGGGAGCCTCCAACAATATAAATCCCACTTTTTCGGTTCTCTTCCGGGCAAAATTCATTTGCGAGCATGCCAGAGGCAGTGCAGATAGTTGCGCTTACATGGTGGTCGCAATATTCTGTGGGAACCGTCCCAGCAGCAAAAAACTCTGTTTCCACCATGCTCCCTCTGGGGTCTGCGCTGCAAAGCCCTTCCACTGCCAGCTTGCCAGATTTCTTGCAGACAGCGGCGGTGGCAATCCCTTCAGGCTGGGCGAAGTCTTTATATTCCAGGTTTTCATGGACCCTGCCCATAATAGATTTCCAAAGTGTTTTGGGGTTGGAAGTCAGGGCGCCGTCCTGGGGGCTGTTGTCGTCATAGCCGCACCATACGGAACAGGTGTAATATGGGGTGAAGCCTGAAAATAGCGCATCCCGGTTTTTGGTCGTAGTCCCGGTCTTTCCAGCAATTGGCATATTGCCAAATTTCACAGCCCCGCCAGTCCCTACATTCACTACGTCCTGCATAGCGCTAGTTAAAAGGAAAGCGGTGCTTTCTTTTAATACCGTGTGGGTTTCCTGGGTATTGTCAATCAGCACATTGCCGCTGTGGTCTAAAATCCTAGTATAGAACCGCGGCTTGGTATAAGTCCCGCCATCTGCGATTGTGGCGTAAGCGGCGGTCAGTTCCAGGTTTGTGACGCCTTGGGTAATCCCCCCTAAAGCCAGCGACTGCACAATATCGTCTTCTGTCAGCGTGGTAAACCCGAAATTCACCAGGTAGTCGTACCCGACTTGCGGGGAAATATCTGTCAAAGTCTTGACCGTCACCACATTGATAGATTTGGTAATTGCATAGCGGATCGTGGTGAACCCTCGGTAGGTGTTGTCGTAATTGCGAAGGGAAGTCCCATTGGCATAGGAAAAAGGCGCGTCATCCTGAACGGTTGCAAGGGTCATCCCAGCAGTGTCTAAGGCTGGCGCAAAGGCGGCAAGGACTTTAAATGCAGAGCCAGGCTGGCGGGTTGTGCCAGTGGCGCGGTTCAAAGTCCGGCTTCCGGTTTTGTCGCCCCTTCCCCCAACAATGGCTTTTACATCGCCAGTGTATTGGTCAATAATGGTGACAGCCGCCTGGGGCTGCATTGTAAACACTACAGATTCCCCGCCTTCCACAATGGTATCGCCAGCCTCCATAATTTCTGCTTTGTAGGCGTCTATTGCTGCCTGCGCTTCTTCTATGCTGGGGAAATTCAAGGAATATTCCGGCGAAGTGGCGCTGTAATAAGAAATCATGGTCTGGTCGCTGTAATTTTTCAAGGACCCATCTTTCTTTTCCACAGTAAGGCGGTAAGAGAAAGAATACTGGGCGGCAGTGGAATAATTTTCAGCTTTATTCACTTCTTCATCGCAAATCTGCTGGATTCCCATATCCTGGGTAGATTCAATGGTAAGGCCGCTGTTATAGATAGCTTTGTAGGCCTGGGTGTCCGTGTAGCCCTTTTTTTCTACAAGGTCTTGGACCGCCTGGTCAATGACGGCGTCCACAAAATAAGAGTTGGGGTTTTCTTCTGCATACTCAATATTTACCTGTTGGATGCGGGAATACACATCGTCTTTTAACGCTTCCTTATATTGCCTCTCTGAAATGTACCCTTGTTCTTTCATATTTTTGAGTACTTGTTTCTGACGTTTTTTATTTTCGTCTGGGTGGCTTACCGGGTTGTAAGCAGAGGGATTTTTGGTAATCCCAGCGATGACCGCGCTTTCTGAAAGGGACAGTTCTGAGACGTCTTTGCCAAAATATCGCCGGGAGGCGGACTGCACCCCCAAAGTGTTCTGCCCCAGGTTGATGGTGTTTAAGTAATTTTCCAGCACCCAGTCTTTGGACTTTATTTTGCTCAGCTCAATGGCCAGGTACTGCTCTTGTATTTTGCGCTTTACCTTATCAATGCCAGACTGGTTGGTCCATCCTTCAAATACGTTGTTTTTCAAAAGCTGCTGGGTGATGGTGCTGGCTCCCTGGTTAAATTTAAAGCCATTGCTGATGCCTTTGAAGCCTGCGCGGATAATCCCTTTCAGGTCGATGCCGTTGTGTTCATAGAAACGTTCGTCCTCAATAGCCACAAAGGCATGCTGCATGTCTTTGGGGATTTCCTCTAATGTGACATAGACCCGGTTGGAGCCGGAAGCCACCAGTTTGGCAGTCTGGTTCCCCTGGTTGTCCAAGACCACGGACAGGTACCCGGTCGGGGTGGGGTCGATGTCAGAGATATCAGGGGCGGAATCAATAATGCCCTTGAAAATCCCGATTCCGGCGCAGCCGCCGATTATAATTGCTGCGATAAAGCAGACTAACAACGTTTTAAAGAAAATGACTGAAAATTTCCTGCGTACCAGCGAGGCAGTGGAAGTAATCTTTTTTTCTTTCCGTGACACGCTTTTCTTTCCATAATTCATAGTGGGCCTCCTTTACTTCACAAAGAAAATACGCGGTATTTTTCAAAAAATTATTTAGGTTAGTATTTGATTTATCACAGTATTATAACAAAAAAGATCTCTTAAATAAAGCAAAAATTCTGGAAACCCCAATCTGTGCGGGGCATAGTGACAATATTCTTGCATAATGGCATATAACGTGTATAATGGAAACATGGCTGTTTTGGAAAGGCGCAGGGCAAAATGCGCTGTAGGAAGAATCGGGTTTGATGGAAAAGGAGAAAGGCTCAAATGGGGCGAAAGAAGGATATTTTTGACAGGATGATGGAGCTGCCAGGGCTGCGTGCGTTCCAGCCAATCTATGGGAAATACAGGGAAGCGTTATTGTATATTTTTTTTGGCGGGCTGACATTTTTGGTAAGCATCGTTACGTTTTGGCTGTTCCATATTGTGGTGCAGATGGGCGCGCTGGCGGCGAACGCAGTGTCTTGGGCCATTGCGGTGCTGTTTGCGTTTCTGACAAACCGTATCTGGGTATTTGAGGCGCATACAAAGACAGTCCCAGAGTTTTTGTCCCAAATGTGGAAATTTTTTGGCGGGCGCGTGGCCACACTTGTGGTGGAAGAGGTGATTTTATTCCTTTTTATCACCAAGCTTGGCATGGGAAGCATGGCGGTGAAGGCGGCCGCCCAAGTGGTTGTGGTTGTGTTAAATTATGTGATTAGCAAACTGGTTATTTTTAAGGGATAAGAAGGTTATTGGCCACAGGGCGGGCAGCCGCGCTAAGAAGCAATTGAAAGGGGATGGATTCTTCGTTTTCGATTGAAAAACATGTGGGGGAGTGTTATAATATCCTTGTATAGGCAGCTATACCGTAATACGGTTATAAGTCAAATACCCCGCAACAAGCTGCGGGGCATGGTCTAGATTATTTTTTCGCCCCAAGGGGCGGGGTATTTGACCCTCGCGGCGTTCGCCAAATATCCGCGCAAGCGCGGCTGCTTGGCTCATTGCTCGCGGGAATAAAAAGAAAAGGAGAAGAATGCTATGGCAAGATTTACGTTACCAAGGGACATTTACCATGGAACAGGATGTTTGGAGGAGCTTAAGAACTTAAAGGGGAAAAAAGCGATTCTCGTAGTGGGCGGCGGTTCCATGAAACGCCAGGGGTTTTTGGACAAGGCAGTGGGATACCTGAAAGAAGCAGGGATGGAAGTGGAGCTTTTTGAAGGTGTTGAGCCAGACCCTTCGGTAGAGACAGTTATGAAGGGCGCAGAGGCTATGCGTAAGTTTGAGCCAGACTGGATTGTGTCTATGGGCGGCGGCTCGCCAATTGACGCAGCCAAGGCTATGTGGGCGTTTTATGAGTATCCAGACACTACCTTTGAGGATTTATGCATACCATTTAATTTCCCAGAGCTGAGGCAGAAAGCAAAATTCTGCGCAATCCCAACCACATCAGGGACAGCGACAGAAGTAACCGCTTTTTCCGTAATCACAAATTACCAGACAGGCGTAAAATATCCGCTGGCTGACTTTAACATCACCCCAGACGTTGCAATTGTTGACCCTGACCTTGTGGCTGGGCTTCCGCCAAAGCAGGTTGCTTATACGGGCATGGATGCGCTGACCCATGCAATAGAGGCATTTGTCTCTACCTTGAACTGCCCGTTTACAGACCCGTTGGCATTGCAGGCAATTGAGATGGTGCTGGATTACCTGCCTGCATCTTATAACAACAATATGGCGGCAAGGGAGCAGATGCATTATGCACAGTGCCTGGCAGGGATGGCTTTTTCTAACGCGCTTCTTGGGATTGTGCATTCTATGGCGCATAAGACAGGCGCTGCATTCTCCACAGGGCATATCCCGCATGGGTGTGCGAACGCAATCTATTTGCCATATGTGATTAAATTCAATGCAAAAGACCCGGTTGCATCCAAGCGTTATGCTGAAATAGCACGCAGGATGGGGTTGGAAGGGACTTCAGAGAAATCTTTGGTCAACAGCCTTTGCGCGAAAATTGACGACTTTAATGTACGGCTTAACATTCCAAAGACCCTGAAGGATTTTGGGATCAATGAGGATGAGTTTAAAGAGAAGGTTTCTGGCATTGCAGAACGTGCGGTAGGCGATGCATGCACAGGTTCCAACCCAAGGGAAATTGACCCGGCAACCATGGAAAAATTATTTACCTGTACATATTATGGGACAGAAGTTGATTTCTAATTAAGGGCGGCAGGCCGGGAAAATAGCCGGGCGGCTGTTTTCCCGGTTTTCTTCTTTTATGAAATTCCTTCGGATTCTCCTATAAAAGAAAAAGCAAATATCGCAGGGTCTGCCCCAGCGAAGCAAGGGTACTGCGGCGGAAAAGAAATATGCCGCGAAAGCAGCCCGCCGCAGGCGAGAATCCTGCTGAGCAGGATTCTTTGCCCTATTCCCGCAGGCAACGGGGCAAGCAGCCGAGCCTTCGCGGGTATTTGGCTTTGTAGTTTTTGGAAAGGCAGGGCATATGTCTGTAAAAATATTATATCAGGGTGGAAGCGGCGAGATTGTGGAGAAAAAGTCGCGCTTTATTGCAAACTTGGAAAAAATCAATACAGAAGAAGAGGCGCTTGCGTTTATTGGGAAGATGAAAAAGCAATATTGGGACGCGCGCCATAATTGTTATGCTTTTGTTGCAGGGGAAAACCATAACTTACAGCGGTGCAGTGATGATGGGGAGCCGGCAGGCACAGCCGGGCGCCCGATGCTGGAGGTCTTGCTGAAAGAGGATATCCACAATATGGTTGTAGTGGTGACTAGGTATTTTGGGGGGACGCTGCTGGGGACTGGCGGGCTGGTGCGCGCTTACCAGAAGGCAGTCCAGGAAGGGCTTCATAACAGCGTTGTAATTGAAAAAAGCCAGGGAAGGGTCCTTGGGGTGTCCTGTGACTATAACAGTATTGGGAAAATTCAGTATATCCTTGCGAAGAACCAGATTACGGCAATCGACACATCCTATACAGACAAAGTTGTGACAGAGGCCGCAGTTCCAGTGGGAATGGTGGAAGCGTTGCAGAAGGAAATTACAGAAGGCACCAGCGGGACGGCTCAATTTCAGGTAGGGGATTTGATGGAATTTGCATTGGTTGAGGGGCAAATAAAAATTTTTTGAAAAAATGGAAAAAAACACTTGCATTTTTGGGGAGATTCATATATAATACATTTTGTTGAAAAACAATGGCCCATCGCCAAACGGTAAGGCAACGGACTCTGACTCCGTCATTTCAAGGTTCGAATCCTTGTGGGCCAGCTTGGAACCCATCACTTTTCGTGATGGGTTTTTTATCTTATTAGGAAATTCTTAGGGATTTCCTAATAAGATAAAAAAACAAATATCGCAGGGTCTGCCCCAGCGAAGCGAGGGTACTGCGGCGGGAATGGAATAAGCCGCAAAAGCGGCATGGTATTGAGGTATCAGGTACAGAAGGAAGATTTTTTGGAGGAAAATATGTATAGTTTTGAGAGTAAAGTCCGTTACAGCGAAGTGGACAGTGAAGGGTACATTACATTGAATTCCATCTTGGATTATTTTCAGGATTGCAGTTTCTTCCAGTCCGAGGAGCTGGGGGTTGGGTTAGGGTATATGGAAAAAAAAGGCATGGCTTGGGTGCTGTCGTCCTGGCAGGTGGAAGTGAAGCGGTACCCGTTGTATGGAGAAAAGATTACGGTCAGCACATGGCCCTATGGCTTTAAAGGATTTTTTGGCTACCGTAACTATGTGATGGAAGGCAGGGATGGGGAAGCGGCGGTATGCGCAAACTCCATCTGGGTATTGCTGGATTTAAAAAGCAGCAGGCCTGCAAGGGTACCGCAGGAGATGGCAGACGCATACCAGTTTTGCCCCAGGCTCCCTATGGAAGAAGCTTCGAGGAAAATTCCCTTGCCAGAGCATATGGAGGGCAAACCGCAGTTTCCAGTACACAAATACCATATCGACACGAACCGCCATGTAAATAACGGAAAATATGTCAGCATGGCGCAGGAGTACCTGCCTCAGGGCTTTCGGACAGGAAGCATGAAGGCGGAATACCGCAAAGCGGCCGTTTATGGGGATATGGTGTATCCTTTTGCCATACAGGAAGGAACAAAGGTAACAGTGAGTTTGGCAGATGGGCAGCAAAATCCCTATGCCATTATAGAATTGGAGGAAAAACAGTGATACGATTAGGAGAAAAACAAACCCTTACCGTAGTAAAAAAAGTGGAATTCGGCATTTATTTGGCGGAAAGGGAAAAGGATGAAACCAGGGTGCTGCTTCCGGCAAAACAGGTGCCGCAGGGGACGGAACTGGGGGATAGGCTGGAGGTTTTTTTGTATAAGGATTCTAAAGACCGTGTAATCTCAACCACCCAGGAGCCAAAATTAAAAATGGGTGAGGTGCAGGCGCTTAAAGTCATATCAGTTCAGGGCATTGGGGCTTTTTTGGATTGGGGCTTGGAAAAGGATTTATTCCTCCCCTATAAAGAGCAGGTTGGCAAGGTGCAGGAACAAGACGAGATACTGGTAAGGCTTTACATTGATAAAAGCAAACGGCTGTGCGCCAGCATGAAGGAACTCTATGATATGCTGGATACAGATTCCCCTTACCGGATTGGCGACATGGTGCAAGGGCGCGTATATGAATTCAGCGACAATTTTGGCACTTTTGTGGCGGTGGATAACCACTATTCAGCTATGGTGCCGCGCCATGAGGACCATAGTTCCCTGCGTATCGGGGACTTAGTGGAGGCAAGGGTCACTGGGGTGAAGCCGGATGGAAAGCTGGATTTGACCCTTCGGGAAAAGGCATATCTGCAGATGAACCAGGATGCAGCGCAGGTTATGGAGCTGATAGAAGGCTATGGGGGCGAGCTGCCCTTTAACGACAAGGCGTCGCCAGAATTGATTATGCAGGAGACGAAAATGAGCAAAAATGCGTTCAAGCGTGCAGTTGGCCATCTATATAAAGAGAGGAAAATAAAAATTACAAATAATAGTATCCGCAAAATATAGGAGGGCTGCGTATGTCTGGGAGCAAAAGTGTAAACCGTTTATTTTTGGCAGTTACGGCGCTGTATATTGGGGTAAGTTTAGGGATTGGCTTTCTGTCCCCGTTCCTCCCATTTTTGGCAGGGATGTCTAATTATACTTCCATTTTGCTGTCGCAGGCGCTGGTGTTTGTCCCGGCGTTCCTTTACTGCAAAAAGCAGGGAGGGAGGATACAGGACTTTATCCCATATCGGAAGATGAACCTTGCGTCAGCCGTGTTAATAATAGTCTGCACGTATCTGATGTATCCGCTTATTATTGTAATAAACGCTATTTCTATGATTTTTACGACATCTGGTTCCATGGCAGTGATGGATATGATGCAGGGGCAGAGTTTTATATTAAGCTTGCTGTTCACCGCAGTGCTTCCAGCCTGTGTGGAGGAATTTATGTTCCGGGGCGTGCTGTTCCAGACTTACCGAAGGAGCAAGATGCTGCCTGCGATTGTCTTAAGCGCATTTTTGTTTGGGTGCATGCATATGAACCTGAACCAATTTATGTATGCATTCACACTTGGGGTTTATTTGGCGTTTTTGGTGGAAGCTACTGGGAGTATTTTTAGCTCGATGCTGGCTCATTTTACATTAAACGCCACCAGCGTGGCAATGTCTTTCCTTTTGCCGCTTCTGTATGAGAAGGCTGGGTTAGATAATGCTATGCAGGTTCAGGCAGGGGGCTATGCAGCCACAATGGAAAGCGGTGAGCTGTTGATGTTTTTGATGGGGATTGCCGTCTGGGGGGCTGTGGCGGTTGGCACTACCTGCGGCGCTGTAGGGGTCTACATTGCTATTTGTAAGATTAACCATCGTTGGGATTATGTAAAGAGGATGTTTTCCGGCGGTACCAGGGAACGGCTGGTAACAGTCCCGTTAGTGCTTGCAGCGCTTGCGGCTTTTGGCATGATGGGGCTGCACATTTTTCTGGAACGGGCCTGAGGCCATGGTATAGAATAATAGAGGGATGGGGAAAATAGGATAAGGAAGGAAAGGCGCCTTCCCCAGCAGCGCCCATAACCTGGGGCATAGCGGGGGAAGGCGCCTCTGGAACCCGCAAGGTTAAAGGGAAACGTCAATGTTTCCGCCCAAGTGCGGGGTTACGGACTGCTCCATAAGCTTAATCATGGAAGCGCCCATATCTTCTGCAGTGTCTAACTGTTTGCTCAGCATGATAGTGCCAATATCATTGTTAAGGCTGACCATGCTAAGGGCAGTTGATAAAGAAGCAATATCCATAGCCATTCCTCCTTTCTTACCGTTAAAGCGGCTTGCCGCTAACGGGGAGCCAAAACATATGGCCCGTTTCTATTATGGCATGGGAAAAAGGAAAAATCAATATAATCTAAGCGGAATAAGGAGGGTTTTTATGTTGTATGATGTGATTATTTTAGGGAGCGGGCCCGCTGGCTTAAGCGCAGCGATTTATGCCCAGCGGGCAAGGCTCAATACGTTGATTATCGAGGAGAAGCCTTTGAGCGGAGGGCAGATTTTAGACACGTATGAGGTAGATAATTATCCAGGGCTTCCGGGGATTACAGGGTTTGAGATGGGGCAGAAGTTCCGTACCCATGCAGACAGCCTGGGAGCCAAAGTGGTCAATGCCCAAGTGCTTGAAGTCAAGATGGATGGGGATAAAAAAGTGGTGTCCACGAAAAAGGGGGATTATGAGGCGAAGAGCCTGATTATTGCAACTGGCGCAACGCACCGCAGGCTTGGTGTCCCGGGGGAAGAGGAGCTGACGGGGATGGGCGTTTCCTATTGCGCCACTTGTGACGGGGCATTTTTTAGGGGGAAGGAAGTTGCGGTGGTCGGCGGAGGCGACGTGGCATTGGAGGACGCTTTGTTCCTAGCCAGAGGATGTGCAAAGGTTTACCTGATACACCGGAGGGACGAATTCCGGGGGGCTAGGATTTTACAGGAAAAGGTAAAGGAAACGGAGAATATCGAGCTTGTGCTGGGCAGCACGGTAACTGCCATCGAGGGGGACGGCCA
The DNA here is from genome assembly GCA_910585295.1 of uncultured Lachnospiraceae bacterium. Classification (GTDB taxonomy): domain Bacteria; phylum Bacillota; class Clostridia; order Lachnospirales; family Lachnospiraceae; genus Petralouisia. The sequence goes on along the minus strand of CAJUDE010000023.1, from coordinate 69,188 downwards.
GGTGTCGTCTATTCTGGTCCACAACAAAGAAAATGGGACGCAAAAGGAACTTAAAGTCCAAGGAGTGTTTATCGCCGTTGGGATAGAGCCGAACTCTTCTGCTGTAAAAGACCTTGTGGCTCAGGATGCGGATGGGTATATTATGGCTGGGGAAGATACCAAGACCAATGTGGAAGGGGTTTTCGCAGCCGGGGACGTAAGGACCAAGCAGCTTAGGCAGGTGGTCACTGCTGCAGCGGATGGCGCCAATGCTATTACCTCAGCAGAAAAATATATCCTGCAGTAAAAGAAGGCTTCCGAGCCTAAAATACAGGGAAAAGCAAATAATGACAATATTAGTCGAAATATTGCAACTTTTTTGTAAAAGATTTCAGTTGACAGAAACAGCCCTCCTTGATATAATAAATTCCGTAATAAATTTGTAACAAATGAAGAATCCCAAAGGGGCTTCATGCTTATAAAAGATGGAACAATGATGGAGGGTTATATGAACAGGAATTCAATTAGAAAGGCAACTACTTGCTGCCTGACCGCAGCAGTTGTATTGACAAGCAGTTCTTTCGTGTCCCACGCAGCAGTAAGCGCTGGCGCTGGGGAGCTGATTTCAGCGGCGCAGGAGGTGCAGGGAGACAATAAACAAGATACTAAGAAAGGCGATTCCGCAATTGCAGGCGTAACTGAAATTTTTGTCAATTCCCTTGCGCCAAAGCAGCAGGCAATTGACACTTCTGTAGATAAGGTTAAGAATGAGACGCCTAAGAAATCAGAATATGACGATATCGCAATCGCACAGGTTGACAATTATGTAAATGTCCGCTCCACTCCAGGGGAAGAGGGAGAAGTGCTTGGCAAGTTATATAACAATTCCGCATGTACCGTCCTTGGGACAGAAGGCGACTGGTATAAGATCCACTCCGGTAATGTGGAAGGCTACATAAAGGCAGAGTTCCTTGTCCTTGGCGATGCAGATTTAGCAAAATCTGTAGGGTACAGGGTAGCAGACGTCACAACTGAAACATTGAATGTCCGTGCAGACTCAAGCACAGATGCAGAGCTTTTGGGACAAGTTCCCCAGGGAGAAGAGCTTAGCGTTGTGGAAGAGAAAGACGGATGGGTTAAAGTGGCAATCGAAGAAGGGGATGGATGGGTATCCAAAGAATTTGTAGATTGCAGCACACATTACGTAGTGGCAGAGTCCAAAGAAGAAGAGGAAGCACGCCTTAAGAAGGAAGAAGAAGAGCGCAGGGCTGCAGAAGAAGCAGCAAGGGCGGCTACAAGGTCCTCAAGTTCCAGTTCTTCTAAATCTTCTGGATCTTCTTCCGGTTCATCTTCCGGAGGCGGGCGTACATATAACCCACCAAGCGGTGGAAGCGGACAAGCTGTTGCAGATTATGCCTGCCAGTTCGTAGGCAACCCATATGTATGGGGCGGCACAAGCCTTACAAACGGCGCTGACTGTTCTGGGTTTGTAATGAGCGTATATGCAGCGTTTGGCGTTGGCCTTCCACATTCTTCCAGTGCATTGGCAGGAGTTGGGTACGGCGTTAGCGCAGATGCTATGCAGCCAGGCGATATTGTATGCTATAGTGGCCATGTAGGGATTTATGTTGGCGGGAACACCATTGTGCATGCCAGCACAGAAGCTACCGGCATTAAGTATACATCCCCGGCAAATTATAGGACGATTGTGGCAGTAAGAAGGATTTTCTAAATAGAATAACAGGATAAGAAGAACCCGCAGTGATGCGGGTTCTTTTTTCATCTTATTAGGAAATCTGCCTGATTTCCTAATAAGATGAAAACAAGTTATCGCAGGGTCTGCCCCAGCGAAGCGAGGGTGCTGCGGCGGAATAGGAATATGCCGCGGGGGCGGCTCGCCGCAGGCGGAGAATCCTGCAAAGCAGGATTCTTTTTTATTCTATGGGAAATTCCTTAAATTTCGACAAATTGTCCTACAATTCTACATATTTTCAAAAATAGATTTTTACCAAATTTCCTAGAAAAATGTACCAGTTTAAAAATGGAAAAAAATGCACAAAATTATCAAAACAGGGATAAAGTTATCCAAAAGTTATCCACATGAAATGGTGACAAAAAGTCCAAAAAAGTGAGTTATACACATAGTTATTCACATTATCCACAAAATCCCATGTGAATAAACAGGTTTACATAGTAAAAAATAAGAACACGCGTTTTGTGAAGTTGTGATAAAGTTGATAATTTTTGGGAAATGGAGGGAAAAATGTTGACTTTTAAATATACAAACAAAATAAAAAATAGCATTAAAATATCAGAAAATTAATCAATATATCTATAAAAAAGGGTGGTTGAAAAAGTTTCCTTCATTTGGTATACTTCTAGAGTACTTTTCACATTTTCAGCATCAGTAAAAATAGAAACGGGTGTTATATGAGTAAAAAGTTAGAGATACTGGGAATGGCTCTGGATAATGATACGGTGCAGGAAGCAATGCTTAAAGTTGAGGGTTTTCTGGACAGTACCATGATGAAGACAGTTGGGACAATTTCCATGGAGACATTGGTCAAAGCCCAGGAAGATGGACAGTTAAAGGAATGTATTGAAAGCTTAGAGCTTACAATTATCAGTGATAAGGAAATTTTAAAGGCGGCAGAGGAGACTTCGCAGCAGAGGATAATTGAGACCACAGACAATATATTTATGAAGGAATTTCTGGGGAGGGCCGCCCAAAACAGGCGGAGGGCTTATTTGCTGGGGGATACCACAGAGCAGCTCCACACGCTTGAGGATTATCTAAGCGAGCATTACGAGGGGATTGTTGTGTCAGGCAGCTATGCGCTTATGGAATGCGTTGGGGATTATGACACTGTAATTAATGAAATTAATATTGCGGAGCCAGATGTGATATTTTCTGTGATATCCACGCCAGAGCAGGAGTATTTCCTAAAGGCGAATAAGGAGAAGCTGAATGTGAAAATCTGGTATGGGCTTGGAAATAATTATGCATCCAAGAAAGGGGTGTCCGAGGTGGCAGGCTTTGCAAAGAAATTGATCCAAAAAAGCCTGATGCACAGCTTGATGGCACGCTACCATAAAAAAGAAGAATGAAGGGGGATAAATGGAGAAATTTTTCACTTATAAACGGTCTCCAGTATTTTTGTATCTGGTGATTATAGCAGGCACAGGGCTCCTTGCCTTCGCCATTAAATGTATCTTTGACCCGATTAGCCTTGTGACAGGAGGGTTTACAGGCATCTCAATCCTGCTCAAGCAGTTGACCGAGATTGTCTATGAAGGCGGGATCCCCCTTTGGTTTGCTAATATGGCGTTAAATGTGCCAGTATTTGTAATTGCATGGAAAGTTATGGGGAAGCGTTTTATCGGGAGGACAGTGGTTGCCACCGCATTGCTCTCTGCCTGGCTGTATGTGATACCAGAAATGGATTTTGTAAGTGGGGATTATACGTTGGCGGCAGTGTTTGGCGGCTGCCTTTCAGGCGTGGCCATGGGGATGATCCTTTGGGCAAATGCCACCACCGGAGGCACCGAAATGGTTGCCGCACTAATTCAGCGCAAGCTAAAACATTATTCCGTGGCGCAGATTATGCAGGTATTGGACGGCATGGTTGTGCTGGCCGGGCTGTATGTATTTGGGCTTCGCCCATCCATGTATGCGATTGTGTCTATATTTATTGCATCCAAGGTGACCGACACTATTCTGGAAGGAATGAAATTTTCCAAAGCCGCGTATATTATCACAGATAAATATGAAGAAGTGTCCCAGCTTATTATGGATACGCTGGACAGGGGCGTAACTGGGCTAGAGGCACGGGGGATGTATTCTGGCGCGCGCAAATGCATGCTTTACTGTGTGGTGTCAAAGAAACAGATTGTGCTTTTAAAGGAATTGGTGCATCAGATTGACCAGGACGCATTTGTGATTGTAGGGGATGTAAGGGAAGTCCTGGGGGAAGGGTTTATTGAGTATAAGAAACATTAGGGGATGTTTGTATACTATGCCCATGGAAAAAGACGCCATATTTTGAAAAAAGTTGAGGAAATGCATAAAAAAATATGGATTTCCTCTTTCTTTTTTTGTGCTATTGCATTAAAATACATATTAAGTTGTTTTGTTTTCCTAAAATAAGCAAAATATAATTGTGAAAGTTGACGATATTAAGAAAGAAACAAGGAAAGACAGGAAGGGAAGCTGGGAGTTTGCAGAATACAGCGTGGAGAAGGAATGAAAAAGGAGGAAGCAAATGATCTCGAATCAGATACTTCAAAGTACGATTGATGGGTTAAAGGGAATTACCAGAATTGATTTATGTATTATTGACACCGAAGGCAAAGTACTGGCGGCAACTTTTCAGGATACAGACAGCTATGTCACCGCGGCTCTGGCATTTGTGGAATCCCCTGCGGACAGCCAGGTATTTTTGGGATGCCAGTTTTTTAAAGTATTTGATGAACACCAGTTAGAGTATGTCCTGCTTGCCAATGGGGATAGCGAAGATGTTTATATGATTGGGAAAATTGCCAGCTTCCAGATACAAAATTTGCTTGTGGCGTATAAAGAACGGTTTGATAAAGATAATTTTGTAAAGAACCTGCTGCTGGATAACCTGCTGCTGGTAGATATTTATAACCGTGCAAAAAAGCTGCATATTGATACAGAGGCCAGGCGCGTGGTCTTTATTATAGAGACAAACCGTGAGAAAGACGGGAATGAGCTGGAGAAAGTCAGAAGCTTGTTAGGGGGGAAATCCAAAGATTTCATAACAGCGGTGGATGAAAAAAATATTATCGTTGTGAAAGAAGTTTTGGAAAACGAAGGTTATGAAGAATTGAATAAGACGGCGGAGGTGATCTTAAGCTTGTTCCACACTGGGGGCGAGATGGAGATCCACATAGCCTACGGCACAATCGTAAATGAGATTAAGGAAGTGTCCCGCTCTTATAAGGAAGCCAGGATGGCGCTTGACGTGGGGAAGATTTTCTTTGAGGAACGCCATGTGATTGCGTATTCCACTCTGGGGATTGGCCGTTTAATCTACCAACTCCCAATTCCACTGTGTAAAATGTTCATTAAGGAAATCTTTGATGGGAAATCCCCAGACGAATTTGATGAAGAGACGCTTACTACAATAAATAAATTTTTTGAGAACAGCTTGAACGTTTCCGAGACGTCCAGGCAGCTTTATATTCACCGCAATACGCTGGTGTACCGGCTGGATAAGCTCCAAAAAAGCACAGGGCTGGATTTGCGGGTGTTTGAAGACGCCATCACGTTTAAAATTGCGTTGATGGTTGTGAAGTATATGAAATATATGGAATCTTTGGATTATTAAATTTAGGAGGCTTACATGATAAAACTTGAAAATGTCAGTAAAGCATATTCTGCCGGGATTCCCGCGTTAAATGACGTGAGCCTGTCGATTGAGGCTGGGGAATTTGTCTTTGTGGTGGGGGACAGCGGTTCTGGGAAATCTACACTGATTAAATTGCTGTTAAAGGAATTGGAGCCAACCAAGGGCAGCATTACAATCAATAGCCAGAAGCTTGGGAATATACGCCATAGGGATATCCCGCGGTTCCGGCGTAATATTGGCGTGGTGTTCCAGGATTTCAGGCTGCTGAAAGACAGGAACGTCTATGAAAATGTAGCTTTTGCCCAGAGGGCGGTAGGCACCCCGGTGAAGGTTATGCGCCGGAAAGTCCCAGCGGTCTTATCCATGGTGGGGTTAGCCGCGAAATATAAGTCATACCCCAAAGAGATCTCTGGCGGGGAGCAGCAGAGGGTAGCGATTGCCAGGGCTTTGGTCAATGAACCAAAGATTTTGCTGGCAGATGAGCCTACTGGGAATTTGGATTCCCATAATGCATGGGAAATTATGAAGCTGTTAGAAGAAATTAACCACCGCGGGACTACCGTCTTGGTGGTGACCCATAACCTGGATATTGTGAAGGCAATGCGCAAGCGCGTCATTACCATGAGGAAAGGCGTTGTCATTGACGACGAGCAGGCAGGTGATATCTATGAGGATTAGCACATTTTGGTATACCTTAAGGCAGGGGGCGAAGAATATCTGGAAAAATAAGATGTTTTCCCTGGCCTCCATTGCTACAATGTCTGCATGTATTTTCCTATTTGGTATTTTTTATTCTGTGGTTGTGAACTTTCAGAGCGTAGTCAAGGAAGTGGAATCAGGGGTTGCCGTCACAGTGTTTTTTGTGGACGGCGCGACCCAGGCGCAGATGGACGCGGTAGGGGAGCAGATTGGCAAGCGTGTGGAAGTATCAAATAAAGTATTTGTTTCCGCGGAGGCGGCATGGGAGAATTTCCAGAAAATTTACTTTAAAGGCGTGGAAGAAATGGCGGAAGGGTTTGCAGAGGATAACCCCCTTGCGAATTCCGCCCATTATGAAGTGTATATGAACGATATCTCCATGCAGGAGTCTTTGGTAACCTATATTGAGTCGTTGGACGGGGTGAAGGAAGTGAAAAGTTCTGACTTAGCGGCAAATACGCTGACAGACTTTAACCGCCTGATTGGGTATGTGTCTGCCGGCATTATCCTGATTTTGCTCTGTGTGGCAGTATTTTTGATCAGCAATACGGTTACCATCGGCATTGCAGTCCGGCGTGAGGAGATTGCCATTATGAAATTGATTGGCGCAACAGACTATTTTGTGCGCGCTCCGTTTATTGTGGAGGGGATTTTAATTGGGGTGATTGGCTCTGCATTGCCCTTGCTTGTTTTGTACCAGATGTACCGCAGGATTATCGTTTATGTAGGGGAAAAATTCCTTTGGCTAAGCGGCATGCTGGAATTCCTTCCGGTAAATAAGGTATTTTCCACTTTAGTCCCAGTTGGGCTGATATTAGGGGTGGGCATTGGGTTCCTTGGAAGCCGCATGACCATCCGTAAGCATTTAAAAGTTTAAAAGAAGCGCCTTACAAGCCAGCCTCCTCAACAGAGGGATAATGGCAGAAATTAGAATCAGGAAAAGAGGAAGCAAATGGATAACGAAGAATATTTTGGCCCGCAAGGGAAGAATGCATCAGGGTTTGGCAAGGGAGTCGCCGTGGGGGCGCTTTCTATGCTGCTGGTAGCGTCCCTGGCAGCCGTGGGGATTTGGCTGGGCGTCCGTGCAAGGAGCCAAAAACCTGTGGTTTCTAAAAAAGAGGACGGGAGCAAGGAAGCGATTTTGCAGGAGGGAGTGGAAAAGAAGGCAGGTGAAATCGCTGATTTAATTGACCAGTATTATTATGAACAGATAGATAAGGCGGCTTTGGTGGAGGGGATGTATGCAGGTATGGTGGATGGGTTAGGCGACCCATATTCTGCTTACTATACCGCAGAGGAATATAAATCCTTCAATGAAAGCACAACAGGGGTGTATTACGGCATCGGCGCGGTGCTGACCCAGAATATTAATACGAAGGTTGTCACAATCCTGCATGTATATCCAGGGACCCCTGCAGAAGAAGCCGGGGTGAAGGATGGGGATGTGATTGTAAAGGTAGGGGATATTGAAGGGGACAGTATGGAGTTGTCGGAATTAGTGACCCATATCAAAGGGGAAGAAGGGACAACGGTGCATCTGGAATTGCTGCGCAGCGGCGAAAAAGGCCATGTTGAGTTGGATGTAGAGAGGCGCCAGATTGAGGTCCCTACCGTGCAACAGCAAATGTTAGAAGGGAATGTGGGGCTGGTCCAGATTTCAGAATTTTCGGAATCCACACCCGAACAGTTTTCCGAGGCTATGGAAGAACTGAAGGGGCAGGGGATGGAATCTGTTATAATAGATTTGCGGGATAACCCAGGCGGCGTGCTGAAATCTGTCTGCACAATGCTGGATGCGTTTTTGCCGGAAGGCATTTTGGTATATACGGAAGATAAATATGGCAACCGTTCTGATTATAAGTCCGATGCAAAATGTATGGATATCCCAATGGCGGTACTGATTAATGGGAACAGCGCCAGCGCTTCTGAGATTTTTGCAGGGGCAATTAAGGATTACAATTACGGCACGCTGATAGGGACCACTTCTTTTGGGAAAGGGATTGTACAGACTATTATCCCAATGACGGATGGGAGTGCCGTTAAAGTCACCATGGCAAAATATTTTACACCAAATGGGAATTATATCCATGATGTTGGGATTGCCCCAGATATTGAATTGGAATACGAATATCAAGGGGAAGATGAAATTTATAACCCAATGCACGACAACCAGGTATTGAAAGCGCTGGAAGTGCTAATGGGCGGGGAGTGACCCAGGCTGGCATCATTGTGAGAAACCATACGGAAGAAAGGGAGAATAACGTGAAACAATTTTATGGTATGAGCCAAAAAGGCGATTTGAAAGAAGCAGTCAGCAGATTCCAAAATCCTCAGTTCCTTATGTTAATGTCAAATGCAAGCCAATTTGAAGCGCATGTGGAAAAATTAGAACGGCTATTCCCTGGGGTGCCAAGCATTGGGTGTATCGGCATGAGTTACGATACCAGGGTGGTGGAAAACGGCGTAGGGGTCATTGCGTTTTGTGACGGCGTTGCCGTATCGGCAAATGTATTGGAAGATGTGTCCACCATGCCTGTAAAATTTATCAGGCGTTTGGAGCGGGACGTGGAGGAAGTCGGGGCGTCACAGCAGGACACCATATGCCTTGATTTCTGCTCTGGAAATGACGCCTGCGTGCTGACGACAATGTACAGCGTATTGAGGAAACGGAATATATCCCTGATAGGCGGGACCGGGGACGGAGGGAAAGTGTCCGCCAATGGGAAAGTTTATGAGAATGCCGTGGCTTACGCATTGGTGAAGAACCTTGGCGGCAAGGTTAAGGCATACAAAGAAAATATTTACCGTCCCATGAGGGAACATCGTTTTATTGCGTCCAAAACGGATAAGGCAAATTATATTATGGGTGAACTGAATGGGAAGCCAGCCAAGCAGGTGTACCAAAGTATCCTGCATGTGACAGAGCAGGATATTACATCGCAGACCTTTAAAAATCCATTCGGGCGTATTAACGGGGATGAAATCTGCATTATCTCCATTAAAGAGGTAAATGGGAATGCGCTGACATGTTTTCGCCAGGTAAATGATTCAGATGTGTTGATATTGTTGGAACTTGGGGATTACAAGAAAATAGTAAAAAACACGATACAGTCAATCCGCAGTGACTTCAGCAGGATTTCAGCCGTATTTTCTGTGAACTGCCTGTTCCGGTACCTATTGTTTAGCGAGAACTCTTATATGCAGGAGTATTTGCAGGAGATGAAAGCTTTGGGCAACCATGCCGGCTTTGTAGGATATGGGGAACACTATAATAACCGTTTTGTAAACCAGTCTATGACCTGCGTGGTATTTGAGTAAAGGGGGAGGAAAATGGGATATTGGAAGAATGCTCGTAAGGAGACAAAAAAGGAACTTAAAAAAAGCCTTTATCCAGTACTTTATGTGACAAGCCACTTAGGGGAATACCAAAAGGAGCTTGCCCAGAAAGAAGTGGATTCCCTCCGGGAATTAGAGATGGTAAATGATTCTTTCCGCGGCGTATTGAGGGAGGCAGAGAATTTCCATTGCCAGCTGCAGAATTTTGGACAGACTTTTTCAAATATTAACCAAGTGTCCGGGCATTTTGAAGGCGTGAAAAGTGAGATTGCCAAGTCTGTTGACCAGGCGCAGTCTGGTGTGGAAGAGCTGAAAAATAGCTCTAAAGAGGTAGAGTCGCATTTTGATGAGATAGAGGATACGTTTGGGGATTTCTTAGAAGCGGTAAAGAACATTAAGAAATGCACCAGTAAGATTATCACGATTGCAGACCAGACGAATATCCTTGCCCTCAATGCCACAATAGAGGCGGCAAGGGCTGGGGAACAAGGCAAGGGGTTTGCAGTGGTGGCAGTGGAAGTGAAGGCGCTGGCGGATGAGATTAAGAAGCTGGTGGCTGAAGTGAATTCCAGCATCAATGATGTGGAGCTGGGGACGGAGAAACTAAATTCCAGCATCAACACTTCACAGGAAGCGTTAGAAGAGAGCCTGAATAAGGTGGATGATACATATGCGATGTTTGATAAAATCACAGAGGCGGCAGAGGGCGCGACAACGGTGCAGGATGACATAGCCAGGGCAATTGACGAGTCCGACAGGGAACTGCAGTCTTTGCAGGATTTCTTTGACAGGACGAAGGTCAAGCATCAGGAGGTTATGCAGTATATTAATTCTGCCAGCAAGCTTGGCACCACCAAAAGCTCCATGTTTGAGGATGTGGATAACCTGCTGTCCCAAATCCCATATATTGTTGAGGATTATGATTGAGAGGGAGGCGGTTGACAAACTTAGCCAAATCATATATGATTAGCACAGACAACAGAACGCAGAGGGACTGCCAGGGCAAATGGGAAGGCTTGTATCGACAGCCAGATATGCCCGGCGGTTGAGAAGGTTAAAACCTGACTCTTTGAACCTGTCAGTTAATACTGTCGTAGGGAGCGGAAGATTTATGGCAATTTTAAGAAGCGCTCGTTGGGCGCTTCTTTTTTTAAGGAGGAAAATATGAGAGATTACGCTACGCAAATGGAAGCTGCCCGCAAGGGCATTATAACAGAAGAGTTAAAAAAGGTGGCGGCGAAAGAACGCATGGCAGTGGAAGAACTGATGCCTTTAGTGGCAGATGGGAAAGTGGTGATTTGCGCCAACAAAAAACATGCCTGCATCGACCCGGAAGGCGTGGGTTCCATGCTAAAGACCAAAATCAATGTGAACCTTGGGGTGTCAAGGGATTGCAAAGATTACAACGTGGAAATGGAAAAGGTAATGGAGGCTGTAAATATGGGGGCGCATGCCATTATGGATCTGTCCTCCCATGGGGACACGGTCCCATTCCGCAGGAAGCTTACCTCTGAATGCCCAGCGATGATTGGGACAGTCCCAGTATATGATTCAGTCATCCATTACCAGCGCGACCTTGCCACGTTATCAGCACGTGATTTTATTGATGTGGTACGGCTCCATGCGGAAGATGGGGTGGACTTTGTAACCCTCCATTGTGGGATCACCAGGAAAACTATAGAGCAGATTAAAAAACATAAGCGGAAAATGAATATTGTGTCCCGGGGAGGGTCTTTGGTATTTGCATGGATGAGCATGACTGGGGAAGAAAACCCGTTTTATGAATATTTTGACGAGATTTTAGAAATTTGCCGGGAATATGACGTTACAATATCTTTGGGCGACGCTTGCCGGCCAGGCTGCCTTGCGGATGGGTCTGACGTGTGCCAGATTGAGGAGCTGGTACGTTTGGGGGAATTGACAAAGCGTGCCTGGGAAAAGGATGTGCAGGTAATGGTGGAAGGGCCAGGGCATATGCCTATGGACCAGATTGCAGCGAATATGAAGATTCAGCAGACCATTTGCATGGGCGCGCCATTTTATGTGCTAGGGCCTATTGTGACAGATATTGCTCCAGGCTACGACCATATCACTTCTGCCATTGGGGGGGCTATTGCAGCCCAGAACGGGGCGGCGTTCTTATGTTATGTAACGCCAGCGGAGCATCTGGCCCTGCCCAATGTAGAGGATGTGAAGCAGGGCATTATGGCGTCCAAAATTGCAGCCCATGCAGCAGATATTGCCAAGGGCGTCCGGGGAGCCAGGGAATTGGATGACAAGATGGCAGACGCCCGCAGGAATTTGGATTGGGAAGCCCAGTGGGAATGCGCCATGGACCCAGAGACAGCCAAGAAAATCCGGGAGGGCCGCAAACCAGAGCATGACGACACTTGTTCCATGTGCGGGAAATTCTGTGCAGTGCGGAGCATGAACAAAGCGCTGTCTGGGGAATACATAGACATTTTGTGATGCATGGCTGCTGCGAAGGAGGAAAGGAATGAAAGTGAATATCAAGAAACTGGCGGCGGCTGGGATGATGGCTGGGATAGGGGTTTGCCTGTCTGCTTTTTCCATTCCAGTGGGGGCTTCCAGATGTTTCCCCATTCAGCACCTTTTGAATGTGCTGGCAGGTGTGTTCTTGGGACCTTGGTATGCGGCAGGGTTTGCATTTTCTACTGCATTAATCCGTAACCTGATGGGTACAGGGAGCCTTTTGGCGTTCCCAGGCAGCATAGTAGGGGCATTTTTGGGGGCAGTGTCTTACCGCCTCACAGGAAAAGTCTGGATGGCGTTTCCAGGGGAAATCCTGGGGACTGGGGTAATTGGCGGGATGCTCTGCTATCCGGTGGCGTCGCTGCTTATGGGGAATAAAGAAGCTGCTTTGTTTACCTATGTAGTCCCGTTTATGGTCAGCACCTTGGGAGGCTGCCTGCTGGCGGCAATGGTTTTGGGCATGCTGCACAAATCTGGGACCATCCAGTATTTGCAGGGGATATTGAAGGAGACTTAGATTAGGAGGTGCATCGGATGCATAGGGACGGCCAGTCAGGGGCAGCCAGCCAATGGGAAAGTTACATACGGGCTTGCAGGATGGATGGCGCGGCTGTCACGCCAGAGGAGGTTGCCGCGGTATTTCGGGATATCAGGCAGCAAAGATATCTGGTGCATATGATACCCAATGCTGTTTCCGCTGCCTTATGTGCAGATGGGATAGCTGCCCTGGGGGCCAGGCCATTGATGGCGGTGGCAAAGGAAGAGATGGAGGAAATTGTTGCCCAGGCAGACGCGTGTGTGGTGAACCTGGGGCAGCTCAGCCAGGAAAAGCTTTCCTTAGCCAGGCTTGCGCTGCAATGCGCGGCAGAGGAGGATAAGCCGCTGGTATTGGATCCGGTAGGCTGCGGCGCGTCCTCCTTCCGCCTAAAGGCGGTGCAGGAATTGTTCCAAATTCCATGGAAAGGGATTGTAAAGGGGAACCGTTCTGAAATTTACAGCATCCAACAGGGGAAACTGACCAGGGAAGGCATTGATTCCCTGCAGGAACGGGGCTTAATAGGCGAAGTAAGGAAGGGCAGCGTTTATTTGGTGACGGGGAAAACAGACTGCATCCTTTGGGAAGGGGGCAGGATGGAGGTTCCCCATCAAGAGGCTTGCTTCCAGAATGTGGTAGGGAGCGGATGCCTTGCCGGGGCAGTAGCAGGGGCTTGTAGCGCTGCCGCCCGCGGGATGCGGATGAACCAGAGGGAGCAAGTGGCTGCCGCCGCAGCCGCTTGCCTGGGCATGGCTTTTGTATTAGGGCATGCGGGGAAAGCAAAAGGGTATGGAACGGTAAAATCATTGTTATTAGATGGGATTAGCATGTTGTCAGGGAGGCATTTTTTGGACTGGCTGCAAAGGAGGGAATTATGGGAAAATGGCTGTATTTGATTGCGGATTTTTCTTATGGGGAAGAAAAGATAAAGGCGGCGCTGGAGGCTGGGGTGGATTATATCCAGCTTAGGGAAAAAAATATTTCCTCGGCAGAATATCTCCTGCGGGCAAAAAAGCTGCGTGAAATGGCCAATTATTACCATACGAAGCTGATTATCAATGATAGGATGGATATTGCAGTTTTAAGCGGCGCGGACGGGGTGCATTTGGGGCAGGATGACATTCCGGTGAAGGATGCACGGGAATACTTAGGGGCTGGCATGGTGGTTGGGGCAACAGCAAAAACACCAGGGCAGGCCAGGCTTGCGCTGGAAGCTGGGGCAGATTATTTGGGCAGCGGCGCCTGGTTCCCTACAGATACAAAGGAGGATGCAGCCCCAATCGAGGAAGGGACATACCAAGAAATCCTTAAGGCGGCTCCAATCCCCAATGTGGCAGTAGGGGGCATCACGGCAAAAAATTGTAAAAAACCCCTTTCCTGCGGCGCGTTTGGGCTGGCAATTTCAGCGGGGATTTTAAAAGCCCAGGACCCAGGGGAGGAAACCGCAAAGATACGGAAGATTTTAAATGAATCAGGAGGGGCGGCATGAAAACTGTGCTTACCATAGCAGGGAGCGATTGCAGCGGCGGCGCTGGGATACAGGCAGACCTTAAGACGATAGCAGCCCATGGGCTGTATGGGGAAAGCGCGGTTACTGCATTGACTGCGCAAAATACATTGGGGGTAGCGGAGGTTGTTCCGGTATCCCCTGATTTTTTGGAAAAGCAATTGGAATGCATTTTTACAGATATTGTTCCAGATGCGGTGAAAGTTGGCATGGTAACGGGGATAGGTCAGATGGCGGCAATAAAACATTGCCTTTTGCGCTACCATGCCAAAAATATTGTGATGGACACGGTAATGGTTTCCACCAGCGGGAAAAACTTGATGGAGCCAGAGGCTTTTGAGTATTACAAAAAAGAACTGCTCCCATTGGCAGGACTTTATACCCCGAACCTGCCAGAAGCGGAGGCGCTGCTAAAAACAACCATAAAAACAAGGGAAGAAAGGGTTGCGGCAGTAAGGGAGTTTGCGTTACAATACAAGGGTATTGTTTTTTTAAAAGGCGGACATGGCCAGGGCTGTGCGGATGACCTGCTTTTTTACAAAGGGGAGCCTCTGTGGGTTCCTGGAAAACGGATTGAGAGCAGGAACACCCATGGCACGGGATGTACCCTTTCTTCTGCCATTGCCTGTGGGCTTGCCTTAGGCTTTGGCGTCGAAAAAAGCGTAAGGGATGCGAAGGCGTATGTGTCTGGAGCCATCGCGGCAGGCATGGACCTTGGGAAAGGGAACGGTCCGCTGAACCATATGTACAAATACACAAATTTATAGTAAAGGGGATTCTGCGGATGAAGAAGAAATTACTATTGCTTGGGTTAGGGATAAGCTTGCTGTTTACTGCCTGTTCTGGGAAAAAAGCGGCAGAGAATGCGAATCAGCCCGATACAAAGCAAGAAGAGGAAACAAAAGAAGATAACGCTTCTGGGCAAGATGGGGAAGCAGAGGAAGACCTTGAGAAAAAAGAGGAAAAAGGGCCGGTGGAAAAACCAGAGGAAGGCGGTTCCGAGGATGTTTCTAAAGAGCTTTCCAATCCGCCGGAGGTAACGTTTGTGGATTATTCTAAGAATATCACAGATGGGGAAGGCGGCCCGCTGCTCCTTGCAGTGACGGAAAATTGCCCGGTAGTCTCTATTCCAGAGAACGAAGCTGCCGCTGAAAAAATAAATATGGCGTTTGAACAGAAGCATACAGAGATCCAGGCATATATTGAGGAAGACACGGAGCTTGCCAGAAATGCTTATGGGGAGCTTTCAGAAGATGGGAAAAAGGAATGGGGGGGCTATGGATATGGCGCCATTTACAAAATGATGTATGCTTCTACAAAGATTTTAAGCATAGAGGCGCAGAATTACCAGTACCAGGGTACGCCGCAGCCAACTACCTGGACTTCTTCCTATTGCTTTGACGCCGCTACAGGGAAACTTCTGACCCTGGCGGATATTTTCACAGACAAAGCAAAGGCTGGGGAAATTGTGGCGCAGCATATTTTGGAGACGATTAAGGCAGACCCATATAAAGACGCTTTAATGGAAGATTATGAGAGCTTTGTCCCGGATATCCTGACAGAGGATGTGTTTTACCTTAATGAGGAAGGGCTGGTGGTAATCTGCAACCCCAATATGGTGACCTTGGATGTAGTTGGCACCATTGAGGTCCAAGTGCCTTATACAGACCTTGCCGAGGTGATGGACGAGGCATACATAGCAAAATAGCAATACAGAGGGAAAAGGATGGGAAAGTCAATTTTAACAACGTTATGCTACATTGAAAAAGATGGCTGTTATTTGATGCTCCACCGGGTGAAGAAACAAAAGGATGTAAATAAAGACAAATGGATTGGGGTTGGCGGCCATTTTGAATTAGGGGAAAGCCCAGAAGAGTGCCTTCTGCGGGAAGTGAAGGAAGAAACAGGGCTTACCTTGACTAGGTTTTCTTTCCGTGGGATTGTGACGTTCTCAGCCATTGGCTGGCAGACGGAATATATGTGCCTATATACGGCAGACGGCTTTGAGGGGGCTTTGACGGAATGCAAGGAAGGGGCATTGGAATGGGTAAAGAAAGAAGGTATAATGTCCCTGAATTTATGGGAGGGGGACAAGATATTCTTTCAGCTCTTAATGGAGGACGCCCCATTTTTCTCATTAAAATTAAGCTATGATGGGAACCGGCTGACGGAGGCGGCCTTAAATGGCGAAAGCCTGGAGCTGCTGGAGCTTCGCCGGGAGGACGGGAGCAAAACTGGGATTGTGCGGGAACGTTCCTTCGTCCATAGGGCGGGGGACTTGCATGGCACGTCCCATGTGTGGATTGTGCGCCCCACAGAGACAGGGAGTTTTGAACTGCTTTTGCAGAAACGGAGCTTAGGGAAAGACTCTTACCCAGGCTGCTATGATATTTCTGCCGCCGGGCATATCCCAGCGGGGAGCGATTATCTGGATTGTGCGTTGCGGGAGTTAGAAGAGGAATTGGGGCTGAAAGCAAAGCCCCAGGATTTGCAGGAGGCGTTCCTGCATTATGGCCATGCAGAAGCGGAATTTTATGGGAAACCATTTAAAAATTCAGAAATCAGCATGGTATACCTGTATAGCCAGCCAGTGGACATATCAGAACTGAGGCTTCAAAAGGAGGAAGTGGAAGAAGTGTGCTGGATGGAATATGGAAAAGTGTTGGCTGAGGTCCAAAAAGAGGCGGCGCAGGGGAGGGTAGGGAACTATTGCATTTTCCTGGATGAATTAGAGCAAATCGGGGAGCATTGCTTAGCCTTGCTAAAATAAAAATGGTTCCAGCCCATCCCTCCAGCATTTTGTCAGGCGTTCCAGGTTCCAGGCGGCGTTCGCTGGGCTTGTGGAAGGGAGTTTGCGGATGGCGTGCCGCTCTGTTACAGCGCCATCTGCAAGGCGCCCTAACATAGGCCTTGTGTATTTTTGAAAAAGCTCGCAAGCCTTTGCGCCGTTTCCAAAAATCGCGGCAATCGGAGCCTGCCTTAATAAACCTGGTATGTCGGCAGGGACTACATTGCGGATGCTGCTGTCCGAAGAGCCAATAATTTCACAGCTTTGGATGACGTCCCAGACAGCAATCTTGTGGCTGAGGAGAAGCTGTTTTTTTTCTGGGACGCTGCCTGGGATTGGTTCTCCAGTAATAGAAGCCAAGACCTTCCAGAAACGGTTTTGGGGATGCCCATAATAAAAATTCCCTTCCCTGGATTTCACGGAAGGGAAGGTGCCGAGGATTAGGATTTTCGATTCCTGATTGTATACAGGCTCAAATTCGTGGGTAAGTTGTTGGTAATCTGCCATGGCGTCTATCCTTTCTGTAATTAAAGTAACCTTAATTGTAACTGATTTTTTACAAAATTTCCAGAGGGAAAAGTTGTTGTTTTTGCGTTGGAAAGGAGTAGGGTATGACAAGTGAGGAGAATAGAAGAAGGAAAGAAGACACGCATGTCAAATATTTAAAGGGGTCTATTTGTGATAAAGATAAAGGGAAACCATTTGTCTTTGTAAGCTATAAAAGTGAGGATTGGAATGTTGCCTTACACAAGATTGTATATTCTTTGGTGAAAGATTATGGGTTGAACGTATACTTTGATGGGTGCTTTGACACCCATAATTCTATGTGGCTTGAGCAATTTAAGGAAAATATGGAGAGTGGTTGCTGCAAAGGCGTGCTGGCTTTTTTGGATGACGAATATGCCACTAGCTATACGACAGTGTTAGAGCTGATGTACAGCCAGACTTTAAATAGTTCTGAGTTGAATACGGGGATAGATGGAGGGCTTCCAGTAGTCCTGATTATGTTAAAAGGATTGACAGAGGTGAGCGGCGAAGGGGCCGGAGAGGATACCGGGCTAGGGGGGCGGTTCTACCCAGATGGCACAAAGAATATAAATGCTGGGGCAGAAAAAAAATTATTTGATGAAACCTTTGATGAACTGGTGGGGAGGGAAATATTATCCAATGTGAAATATCGTTATAAAAAAGAAAGGCTTTCAAAAGTGAAGTGCAGTAAGATTACAGAAGAGTTGGTTGAATAGTTGGAGGTTTCTGTGAATGAATACCAGCAAGAGGGTTTCTTGTATAATATTGTACAGGTGATTAAGGATGCCTGTGGGGAAGAGGTTTTTGGGCAAAAAGAGGGCGTTGGGCAAACGAATTCCCCTATGGTGGGGAAAGAAAGGGACTCTGCCAATGGAGATTCTTCTGTTGTAGGGCAGGAAAGCAGCCCTAAGGGGCAGGGCGGGAAGAAGAAAAAGAGAAAAGCCCCTGGTACCTATTACTTTACTTTATACAATGTATGCTATAAGGATATGCTTTTAAAAGATACCATGCAGGTTATTTTTGAAGAAGTGATGGGCAGGCATCCAGACAAGCTAGAAGAGCTTTTGTCCAGTTTTAGCTGCCTGGAGGTAGGGGATAGGATATCAAAGGATGCAGTGCCAACCGCATTCCGTTCTGGAACAGTGATTGAAATCAATGGGAAACGGGTTTCTATAGGGACTTCATTGGATAGCGCATCTGTTTTTCGCTATATCAAGCGGCTGATAAAGCTGTGCGGGGAGCCAGAGGGGAGCCTGATTTTTGCAGAACCCAGCAAATAAGGTACAGTGTGGAGGAAAAAACATGGAAGACGCATATGTCCTGCAGCTAACAGGGTCAAAATTTAAGGATTTGTACTTATGCTTTTGCGGCATGTCTGCATGCCGGCCAAACCACAGTTTTGGGCCGGCTGTCCGCCCCAATTATATTATCCATTATATCTTGTCTGGAAAAGGCACATACCAGGTGGGGGAACGGCGGTATGAGATAAGGCAGGGGCAGGGGTTTTTGATTGAGCCGGAGGCGATTACTTTTTATAAAGCAGATGGGGAGGACCCGTGGTCTTATCTTTGGGTTGGTTTTTCCGGGGAGCAGGCGGATAACTATCTGGAGGATTTGGGGCTGAACAGCAACCAATTAGTGTTCCAAAGCGACCAGGCAAAAGACTTAAAGAGGATTGTGGTAAAAATGTTAAATTACCATACTTCTTCTCAGACAAACCAGTACTACCTCCAAAGCCTTCTGTATGAATTCTTTGCGGTGCTGACAAAGGACGCCCAGCTTGCGGCTGTGACAAAAGAGACAAAGGAGAGCATTTATGTCCAAAAGGCCATAAGTTTTATCCGAAATAATTATTCTTCCGGAATCGGCGTGAAAGATATTGCGGACCATGTATGCATCAGCCGCAGCTACCTCTATAAACTATTTGAGGAAGCGCTGCAGATGTCGCCGAAGGATTTTCTAACTCAATTTCAGATTTCTAGGTCAAAAGAGCTGCTTACAGTGACAGACTTGTCTATTGAGGGGGTCGCCATGTCTTGTGGATACGGCGACGCCCTGGTATATTCCAAAACATTTAAAAAAATTATCGGTATGCCCCCTAGCGTATACCGCAGGGATCATCGCAAGGAAGTAAAGGAACAATTACATGCGCAGGAACAAAAATTAGAGGAGATGATGGAAACATTTTGACTGATTTTTATAACATATATTCCTAACGGGGGCAGGGAAAAATACACTATAATAAAACCATCTTAAGAAGATGTATGTGCACAGCATTTTCAAAGTGAAGTTCATTAAAATTACATTGGAGGTAAATTATGAATATGCAAAGTGAAAATGTTGGGAAGACACAGTATAAGCATGTGTCTGCAAGGGAGAAGTATTGTTTTGGCATCGGCGCGATTGGAAAAGACGCTATCTGTAACCTGGTTGGGGCATTTTTAATGTTGTATTTTACAGATACCTTGTATCTGGCTCCAGCGTTTGTAGGCGTATTGTTCTTTGTTGCAAGGATCTGGGATGCGGTGAACGACCCGGTAATGGGGATGATAGTAGACAATACCCGTACAAAATATGGGAAATTCCGTATCTGGCTGGTGATTGGGACATTGGTTAACGCTGTTGTATTTGTGCTTCTGTTCTACAGTTTTAATTTGAAGGGGACTGCCCTTTATGCCTATGTTTCTATTATGTATATTTTATATGGGATGACTTACACCATTATGGACGTACCATACTGGTCCTGGCTTCCGAACCTGACAAACGACCCGCGTGAACGTGAAAAGATTTCTGTTATCCCCAGGTTTTTTGCAAGCCTTGCAGGGTTCTCCGTAGCAACATTTGGACTATATATTATCTTTGGCTTGAATAAGATGGCTGGCGAAACTGACAAATATGCAGAGACAGGTTATACATTGTTTGCGATTATCATTGCAGTTATTTTCATTATCGCAATTGGTATCACTGTATTTAACGTGAAAGAAGAGTCAACGCTGAACGCCAAAGTTCAGAAAACAAATTTAAAACAGGCCCTTACCGTTATCGTAAAGAATGACCAGCTTGTGGCATTTATTGGGCTTTTGCTTACCTTTAACCTTTGTACGCAGATTGCGAAGAGCTTTGCAGTTTACTACTTTAAAAATGTGTGCGGCAACGAATATTTGTACTCTATCTTTGGCATGGCGATTATCGCAGAAATGCTTGGGCTGGTATGTTTCCCAAAAATTGCTTCTAAAATTGGCAGGGAAAAAGTGTATGCTTGCGCCTGCGCAATGCCAATTATCGGGCTTGCCCTCCTTGGGGCTTCCGGTTATATTGCGCCTACCAATGCAGTGCTAGTGGTAGTTTGCTGCGCAATCCTGTTCTTTGGTTCTGGTTTGTCCTTAGGCGTAACCACCTGCTGTATGGCTGACGTTATCGACTATGGTGAAGTGAAATTCGGCGTTCGGAATGAGAGCGTTACCTGTTCCGCACAAACTTTCCTGATGAAGGCTGCAATGGCAGCGGCTGGCGGAATGACAGGTGTTGGGCTGGAAATTGTAGGGTATGAGGCAAAAGCCGAAGTGCAGTCAGCCGGCACTATTTTGGGCATCCGTGTGCTGATGATTGTAATCCCAATCCTCCTGGCGGCTTTGAGTTACTTTATTTACAAACGCTTCTATACCCTGAAAGGGGATAAAATGGAGGAAGTTACCCAGAAATTGCAGGAAATGCATAAGTATGATTGACAGTAATATGGAGGTAGGAAATGAGTATAATTTTTCATGAAAGCACGAAAGTATTCCATTTACATAATGATGTAATCAGCTATATTATGATGGTTCTGCCTAATGGGCAGATGGGGCATCTCTATTTTGGCAAAAAAATCCATGATAGGGAAGATTTTGGGGATTTGCTGGAAACGGCGCCCCGCCCTATGTGTTCCTGCCCTTTTGAGGGGAATAAGGCATTTTCTCTGGAGGGTATCAAACAGGAGCTTCCTAGCTATGGGACGGGGGATTACCGAAGCCCGGCAGTGGAAGTTATACAGGAAAATGGCAGCAGGATTTCGGACTTCCAGTACCATTCCCACCATATTGAGGAGGGTAAGCCGAAACTTCCCGGGCTTCCGGCAACCTATGTGGAAAGCAAAAAAGAAGCGGAAACCCTTGTATTGAACTTGTTTGACTCCGTGACGGGGATATGGGCAGAGTTGTTCTATACCATATTTGCTGACGGCGGTATTGTGGCAAGGAGCGTGCGCTATCTCAATGGGGGGAAACAGCCAGTCCAGCTTGGCCGCGCCATGAGCCTGTGCCTGGACCTTCCAGACTGTGATTACGACTGGGTGCAGTTTTCCGGCGCATGGGCTAGGGAGCGCCATATTAAAGAACGCAGGCTTACCATGGGCATCCAGTCTGTGGGCAGCATAAGGGGGAACTCTTCCCATGAACATAACCCGTTCCTTGTGTTAAAACGGCCGCTTACCGATGAGCGGCAGGGGGAAGCCATTGGGTTTAGCTTTGTGTACAGCGGCAATTTCTTGATGCAGGCAGAGGTGGACGCCCATGACAATACCAGGGTGTTGGTCGGCATCCATCCCGATACCTTTGAATGGCGCCTTAAGCCAGAGGAGAGCTTCCAGGCGCCAGAGACAGTGATGGTATACACAGACTCCGGGCTGAATGCCATGAGCCAGTCTTTCCACAAATTATTCCAGAAGCGGCTGGCGAGGGGATACTGGCGTGACCGAGTACGCCCGATTCTAATCAATAACTGGGAAGCTACTTATTTTGACTTTACAGAAGATAAGCTGGTGCATATTGCCGAGAAGGCGAAAGAGTGCGGCGTGGAGCTGTTTGTGCTGGACGACGGATGGTTTGGCGCAAGGAGCAATGAATTTGCAGGGCTTGGGGACTGGGTGGCAAATACTGGCCGCCTTGCCAATGGGATTACTGGGCTGGCAGAGCGGATGGAGCAGATTGGCATGAAGTTCGGCTTGTGGTTTGAGCCGGAAATGGTAAATAAGGATTCTGATTTGTACCGCAGCCATCCAGATTGGATTATACAGGTTCCCGGAAGGGCAAATACCCATGGCAGGAACCAGTATGTGCTGGATTTCTCAAGGAAAGAAGTGGTGGACTGCATCTATGGGATGATGGCAAAAATCCTGAGTGAGGCAAAGGTATCTTACATTAAATGGGATATGAACCGGAGCATTACAGAATGTTTCAGCCAGGCTTATGCCGCAAACCAGCAGGGGGAGATTTTCCACCGTTACATTTTAGGCGTGTATGATTTGTATGGGCGCCTGACCTCGGAATTCCCCGAAGTGCTGTTTGAGTCCTGCGCCAGCGGCGGCGGCAGGTTTGACCCAGGGCTTTTGTATTACGCGCCCCAAGGGTGGGCAAGTGATAACTCCGATGCAGTGGAGCGCATGAAAATCCAGTATGGGACATCCATGTGCTATCCAATCAGCAGCATAGGGAGCCATGTGTCAGTGGTGCCAAACCATCAGATGTTCCGTAACACGCCCCTGCATACCAGGGCAAATGTGGCGTATTTTGGGACGTTTGGCTATGAGCTGGATTTGAATAAGCTGACCGAGGAAGAAGTAGAAGAAGTAAAAGGGCAGATTGCATTTATGAAAGAGTACCGCAGTTTGCTGCAGTTTGGTTCCTTCTACCGCCTGAAAAGCCCATTTGAGGGAAATGAAATGGTATGGATGGCAGTCAGCGAAGACCAGAAAACCGCAGTGGTGGGCTGGTACCGGATCTTAAACGTAGTGAACGACCGTTTTACCAGGGTAAAGCTGCAGGGGCTGCGGGAGGATTTCTGTTACGAAAACAGCAGGGATGGTTCTAGGCATTATGGGGATGAGTTGATGAACTTAGGGCTGGCCACATCCGATGCGACTGCGGGGCAGACGCCAGATAATCAGGAGCCTTGCACAGATTTTGAGTCGCGGATTTATATTCTGAAAGCAGTAGGACAGGTGGAAGCATGAGTGGAAAATTAAAAAAGTTTTGTTTCATGGTATTTGGGATTCTGCTAATAGGGATCTGCGTGGCGGCTTACCGTATGTCAGGGTTTGGGGTGGACCCATTCACCTGCATGAACCTGGGTATCAGCAAATTTATCCATATGCAGTTCGGGACATGGCAGTTAATTGTAAATATTATCCTGCTAGTACTGGTATTTTTTACGGTGCGCCACTGCATTGGGCTTGGCACGGTGGTGAACATGGTCTGCGTAGGATATATTGCGGATTTCCTCTGTTGGGTAATGGAAGACGTTGTACGCCTTCAAATGAACTGGGGGCTTAGGGTTCTGATGCTTGCCATTGGCTTGTTGTTTGCTTCTTCGGGCGCTGCAATGTATATGGTTGCCGAGATGGGCATCGCCCCTTACGACAGCGTAGCGTTTATTATTGAGAAATTTACCAATGGGAAGATCCCCTTCCAATATGGGAGGGTCTGCTCAGATGTGGTTGTAATGTTAATTGGTATTGGGTTCTGTGCGGCGTCCGGCAATTCCATCTGGATGGTGGTAGGGCTTGGCACATTGCTGAATTCCATGTTTAACGGGCCGCTGATTCAGTTTTTCCGCGGCAAATTTGAAAAAGGGTTTGCCAAAGAAGGGTAATTTTTAATACCCGTTCCATTGATAATGGGGCTGTCGCACTAACGTAAATTCCAATACATAATTAGTGCGACAGCCCCTGTTAATTTCAGAAGCTAGGCGCCCTGGCAGCTTACGGTAAGATATTTTACTGATGCCACTCCAATTTCTTAGCTGGCACAATAATATAGTTGTCAGGCCCTTCTCCCTGCCGTAGGAATACATTCCGTATCCCTGCCTGGATAATAGTCCTTGCGCAAAGGGGGCATGGCCTGGCGGGATGTATGGAGGAATCGCCAGGGTTGATGCCTGCCAGATACAAATCTGCGCCCATCGTCTGTTCCCGGGAGCAGTTCAATAAGGCGTTTGCCTCGGCATGTATCGACCTGCAGATGGCATAGCCTTCCCCTTGGTGCATCTTAAGCTTGATCCTTGGGCATTCGCCAATGTCACAGCAGTGTTCAAAACCTCTGGGGGAACCATTGTACCCTGTGGATATCACTGCATCGTCCTTTACAAGGACAGCCCCATACTTTCGCTTGATGCAGGTGCTTCGGTATGCAAAATTTTCTGCGCAGTTTAAATATGCGTCTGCCTTTGAGATTCTTTGACCATTTTGTGGAATAACCATTTCTATCCTCCAGATACTATTTAATCTTCCAAATTTACAGAAGTATTATACTATGGAACCATTGGGACCGCAAGTGCCTTCCGTTCAGGGAATGGTTGCAAATATCAGCAATTCCCTTTATAATTTAGGGCATGGTTGGGCATTGTTTCCAAACACGCCCTAACCTGGCAAAAGAAGGGAGAATATACCAATGGTAAGGAACAGAGGAAAACGCCTGAACCAGTATGTGGGGGATTATGTGGTGTTTGATTTGGAGACCACAGGGGTCCGTCCAAGGTTTGACAGGATTATAGAGATATCGGCGGTGAAGGTGCGCGGCCATAAGGTGGCAGACCAGTATGCCACCTTAGTCGACCCTCAAATGCACATTCCTGGGGCTGCCACGGCGGTCAATGGGATTACGGATGAAATGGTAAAGGGCGCGCCAGGCATAGCAGAATCCGTCCAGGGCTTTCTGGATTTTATAGGGGATGATATCCTGGTAGGGCATAATATACATACCTTCGACATGAATTTTATCTGCGATGCGGCTATGGAAGCCTTGGGGGCAGAGATTAAGAACGATTACATTGACACGTTGTATATGGCGAGGAAGTGTTTGCCCCAGCTTGCCCACTACAAGCTGTCGGACGTATCAGAATATTTCCATATCAGCACAGCCGGGGCGCACCGTGCATTAAATGACTGCATGATGAACCAGGGCTGCTATGAGGGGCTGGGGAAGATTCTGGAAGAAATCCAAACAACCCAGCCGCAAATTTTCTGCCCCCAGTGCGGGGCTGAAATGGTGAGGCGTAAGGGAAAATATGGGGAATTTTATGGATGCAGCAATTACCCTGGCTGCCGGGGTACCAGAAAAGCGTAACATTGGGAGGGAATTATGTTTTGGCAAAAACACAAGAAGCATGTGGAAACAAAACCTTATGATGCCAACAGGCAGACCCCGGCCATCCGCGCCAGTATATGTACCGGGGAGCAGGTGGCAGGTTTCTTGGACAAGGAAAATGGAAAATTTGAAGAGGCGATGCTAGTGCGCGGCGCGGCGGATTTGCAGGAATTTTGCACCCGTTATGGGGTGAAGCAAGAAGATATTAAGAAAGTGTGGTAAATGTATGAAATCATTGGTGATAGCGGAAAAACCCAGCGTTGGCAGGGACATTGCCAGGGTGCTTGGGTGCAGCAAAGGCGGGAATGGGTTCTTAGAAGGCAAGGATTATATTGTGACCTGGGCGCTGGGGCATTTGGTGGA
The DNA here is from genome assembly GCA_910585295.1 of uncultured Lachnospiraceae bacterium. Taxonomy (GTDB): domain Bacteria; phylum Bacillota; class Clostridia; order Lachnospirales; family Lachnospiraceae; genus Petralouisia. The sequence continues at coordinate 43,471 of CAJUDE010000023.1, read as the reverse complement.
GCTTTCCGACCCAGAAAGCTATGGGGAGCAATGGAAGGCTTGGAAAATGGAAACATTGCCTATGCTGCCAGAAAAGTTAGAAATTCAGGTAATTAAGAAAACAGGGAAGCAGTACCAGACAGTGAAAACCCAAATGTACCGCAAGGATGTAGGCGAAATTATTATTGCAACTGATGCGGGGCGGGAAGGGGAGCTGGTAGCCCGCTGGATTATAAAAAAGGCGGGGGTCAAGAAACCGATGAAGCGGTTGTGGATTTCCTCTGTGACCGATAAGGCGATCCTCCAGGGTTTCTCCCACTTAAAAGATGCCAGGGAATACCAGAAATTGTATGAGGCTGCAGTGGCAAGGGCGGAGGCGGACTGGCTGGTGGGCTTAAACGCCACGCGGGCGTTGACAGTCAGGCACAACGCCCAGCTTTCCTGCGGCAGGGTCCAGACCCCAACCCTTGCGATGATTGCAAAACGGGAAGCGCAGATTAAGGGCTTCCAGCCAAAGCCGTATTATGGGCTGAAAGTAAAGGGGAATGGGCTGGCATGGCACTGGAAGTCAAAGGAGAACAGCGCCACGGCCTTTTCAAAAGAGCAAATCCAAAGGGCTTTGGAACATGTGTCAAACAGCGCTGGCACAGTGGAGGAAGTGAAAAAGAAGAAGCAGAAATCTTATGCGCCCCAGCTTTATGACTTGACTTCCCTGCAGCAGGACGCCAACCGGATGTTTGGGTTTTCCGCCAAGCAGACCTTAGACTATATGCAGCGTTTGTATGAACGCCATAAAGTTGTGACATATCCTAGGACAGATTCCAGGTACCTTACCCAGGATATTGTGGATACGCTGCCAGAGCGCATCAAGGCATGCCGTGGCGGAAGCTACAGCAGCATTTGCGGCAAATTGCTGAAATCCCCCATCAAAGGGAATAAATCCTTTGTGGATGATAAGAAAGTTTCCGACCATCACGCCATTATCCCTACAGAACAGGGGATTCGTTTGAACGAGTTGGAATATGGGGAGCGCAAAATCTATGAGCTGGTGGTTTCACGGTTCCTTGCTGTGCTGCTTCCCCCTTGCGAATACCAACAGACAGAAGTCACTGTGCTGTGCCAAGGAGAACGGCTTGTAATAAAAGGCAAGGTTATGGAGCAGCCAGGGTGGCAGGAAATCCGCCAAATTCAGGAGGACGCCGGGATTTTGCCAGAAGATGGCATGGACGAGGATGCGCAAAACGCGCCTACTGCCGGGGAGGTGCAGGGGAACCTGCCAGATTTTGCAAAAGGGCAGAAAATCTTATTTACCGATGGGAAAATTACGGAAGGCAAGACCAAACCCCCCGTGCCGTTTACCGAGGCGACCCTCCTTGCCGCTATGGAAAATCCTATAAAATATATGGACAGCTCCGACAAGGAATTGAAAAAAACATTGGGGGAGGCAGGGGGCCTTGGGACTGTCGCCACCCGGGCGGATATTATTGAAAAATTGTTCCACAGCTTTATGATAGAAAAGAAAGGCCAATATATCCATTTGACCTCCAAAGGCAGGCAAGTGTTAGAGCTTGCGCCCCAGGGGCTTACCTCCCCGGAATTGACTGCCAGATGGGAACAGCAGTTGGCAGATATTGCCAAAGGGAAGGCAAAAAAGAAAGATTTTGAGGCAGAGATACGGGCCTATACGGTGGATATTGTGAAGGATATCGCCGCTTCGTCTAAAACCTACCGCCATGATAACTTAACGGGGAAGAAATGCCCGGAATGTGGGAAGCTGATGCTTGAGGTAAACCATAAAAATGGGAAAATGCTGGTATGCCAGGACAGGGAATGCGGGTACCGCAAAACATTGTCCAGAATCACTAACGCCCGCTGCCCCCAGTGCCATAAGAAGATGGAATTGGTAGGAGAAGGGGACGGGCAGCGTTTCACTTGCGTGTGCGGCTACCGGGAGAAACTTTCTGCTTTTGAGAAGCGGAAAAAAGAAAGCGGGGGAGGAGTGTCCAAAAAAGACGTTTCCCAATATATGAATAAAATAAGGAAGGAGGCGAAAGAACCGATTAACAATGCATTTGCAGACGCATTTGCAAAATTAAAACTATAAACGCAAAGGAGGAGAAGTATGGAGTATATTTACAGCCATGAGTTATTGGCAGATAAGGGAGAATACTGGAGCGATTTTCCAGACTATTGGGAGTTATATAAGAGGGAGAAGAAATCTTTTCCAAAGTCCATCCATATCTGGTATGGGCAGTTTTTGGATAAGGTTCAGGTGGAGTATGAGGGGAAAGCGATGCCGCAGCATGGGGGAAGCGAGCCAGGCGGCTATGTTAGCTTTGATTTTGCGCCAGGGGAATATATTGTTTTTGCCAGCTTGACCTATATGCCTTTTGGGTGTTCCGAGCATATGATCCGGGATTTTGAAGTCAGGACCACAAAGGGGAAAACGTATGCATTCCATTCCTGGTCAGAAAACCGGAATGGTGCAAAGAGCGTGGAATTTGCTATCCCACAAGGATATGCCCTTGCAGCCATTGGCGGGACGACAGGGTATTATAATCCGCAGGCTCCTTGCTGTATTGCGGGGATGGTATTCTATTATAGCCGGATAGACGGGGCATCCACACAGGGATTTTGGACAGAAAAACGGCTGGAAATGCCGGAGGGGCTGCAGGCTATGTGCCTGTTTACGCCGAACGGGGCACAGGAGCCGTCGAATGGCAAATGGGTGAACGCCATGGTGGATATCCATGCCCCTGCAGGCTGCAAACTGTTCTGCGCATCTGTCAGCGGCGATGCAGGGCAAGTGGCAATGCCTGCTGATGTGAGGACAACTTTATATGATAATTCTGGAAAAAAAGTTCTGGAATCAGGCAGCCCCCAATGCCGCATCCGTAATTATAAAGGCAATTTTTATCAATTGTATAAGGAAAATTCGGGCGAACAAAACTACCAGCTTCATATTTGCATGAAGTCAGACGCCAAGATATGCCTGGATGTGCAGTCGGTTACCGCAGACCTGCCAGGAGGCGTGGAGGGGAAGCTTGAGGAAATTGGTTTCCCTCAGGGGAAAAGCGGGCTTCCGTTATTTCTACGTCCAGTGTACCAGATTGATATTGTGGAACAGGATTCCAGCGCGGCAGACCCAATGGCAGGCGGCGCAAGGGCGCTGTCTTTGTACTGGTGGTGGCAGATAGAGGATTTCTTGATAAAATTAGGGCCATATGGGATAGCCGCTGCCATTGTGTTGGGGATAGGCATAGCGATTGCCATTATTATTAAAGTCTTAAGCAAAGGCGGGGGCGTGGAGGACGTCAGGAAAGCGCTGCAAAAAGAAGTAGACAAGAAATTGCCCTGGGGGAACCCATCTACAGAGGATGCTGGAGTGTATGGTAAAGTGGAAAGAGAGGGATACGGCCGCTGCATGCCAGATAATTCAGAAATATTTTATGAAGTGGACAGGGATGTCCTGGACTTTTATAGAATTATATTCCATGACAATCGGGGAAATATGTCAGCCGCGTCATTGAAACAAATAACTGAGAACCAAATCAGGGGCAACAAGCCGTTGATTATAGATGTGGGAGGCGAAGGGCGTTTTACAACCTATGGCATAAATTCGGGAAATAAAGGGGCTTTGAATTTTAATGGTAGATATAAAAATTCCCAGGTAATTAGCAAAGTGGTTCCGATGTTAATCCATTTTCAGGACTGGAATATACAAAAATTCCCACTTGCAGATAATATTGTGGATATCTTTATGATGCAGGGTGCCGGAACCCCTACCTTTATGCAGGCTTGTGAAATGGTTCGGTGCCTGAAAAAAGGAAAAGGCGCCAGGATGGATTTTTGGGTAACTAATGATAGCGGAGAAAAATGTTATAAAATCATGGCTTCTGCTTTGCAAAAGCATGTGAAAAAAGGCTGCAAGGTTTCCTTCAAAAAATGGAAGGAGACTGATATAATGGGAGTATACGGGTTTTCTTACTGTGATAAACCATGGGAACAAAGGATATTTTCTATTATTATTGAGTAACGGGCTGGGCGGGTATGGTTTCCATGCCCGCCCTCCTTTGCCCCAATTTTCCCTCCGCACAGCCGTGCCTGCTGGGTTTGTTGCCTGCGGGAAAAATTGCTTAACTTTTAAATCCTACTGCTGTAATATTTATGCCAGGTTTGTTTGGGCAAATTTTTTTGGGCTTGAATCTTACTTTTGTAATAGTCAAGGAGGGAAAAGGGAATGAGGGCGGGCAGCGGCCACATATCTGCCAAAAGCAGCAAAAAAAGCCAGGACGTAAGGCTTTTGCCATATTACTAGGGATTGCCGTATATGATTGCAATGGGGAAGCCTGGCATATGATGAACTGACCTATGTAGCTACAATGGTGGACGATGGGGCATACGGCTCAAAGCGGGAGCAGCACCTTACATTGAACAGCAAAATATTCCATATTGTAAAAAAGATGGAGGAAAACAAGGAACAGCTAAATCAAGGGCTTAAAATAAGGGCAAGGAGGGACGGGGATGCGTTTTCTCTTTCCTTGGTCAACGGCGCCGTGGGGGAAGACGGGGATTCAAGGAAAAAGCATGTACGCTGGAGGGGAAGGTGGAGCTTCCAATATCTGTATGGGATGCCGTCCATGCAGGGATGGTGCAGTTTGCAAAAAATAACGCTGTGTTAAAAGATATGCAAAACAGCGTTGCAGGCAAGACAGGAACCGCACAGGAGGCAAAAAACAGGCCTGGCCATGCGCTGTTCGTTGGGTTTGCGCCTGTAAAGGAGCCAGAGGTTGCCCTGGCAGTCCGCATTGCCAATGGGTATGGCCCATCCAATGACACTGCCGTGGGGAAACATATTTTTAATTATTACTTTGGGTTAGAAAGCTTGGGAGGAAATTATTACAGAAGAAGCTTCCCAGGCATTTAATACAAGGACAGATTAAGGAAGGGCGGATGGGAAACGTAGCATATGCATTAGAGGGATATGTATATGTGGCGTCCGCTAAAAATTAAGGTTGGAAATAGTGAGGTAAGGAAAATGAAGAAAACTTATATTGGAAAAATAGTGTGCGGGGCAATGGCGTGCCTGTGCTTGGTAAGCGGCTGCGCTAAGGATAATGGGCAAAAAAACCTACAGGAAGAAAGCTTGGAAGCGCAAAAGGCTGGGACGGAAGGGAAGGAAGAAGGCTTGGGAGCGCAAAAGGCTGGGACGGAAGGGAAAGAAGAAGGCTTGGGAGCGCAAAAGGGCGGGCAGCCAGAAGCAAACCAAGAAGGTTCTAACGTAAGCCATGAGCCGGAAATTCTGGAAACAGACTGGTCAGAATATTTTGACGGGCTTGTAGGGGCTGCAGTTTTATATGACCCATCCAATATGAGGTATTCTATCTTTCAGCCTGAACTTGCCCTGACGCAAAGGCCGCCATGCTCTACATTTAAAATCATCGCGTCCCTGATTGCCTTAGAACAAGGGGTGATTGAGCCAGAAGATTCTACACGTGCCTGGAGCGGCGAGGTTTTTTGGAATGAGAAATGGAACCATGATATTGATTTCCATGAGGCGTTCCGGGAATCCTGCGTTTGGTATTTCCGGGAGGTGATAGATGAAATTGGGAAGGAACAGATACAGCAAGGGTTAAACAAGCTTCAATATGGCAATTGTGATAGTTCCGACTGGGAAGGGAGGCTGAATACAAATAACAACAACCGCGCGCTAACGGGATTTTGGCTAGAGTCATCCTTGAAAATCTCACCAAAAGAGCAGACCGAAGTTATGGAACGTATTTTTGGGTCAGATTCTGTGTATTCCCAGGAAACTCGAGAAAAATTAAAAGAAGTGATGTTGGTGGATGGGCAGGGGAGCCAGGATATCTCTATCTATGGGAAAACTGGGATGGGCATGGCAGATGGCGTTGTGGTGGATGCATGGTTTACTGGGTTTGCAGAACATGCGCAAGGGAACCTATATTTTTGCGCCTATCTGGGGAGGTCAGAAGGGCGGGAAGTATCCAGCGCCGTGGCAAAGGAAATTGCAATCCGCTTAGTTCAGGATTACCTGCTGCCCCAACAGCCCTAAGGGGCAGCAAAATATCGTATCCCCATAAAATGCCAAAAGATTTTTAAAGGGGCGGCATCCCACAGCCCTAAGCCAGAAAGCATGGAAAAGGTAAGCTCTGTGGCGGCTGCGCCAGTGGCAAAATTGTTGTTTTGCACAGCCAGGCTTTGCACCAGAAGGGAAGGTTTCTTCACCATGCGAAAACGGATGGAAGACCGAAAGGCAAGCACAGACATCCCAAGAACGCCAACAACCCATAAGGCAAACAGAAACAACCCTATGCCAAACAGCGCGCCGTTGCCGACCGCTATGCCAATGCCATCCATCCAGGCTTCAGAGCCGGGTGCAAAGGGGGCGCGGCTTTGCTTTTCATAGGTCAGGGCGCCTTTGGATGCCAGGCGTTAGATTAATGTCTGTATGGTTTTGGGACTCCAGGTTGTGGACTGCACTAAACGGTCTGTGATTTCATTTGTGCTGATTGGCGCATGTTTCCACACAATTTTCATTACTTCAAATTCAGCTTCTGAAATTTTGGGCAAGGATTTCATCATAAACATGTGTGGATTGGATATGGCATGGGATGCTATGCACCATGCAGACGATAAATTTATGGTTTTGAAAACGCCTGGGCAGGTGGCTGAAATAGCCAGGGCGCTTCCAGAGAGAGCAAAGGAGGGCGAAAACAGGAAGGCTTAGCTGTAACTGGCGGTTTAGAAAGGATAAAAATGGAAATCGGCCGTTTCGCCTAGTAATTGTGCAAACTTTATGCAATTTCCCTTGTCTTTGCCTTTACGGGCAAAACAAGGGAAATTCGTTTATCTTTTGCCAATTGTTTTCCCAACAGGGCTGCCGGGGGCAATCGTGCAGGGAACCTATTTGGCTTTTATTCCCACGGGCAATGAGCCAGGCAGCCGTGCCTGCGGGGTATTTGGCTATCTTTTTTTCCAAAATAAATTAGTAATCATGACGATGGCAGGGAATACCACGCCTGCAACCACCCAAATAATCCAGCTATATCCCCAGTTATTTGTGGAAAGGCTATACCCTAAGTAGATTGCGGTGATGATGAGCCAATATGCGGCAGAGATAGCTGTTGCAATAGGTTGGTGTTCTTTTTTTGCCTTTGAATAATCCCCCTCTTGCAAAAGTTTTTGGTAACTTGCCCATATGATGCCGCTGCTGACAAAGAAAACTACGCCAATACCCACAAGGACAAAAGAAACAGAAAGCATTGTGATTAGCAGCATTTCATTTTTGTCATTAAACGCCGCCCCTGCAAAAAGAGGGATTATAGACATAATGCAAAGGCTGGTGCCAAAGATATTATTTCTTGTATAGGTGCTATTATATTGTGCTTTTCGTTCTGTTACCATTCCACTGACGCCATACTCTGTTTCAAATGTTTCTTTCTCTAAATATTCAAATTCTTCTGTTTTCCTGCCGCTTGAAATAAATATTGCAACTGCTATTGTGACAAGGGTAAGCAAAATAACCATTCCGATTCCTGCAGCCACATTTTCTGGTAAGCTAGATCCTGGGACTTCACTGGCCGCCGCCAGCAGGAATAGGCATATGGGTGATATAATACACAAAAACGTTGCCAATGCGACGGATTTTGACGTTATGGCTTTGATAGAAAGGAACGCATTTGCTTCTTCCATAGATACGCGCCTCAATGCATAGGTTTCCTCAGATAGGGTGTTGCATTCTGCCTCTTCCAATTCATCTTTCAGTAAATAATCAGTGCTTACGCTAAACAGTTCTGAAAGGTGAAGTATTTTTTCAAGGTCTGGGACGGATTGCGCCGCTTCCCATTTAGAAACGGATTGTCTTGTAACATTCATTTGTTCTGCTAATTCCTCTTGTGACCAACCAGCTTTTTTGCGAAGCTGTATTAGCTTATCTGCAAATATCATTCTTATCTCCTCCTTGTTTTGTGATGATGTGAGGATTATATCATTTTATCAGGTTGCATACCATCAATCGGCGCTATTCTTTTTGTCAACTGGCAGTTGCATCCATGGTATTTTGAAGAAAATCCTGGTTCAGTTACAGCCTAGAATCAGCCATTTGGCAGGCTGCTTTTTGCAGCTCTTATGAAAGAGGGCATGAACAAGCAGAGGCAGGTAGGATATTGAAATATCTCCCGCAACTGTAAGCTTGCCACACACCATCGGATATAATGGTATGAAAACTATTGGTCAGTCCCTTCTATTTTCCAATATCTCCGAACCCATGCTTCTGCATCATTTTCTTCAAGTTTATATTTTCGAGCCACCTTTTTTATGGTTTCTGAAACAGGCAAACCTATTTCCTGGCACATCTCAATCGCCGAAATCACAGATGCTTTTTTGCTGCTTCTGCCGCTGCCTTTTCTGCCGCTGTCCATGTGGTTTGTGCCTACGTCAGAATCATGATTTTGTCGCCTACTGTGAAGCCCAAATCGTTATAACACGCATCCACCAATATGTTTTTAACCGTAATGTCCTTCAGTTCATTTTCTGTGGTCTTTGTATCTTCCGGGTGGAGTGCCCGGTATAATTGAATCAGGTACTTCTTATCCTGAAAAAAATTCGTAAAAACGCTATCTTTAATCGTATATTTTGCAATATCCGTTTTTTCCATTCCTTCTTCCCTTCATCCCCGCCTTTTCAGCAGGGAAATAATCAGGTGGCTTTTAGTTTTATTATACAAAAAAGCCATTTTCTATGCAAGGGGGTGATTACTGGATGGTTCATTGGGTGTAAGGCCCCATAACCATGATATTATACAAGTTTGGCTCACCCGAGGACTGTAACCTTAGATGCATTGATTACAAGTCCAGCTCTTAAGTAAGAAAGATGTTCTTCTTTTACAAGTTTTCCCGCTTTAAATGGAAAAATTTAAGGTAACATGCCAATACTTTTACGTTTACGACAGATTTTTGCCCGTTTATGATAAAAACGGGCATGGGAGGCGAAAGGGTTTATAATGGGCGTAAAGTAAAAGGAGGGCGACAGGCATGGAGAAGACAGTAGGCATTACATTGCTGGAGTTAGTAAAATTACTGAAAAAGAAGGAGTTCCAATTAGGGCTGCTAATGGTGCTGATTATGGGAGGGGGCATGGCATATGGCGCATATATGTTCCCGGATAGTTTTGGGGTACACAATGTAATCGCATTTTATGGGAACTTTTCTAGTATTTTAATTATGTTTTTAGCTGCAAAGAGTTTAGGGGAAGAATTTGACCTAAAAACAGCCACATTTGTTTTTACATCAAGAAGCAGCAGAATACAGATTGCCACAGCAAAAATTTTGAGCATAGCGCTTGCAAATATGGTGGTTGGGTTATTTGGAGGAATTTTATATGATGCTGCATTGATTTTCTGTAAACAGCCCTGGACGGCGGCTATGCTGCTTGGGACCATTGGGAAAGAAATCTTTATTTATATGGTTTATGGTTTTGCCGTAGGCGCAACGGCGGTTATGGTTACATGTTTCCTGAACACAACGATTACGCCTTTCATTTACCTAATGGTGCTGTTTTGGGTAATGCCAGGTATTTTACAAATGGTTGGGCAGAAAATAACGGTATTGGGAAAAATAATGGACTATGTGGTGTTCTGCTTGGCTGACCAATTCCTGATGTATCAGGATTGGGGCGTCAAAAATATTGCTGTGTTTGTTTTCACAGGCATTGTATTCTCAATTACAGGTATGGTTGTTTTGCAGAAAAAAGATTTATAAAGGGCAGGCCAGCCGTTCACAAATCAAATGGCTTGAATAACTGGATGAAAGGGAGAAGATTAAAAATGAATAGCGTATTAAGGGTAAACAATGTCAGCAAAAGGGTAAAAAATTTTCAGATTTTAAATAAAGTCTCCTTTGAGCTTGGAAGGGGGGAGATTGTTGGGCTGATTGGGCCGAATGGGGCTGGGAAAACCAGCATTATGAAAATCTTAGTGGGGCTGACTAGAAATTATACTGGGGAAGTGGATGTAAGCGGTGTCAAGGATATAGGCTGCATGATTGAAACGCCTAATTTTTATCCATACAACACGGGATACCAAAACCTGATGTATTTTGCCAAGCTAAATGGCGTAGGGAAAAAGAAAGTAGGGGAATTGCTGGAACTGTTAGGGCTTACGGATGCCGCAAATAAGAATGTCAAAGCATATTCCCTTGGCATGAGGCAAAGGCTGGGAATTGCCCAGGCTTTATTAAAAGACCCTGACGTTTTGATATTGGATGAACCCACCAATGGATTGGATCCAGAAGGTATTTATGAAATCCGTGAATATATCAGGAAAATTGCAAATGAAAAGAATATCACGGTATTGATTTCAAGCCACTTATTGGGCGAGCTGGAAAAAATGTGCGACAGGGCAATTATAATCAAAAAGGGTGAAATCGTTCAGTTTATGGATTTGCACGATACCCAAAAAGAAAAACAAATTACTTATGTAATAGAAAGCCTGGACGCAAAAGCGACGCATAGGGTCCTTCAAGAGCATGGGTATCATGTAATTTCGCAGAATGGCCAGGAGGCCCGAATCAGGATTGGCGCCAATGAAAAGAAGGATGTCGCAAAATTACTAATATCACAGGGTGTTGTGGCGACAGGGCTTTATGAAGCTTCTGAAACGCTGGAAGATACATTCTTAGAGCTTATGAAGGATTAAAAGATGATTAATAAAGCACATGCAAGTTTTTCTGTGAAGGTGAATGGGAAGGTATTTACCATAGACTATGACGACATTCTCTTTTTTGAAACATCTCCAAATGTACATAAGATTAGTTTACATTGCAAAAATCGACAAATGGAATTTTTGGGGAAAATGAAAGAGGTGGAAAAAGAGGTGGATGGGCGGTTTTATCGCTGCCATCGGTCATTTCTAGTGAACAAGGACAATATTAGGGAAATAGATTTTCAAAACCGGGTGATTTACATGGTCAATGAGGAGCAATGCCTGCTTTCATTCCGGATGATGAGAGGGTTAAAACAATTATGCCGCCAAAGCGGTTCCCCGCAGGCGGAGAATCCTGCAAAGCAGGATCCTTCTTTGCAGTTTCATAAAACCTAAGAAAATTGCCATACGCCTCTGCTTTGTGTTATATTGTTACTGTAGTTTTGTTTCTTTCATTTTCCTTGTCAGGGATTTCATGCCTGATGGGAAGGTATAATACAATAGGGGTGATAAAGTGGATAGGCCAATTACAACATTGTTTATGTTGATTTCGGTTGATGGAAAAATAAGCACTGGCGCAACGGATGATTTAGATGTAGACAAAGATTTTCCCCAAATTGCAGGGGTTAGCGAAGGCTTGCACCAATATTATGAAATAGAGCAAACAACAGATTTATGGACCCTTAATTCTGGCAGGGTCCAAGCCAAAATCGGAGCTAATACAAAGAAAATGCCCAATAAGACGCCGGTATCTTTTGTGGTAATTGATAACAAGCATTTGAATGAAAATGGCATAAAGTATTTTTGCGCTTTGTCAAAAGAATTTGTGTTGGTTACGTCAAATGCAAAACACCCAGCATTTAACATAGGGCAAGATAATCTCCATATCATATATCAAAGAGAATTATCGCTAAAACATGCGCTGGAAAAACTCAAATCAGATTATGGCTGTGAGAGGATAACAGTACAAACCGGTGGGACGTTAAATGGCTTGCTGCTCCGTGAAAAACTATTCGATTATATTGACATTGTTGTTGCCCCAGTTTTGGTTGGCGGCAAAGATACATCTACGTTAATTGATGGGGAATCCTTATTTTCACAAAAGGAATTGTCCAAGCTAGGAGTTCTGAAGCTGCAAGAATGTGTGGTTTTGGAGGACTCCTATTTACGCTTGCGTTATGAAGTGACCCACTGACGGGGTATTTGCACCTATAAAGCGTTTGTCCTTTCAGCAGCAGCCACGTATCTGCGCAGGCGCGGCTGCTTAGCCCGTTGCCCACGGAAATAAAAGGGAACTGGAAACTTTGGAAGGTATCCTGGCGTTATGGGGGATGCGCCAAAGGCAACGGCGCCATCCCGCCTCTTTCCACATGAGTATCCTGACAACAAGAAAAAATCAAGATATAGAAATGGTATTGTAAAAATGTTAAGGGGTGATTTTGGGCAAATTGCTCCTTTTTTCATTGTGAATCTTATAGCCCAGTGTGACAATTTTCCTATGACAAAAATATATTAAAACGGTTGTCCAGATAGAAAATTTTACCCATGAAACCGTTCCCTTAATTTCTCAAGCATTTTTTCTGCAATGGGAGTAAATACCTGATATTTTTTCCAGATGAGATACAGTTTTGTTTCAAGCCTGGGCGCGAGCGGACGGAACGTTAAACCGCTGTCAGGACTTGTATCAATCAGATGTTCAAAGGTCAGAAGATAACCAAGCCCCTCCTTCACGAAAATGGAGCCATTGTAGGAAAGCTTAAAGGAACCTTCCAGATGAAGCGTATCTATTTCATTTCCGCACCATTTGGCAATATCCTTAGACCAGCCCTGTTCTGAACAGAATAAAGGAAGCCCGGCCAAATCATCGGCAGAAATGGACTGTTTCCCTGCAAGAGGGCAGTCTTTCGGCATAACAACACCCCATACATCCGCTTTCGGAAATGTCAGGTAATGGTATTTCTCTGCATTAGGTTCTTCTGCCAGTACAGCAAAGTCAATGACGCCTTTATCCAGTTTTTCTGTTACCTGTTCCGTGTCCCCGCTGGTAATGTGATACCGCAGGTCAGGGAAGGTATTTTTTAGCGTTTTAATTTCAGCGGCAAGATACCGGATTTGATAGGATTCTGCCAGTCCCAGATAAATTTCACCGCCTAGGACATCATCCAGTGAGAGAAATTCCGTCTGGATTTTGTCTGCCATTGACACAAGGTCTTCGGCACGTTTACGCAGCAGCAAACCCTCTTCGGTCAGTTCGATATGAAAGCTGTGACGGACAAACAGCTTCTTTCCTAGTTCCTCTTCCAGTGATTTCAACGATTTTGAAAGCGTAGGCTGAGTGACGTGTAAAAACTCGGCTGCACGGGTCATATTTTCTTCCCTTGCTACGGCAAGGAAGTATCGCATGGTTCTCAGTTCCATGGGTTTTCTCCTTTTGATATTCCTAAAATTCATATTATGATATAAATTATAGCCATTAGCGAAAAAAAGTCAATCGCTTATACTAAAAGCATAACAGGAAAGGAGGCGGCCATACGGAGGATATCATACAGAATATGAAGGATGCAGGCTGTGACAGGGAAATCATCACAAAAGTTTGCAGGCTGTATGCAGATAGGCAGGTTCAGGATGCTGTGAAAATGTTGAAACGGCATCGATGCCATTTGATGGAGCAGTTACATGAAAGTCAGAGCAGAGTGGACTGTCTTGACTTTTTGGTAAGGCAGATGGAAAAAAGTCAGAGGTAGATGGAAAAATAAAAAATAAATATTAAAGAATGAAACGCAGAAAATGTGGAGAAAGGATGGTAATGTAGCATGGCAGAGACGATGAAATTGGAATTGACACAGGAGTGGGATAAGACATTCCCAAAGAGCGAGAAGGTAAATCACAGAAAGGTAACATTCCATAACCGTTATGGAATTACTCTGGCAGCCGATTTATATGAGCCGAAAGGAGCAGAAGGCAAATTGCCGGCAATCGCTGTGTGCGGTCCGTTTGGTGCCGTAAAGGAGCAGTCCTCCGGCTTGTACGCCCAGACGATGGCAGAGCATGGATTTCTTACAATGGCATTTGACCCGTCATTTACCGGAGAGAGTGGAGGTACGCCTCGCTATATGGCATCTCCTGACATTAATACAGAAGATTTTCAGGCGGCAGTGGACTTCCTGTCCGTGCAGGAAAATGTGGATGCAGACAAAATCGGTATTATCGGCATCTGTGGATGGGGCGGCATGGCTTTGAATGTGGCAGCACTGGATACCCGAATCAAGGCAACCGTAGCGTCTACCATGTATGATATGAGCCGTGTCAATGCGAACGGATATTTTGATGAAAATGACAATGCCGATGACCGTTATGAAACCCGCAAGGCGCTCAGTGCCCAGAGAATTGTTGATTACAGGAATGGCAGTTATGAGCTGGGAGGCGGGGTTGTTGACCCGCTGCCGGAAGACGTCCCATTTTTTGTCAAAGATTATTATGATTATTATAAGACATCCCGTGGCTATCATGCCTGTTCTTTAAACTCCAATGGCGGCTGGAATAAGATTGGCTGTATGTCTTTTATGAATCAGCCGATTCTCTGTTACAGTGATGAAATCCGCAGTGCGGTTCTTGTCATGCATGGGGAGAAGGCGCATTCCTGCTATTTTAGTAAGGACGCATTCCAGAAGCTGCAGGGCGATAATAAGGAACTGCTGATCATTCCAGATGCAGTCCATACCGACCTTTATGATAAAAAAGATATTATCCCTTTTGATAAAATGGAGCAGTTTTTTAGGGAGAATCTGAAATAAAATGCGATGTATACTGACAGGATTGTTTGTGCCTCCTGTGGCGGCATGGCTGGAAGTGTGAAAAAGCCTTAGTTTCATTAATTCTCGATAAAGCCTCGTTAAGTGACCATCAATATTAAGGAGGATAGTAAGCGGATTCTTGTATTAAACGGAAGTCCCCGTCTGGAGGGCAACACAAAAAAATGGTCGCCGCATTTGAGTAAGGGGCTAAGCTTGGCGGGCATCAGGTTGACGTAGTGGATGTTTGCCAAAAGAAGATTGGAGGATGTATGGCTTGTGAATACTGCCATACCAAAGGCGGGGGTGCATGCATCCAGAAGGATGATATGCAGGAGGTGTATGTGCTGCTGCATCAGGCAGACATGCGGATAATTGCCTCGCCGATTTATTCCCGCGAGCAATGAGCCAAGCAGCCGCGCTTGCGCGGATATTTGGCGAATGCCGCGAGGGGCGCTGTGTGCCGGCGGCACACGTTCAGCGACGACCGAAATGGAGTGCAGACCAAATACCCCGCCCCTTGGGGCCAAAAGAACAAGCTAGGCCATGCCCCGTAGCTTGCTGCGGGGTATTTGACTATCACGGAATATCAGGTCAGTTTAAGTGTGTGATTGACCGTTTTTATGCAGCGGCTTATCTGGGCAGACCGCCGCATCTGAAAAAGGCTGCCATGTTTTTAAACTCCGGGGACGCAGATATGTATGATGGCGCCATGTTCTCTTTCAAGGGGGATTTTGTTGGTTATCTTGATCTTGAAAATATGGGAGTGTTTACGGCACATGGCAGCGAAAACAGTTCTCCCGAAAAGTTAAGGGAACTGCGGGAATTTGGCGCCTCACTTAGATAGAGGTACTGGTGTGGGAAAGTGCTGGCAATGATGTGTGCATTACTGTGCCTTGATTTCCTCCTGCAGCGTATTCAAAAATAAGGTTGCGGGCTTTGTAAATACCTGATATTTTTTCCATACAATATCCAAACCCACTTCAATCTGTGGTTCCAGCGGACGGAAACACAGGGGGCTGTTTTCATATTCCGGTATGATGTGGTCGAGGCATAAGGCGCAGCCCACATTTTCCTCCACCATGAGGGAGGCATTATACAGAAGGTTATAAGTTGTGACAATTTGCAGGGATTCATATTGTTTGCCCAGCCAGCCGGATAATTCATTGTGTGCAAGGGACTGGCGGGAGGCGATGAGAGGGAGCCCCTGCAAATCTTCCGGCTGAATTCCGCTTTTTTCTGCCAGGGGGTGGTCGTGTCGCATCAGCAGTCCCCACCTGTCTTTTGTGGGCAGCCTGATAAAATCATATTTCTTTATGTCGGCAGGCTCTATTAAAATGCCGAAATCCAACAGTCCCCGGTCAAGCCGTTCTGTCACATCATCGGCATTGCCGCTGAATAAATGATAGGAGATGCCTGGGTGTTTCCGCTGGATTTTTTCCGCAGCTTTTGCAATTAGGCGGATTCCTTCTGTCTCACCACCGCCGATATAGAGTTCCCCGCTGATATTTTCTCCGGAGGAGCTGACTTCGACTTTTGTCTTTTCCATCAATTCTACCATTTCTTCGGCGCGTTTCCGAAGAATCATTCCTTCCTCCGTCAGTGTTACCCTGCGGTTGCCCCGTATGAAAAGCTGTTTTCCCAGTTCTTCTTCCAGTTCTTTTAGTTGTCTGGAAAGAGGGGGCTGTGTCATATTCAGGGATTGAGCCGCTTTTGTTATGCTTGCCTCCCTTGCAACGGCAAGAAAATATTGTAATACCCGGATGTCCATTGTATCCTCCTTTTTGCACGGTTTTTGTGCATAATGCAATGTTTGCACTGTCGATGGTGCAAACTTGTCGTGTAAAGGGACAGGGGTCCTTTACACGTATCCTCCTTTTGCTCCTGTTTTATGTGGATAAGGAGCTGTTAAAACATTCTTTAACAGTTCCTAATTATACCATTCTTTACGATACCTTTCAAGTATGAATGAATATTCAATATATGTATTTGATATTATTTGGTTTCTGTATTAACATAGGATATAAGAAAGAAGGAAATAGCAATGAAAATTGTTCAGATAGAATATTCAGTAGAGCAAAACTTAGAAGATGCCGGCTGTACAAAGGATTTTATTAAGCATTATATGAGCCTGCAAGGCAGCGGTAAGGAACAGTTAAGCATATTGGAAGATTACCGTGAAGAGCTGGTAAAACAGATACATGACGTACAGGAAAAACTGGATTGTCTGGATTATCTGTTATTTTATAAAAGGACAGAGGTGTGAAGATGTGACAGTAAAAGATGTGATAGATGGTTTTCGGGAAAGTCCGGAGGAAAATCCGGAGCGTGATGCGTATGCAGATATGCTGTTTCAAGAGGCAATTCGTATTAGTATGGAACTGAATAACCAGTACCATACAACGGAACAAATCCGTGAAATCATGGGCAGGCTGACGGGAAAAAAGGTGGATGAAAGTTTTCGGCTGTTCCCACCGTTTTACACGGATTTTGGAAAGAACATTACGATTGGCAGGGATGTCTTTATCAATTCCGGATGTCATTTTCAGGACCAGGGAGGGATTACCATTGGGGACGGTTCACTGATTGGCCACAATGTGGTGCTGGCAACTATTAACCATGATTTGAGTCCTTTGAATAACAGGGAAAATCATTATGTTCCGATTGTGATAGAGGAGCATGTCTGGATTGGCTCTAATGCCACAATCCTGCCGGGAGTTACGATAGGCAGGTGGGCTGTGGTGGCAGCAGGGGCAGTTGTCACCAAAGATGTAGAGGAATATACGGTTGTCGGGGGTGTTCCGGCAAAGGAAATTCGCAAGGTAAAAAAATAAGTTCTGATGGACTTATTAGCAAGTTGCTTTGCAACTTGGGATGTGCAGAAAATGAAGATTTGTCAGGCTGTGAAAAGGCTATGTTAAGTGAAACGAAGTCAAACCTTATTTATAATAAATTAAACCTGAATTATTCATGAACATATAGAAATGCTTGATACTACAAAACCTTGAACCAGTTCCCTTGAAATCAATCAAGTTATCCGCAAAAATAGGCAGACTTCCCCCTTGGAATCCGATTGAGTTACTTTGAACTGTCAAGGTACGTTAATAGTTGCTATTCCAACTGTATGGTCAGTCGCCGGATGTTCTCCAGTGTCCCGTAGAATTCCTTTTTATAGGGACAGCTGCCGCACAGCTTGAATGTGATATATCTTGCTGAACGGACAGCTCTCGCAGCAATTTTTATCAGCTTTAATCGAATGGTATTAACCTGTTGCTTTCGCATATTTGCCGGAAGTACCAGTCGCCTGAACCAATTGAATAAGTTGTACGCAAGCATGTGAATCCGCATTCGGTTGGCATTTACTACTTTGGAATGACTGCTGACAGCGGCAAAGTCAAATCCGCTTTTGCTTTCCTTGATAAAGTTTTCCATCCTGCCGCGGCCACAGTAAGACTGAATGATCTGATAGGGCTCCATATCCATATTTGTAACAATAAAGGTGTGCATGTGTATAAGCTGACCGTATGGTTCCTCAATTTTGAAAACCACACGTCTCGGATATTCCCATGTACCAGCCTGATACAGGAATTCACCATAAGTTGCTCTATAGCTGATCTGGTCCTTTTTGGATGCTTTGTACAAATCTTCATCTTCATCCGAAGCAAGGGCAATAAGTGAGGAATTCTGTTTTAAGCGGATGGCATAGGAACAGCCATTCATCTCACAGGTTTTATAAAGTTTTGGGGATGAGAATCCGCTGTCGCCGCGAAGATAAGTTTTTATTCCTCTTTCCATGTATTCCAGAAAGAGGGATTCCATAAATTTATCCGCATCATTGCTGCAGTGGAGTGTTCCGTCACGCAGCTGTGCTTTGAGCAGACCTCCGGCCAGTCCGTCATAGCACAGTAACGGATGATAGCCATGTGCCTGATAATGGAAGTTGAAGCCTTCCCCTTCCTGCTTGCCGTAAGTGCCAAACAGGGTGCTGTCCAAGACAAGAAGCATATGTTCCGGCCGCTTTATGGAATAGATGATATCCCTGAGGCTTTTATCAATGCCATCGAACTGTATGAGGGTATCTTCGTTCATACGGTTGAAAAATCTTGATAATGTAGGCTGCGATGCCAGACTTTTCTTTTCAGGAATGGCATGAAAAACAGGATCCGAAGTTAGCCCATCCGCGCAGTCATCTTCAAAATATGCGGAGATAATCTGATAGAGCATCTGCATAAGGTTTTCGTTATCCTTGTGGAAGCGGATCGATTTATCATCGGTCTTAAATATCTTTTTGACCAGCTTTGCAAAGCCGATTTTTGCAGCGAATTCTTTTATAAGAAGAAGTCCTGCATCGGAGGATAAATCGCCACCGTTAAAATTTATTTTAATCTGTCTATTGCTTTTAAGTGATAAGGTGTTTAAAATATCCATAAAGGGCTCCTTTTATGTGATTATTAAGACATTGAACACCTTAATTTTACCACAACTGGATGCTCTTTTTTATTCATTTAATAGATGAAAAGCAATAAACAGCTTAAATACAGTAACTATGTGGTTTTCAACCACTTTCACGGCATAGTCGTGAATAATTCAGGCTTAATATATCAGGGCTGTCTTGACGCATTTTATCCCACTACAGATCCGCAGTTGTTTTTACAGTCAGTGAGGAAAATACAACATTTAGGTATAAGCAGGGTATTACCGGGGCATCATCAGTTGAATATTCCTGTTGATATAATTGGCAGGATAGAAAATGGATTTAGCAAATTATCAGATGAAGGAAAGTTAAAGCAGGGGAATGGTTTATTTGATTTTGGAGATTTTCAGATACATATTTAATGTCTTGTTTTAATAGTTGTAGTTTTAAGGCTTATATGGTATTCAAGAAAGTTAATAGAAAAGAGCAGAACGGAGAAAGCGGAAGGAGTATTTGCCTATGAAAATACGCACTGAATATACATGCCCTTTGGAGCTGGTACATGATATGGTCAAGGGAAAATGGAAACCCATCATTCTATGGCGGCTACGTCTTGGAGCCACCTCTTTAGCGAAATTGGAGCGTGATATAGACGGCATTACACAAAAAATGCTGTTGGAGCAGCTAAAAGAATTAACTGACTATGGATTTGTTGAAAAGAAATCCTATGAGGGATACCCACTTCATGTAGAATATTCTCTCACAAAAGACATGGGCATGGAAATAATGGAGGCATTAAGGATCATGCAGCATATAGGGATTGATTATCTGAAAGCAAATGGTATGGAACACATATTGCAGGAAAAAGGGGTAGTTCCGGATTAGTACCCACGAAAAAGTGGGTAATTTACTGTTTGGGAATCGCTGTTTATAATATTGTCAGAAAATCGAATGGGAGATTATTGAGGATGAATGTTAAAAGCAGTGGTATTATAGGCGGGGTAATTGGGCCTCAGTATGGCGGGCATGGGACACAGTTTAATGATAACGGTATCCCTACTTATTCGTTGCCTTTTACAGTGGAAAATGCACCACAGGAAACAGTATCGCTTGCCATTGTCTTAGAGGATAAGGATGCTTATCCGGTGACAGGGGGATTTGCATGGATACACTGGCTGGCGGCAAATATAACACGTTTTGAAATCAAAGAGAATGAGAGCCAGACGGCAGATGATTTTGTGCAGGGACGGAATAGCTGGACAAGCATACAGGGCGGTGAACAGTCCGCAGAGCTT
The DNA here is from genome assembly GCA_910585295.1 of uncultured Lachnospiraceae bacterium. Taxonomy (GTDB): domain Bacteria; phylum Bacillota; class Clostridia; order Lachnospirales; family Lachnospiraceae; genus Petralouisia. Next base: position 23,272 of record CAJUDE010000023.1, on the reverse strand, counting down.
TCTTCCTATTATGGTGGGATGACGCCACCCGATAAGCCACACATATATGAACTTCATGTATATGCTTTGGATAAAATGCTTGATTTGAAGTCGGGCTTTCTGTTGAATGAGCTTTATCATCAGATGGATGGGCATATCTTAGAGCAGTATACCCTGAAAGGCATATATGAAAATTAGCGGTCTGAAAGTCGGTGGGCGCACATTAAAAACAGTTGTGGCAGTATTCTTGTGTTTGCTGACGGGTATAGTAAGGAAATCAGATACGGCATTTTATGCTGCTATTGCTGCTGTGCTGTGCGTTCAGCGTACTTCTGAGGATAGTTTGCGTGAGGCATTTAACCGTGAAGTGGCAACAGCGATCGGTGGAATATGCGGGATGCTTGTTTTGGTTTTTGAGAGGAATATCTATTGTGTCCCATATGAAGTGTTACGATGCCTTTTGTTATCTGTTTTGCTTATTCCCATTATCAATTTTTCCGTTCTGATAAAACAGGAAAAGGGAACTTTCCTTATGTGTGTTGTTTTCCTTTGCATTACCGTGACACATGGAAATGATGGGAATCCTTTGACTTTTGGTATCGCAAGGATTATAGATACCACGGTTGGTATTGCGATTGCATTGGTTATAAATCAGTTTTCGTTCTGTAGGTCAAAAGAACCGTCGCATATGGATTGAAATATCCTTTTATTGTTTGATAAAAGATATTATGGTACAATAAAATAGATTTTTTAGAATTGGATAAATTTGAAAGGAGAAGAAAATGCCATATATTACAGTTGAGAGTGGTGCATTATCAGATAAACAAAAAGAGGAATTGATTAAACGATTGACAGAAGTATCTTCCGAAATTATGCAAGTGCCACAGGAATTTTTTGTAACCACAATTAAGGAAGTATCAGATAAAAATTTTGGTATCGGCGGAAAAACGATTGATAAAGTAAAGAAAGAATACATGGAGAAACAACAGTAACTTTCAACTTGTCTAAATGGGCAAAAGGGATTTGTAAAGGGAAAGTAATTTTATGGAAAAATTTTTATACGATGAGAATAAGTTTTTTGAAGTTGTTTATTATGGTTTGAAATTAAAAATTGAATTATTTAGTATACAATATATTTGGGATAAATTGAAAACTCTTGAACAAAATCAAATTATTTTCTCAGCGGAGCGTTTACAGATACCTAAGCTAAAATCATTTGGGTCATTTAAAGAAATTTATACTGATGCGGATGGCAAAGAAAAATATCACTTTTTTGCATATATTAAATTTTTTGTATATGAAGGTCAAAAATATGGATTAGTAGGCGGAAAGACAAATTATCCACATCCAGATATAAGTTTTGATTACGAAAAAGGTAAAGAAGCTGCCCAAAAAGATAAGCGAATTGCCCGAACTTTTTTAAAAAATCAAAACTTTAAATGGTCTGATGAAATAATTATTGTAAATCATGAACCATTTCTTGATTGTAGAGAAAAGGATGAGCAGCAAGCGTTGTTTTTAGAGAATCTTTTACAGCGACAGTTTAATTTATTTGATAGCTAATTATTTGGAGGAGGACACCTTCCAGTTGGGATGATGTCCTCTCTCTTTTTTTTAGCTGTGAACTACACTGTTTTACAAGAGTCCTCTCTCCGCAAACACTTTTTTGGCCGCAAATACAGCATTCAGCACTTTTGGAAATCCTGTATATGGAATACACTGCAAAAATATTTCTATGACTTTTTCGGGGGATATTCCTATATTCAATGCGCCATTGATGTGTACCTCTAACTGCGGTTCGCACCCTCCGGCAGTAAGCAGGCTGGACAGGGTTATCATTTCCCGTTCTTCTGTTGTCAGTCCTTCCCTTGTGTAAATATCGCCAAAAGCAAATTCGACAATGAATTTTCCTAAATCGGGTGCTATGTCCTCAAGGGATTTTATGACATTTTCGCCTCCTTTGCCGTCAATCGCCTTTAACTGTTCCATGCCTTGTGTAAACCTTGTGTTTTCCATTTGATTTTGCCTCCTTTTTTGATTACAATAAGAGCATATTACTTAGAGTATAGTGTAAGTCAAGAACTTTTTCAGGAGTGGTTTTTATGAAGATTGGAGAAATGGCAAAAACAGCCGGGATTAGTGAATATACCCTGCGGTATTATGAGAAAAAAGGGCTGATCCGGGTAAGGCGGGATAATGCCGGCAGACGCTGTTATGATGAAAGCGATATTGAATGGATAAAATTTATCAAACGCCTGAAAGACACTGGTATGCTGCTAAAAGATATTAAGGAATATTCAAGGCTGCGCTATGAGGGAAACACCACTATGCCGGAACGTCTGAAAATGCTTGAAAAGCACAGGGAGTATGTGTTAGAGCAGCAGAAGAAATGGACAGAATATCTAAGCAATCTGGATGACAAGATTACCTTTTACAGGGATTCAATATTATGAGGAACATAAAGGACTTGGAAGGAGAAGTAGCATGAGTGAAATTCACAGGATAAAGTGTGGAAACGGTAATTGCTATATTGTCGAAAATGGAGTTGATGGAATATTAGTCGATACAGGTAAGAAGGAGTTTGCAAAACGGGTGATGGAGGCGTGTAGACAATATCATGTTAAACTGATTGTTTTGACACACGCACATTTTGACCATGCAGAGAATGCGGCACAAATATCAAATGCCTTAGGTATTCCCATTGGAATGAGTGAAAAGGACTGCAATCTGATTCAGTCCAATGCAAATCAAGAACTATCCGCAGAAACTTTTTTTGGGAAAATAGTTTTGTCGGTTTCCCTCAAAGATTTTTCAGTGCGTACTTTGGAGAAATTTAAGCCGGATATATTTTTGAAAGATGGGGACAGTTTATCAGGCTATGGAATCAATGCCAGTATTATTGCCCTGCCCGGACATACGGATGGTTCGATTGGTATTGATGTGGAGAATAAAGGCCTCATAGTGGGAGATGCACTAATGAATATGTTTTATCCGACCGTATCCATGCTATACCATAATAAAAGTGAAATGTTAGACAGCGCAGGAAAAATCAGCAGGCTTGGCAATCGGACCATATATTTCGGACATGGTAAACCGGTGCCTAACAAACAGTGGGTAAAACAACGGACGGTACGCTCCACGCACTGAGCGTTGTTTCATAAAAAATGGCCCTTTCAGGCCATTTCTGTGATGGAAATATTCGGAATCAGCACAGGGCAGGCATGAACTTGGCAAATAAGTACAATCCATTTTCGCCGGCATTTACTTCATGTGGGATGCCGGCAGGGAAAATAGAGATTACTCCTGGCTCATAAGTGATGGCTATGCCTTCGTTGATGCAGGTGCCGTTTCCTGCGATAACCTCGTGGGTTTCTAGCTGCGTTTCATGAATGTGTTCCCCGATGCTGCAGTTCGGAGCGATTCGTACCAGATGGTAGCTGTAGGCACCATTCGTTTCTTCCGATGTCAGGATATGCTTTAACGCCACACCTGTAAAGGCAGGGTGTTCTGACCACGGAATGTCACTGAAATTTTTCGTGGCGGCAGGGGTGACCAGTTTTCCATTATTAAATGTTTCAAAAGTACTCATGTTTTATATCCTCCGTTTTTATATTGTACCTGTGTTTACAGTATAAAAATAATGGAGGATTTTTGCTTGTAAAAAATTGCTGTCTTAGTCAGAGTGTTTTACTTGAGGCAAGATATTCTGTAGGGGAAATCCCAACTATGTTTTTGAAAGCCCTGTCAAAGTGGCTCTGGTCGTAAAATCCCGTATCCATACTGGCCTCGGTTACGGATTTGTTTGTAAACAGTAAAGTCTGTGCCTTGCGGATTCGGTTCTGGAGATGGAATTTATGGGGCGTCAAACCGAAGTTTCTTTTACATTTGCGGATAAGGTAATATTTGCTGATATATAAATCTCTGGCAAGACCGTCCAGTGGCAAAGAATCTGAAAAATGATTCATCAGTCTGTCACATAGGATGAACATATCGTTTTCCATAGCAGCAGGGCTATGAACTTCCCTATGTGTATCGTGTAACTCATATACATAGGAGACTGCCTGGAGCAAGAGTTCTGTCTGGAGCTTTGTTATCTGTTTTTGGATTTTTGGTGACAGCAGTAGCATTTCCAAAATTTTTGTTTATGTGTTCGGACAGCACAAATTCAATCGGATATTGAGTGGAACGAAAGTATTTCATTGGCAGTTCTCCTTGCGGTTTTGTGTTTCGGATAAATAGTTTTCGCCCCAATCGCACAAGGCATCCAGTATGGGGGCAAGTGTTTTCCCATATTCTGTGAGGCTGTATTCCGTCTTTGGCGGCACCACAGGATAGACCACACGGTTGATCAGGCCGCCCTTTTCCAGTTCTCTTAATTGCTGGGCAAGCATTTTATCCGTTGCCTTTGGCATTTTGCGGTGCAATTCGCTGTACCGCAGGGTATTGTTCATCAGATGCCATAAAATGACTGCCTTATATTTCCCCCCAATTAGGGAGATTGTTGCCTCCACAGGGCAGGTAAATCCGCTGCATTGTTCCGTCATGTTTTATCTCCTTCATTTTCGGTATTTCTGGAAGAATGCTGATTTTGCATTCTTCATAGGTTTGAAGTTTCACTTCAAACCTTACTTACTTTTTGGGAAGTATATACCCAAAAAGTGCATTCTTGTCTATTTATCTGTTTCTGCTATCATTATACTATGACCGGTCAAATTTTCAAGAAGGAAAGGAAGGATACGAAAATGTCAGTATTAGATACAGCAAAGGCACGTTCTTCTGTCCGTGCCTATACAGGGCAGGCAGTGGAAGAAGAAAAGCTGCTAAAGATTTTGGAGTCTGCCCATGTAGCGCCAACAGCGGCAAACATGCAGCCGGTACGGCTGGTGGTTGTGAGGAGTAGGGAGGGGCTGTCGGCAGTTTCTGAATCGGCAAATATTTATGGCGCCCCGGTAGCGGTTGTGGTATGTGCGGATAAAAGCAAGGCATGGAAACGCCCATTTGACGGCATGGTAACTACAGATATTGATGCCTCCATTCTGACTGACCACATGATGCTTATGGCCACGGAACTGGGGCTTGGCAGCGTATGGATTTGTTATTTTAAGCCGGATGTATTGAAACAGGGGTTAGGTCTGCCGGAAAATCTGGAGCCGGTAAATATCCTTGCATTAGGATATTCTGCAGAACCGGCGGCAGACAAAGACAGGCACAGCCAGACGAGAATACCGATGGATGAGTTAGTGCAGTACAAATAAGATAAAGCGAAAAAAATATGAACAGGCTGAAATTATTCTAAGGAAAGGACATACCTTGAGAATAAAGTTTCAGCCTATTCTTTATTATATGGATTTACATAATCTGGGCAGAGGTATTTTTCGCTCCACTCAAACATGGTTTCCAGTACAGGAAGGAAACTATGACCTAACTCCGTCAGGGTGTACTCCACTTTAGGCGGTATTTCTTCATATATTTTTCTATGGATAAATCCGTCCTGTTCCAGTTCACGGAGCTGTTTTGTCAGGGTGGATTGCGTAATGCCGTCTAAACGTCTCATAAGTTCCCCAAACCGTTGTACTTTGTAAAAAGATATATACCATAAAATCAGGATTTTCCATTTGCCCGCAATATAGGACTGGAGCCTGCTCATTGGCTCACAGCGGGCAAGCTGTTTTTCTTCACTGAATTTGTTGTCTGCCATGCTTACCTTCCCCCAATATATAAATTCTGAACATGCCGGCTCTGCCAGCACAAACATTGTCATGACTAAAACACCGGGCTGTCGCTGCTACGCAGCTTTACCAGCCCTCCCTCATTCGGAACTCTCGTACTGCTTGCAGCATCACTTCGTTCCTCATGATGGACGCTCGCACAATTATAGGTAATATTCATGCAAGCATGATATTACTTATAACTCTGCTCACTGTTTTAGTCACATTTACCTCACCATTTAGTATAGGATACACCGTATAAAAAAACAAGAACTGACTTTTTTGCTACTAAGTACGAAAAAAGGTACTATCACTAAGAAAAGACAGGACTTGTGGAGTCCTCCCCGGTTTGTGTAACCTTATATGCAGAAAAGATGAAAATAATGCGTACGAAAGGAGAATGATTATGCACTATACAGGAACGATCTGGCGGCCGCCTTATGAGGCAGGCTCGTTACTGCTGGAGGCGACAGCGGGATGCACCCATCATAAATGCAAATTCTGCACATTATACAATGACCTGCCTTTTTCTTTTCAGATGTCTCCATTAGAGGACATCGAGGAGGATTTGCAGGAGGCGGCAAAGCGAAACCGGATGTGGGGATGGGAATGTCGGCGTGTATTTCTGACCGGGGCGAATCCGTTTGTTTTGAAATTTGATTTACTGATGGAAATTGCCGCCTTAGTAAAACGGTATTTACCATCTTGTGAAAGCATTGGCTCTTTTGCAAGGATTACCGATATTGGGCTGAAATCCGATGAAGAATTGCAGCGGTTAAAAAGTGCAGGGGTTGACGGACTGACGATAGGCATGGAAACGGCAGATGAGGAGGCACTGCAGTTTATGAATAAGGGCTATGGGAAAAAAGACATTCTGGTGCAGTGCGGGCGTCTGGAACAGGCAGGCATATCCTATAAATTTTTCTATCTGGTGGGTATCTCAGGGAAAGGCAGGGGGGCAGAGGGGGCAAAAGTGACCGCAGAGGTCTGTAACCAGCTACACCCAAAACTGGTTGGCGCCAATATGCTGACAATCTATCCGGACTCTGAATTATATCAGGAGATCAGGAAAGGAAACTGGCAGCCGGAGAGCGAGAAAGAAAAATACATGGAAATGAAAACACTGGTTGAAAACCTTGCCATAGAGACGGAATTTGCGGCAACGGGAGCCTCCAATGCAGTACAGTTATATGGGGTTCTCCCAAAGGATAAAACAAAGCTGCTGGCTGTTCTGGATGAGATTACGGGCAGTGTGGATGAGAAAGAGCTGGAGAATTACCGCAAAAATCTCCGGCATTTATAAGGGGGAAGAATGATGCACTTTAGCGGACGGACATGGAGGCCGCATTATGAAGCGGATTCCTGTATTATTGAGCTGACGGCGGGATGTGTCTATGGGAAATGTAATTTTTGCAGTCTGTATGAGAATGAGTCCTTCCGGATGGTTTCATTGGAACAGTTTGAGGAAGATTTGCAGGAAATCAAGGATTATCAGCCCCATGCAAGGCGGTTGTTCCTGACAGGGGCAAATCCCTTTGCGCTGTCCTATGAACAGTTAAAGCCTTATGTGCTGACAGTGAGGGATTACCTGATTAAATGCCAGTCCATTGCCATGTTTGCCAGTATCCGTGATATTCAGAATAAGGAGGTATGGTAGCTCCGTAAACTGCGGGCAATGGGAGTGAATGGCCTGAGCATCGGGACGGAAAGCGGGGATGATGACACGCTTGCCCTTGCAGGGAAAGGCTACACGGCAGACGATATTCTAAAGCAGTGCCGGAAACTGGATGAGGCAGGCATAGAATATTATTTTGTATATATGACCGGCCTGGCAGGAAAGGGAGGCGGAACCCGCAATGCAGTAAACAGCGCCAGACTGTTTAGCAGGCTGAATCCATACTTTATTTCTGTGGATGCACTGACATTATTTCCCAATACCAAACTTTATGATATGGCGGGGAGGGGCAGTTTTATCCCGGCAGGGGAGAAAGAGAGATTGCAGGAGTTACAGGTGTTCATTCAGAATTTGCAGATCAGGACACATTTGTTTGCTAATTCTTCCTCAAATTTTTATCCATTATCTGTTTATCTCCCAAAAGAAAGAAAAAGCGCCATTTCAGAGTTGCAATATGTGATGAACCATCACAGTGAGGAGGAGATGGCGGCATACCGGGCAGGGTTGAAATCATTAGGGTAAAAAGATAATTTTGATAAAAAGGCAGAAACTTCAAAAGGGTTTTTCTGCCTTTTTTTAGTTAAAATTGACAGCAGTATGGGAGTGTTAGAGACAGGAATGAAAAATTTTTCCAAAAAAACAAGCTGACTTATGAAATGGTGCGCGGTATAATTTTATTAAATAAAGATAAGCATGCTATTTTTATACGAATACAGAAGATTTATAAGGAGGAAAATAGTTATGAGGAGAAAAAGCAGAATCGTCATTCTCTTTGCTCTGGCGCTGCTCCTGCTGATACCCGGCATGGCAGCAGAGGCGAAAACAAAGCCAAAACTGGCAGCAAAAAAAGACAATGACCATAGGGCAGACATACCATTTGAAATTAAAAGGGGTGTCTAAAAAAGCTAAAGTGAAATGGAAAACCAGTAAAAAATCTGTTGTTTCCATTACTAAGAAAAAAGGAAATACCGTTACCCTCAAAGCCAAGAAAAAGGGGACGGCAGTGGTTACAGCCACTTATAACAAAAAGAAATACAAATGCAGAATTACGGTTAAGGCAAAGAAAAAACCGAAACCGGTGGCAGATGATCCGGTACTAAACAGCAGGGATGTGGCACTGTATTATCTTTCTGAGGAATATAAGGATTACATAACCTATGACAGCAGCCATCTCAGGGAATACCGATTCCGTGTGTCCGGCACAAAGAAAGAAGTAAGGGAATGGCAGTTAAGCGGGCCGGGGCAGACTATTTCAGGATTACGGATTATGGGCTGCTGCAGATGGATTGGGAGCCGACTTATGTTCAATTCTGTGTAACGGCAACGGTAACGGCTGTCCTGGAGGATGGAAGAAAACTGACGGCAGCAGTGAGGGGGTATTCAGAAGTAAATATTTACATGGAAACAGTATTTGCCGGTTTTGAAAAAAAGTACATTACTTCTGGCATGACGGAAAAAGAGAAGGCAGAAAAGGCGGCATGGTATATCAGCGCAACCTCTGATTATGAGTTGTATAACGACAGATGGGCGGATATTTTCCTCAAGGGGAAAGGGGATTGCATGGCAAGCCGTTATGCCGTGCAGGTTCTTTGTAATCATATGGGGATTAAGGCTTTGGTCTGCAGGAGTTATGATGCACATGGGCAGACACTGGTCTTTGCCGATGGTAAGTTTTATGTGATCGTTACCGGTTATAATGAGCCAAAACCACGGAGCTACTCCATGTATGAGATCAGTGGTGCAGGATTGGAAAAACTGGCAGAGGAAAATCTCATAGACTTGAATTATTTTTACCAATAGAAGAAAGGGGAGAGGGGTTTGGATTTTATATCAGAAGAATTTTTTGCTGCCCGCACCGGAGAGGCATTAGAGGCGAGGCTGCGTGACAGTGGTACATTCCGGCAGCAGATGAAAAGCCTGCATGAGGCATCAAAAGCATTTTCAAAGGATTCAGGCATGTTAAAGAAAGGCTGGAAACTGTATGACAGGCTGGAAGATGAATGGACAAAGTATAACATCTTATATGGGGAGGAAGCCTACCGTCTGGGTTTTCAGGATGGGGTGCAGACAGCCTCGGAGAGGGAAATCCGGGCGAAAGGCTCTGTCCTGTCTTTTACGGATATGACACATCTGGTTTATCTGTATGATGCCATCAAAAAACTGAATGTGTTCCTGCTGGGTGAATGGGATAATTATGACAGGGATTGCGGCACACTGAAAGAATTAGACTGGGTATGTAAGGTGATTGAGAATGGTGCCTGTGCTGAAATCAGGCTGAGGGGGGAAGATGATGCCTATGAATGTCTGACCGATATTTTGGATAATGCAGGGATAGCTCCGGAAGAACGGGCAAAAATGCTGACAGAACAGGATAAGGCATGACCTAAGACTATTGAGGGGAGTGGGGATAAAAAAGGAAACACAGTAATTGCAAGGGGGATTTAACAATGGAAAGAAAGGATATGGCATTACTGATAGAGGTGGAGGATGAACTGCATAACATGGATAAAGCACTGGAGCAGCTTGCCGGACACGGGCATGCCAGTGGGGATTTTATCAAGCTGGATAATGTATTTGATGTGATCCACCGCAATTCACATGAATACTATACCGTTGAATCTGATGAAAGGATGCAGTTGTTTTTTCAGATTTTAATGAGCAGGGAAATGACACCGGAGGAACGGGCTGACATTCTGATGAATGGTACGGTTCGGATAGGGTGATAGGATGTGGTGCGGATGGCAGAAACAGTGAAAATGGAATAAGTGGAATTGATTAAGGAGTGATTTTGTGGAGGGAATTACTCCTTATTTGTATTATGTTTTTTTCAGAAACTGAAAAATGAAGATATTTTACAAGACGCAGTTCATAATAAGGGGTAAAATGGGTGTGACAAGGAGGAAATCCATATGAAAAAGGAAACAAGGACAGTGGTGTATGATGATGGGTTAAGGCTGGAGGCATACCATTTTGAGGGGACCCGGCAGCCGTTTCCCAACCACTTCCATGAACATTATGTGATAGGGTTAGTGGAGGATGGTACACGCAGGCTTTCCTGCAGAAACAGGGAATATTCTATAGAAAAAGGCAGCATCGTGCTGTTTGGTCCGGGGGATAACCATGCCTGTGTGCAGAGTGATGATGGTACATTTGATTACCGTGGGTTTAATATTGCAAAAGAGGTCATGCTTGATCTGGCAGAGGAAGTCAGCGGGAAACGGCAGCTTCCGGGCTTTTCAGAGAATATCATTTATGATGATGAAGCTGCCTTCTATCTGAGGCGGCTGCATGAGATGGTTATGAAAGGAAATGATGATTTTGGAAAAGAGGAAACTTTACTGTTCCTGATTTCACTGCTTATTCAAAATTATGGGCAGCCCTCCCCAAACTGTATCCCGGAGTGCAGTGGGGAGATTGAAAAAGCCTGTGAGTATATGGAGCAGCATTTTACAGAGCGTATCTATCTGGATCAGATATGCCGTTATGCGGGGGTTAGCAAATCAACGCTGCTGCGTGCCTTTACGAAGTCAAAGGGCGTCACGCCATACCGTTATCTTGAAACAATCCGTATCAATGAGGCGAAAAGACTGTTAGCAGAGGAAGTGCCGCCTGTGGAGGTGGCTATCCGGACGGGCTTTTCAGACCAGAGCCATTTCACGAACTATTTTAACCAGTTTATCGGGCTTGCTCCGGGCATTTACCGTGAAATTTTTTCGGAAAAGGATGGGGATGGTGGACAGATGGAAAGGAAGAATAGATCTGATGGGAAATAGGAGGATAGCCGGGCATTTGGCAGCAGTGTTTACTATACTTATATGGGGAACGACCTTTATATCCACCAAAGTCCTGTTAAATGATTTCATGTCGGTGGAAATTCTGTTTTTCCGTTTTGTAATGGGATTTGTAGCATTGTTTCTGGTCTGCCCGCACCGGCTGAAAACTGCGGACCACAGGCAGGAGATAACTTTCGTTCTGGCAGGGCTGTGCGGGGTTTGCCTGTATTATCTGTTGGAGAATATCGCCCTCACTTATACAATGGCTTCTAATGTGGGCGTCATCATCTCAGTTGCACCATTTTTTACAGCGGTGTTGTCACATCTGTTCATGAAGTCGGAAGGGAGACTAAGGATAAATTTCTTTATTGGTTTTGTGGTGGCGATGGCTGGTGTTTCCCTTATCAGTTTTAACGGCCGGGGGCTGGAGCTGAACCCCATAGGGGATATACTGGCGGTTCTGGCAGCTTTTGTGTGGGCATGTTATTCCATACTCATAAGGAAAATCAGCAATTTTGGTTATCCGGTCATTCTTACCACACGCAGGACATTCTTTTACGGTATTCTTTTCATGGTTCTGGCATTGTTCTTTTTTGACTTTAAGATTGGAGCGGAACGGTTTTAGCAGTCGCAGGGCTTTCCCTTTCTGAGTATCATGGAAAGGGGCGTGGGCTGGATGAATGAGTCAGCGGTAAGATTGAGCGGGGGCAATCCTCGCCTACCATTAACGTACTGTGGAAAATTTCAACAGGGCTGAAGATTCCGTTATCCTTTTTCTGCAGGCAGCCAGAAACAGAGTATACGGTTGCCGGGCTTTCGGAAAAAGAAATGATTACGGAGGAAGATGGGGGGATGAGGGCATACCCGCTGTTTCCTTTTGATCCGGCAAGGAATCTGGAAGTATTTTATATTGAGTTTGATGCAGGGGTAATGCATGATTCCCTTCCCCATGTGGCGGGAGTGGAGGAATATATTTTGCCGGTACAGGGGACTTTGAAAATGGTAATAGGTAAGAAAGAAGTGTTTTTGCAGGAAAGGCAGTCCATACGGTTTGGGGCGGATGTCCCCCACGCATACTATAATGTTTCAGATGAAGTGTGTACTGTTTACAATGTAATTTTTTATCCAGACAATTAAAGGAGGAGAACAATGGCAATCGAAAAGGTAAAGGCATATTTCAGGGAACATGGTATGGAGGAAAGGATTCAGGAATTTGATGTGTCCAGTGCAACGGTGGAGCTTGCCGCCAAAGCATTACACTGTGAGCCTCAGAGGATAGCAAAGACACTTTCTTTTATGGTGGAAAATGAGGCGGTGCTGATTGTGGCAGCAGGGGATGCGAAGATCGACAATCCAAAGTATAAGGCAAAATTTGGCAAAAAGGCAAAAATGCTCTCACTGGATGAGGTGGAAACATTGGTGGGACATGCAGTGGGCGGTGTCTGTCCGTTTGCGGTAAAAGAGGGTGTAAAGGTATATCTGGACGTGTCATTAAAACGCTTTGACACAGTATTTCCTGCCTGTGGCAGTCCTAATAGTGCGATAGAGCTTACCATTTCGGAGCTGGAGGAATATTCGGGATATGTGGAGTGGGTGGATGTCTGCAAGGGATATTAAAAGAGTGGAAATCGTCGTATATGGGATAATCACCATAGCGGCGATTTTTTATTGAAAATAAACGTGTATTCATAGTGCTATATCATACTTCTGGTTTTTGCGGAAATGGTTAATATCGGATAAAAAATAAAAAACTTTAGAATGTTTAAGAGCTGTTTAAGAATTTTTTTGAAAAAGTTTTTTCCTTTCGTTCCCGAAAAGTAGGCGATTCATTCCATACACCCGAAAAACGGATTTTTTTTGACGATATAAAAAGTGTAACGAAGATAAATAACTCGATGAAGGTTATTCATGATTCGTTACATTTGTGAATGCCTTTATAGAATTTGAGGTGATAAATTTTGAACATCGCAGTCGTAGATGATGAAAAAGTGATAATGGAGCAGATCAGCGGGCTAGTCAGAAAGCAGATATCGGACTGTTATCTGGAATCCTATGCCACGGGGGAGGGGCTGCTTGAGGCAGCAAAGCGGTTTGACATCGTTTTTCTTGACATACAGATGGATGGTATGGATGGTATTGAGACAGCGAGGAGGCTGCGAAAAAGGCAGGATGACATTGTCCTGATATTTGTCACGGGCAACAGGGAGTATGTGTTCGATGCCCTTGACCTGTATGCGTTCCATTACCTGTTAAAGCCTGTGGATGAAAACAAATTCAGGGAAGTGCTGGAACGGGCAGCAGGTGAGGTGGTAAAAAAGAAGGAAAAGAGGGGGCTCTTTATTAAAAAGAGAAATCTTACGCTTGACCAGGCCGACATTCTGTATATTGAGAGCAGGGCAAAAAAAGTGGAAATCCATACTGCCAGGTCAAAAGACATCATAGAAATCTATGCAACAATGGAAGAGTTGGAGGGGCAGCTTGGGGAAGATTTTTACCGTTGCCATCGGGCGTATATTGTGAACATGGCACATATCACGGAATATGACAATGACAGTATAACCATTACAAATGGAGATAGAATTTATCTGACAAAGAAGAAATATGGGGATTTTGTAAAGGCATATATGTGGTACCTGCAGAATGGAGGGATACCCGGTGTATAAAACGATGGAATTGCTATATATGCTTGTAGTTCTGTTTCAGGGATACTGCCTGCAGTATTTTTTGGGGAGTTTTTTGGAAAACCGATGGAAAAGCCGGTGGAATGGTCTGTGTGTGGCAGTTCTATATACTGCAGAACTATATGGGTTATCAAGGATATATAATAAGTTTTCGGTCAAGGGATATGACGATTATGGGAATACGGTATGGAAAATGGCATTGTCACTTTGTGTTTTATTTGTTCTTGCCATGTGTTTTTATAAGGCATTACGTCCTGTTTCGGTTTTTCTTGTAGTAACTTTTCAAGCAGTGGCAGATATCAGCAGATATACTACTGCGATTTTGTTGGCTAAAATGGGAGACAGTGTGCTTGACATATGGAACTGGTGTGCAGGGAAAGGGATAATCACATCAGACAAGGCTCTTGTGTTGACGTTGAATGGCAGTATATTGGCAGTGCAGATTCTCCAATATCTGGTGATTGCCCTGCTGTTCTATGTATCTTTAAGAAAAATTGTGAAGGATTTTAAGGAAAAGGATTATGAAATCCGCAGGACGGAGCTGTTGTTTCTCCTTACTCCGTCTGCCGTTGGACTGTTTATTTGTCTGCTGTTGCGGATTATCATGGTCACATTGGAGGATAAAGTTCCGAAAATGCTGTATGACAGCTATCCCATACTGACCATTGTGCTTCCGGCAATCCTGCTGTTGTCCCTGCTTTCTATTCTGTATGGGGTAAAGTTATTTCAGGATATGGTTTATCGGAACAAGATAAAAAGTGAGAGGGTTATCTTGAAAAATCAGGTAAGAAGCATGCAGGAACATATGGAAGAAATGGAACGTATCTACTCTGAGATACGGGGTATGAAACATGACATGAAAAACACTCTTGCCGTGATTGGGCAGCTTTCCAAAGAAAAAAATATTTTCTTGGAAGAAAAGGGGGAGCTGCAGGAATATCTGGCTGATTTGAACCAAACCTTTGACCGGCTGGATATGCGTTTCCGCACAGGGAATACAGTGGCGGATACCCTGCTGAACATGAAATACCATGAGGCGGTGCGTCTGGTTCCGGATTTGATGATGGATACGGATAGACTGGTGTTTCCGCAGGATTTGAAAATCCACAGTTATGATATAGGCATTATTCTTGGCAATGCCGTTGACAATGCCATCCGGGCGTGCAGGAAACTGAAAGAGAAGGAGCCAGAGGTAGATGCGTTTATCCGGCTCGTGTCCATGCAGAAAGGGAATCTTCTTGTACTGAAGGTGGAAAACAGCTTTGATGGGAAACTGGTGAGGAGACCACGGGAAGAATTTCCGATGACGGATAAACCGGATAAGGAAAATCATGGAATGGGGCTTGCAAATATTAAAAATACGGTAGAGAAGTATCATGGGACAATGGATTATATGGTAAAGGGCAGGGTATTCATTCTGTCCATGATGATGAAAAATGAAAGGGGAAATGAAGATGGGTTTTGGAGTGACAAGTAAGCTGTGGGAGTATGGTATAAACAACCATACCAGTACAATGGCAGAAAAGAATGGTGATGGAAGTTTTGCGGAGATTGCAGCAGCAAAAGCGGCAGAGAAAGTCGCAGATAAAGGGAATGCCGCAGGGATGAGTTTCAAGGATATGTGGCAGGCGAGGTTTCCAGGAGCATACTATCATACGGTGGATGCGTATAAAATTCCGCAAGGTACATGGGAGAGATACGAATTTCCGCATGAGCAGTTCTTTAATGATAATGTAGATGAGTCTGTGTTGGATTGGAAACCAACGGGAGCAGAACCTAAATTGACAGATAAATCAGTGCAATCAAGGATAGATACAACACTTGGGAAAAAAGCCATCGTTGTACCTCCGGCGTTAGAGGAAAAAATGAAGAATGACCCCGCATTTGCACAAAAAGTAATGGCTAAAGTGGAAAAATTTATAGTGAATGATGAAGCAACGTTGCCACCGGGTAGGATATATTCTTGTGTAGTCATATTAGATGAAAACGGAGAAATTGCACATGCGGTTGGTTCAAGTGGAGGAGGTAATCTTGTTGGACCGACAGAGGCAGAACAGCGACAGTTTGAAGCAAAGCAGGCGGCAAAGAAGAAACCTGATGACGTTTGATGGAAATGGGGAAATTAACCATGCTTGTGTGGTAGGTGAGGGAAGATTTACTGTTTCATCATCAGAATTTGTTGAAGCACGCAAAGCAAGAGAAGCAAAACACGCAGAATATGAGAAATTGGCGGAGAAAAGTGCTTTGAAACGAAAGATATTAGAGCAGGAGATAGAAGAACGATACTATAAAAGAAACTTGGTAACTCAGGCAGCGTTTAATGCTTATGAAAAGAATATAGTGGAGTTATAAGGAACTTTGTTTCTAAGAAATAGTAAAAAATATGCCTAGACTTAAATCAATTTCGGGATTTTTTGAATAGGTAGGCTACACGAATTTATCTTAAGGGAATATAGGAGGCGCTTATTTACAAAGATGCCCCTATTGAAATAAAATAAAAATTTTATCAAGGAGGACAAAATTATGGCAATTACAGGGGTAACGGATTACACAAACACTTATGCGGCAGGCAGGGCAAACGAGAGTAGTACCACGAGTAGTACGCAAAACTACTTAAAGGAGCTGAAAGAAAAATATCCTGGCGTGAACATAACAGTAGCAGACTTTAACAGTGAGAAACAGTCAGATGCCTATATGCTTGGGAGCAGGGGTTATAACAACATAGCAGTTTCTTCCAGTATTATTGAAAAAATGGCATCTGATCCGGCAGCAGCGGCAAAATATGAAAAGGTTTTTGCGGAAATGTCAGGAAATGCAGAGAGGGTGGAAAAATTTGCACGAGAAAATAATGATGAGATACTTGGTGCAGGAGCCGTTATTGACAAAAACGGGAAAATATCCTACTGGATGGTTGGCAGAAGTAAAGATAAAATGGAGAATCCCGGAACAGTGTATAAGGACAAGATACAGAAACAGATAGCAGAAAAGCGTGCAAAAAGAAAAGAGGAAGAGGAATTTCAGGAGAAGAAACTGGCAAAGGCAGAATCTTTAGAAAAGATGTTGGAGAAGATGAAAGCAAAGCAGATGGAGACGGAAACAAGCCAGTCTGTGAAAGTGCAGGAAGATGGAAAAGGCATGCAGATGGATATATCCATATAGTTATAGCATTTAAGATAAGTTTTAAGGAGGATAATCTTATGTCAATAAATGTTAATCACGATTACAGCCAGTTTTACATGGGAACGGAGCAGTTGAAAAGTTATGGCTCCAATTCAGCAGCAAGAAAAGATACCATAGTAAAATATCGGTTCAATACCACGGACGAAGATGGCAACAAGGTTATGGATAAAATGTCAAAAGAAGAAACCATGAAGGTCATGAATGACATTTCTTCACAGTATGGGGAAAATGTTTTAGTACAGTTTTCTGGAGATGGTCTTGCGGCACTTGCAGATAGCAAGAAATTTATGTCTAATAGGGAAGTGACAGCAGAAGAAGTGGCGGAGAAAGAAGCAAGAGATGCCGCTTTTCAGGAAGAGAATGTAATACAGCTTGAGAATACGCACAGAATCGTAATCCCGAACTTTGAAACAAATGAACAGCTATACAACAGCCTTTCAGGTGCAGACGATAGTGTGATTAGTTCCACAATGGGAATTATCTCTAATTACCTTATGCCAAGTGATGCTTCGGGAATGTCAGGGCAGGAAAGACAGGATATGATTGCTTTTGGATTAGAAACAGCAAAATATCTGGCAGAAAATTACCTTGATGAAGCCCATGCAGCCGATTATATGTCGGCAATGGAAACGATTGCAAAGTATGGTTTGAATGGTTCTGTTTCAGACAGAGGTAAGGTGGTATATAACACTCATGAGGGGCAGGTGCGTATGTCTGGTACGCCAAGTAACTATGTGGATATGGAGAACTGGCTGAGGGCAAATGATACCGATTTATATAATCAGATAAATGAATTAAATCAGAGCATTATAAACAACAAAGATGGTGAGAGCCATGCTGCTAAATTTATAGAGTTATATACGAAAGCTACAAAGGAGATGCTGAATGGTTCTTCTAATACAAAAGTTGACAGTGATTATGCTGACTGGAAAGAAACTATGGAAAAGACAGAACTGCCGGCTACATTTAAGAATGTGAAATATAATAATTTTCAATCATTTTTTCAAAGCCTGCAAAACCAGAGCAGCCTTTCAAACTCATGGATTAGTAACAACTTAAATCGGTTTATGAAATGGTTGATGATTTGATGGTAAAAGAAGTAGTTAGATGTATAAAAAAATGAATCTGAATCTTTGAACTTACCAGTTCAAAAGATTCCTATAGATTGTAAGATTTTATCTAGGAGGATGATATTATGGCAATTACAGGAGTAACGGATTACACAAACACTTATGCAGCAAGCAAGACAAATGGGAGCAATGGAGTTTCTGGAAGTACACAGGAATATTTGAATGGATTGAAAGGAAAATATCCCGATGTGAATATAACAGTAGCAGATTTTAAGAATGGAAAACAGGAAGATGCCTATATGTTTGGGAGCAGTGGTGGAAATAACATAGTCATTGCCTCTAATGTTATTGAGAAGATGGCATCTGATCCGGCGATAGCAGCAAAGTATGAAAAGTATATTGCTGAAGTTCCAGAGGCAGCGGGGATAATGAAAGATGGGATTGAAGCACATGGGAATGAAATGGTGGCTTGTGGTACAGCTATAGATAAAGATGGGAAAGTTACTTACTGGAGTGTTAGCAGGCATAAACCATCCAAAGAAAGCCAGTCTGTATCTTACAAAAAGATATTACAGGAACAGTTAGAGGAAAAACGTGCGAAGAAAAAAGAGGAAGAAGAATTAAAGGAAAAGCAGTTGGAGAAAGCGGAATCTTTAGAAAAACTGTTAGAGAAGATAAAAGAAAAGAGGGCAGAAACGGAAACAAGTTTGTCTGAAAAATTGCAGGAAGATGGAAAGGGCATGCAGATGGATTTAACCATATAGCAGTTGGACGCAAGGAGGAATTATTATGAGGATAGTAAACAATAATCAAGGAATTTTACAGCTTTTTTCAAGGATGAATGGAAACAGAACAAATAAGCCATTTGGCAATACGGCTTTATCAAGACGGGCTAGTGCCGGTGGCAGGAATACACTGGAAGATTTTCTCTCTGGTCATCGCAAAAACTCCTATGGTGTGGAGGGAATGTGTGTCACAGGAAGAAGTGATTACAAAAAAATTATTCCGGTATCGGATGAGATGAAACAGCATGTTTTAGAAGATGTAAAAATGGCCTATTACAAATACAATGGTATGTCAGGGGATAATGAGGCTGAGTGGGATGCCTATTACCGTAAAAATAATGAATATTATAAGACACTGAAAAAGGAAGACCGTTTATCAGCATGTTGGACTCTGAACCAACTGCATTTAGGAATATCAAAGAAGGTTACAGCTGCTATTAAAGCGGAAGTGCCCGGTTGGGCTGCTGGAAAACCTATTCCGAAAGGATTGCTGGATAAGATTTTTGCGGATGAAAGCATTACATCAATGGTGTCTGGAAAATCAGGTACGACAGAAGGTCTGGATATAAAAATTTGATATGGACGTTTGTAATGAGCAGATATGAATATCCCTTACGTCTTTATTTGGCAGAGGTACTTAAAAGAGTGCCTCTGTGGTCTGCTTGGACTTATTGCAAGGGAGCAGTGGTGGCTCTGACTGACAGAGGAGTTACAAAATAATTGACAATAATGGAGGATTGGAAGAATGAGTGTTAATGCGATAGGAACAGTAGGTTACCCGATGGCAGGGTACGAAACAAAACAAACAGAAAATAATGTGTCTGAAAATCAATTCATGGACATGTTAATTGAAAAGGAAGATGCTGTTAAAAACGATCATGCAGAAAAAGCCTTTCGTTCTGTTGCACCAAACGCACCGGAAAAAGTAAAGACAGCATGGATGGAAGCGGCAGCAGAGGTTGGCATAGATGGTATGGGCAGAAAGAAAAATGGAATGATGGGACATATATCCCAGATGATGGTGCAACGGCTTACCAATCAACTTAAGGGCAAACCAAACTATAACGACATTTTGGGTAATTCCGTGCAATCGGCATTACAGGCAACCCAAAAACTTCTTTATGATTTGGAAAACCCATTAGAACCGATCAGTCAGCGCAGTTTGGAAGTGCAGCAGCAGATTATGAAAGAAAAGGAGTTTTATCAATGTGTATGGGGTGGTTTTCCCTCTGGTGAGATAAATGACACAATTGGTTATCATGTCCGTAATCTGCGAAAAAAACTTAGTAAAGTGCCATCGTTTTCCGTCCAATGTACCAGAGAAGTGGGATACTGCTTTGAAATTCAATCAGAATAATGGCAGTCGGGTAAAACCAGGCTGTTTTTTTGTCTAAACTTGCGATATTCTTCGTCAAAATCTCGGTAAATCCTCGGTGTTTCCTCGTTTTTATCTAATATAATTCCCTTATCTACAAAATTTGATGAGGAAAGTACAGGGAGTATGTTATACAGTTCTTTTCCCGGAAAGGGAATGATGTGAAGCTGGAACCGTTGCATTGGAAACGGTGCAAAAAACGATACAGAAAAAAGAATAATATATATCTATATACCATAGTCCTCAAGGGGATTGTGGTATTTTTTATTTCGACAAATTCTTTGGAATTTCTTTTTATCTTTCTATTATTCCTTATCAGATTACCAATTATGACAATAAGCAGGTATCGGATTTTTCGATGCCGTTCCCCGACAGCCTCCTGATTTTTTGCTCAAACAGGACAGAAAGTCAGGAGGTTTAAGTATGTATTATGATGTGCAAAAAAGCGCAGAGAGGATAAGGGATTTAAGGGCAGACAGTAATTTAACCCAGAGCGAGGCGGCAGAGAAGATGGGATTTTCTCTCAGTAGATACCGTAAGCTGGAGCAGGGCCAGAACGGTGGAAGTATAGACAGTCTGATTATGGTAGCGGATTATTATAATATTTCCATTGATTATCTGGTATACGGGGAGGACCGGGATTACATAAGCAGCCTGTCTGAGGGGCTGACAGACAGCCAGAAAAGCATTGTCCGTGCCACAACGGAAAATCTGATAAGAAACATAAAAAAATATCAGCAGAGGTAACCGCCATACGGTTACAAGTAACCGAACTGTGGTATCTGATTTTTGGAAAAAAGGTTTTATAATGGCTTTACAAATTGAATAGGACAAGCACACATTCCGATATATTTCCGCTTTGCCGTATGGCAGAGTGGCCGGAACCCATTTCGTGCCATGATAATCCTGCATAGTGATTAGATGTTTTTGGAACATTTGTGAAAAATGCGTCAGCATTTTTCTAATGCGAATTTTGATTCGTCATGTGATTTATAAATCACAATGTTGCCCGTGAAGGATTGGAGCAGAGGTTACGGCCTACCAGAGCAGCATCTGGAGGTAACGGATTATACGGACACCACGATTGCAGAAGATAATCCTTTCGTGGGTGTGGCGACTTGCACATGAAACCGGATGGGCTGGTGGAAGTGCAGTGGGAACAGGCGCAGTTCCATGTGTGTAACCCGGCTGGGGGATAAAAGTCTGGAGTTTACTATGCCAGACTGTGAAAGAACGCAAAATCAGTGTTCTTTCACAATGGGGATGATTGGCTGCGTATGCAGCCGGTTGTCCTCTGATATAAATGCTTTCGTCCTAAATAAGAATCAAACAATATAATATTCAGGGCTTTGTGGGGATGGGAGCATTTATATGGGAGGATAACATAGCCGGCAAGTTTTTCCCTATGGAACAAGAAACAGATATGTTGAATTGGAGGTCATTTATGATGAATTATGAGGAAAACCCGATTGCAAAGGGTGTTTTGTTTTTAAGCAGCATGAAGTCACAGGAGAATGTGGAGCAGATGGTAATGCAGATAAAAGTGCAGTGTGCTAAGAGAAACATTCTTGTGGAGGATGTAGCAGTGGAGCATAACCTGATCGGGGATATGGATATGGACAGACCGGTGGTAAAGTCTGTCGTCAATGCCACTGTAAACACGGGTTATGAGGTTTTGGTAGTCCGAAACCAGTATGACGTGACAGAGGATGATTCCGATTGGGAGAAATTCGTGGGAGATATGGCAGATATGGATGTGCGGGTGTATCTGGCAGACACAGGCGAATTTGTCAGCAATGCTTATGGGAATGATAGGAAATACCGGATTATCCCTTGTCCGTCAGAGCATGTGGTAGAGGATGGGGCAGGAGGCGGTGGAGTATATTGAAGAAGTATTGGAGGGGGAGGCTGTGCTTTCCCCGCTTATAGATGGAGGCAGTTATGAAGATTAAAAGAGGCGACATTATCATTGTGGATTTGGGGCAGCATGAGACGTCAGTCCAGTCGGGAATCCGGACTTGTGTCGTAATCAGCAATAACATGGCAAATAAATACAGCCAGGTTATTACGGTTGTGCCGCTTACCTCAAAGATACACAAAAAGGAATACCTGCCAACCCATGTGTTTCTGAATGGGTACAGGAATACCGGGCTGTACCGCCACGGCCTTGCCCTATGCGAACAGATTACTTCCGTTGCCTATTCGGACATTATGGAAGTGACTGGCAGGGTAAGTAAAAGAAAGCTGGCGGAGATTGGTCATGCGGTAAAGGTGCAGTGCGGGCTTGCGGCATAAAAGGAAGCGGGAAAGGAGAAGGAAATGACGGCAGGGGAATACAGGGCATTGCTGGCAGTGGATTTTGAAGATGTGGAAATTGGCAGCCTGACGGATATATCCGGAATCAGGATAGACAAAGGGCTGCCGTTGGAAAAACGCAGGCAGCAGTATCTTAAGCAGGCGGGGAACCCATATCTTGTAAGGATAGGGAATATGAAAGTCAAGGTAAGGTTCGCTGAAAACGGTGTTTCTATGGAGGAGGCATTTGAAAATATGCTCTTATCCGTATAGAAAAATAAATTGAAAAAAGCAGCGGACAAACGGAAAGAGGCGTGTTAAAATGATTTCAGGACTAAATTGAATGCGGCTCTTTCTATTACATAGAAGATTTTACTTCGTTATTTTCTGATAATTCAAAATAGAAGGAGTGGTTTTATATGATTACCAAAAAATCTATCATGCCGCCATCTATGTGAGGTTATCGAAAGAGGATGGCGACGTCAAAGATGCGGCAAAGGCAGAGAGCAACAGCATTTCTAACCAGAAAAATCTCATTAAGGATTTCCTGAAGGACAAAGAGGATATTGTCGTTGTGTCGGAACGTGTGGACGACGGTTACAGTGGTTCCAATTTTGTTGAGGTAAGATAACGATACCTTTTTTGCAGAGGGTGTTATCTTACCTCTTTTTGATGTATGTTAGATAGCATAACTCTTTACGTCGGCTCCTATCTGTCTGAAATAGGAGATACTTTCGGTAGGCTTGTCGCC